>CAZWDM010000049.1:0-21514 GCA_964632415.1 uncultured Dehalococcoidia bacterium | reverse complement strand
CTCCACGTCCCGAACGTGGCGCGCTCCCGACTGCGCTACGCCCCGACACGTCCTACTATTGTAATTGCACACCATAGGCTAGGCAAGGTTAATGACGGTTATACGAACCCTCCACACTCACGCCCGGGCCTATTCGCCCTGCATCGCTCGCATCAGCGCCTCCCCGTTGCTCTTCCACCAGCCGAACAGGATCGCCAAATCCGTGCCAATGGAGAAGTGGCGCACGCCCATGTCCAGGTACTTCTTCGCCTCGTCCGGCGACTGGATTTCCGCCCGGGGTGCCACACCCATATTGATAGCGGTCTTGAATGTCTTGTCATGCGCCGCGATAACTTCGGGGGCATTGCGCTGGCCGGGCTTACCGATGCTCATTGAGAAGTCCGAGCCTCCCCACTGCACCATGTCGAGCTCCGGTATCTCCAGGATCTCTTCCAGCTCATCAACCGCGCCCTTCTTCTCGATCATGACGGCCATTACTATGTCATTGAGCGAATCGACATACTCGGGAGAGCCGCCGTAGCCCATGTAAGTATTACGTCGAGTCGCCACACCGTACATACCCTTGTCGTCCGGCGTATCGGGCCTAGCCTGCCGGATGCATTCGCGCACATCGGCAGCACTTCGACAGTCAGTGAAGAGCACGCTCGTGAAGCCGGCGCCGATACCGCGCTGCGCCAGGAACGCCTGGTGGCTCTGGTCGACCTTGATCATCGAGCCCATGTCGTATAGCTCTGCGGCTCGGCACAGGTTATCCAGATCATGCAAGTCGAACGTTCCGTATTCCGCAACGAATTCCACGTAGTCATACACGCCCGCATGCCCGATAGCCTCCACCACCGCCGGCCACGCCGAGAGTATATGAGTGCTTAGCGTAGGTTCGCCCGCGTCTAGCTTCTGCTTTAGCTTGTTGGGTCTCATCGGTTTTCCTCCTGTTTCAGGTTCTGTTAAATTTACTTAGTCGTCGGTGACGACCGCGCCGTAATTCTACCACAGCGTCAACCCGCAGATTTCAGAATTGCCGCCAGGTGCCCTATGTCCCAAAGTACCTGTCACCGTAGTCGCCAATGCCGGGCACAATGAACTTCCGCGCGTCCAGCCCCGGGTCGACAGCAACGACATTGATGTTGTTGCGAGGAATCACCCCGGCGAGCCGCTCAATACCTTCGCACGACGCCAACACGCCCACGAAGTGTATCGCCTCCGCAGGATAGCCCTCTCGCTTCAGCAGTTCGGCAACGAGGCACGCCGTTCCCGCCGTGGCAAGCATTGGATCAATAATCAGCGCCCGCGGTGGCATCGCTTCAGGGAACCGTGTGTAGTACAAGTCAGGCTGCGCCGTATCCTCGTCGCGCGCAATCCCTATGAATGCTACCGGAGCATCCGGTCTTGCAGCGGCAAATGACGGAAGCAGTGCCAGTCCCGCGCGCAATACCGGCACAAGCATCAGACCGTCCTCGCTGTCCCCATTTAGCCGCTCCAGCGTTTCTTCACACAGCAGCCGGGCCAGTTCGTCTGAATTCCTGCGGAAGTCTGCGGTGCCGGTCCCTCTATCGCGCAGGGTGCGGAGCAAGTTTTCGACGCGATGGCTACCCAACTCTGCCACCTGAGGCGCCGCCATCAACCAGCAACCGGCGGATATCTTCAGCAAACTTCACCTCGGAGTCATCCTCCGGCTCGTAGCCCAGCACCTCACGCGCATTGCTCAGTGACCAGAAAGCCCGCGTATTGTTGCTGATTCCGTACACCACCTGCCAGGGGACGCCGTGCTCGTTCTCGATGCCTGGAGCCTCGATTGCCTTCTGGAAGAGCTGCGTGATGTCGCGCGGGCTGATGTACGCCCCGAGGTCGCGCTTGTAATTGTCCGGGTCGTCCACATATGTCGCGGGGTCGAGCTCTCGCGGCGCGCCGATGCGCACCATTACGACGCCCGTCTTGCGGAGATACGACGTGCCGCCCGTATGCTGCTGCCTGCCGGAGCCGTCATTGAAGCCGCCTAGGCCGCAAGCGAACAAGAATCCCAGATGCTCATATGTCGCCTTTGCCCAGCCGTAGAAGTTGTCGGACAGCGGCAGCTTGTACGGGTCGAGCGACTCCATCTTGCGCGTGTGTATGAGATTGTGCTCGTACCAGTCGGCGGCGTGATTGGAACTCGCGATGGCGAGGCGCGGCACGCCGGCGTCATAGGCGCTGCGCAGCACGTTGTACGCCATCTGCACATTCTCGTTCTCGTCGAAGAAGTGGTCGAGCGGCTCGCCCTGACGTCGCTTGTATCCAAGATGCACAACCGCGTCCACACCATCAAACAGGTGAGCATACTTGCTTCGATCAGTGTCGATGAGATTGGCTATCTCCACGCCTTCCACTTTATCGCCGCGGGGGTTCTCGTCTTTTACATCCACCAGAACCATCTCGTAGCTCTCCCGGAAGGTGGGCAGCAACTGGTTGGCGATGTAGCCCGTCGCCCCGGTCATAAGCACCTTATTCACTGTCATAAATCAGATTCCTTTCTATCCTGGATGAACATGCATCTTCTGAATGCCTGACGACATTTCCGGTCAACAATTCAGCGTCGAATACTGATAAACTGACAGACCGACAAACCGATTGACTTCAACGGAGATTCTACCATGCAAGACCCACTAAACAACGCTGAGCTGGACGCCCTGCGGCAGATAGACACCGCAACAATTGCCAACGCCATCGAGCACTTCGACATCCGCAGCAACACCGACGGGTTTATGGGCTGGGACATCCGCTGCATGTTCCCTGAGTTTGGAGTGATGGTCGGATACGCCGTCACCGCCACGCTGGACACGACAACGCACGGCAGGGTCCACGACCGCGAGGCGCGCTTCCAGATGTTCGAAGCCATAGAGGCATCGCCCAAGCCGGTCGTGCTTGCACTGAAAGACCTCAGCTCCAAGCCGAAGCACGGTTGTCACTTCGGGGACGGCCTGGCGACGGTGTCAATGAGGCTTGGCGCGATTGGACTGGTTACCGACGGCGGCGTCCGAGACGTGGACACGGTCCGTGAAATGGGCTTCCACTACTTTGCGCCCGGTATGGTTCCCGCTCATGGCAACTTCGGATTCATGGAGGCGCAGGTGCCCGTGCGGATAAGCGGCGTGCTGGTAAACCCCGGCGACCTGATACATGCGGACGCCAATGGCGTCGTGACCATACCGAACGAAATTGCGCGAGATGTCGTAGCTGCCGCCAACGACGTTCTGAAGCGAGAGGAGGCTCATCGCGACTGGATCAACAGCGATGACTTCTCGCTGGAAAAGCTGCGGGAGCGGTAGCCTCACGGCTCAGCATGGCAGGCAGATTGACATCCTCGCCTGCCTATCGGAATATAACCGGAACGAAGATACACACACATGCGTCAGGAAGGACAGGATATGCCTACTTATGAGAACCATCTGAGCATAGACAAGGGTGATACGGTGCGCCCTCCAACCGGTAGGCCTGTCGTGTATGGCACGCAGGGCGTCATCTCCAGCGGCCACTATCTGACCTCAATGGCAGGCATGCGCATGCTGCTGAACGGCGGCAATGCCTTCGACGCGGTCGTAGCAGCGACCTTTGCCGCGGGCGTCACCGAGCCGCTAGCGAACTACTCGTTGCTCGCTGAAGGTGTGTTCATGATGTACGACTCGCGCAGCGGCGACCTGCTCTCTCTCAGCGGGCAAGGAAATGCTCCCGCGAAGGCGAGCGTTGACTTTTATAAGTCCCGCGGATTCGACGAGATTCCAACCGGACCGGGGGAGGACGCGCCGATGTCCTTTACAGTGCCCGGCGTGGTCGCGGCACTTACATCGATGCTTGAGCGCTACGGCACGAAGTCACTTGGCGAGGTGCTAGCCCCTGCAATCCACCACGCCGAATTCGGGTTTCCGAACTACGAGTACATGCTGCAGCGGTTGGATAGTCCGGGAACTCGCGAGCAGTTTGACCTGTTCCCGCCGGGTGGCAGTAATATCTTCTTCGACAATGGGGACGTGCCGGAGCCAGGCTCGATGCTCGTGCAGAAGAACCTCGCCAACATGCTGAAGCAGATGGTCGCCGCGGAGAACGCCTGCAACGGTAATCGCATCGACGGAATCCGCGCAGGAAACGACGCTTTCTACAAGGGTGATATCGCAAAAAGCGTGGTCACATACTCCCGGCAAGTCGGCGGCATACTGAGCGAGGACGACCTCGCAAACTATGTGCCGGAGTACGGCGAGCCGGTCAAGGGGACATTCCTTGGTCACGAGATCAGCAGCCACTCCACCTGGACTCAGGGCATTATGGCGCTGCAGATACTAAACATCCTGGAGTCCTTCGACCTGGTAGCGATGGGACACAACTCGCCGCAATACACTCACACGGTTCTAGAGGCTACGAAGCTCGCATTCGCCGACCGCGAGGCGTTCTATGGCGATCCAAGTTATGCCACGGTGCCGATAGACGGCCTCATATCGAAGGAATACGCTGCAGAGCGCGCTCAGCAGATCAATCCGTCGAAGGCGCACCCCGAGTTGCCCGCAGCTGGGAATCCGTGGAAGTATTCTGCGGTCAGCATGCCAGCCAACGGCACCGCGCAGATCCCCGTCGGCGCAGCAGCGGGTGAGTCCGGCAACAGCAGCGGCACCACGCACATCGCCTGCATCGACCGCGACGGCAATCTGGTGTGCGCCACGCCAAGCGGCGGTTCATTCAGCAAGGGCGTATTCTTCCCCGAGCAGGGCGCGGCAATCAGCACCCGTATCGAGATGTTCAACTTCATCGACGGCCATCCGAACAGGCTGGAGCCGGGCAAGCGCCCGCGCACTACGCTCATAAACTACATCGTGTCAAAGGACGACACACCAGTGATGACAATCGGTTGCCCAGGCGGCGACCACCAGGCGCAGGCGAATGTGCAGCTTATGCTGAACACACTGATGTGGGGCATGAACGCTCAGGAAGCTGTCGAAGCGCCGCGATTCGCCACCGAGAGCGTGCCAGACTCCTTCTACCCGCACGTCTATTACCCCAACCGTGTGTCGCTCGAACAAGGCTATCCCGCCGAGAACTGGGATGCGCTCAGGGCATTGGGACATGGCGATCTCGTGGAGGCCGCAACCTGCGGCATGGGCGCAACGGTAACCCGCCGCGATCCCGACACCGGCGTGCTCAGTGCGGGAGCCGATCCTCGGCGCGCATGCTACGCGCTCGGCTGGTAGCTAAGCGGGCAGAGCGCACAAGGGAGTCCACTTTTGATAGACCAGTTCATGAGGGCGGCGCTGGACGAGGCAAGGCGTGGATATGAGGAAGGCGGCGTTCCCATCGGCGCAGCCCTCGCTAGCGGCAACAAGTTGATAGCAACGGGACGCAACCGCCGCGTGCAGGATGGCGACCCCATAATGCACGGGGAGATCAACTGCCTCTATAATGCCCGCGAGAAAGTGTATGAGCACAGCGACCTGACGCTCTACACCACGCTTATGCCCTGTTACATGTGCGCGGGCGCCGTCCTGCAGTTCGGCATCACGAAGGTCATTGTGGCAGAGGGTCGGACAGCCAACGAAGGTCTGGAAATGATGCTCCGACACGGCGTGGAGGTCATCGACCTCGACATAAGCGAACCGCGGGAGTTGCTGACAGAATTCATCGAAGCGCCGGGCAGCAAGTGGCACAGCTACCCGCCAAAATAGGACTTAGCGACGGAAACGACGACAGTTAGAGCAACTAACAAGTGGCTCGGTCTGGTAGCGGCCGCCCTCGGCATGTTCCTGACCTCGCTCGACCTCGCCGTCAATGTCGCCCTGCCCGATATCACCGACAACCTCGGCACAGACCTGCGCACTGTCCAATGGATAATTGTCCTGTACGTCGGCAGCAGCACGAGCCTTCAGCTCGGTCTCGGAAGTGCCGCCGATGTTTATGGTCTGCGCCGGTTCTACATCATCGGGTTGGCGGCATATGCCCTGGCGGTCCTACTGATAGGCCTCGCGCCCACACTGCCATTCGTGCTCGCCCTGCGCGTCACGCAGGCAATCGGCAACGGACTCATCGTAGCATCCGCACCTGCCTTGATCACAGCCATCTTTCCGTCCGAGGAGCGCGGCAGGGCGCTCGGCTTGATGTCCGCCATTTCCACGCTGGGAATGATCTCGGCAACGCTTGGCGGCGGCGCGCTGGTTGACGCGTTCGGCTGGCGCTCGATCTTCCTGGCCCGTGTGCCCCTCACGCTGATTACCATCGTCCTTGCCCTGCTCATACTGTCCGAGTACGGCCCGAGAGTAAGACAGCGCTACGACATGCGTGGCGCCGCCCTTGCCGCTGTAGGGCTGGCCTGTCTGGTGCTATTCCTGACGCTGGGGGGCAGGATTGGCTGGCTCTCGCCGGTGGTCTTGATGCTTGCAGCTGGATCTGTGGCTGCCCTCACCCTCCTGATTCGATTGGAGCGTCGAGTTCAGCACCCGGTCCTGGATCCGGGCCTGTTAACGCACCCGCTCCTCGTTCCTGTAATCGCGGCGTCCTTCCTGATGTTCATGTCGACATTCGTGAACCTCTTCATCCTGCCCTTCTACGTCTCCGATGTCCTGAAAGTCGATGCCAAAGCACTCGGATTCCTGCTGATGCTCACGCCCGTAATTGCGGGGAGTGTCGCCCCTATCGGGGGGTGGCTCGCCGACAGAATGCCCCCGCCTTATCTGACAACTGCCGCGCTCATTGTCAGCGCAGTGGCGATGCTCTGGTTCAGCACGCTTACGGCAGAGTCGGTAGTAGGCGATGTCGCGTTGCGGATGGCGCTGGGCGGCGTCGGACTGGGCGTGTTTCAGGCAGCCAACGCGACACTGATAATGGGAGCGGTCCCGCGCGACCGGCTCGGCACCGGTGGCGCGCTCATCTCGCTGTCAATGAGTATGGGCATCGTCACTAGCGTCGCGCTGATGGGTGGCGTGTTCGACGGACGTCTTGCGATTCACGAAGCGGCATCCCCGGATCGCATCGAAGCATTCGTGCTGGCGTTTCGCGAAACTTACATCGTCTCCGCCATATTGGGCGCCCTGGCCGTCGCCGTATCACTCGCCTACTGGCCTCGTGTCCTCCAGTGGCGTAGGCGACTTCGGAACTGACGCGATCTATTCGTTGCCCTTGACCTCGATACCGGCCGTCTCTTCAGCTACCTTAATCGCCGCATACTGGTCCTCGTTGCCTAGCCCCTTGCCCATCGCGAGTGTCTGCACCTGGTATGCCGCGGAACCCACCATGTTCGCCGCCCCGAGCGATGCCGCCAGCTGCGCCGCAAGCCCGAGGTCCTTGTGCGACAGCGCGAGCTTGAATCCCGGATCGAAATTGCGCTCGAATACCTTCGCCTTCAGAGCGGTTCGCCCGTGCAGCGTGCTTGCCGCCGTGTTGTCCATGACTTCCTGGAGCTTTTCAGGGTCGAGGCCCGCTGCAACACCCATCGTAACGGCTTCGCCCAGAAGCGTTGCGACCGAGCAGGACACGAGATTGTTGACGATCTTGGTGGTAACGCCCAGCCCAAGTTCACCGCAGTAGAATTGCTGGTCGCCGAGCGTGTCCAGCACATCCTTGCAGTCCTCCACAACGCTCGCGTCTCCGCCGATCATGAGTGTCAGCTGTCCACTGGCAGCCTGCGCCGGTCCCATGCCAACCGGCACATCCAGCATCTCGGCGCCCGCCTCGCGCACTGCGGCGCCGACCCTGCGTGTCGTGTCCGGGTCGATGCTGCTCATGTCGATATAGACCTTGCCCGCGCTCAGCCCCTGCACGATTCCATTCTCGCCGGTCGCGGCATTCTCCACGATCTGCGGCGTCGGCAGAGACGAGATTATTACATCGCACTGCTCCGCGACCTCTCTTGGCGTTGATGCAGCAGTGGCGCCCTTGTCCACCAGCGCCTGCACCGCTTCAGCACGGACATCGTACACAGTCACATCATAACCGCTCGCCACCAGGTGCGACGCCATGCCGCCGCCCATGTTTCCCAAGCCAACGTAACCAATCTTCCGGTCAGACATCATTGCCTCCTTTTCGTCTTGATTTGTCAATCCCGTACATTTCGATCTCTTCCATCAAGTGGACGCTATATTGACCACCTTCGTCGCAAGTGCAAACGCACTGGATGCCAGCACTAGCCCGACAACGGCACGTCGCCACACCACATCCGTCAGGCTCCTCGCTATGCGGTCGCCGAGCAGCGCGGCGACGATGGCGGGGACGATGGATGCCAGCAGAAGCGTTGTTCTGGCAGGAGTGTACAGGTCGTTAATCCCGTAGCTCACCAGCAGCGCGGTCCCCATAAAGATGAAGTATAGCGCCATCGACGCGCGGGTCCCCTGGCGTCCCCAGCCCTGTGAGATGAAGAACAACACCAGCAGCGGCCCGCCCACGCCTATCCCAGTAATGAATACGCCCACCAGGAAGCCGCACACTGGCCCCAGGATGCTCGCTCTGGGCAACGAGAACGGCACCTTGAACATGCCACCAACCGTAATCGCGATGATCACCAGCAGTACCGCGATCCCGAAGATGTCCTTGTACTCGGCGATGTCCAGCATCGCCAGCACCCATCCCCCTATCATTGCGCCCACAATGCCTGCCACGACGATTGGCACTATTTCAGGCATGTTTAGAGTACAACCAAGTAAATGGGTCTCCTTTGACTCCGCGTCCGCAGTCTCTCGCTTCTTATCAGTCATGGTTAGATGCAGTGCCAGTGCATATGACACGCCACTGCTCAGATGCTCTCGGTTTCGCAGGACGACCAAGATGACGACGGGGAGCGCCATCGCATTCAGCAAGATGATCGAAGTTGCCGGGTCAAACATCAGGAACAGGAACGGCAGGCCGACGATTCCGATTCCGAAGCCCATCGCACTGAACACAGTGCAGGCAAAGAAGACCACCATCAGAGCGAATGCGAGCTCAGTTGCGCTGAGGGTATCTAACAATGTAGGTTACTCGGATCAGCAGGTCGGCAGCAGGTCTCGGGCCAACCAGACCTGAACTGCGTTCGCCCCGGCCTTATGTTTGGAATTAGATCCATCGGAATGTTCCCGATTTGGAAAGCGGCGATCATCGGCTCATTGTACACCCTGCACAACAGGAGATAGAAGTGACATGCGTATTGGAGTGATCGGCTACGGACTTTGGGGCAGGAGGCACGCCGATGCGATTGCCAAGATGGACGGCGCGGAACTGGCAGCCATTAGCTGCCGCAGCGAAGGAACGGCCGAGATTGCCCGGCAGGAATATCCTGACGTGCCCGTACACCTCGATTACCGAAGCCTGCTGGCTCAGGACGACTTAGATGCCGTCACCGTAGTCGTGCCGAACTTTCTGCACGCCGAAGTGGGCATAGCAGCCCTCGAAAGCGGCAAGGATGTGCTTCTGGAAAAGCCAATGGCGGCAACCGCCGAAGAGTGCGACAGGTTGATAGCCGCGGCACAACGGAAAAATCGCGTACTCACCATCGGAGAGGAGTTCCGTCTGTCAAGCCAGTGGGGCAGTATCAAGAGGAATATCGACGCCGGCGAGATCGGAACGCCAATGTACGTCAACATCAGCCTGTTCAGATTCCCGTTCCGGCACACCTCGCAGAACTGGCGCTACCGGAGCGAAATGGTAGGCTCGTGGATTCTGGAGGAGCCCATCCACTTTTTCGACCAGGCCGTGTGGTACATGGAAGGGTGGGGCAAGCCCGAATCCGTCAGGGCATTTGGCAACTCCAAGGACCGCGACAAGGGGATGTACGACAATTTCACCGCGGTCGTGAAGTTCTCTCACGGCGCGTACGCCGTCATAAGCCAGACGCTGGGAGGCTTCGAGCACCACTTCGTAACCGAAGTCGTCGGCACGGAGGGCTCTATGCGCGGAGTCTGGTCGGGCGATATGGACCGCACACGTGAACCCTCGTTTGAACTGAAAGCACAGGGCAGTACGGATGATGGAGCGCGGACGCTGGAACTCGATGCTACCTCAGGGGAGGCATTCGAACTCGAAGAGCAGATGAGGCTCGTGGTGGAGGCGTTCCGCAAACGAGAGCCGATCGTCTCACCCGAGGAGGGCAAGCTAGCCGTCGTCCTATGCAATGAAGCGGAACGATCTATCCTGGAGGGCAAAGAGATTTCTCTGGATCTGTAAAGGAGCCCCTACACATTCGGCAGGTTTAAGATGTTCCCCTGCTGGCGCATCATTCGCCGCATCTTCTTGCTCTGGCGCTTGCTGCCCTTGCCGCCCTTTGCACTCACACCCATGAACTGGCGCATCATCTTCTGCATCTGGCTGAATTGGTTCAGGAGCTGGTTCACATCTTGCGGCGTGGTGCCGCTGCCCTTCGCGATGCGTCGCCGCCTGCTGCCGCCGATAATCTCCGGCCTGCGGCGCTCCTCAGGCGTCATGGAACGGATTATCGCCTCAGTCTTCACGAGGTGACTGCCGTCCAGTTCGTCCATCGACACCTTGCCCTTCATTGCGGAAAAGCCGGGCACCATCTCGAGCACCTGGCTGATCGGCCCCATCTGCTTGAGCTGCTGAAGCTGTCCCAGGAAGTCGTCCAAGTCGAACGTTTGCTGCCGTATCTTGCGCTCCATCTCGGCGGCTTCATCCTGGTCAATGGTCGCCTGTGCCTTGTCTATGAGCGTAAGCACGTCGCCCATTCCCAGTATGCGAGAAGCGAGCCTGTCCGGGTAGAATGCCTCCAGAGCCTCCGCACGCTCGCCCGTGCCGATGAACTTGATTGGTACGCCCGTAACCGATGTGATCGATAGCGCCGCGCCACCTCGCGCGTCTCCATCCATCTTGGTCATAATGAGGCCGGTCAGCCCGATTCGGTCGTGGAACTGCCTGGCGGCTTCGACGGCTTCCTGACCCGTCATTGCGTCAACGACCAGCAGCGTCTCGTCGGGGGAAACGGCGTCCTTCACCGATTCCAGCTCGGCCATCAGCTCGTCGTCCACCTGGAACCGGCCGGCCGTGTCAACGATTGCCCACGCGGCGTTAAGCTCTTCCGCGCGCCTTACGCCTTCCCTGGCGACCTTGGGCGTGTCACTCGTCCTGGTATCCTGGTAGACCGCAACATCGATCTGGCCGCCCAGCGTTTCCAGCTGTTGGATCGCAGCCGGACGCTGCAGGTCAGCAGCGACCATAACAGGCACTTGCCCGTCCTGCTTCAGATGGCGAGCGAGCTTTGCGGACGCCGTCGTCTTGCCCGCGCCGTTGAGTCCGACCATCAGGATAACCGATGGGCGCTTGGGCCCGGGCTCAAGCTTGTGCGCCTGCCCGCCCAGGATATCCACCAGCGCATCGTTGGTGATCTTGACTACCTGTTGGCCGGGCGAAAGGCTCTGAAGCACGTCCGACTTCAGCGCCTCCTCGCGGATGCGAGCGATGAATTCGCGCGCAACACGGAAGTTCACATCCGCTTCCAGCAGCGCCATACGCACTTCGCGCAACGCTGCGTCCACGTCCTGCTCAGTCAGCCTGCCCTTGTTTCCAAGGCGACCGAACACTCCGTTCAACTTCTCCGACAGAGCCTCAAACATATCGTGTCCCTCTTCAATCGTGGCTATGATAGAAAGTATAACAGACCGAGGAAACATGCCTGGCTATGCGTCGCTCAAGGAAGAATTAGCGACCAGCAGCAAATGCGGAAGAACGCCCTTCCATAATTTGACCTGTAGGCATACACTCCATACCACCATATGGACTTATGCAATAGGTGTCCTGAAATCCGCATTTCGGGGTTACGGGCATTATGAAATCGGAGGTGTTCAATGTCTCTCAATGGCAAAGTCGCCCTTGTTACGGGCGCGGCGCAGGGAATGGGCAGGGCAATCGCTCTACGGCTCGCCGGTGAAGGCGCAAGCGTGGTCGCCACCGACATAAACGGCAGACTGGTCGAGCAGACCAGCATTGACATAAGGGAGAGTGGCCACCAAGCCATCGCGGTCGAGGCGGACATTGGCGACATCGACGATATCAACCGTGTCGTCGAGGAGGCGCTCAACGCATTCGGACGCATCGACATTCTGGTGAATAACGCCGGAGTTACTCGTTTCGCGGATATCATGGACCTGACCGTGGAAGACTGGGACAGGATACACCGTGTCAACGCCAGGGGCGTGTTCTTCTGCCTGCAGCGGGTCGCCCGCGAGATGATCGACCAAGGCGACGGAGGTCGGATCATCAACATCGCGTCAATCGCCGGCAAGGGTTATTCGGGCACCTCCAACGCGGCATACGCTGCCAGCAAGGGCGCCGTCATCGCCATGACGCACATAGCGGCACACCAGCTTGGAAGTCAGGACATCAACGTCAACGCCATTTGCCCCGGCATAACCCGCACCGCTATGGGCCAGTCCACAATGGTTCAGCGATCTCAGGACATGGGCATTCCCATGGAGGAATTGGAAGCGGAGAGGAATGCCCGAGTCCCCATCGGTCGGGCGAACGAGCCTGAAGACATAGCCGATATGGCGGCATTCCTGGCGGGCCCCGGCTCTCGCAACATCACGGGCCAGGCGTTCAACGTTGACGGCGGCCTTGTGATGCACTGACGACGCACATCGAAGTCACGACTGAAGGGGATAGCCCGAAGCGCTAATCCCCTACGAGGGGCATGCCCTCCGAAAGTCGCACCTCGTTGATGATCTCCAGGACGCGCTGCCTGAAGGGTGGGAACTCTACCTCGAACTCCTCGCGTATACGCCTGTTGTCCACCAGATAGATGTCTGACTCCTCGATGCCATCATCAGCATCGAAGGAAATCTGGGCATCGGGTATGAACTCCCGCACCAGGTCGGCCAGTGCGCCCAAGGTGATAGGCGTTCCTCCAGAGTTGTAGAGGTTGTAGCGTGGAGAGTCCGACATCGCAACACGCACGAAAATCTCGGACGCATCCTCCACATGAATCGGGCACCGGGTATACGACTGCGACGGGAAGTTTGCCGGCAATCCCCTGGCTGCGAGGGTTATCGCTTGCACATGGTCAACGGAGCCCCTTACCTTGTCCGGCCCAGTGACATGTGCCGGTCTGATACCCGTAATCGACATCCCATAATTGTTCCTGTACTGCTCCGCCTGGAACTCATTGAATATCTTGTGCATCGCGTACTGTCTGGTGCCGTACTTAGGATCATCCTCATCCACTGCCCTATCTCCGTAGTGCCGCTGCGGCCCGTAAACGGCGATCGAACTGGCGTACACGACGCGCTCGACCCCGCACAGCCGCGCAGCCTCGAAGCAATTGTCCATACCCAGCACGTTCAGGCGCATATGATTATGGGGGTCGCCTTCGCCACCACCCACGATATAGGCGAGATTTATGAGCCGTTCAGGGCTGTATTCAAGAACCGTCCTAACGACATCATCGAAGTGCGTTATGTCGCCCCTGACGACTCTCACCCTGTCTCCCAAGTGGTCGAAAGAGGCAGCCCAGGGGTTGATGTCGAGGCAGACCACCTCTTCACCCCTCTCCACCAGCTTCCTCACTACTCGCGGCCCAATGAAGCCGGTGCCACCAATTACCAGTACGGACATTCTCTCTGCTCCTCAGATGCTCGTGACAATACTCTTACGTGATGCAGCCCGCTCATTATTCTTCGGCCATCAGGTACAAACCAGGTTTCGCAACCCTTGAGCTGGATTTAGGGGAAATCTGGCGTCTTGTCATACCTTGCGACTTGCAATGGAAGGGAGGCGACACATGAGAACGATGGAGGGCTCGATCATTGCCAACTCAAGGACGAACCGCTTTGTTGCTGGAATTGATTGAGGTCGCCTGCTCAGTGCCGTCGAGCCGTAACTATTCGACGTACACGCTTTCCAGCAATTCGCTCATTGCGGAGGAAAGGAAACGCACGCCGGCAATCGTCCTGATGTACTCCATTCTCGTTGGTCCGACGACGCCAAGAGCGCCGACAGCTCGATGAGGCATTCCGTACTGGCACACCACGACGCTCAGAGGAGACAGGGTGTCGTCAGGATGCTCATGCCCGATGATGACGCGAAGCACGCCTTCATCCGGCGTCTCCGCAAGAATGGTTTGCGCCAGGCTGCCGTCCTCCACACCTTCGACGATTGCACGGGCACGCTCGTTCTCGGCAAACTCCGGCTGCGACAGCAGTTTCCGAATACCGTCCACATAGTGGTCGTGGTACGCCGCCTTCTCCTCTTCCTGCAGCACGGTTACGGTCGCTTCGACTAGCTCTTCTTCCAAGGGTGTAAGAGGCAATTGCTGCGATTCTATCTCGTGCTGGTTGTGGCCCATCAGGTACGAACGCAGGCGAGCGGTCGATTCTTCGAGTTCAAACGCTTTCATCGGCTGCGGCAGGCGTATCAGCTGCCGGTGCAGCCGGGCCTGTTCAAGCACGACTATGAGCATAACCAGCAGGTCCTGGATAGGCACCAGATCGACGTGGCGCACCCTCGTCTCGCGCGCTTTCGGGAAGGTGGCGATCGCCATGTTACCGACTAGCTCGGAAAGGATCGCGGCCGAAACATTCGCCCACTCGTCCAGGTTCTGCAAGATATTCTGTAGCCGGCTCTGTGCCGCGTCTCGCGCACTCTGGGGAATCGCGGTATCCGTCACAGGCTCCACCGACTCTACGAAGAACCTGTAGGCTTTATCGAGAGGCACGCTGCCTGCCGAAGTGTGCGGATGGGCGAGGTAGCCCTGCTCTCGGAGTGCCGCAACGTCGTTACGCACCGTAGCCGAGCTGACATTCAGCCCGTGACTGCGCGCCACCGCTTCAGACGCAATCGGCGTAGCCGTCCGCGTGTAATCAGCGATGATAATCTTTAGGATTAGCTCTTGTCTTTCCGTAAGCATCGGCAACCGCGCCATCCAATGTGCATGTCGGTCCACTATTCCACCATTCTACAGTCGCCGCCGCCGACTAACAAGTGAAGTCTGCCAGTCAGGCCCATCCGCGTAGATATTGGTGTCCAACCGCCATCTCGGACAGCCTAGTCCCCTCTATTCCTCATCGCAATCCGGCAGATTAAGCTGCGAAAGGTCGTTGTGCGCAACATCACTCAGCCCTTCAGCAATGCAACCCGTCAGCCGGTTTCCTCCGAGGAATAGGTGCAACAGATTTGAAAGACTGCCCAGTTCGGATGGTATCTCTCCGGTCAGCTGATTCCTGGGCAGATACAACTGCACCAGGTTGGTGAGGTCTCCAAGTTCAGCCGGTATGCTTCCAGACAGTTCATTTGCGGATAGATACAGCTCCGTCAATTCAGAAAGACGACCCAATTCCGACGGAATTCTGCCTGCCAGGTCATTATCCGACAGGTGCAGTGTTCTCAGATCCTCAAGTTGCCCCAGCTCTGCCGGAATCTCCCCGCTGAGCCGGTTCCTGGAAAGTTGCAGACTTCTAAGCATGGACAGCCCTGATAGCTCGGGCGGAATCATACCATTCAGGCCGTTGTCGACCAGGCGCAGGTACCGCAGCTCCGTCAGCCCCCCAAATTGCGTCGGTACTGAGCCTGTGAGGCCATTGTTCGACATAGACAGATATCGCAGGTTGGCCAGCATGCCGAGTTCCAGGGGAATCTCGCCGGTCAAACGATTTCCGGCAATGGACAGGTGCTCAAGGTTGATCAGGAACCCAAGTTCAGCCGGCAATCCTCCGGCAAGACGGTTGTCGGACAGTGACAGGTGCTCAAGTGCAGTGAGGCTACCAAGCTGAGAAGGCAATTCGCCAACCAGTCTGTTCCTAGACAATGACAGGGTCTTCAGATTAGACAGTCCACCCAGTTCGGCTGGGATTTCTCCGCTTAGCCGATTGCGGCTGAGCGTCAGTTCTTCCAGTTTTTCAAGCCTGCCCAGTTCTGGCGCGATCTCACCGTCCAGTCTGAATGAACTAAGCCTGAGTTTCGTCACGCGCCTCGGGTAGCCACCAACCGTAACACCGAACCACTCGCTAATATCCAGGTCAGCAGACCAGTTGAGAATGCCGCCGCCCCTGAGCGTGTCCCGCGCGCCTAATAGCGCATCGCAGTCCGCCACCAGGCCAGGATTGGCGCTTGGATCCTCTATTGCCGCGCCCGTCGAACATTCACCTGCATCGCAGAAGTCCAGACCGAGCACATCCAAGTCATTTGCAGGGACTTCACCCAGGGCCGGAGGGATACATCCGCCCAGCTGATTTCCCGACAGCCTTATTTCGTCGAGACCACTCAAGACGGCCAGTTCGGGTGAGACATCCCCACTGAGCATATTGTCATCGAGCAGGAGCCTCTTCAGACTTGAGAGCTTGCCTATCTCGGACGGAATCCTGCCTCTTAGTTCATTGCCCGACAGTATGAGCACTTCAAGGCCCGCCAGATCACCAAGCGCCTCCGGCAGATTCCCGCTGAGACCCGCATCAGCCAGGTCGATCCCTGCGACGCGCTCCCTCGACCTACCAATGGTAATGCCCTCCCACTGATCTATCGCAATATGGACCGACCAGTTCAGGTAGGCGCCACCGGCAAGCTCATCCCGCATCCCGAACAGCGTCTCGCAGTCAGCCACCAGCCCCCGATTATCAGCAGGGTCCGCGACTGCAAGCCCGCTGGAACAGTCCACGTCTCCACAAGGGGGCAAATTTCTGAACTCATCAAGATCATTGTCAACTACATCGACCAGTTCATCGGGAACACAGCCGGCAAGTGAATTGCTCGATAGCCTCAATTGCACCAGATTCTCCAGTCTTGCCAGATCGTGTGGGATTTGGCCATGCAGCCGATTGTCTGAAAGGAGAAGCACTCTCAGATTAGAGAGCCTGGATAATTCCGATGGAATCGTACCCGTCAGCCTGTTGTTGGATAGATCCAATACCCGCAGCTCAGTGATATTTGCTAATTCGTGCGATACCTCCCCATCCAAAACGCGCCCACTGAGGTTCAGCTCTGAAATCCGCCTGGGGGACCTGCTAATGGTGACGCCGTCCCAGTTCTCGATTGCCAGTTCAGTGGACCAGTTCAGCGTTGCACTGCCCGCCAACTTGTCAACTGCCTCAAGCAGGCTCGTGCAGTCCGACACAAGGCCATAGTTGGCATTCGGATGCGCGACGGCCGTCCCACCAGCGCACTTCCCTTCGCCACAGTATTTCAACCCCAACGAGTTCAGGTCATTGACCGGCACATCTGCCAGCTCCTTCGGGATGCACCCGGTAAATCCATTCGAGTGCAGTGACAGCCTCCTCAGACCGTGTATCGCACCCAGCTGTGCGGGAATCTCACCGGTCAGCCTGTTTGCGGCCAGGGAAAGTACTTGCAATCTGCTCAGCCTTCCCAGTTCAGCCGGAATCGCCCCTCGCAGCAGATTGCCTTCAAGCGACAGTACTTCGAGACTGAGCAATGATCCCAGTTCCGGCGGAATCGGTCCAGTCAGCCTGTTACCATCGAGGGAAAGGACCTTCAGTGTCGAAATTCTCCCCAGATCGGCTGGCAGCTCTCCCGACAATTCGTTATCGTTGAGATACAGAAATTTCAGCTTCCTGAGATTCCCAAATCCCTCCGGCAACTCCCCCTCAAGCTGATTATCGTCAACATATAGCGACGTCAGATCTGTCAGGCTACTCAGCTCACGGGGAAGCGTCCCGGTCAAGCTATTATTGGACAAATTCAGGTGTGAGAGGCTCGCCAGACCATCGAATTCCGGCGGTATCTCTCCGCTCAGATCATTGTCCGCGAGAACCAGCAGTTGCAGTTCTCTGAGCCTTCCGAGATCCCGCGGTATCGCTCCAGTTACCTCATTGCCGGTTATCTGCAGCAGTGTCAGGTGGCTCAGCATTCCCAACTCCGCCGGCAGAGTCCCGGTAAGGCCCCTCCGGTTCAGCACAAGGTGTACAACCCGCTCTGGACTGCCGCCGACTCTCACGCCCTCCCACTCCTGGATCGGCACATCCACTGACCAGTTCAGTTGGGCGTCTCCAGCCAGCTCATCCCTACTCGCAAGCAACGCATTGCAATCCGCGACAAGCCCCAGATTATCATCCGGCATCTCGACCGCCGAGCCATTCGCGCACTCACCCGACGCACACGGCTCCAGGCCCGTCAGCAACAGGTCGTTGTCTGCCACATCGTACAACACCGGCGAAATACACCCGCTCAGCACATTTCCCGCCACCTTCAGGTCAATCAGGTTTGCGAGACTACCAAGCCATGGAGGGAACTCTCCGGTCAACCGATTGTCTGCCAACAGCAGCACTCTGACCTTCCCTAGTTTTGAAAGACTTCCCGGGATTTCACCGCTCAGGATATTGTCACTCAGTGCCAGCGTCTCCAGACTTGCAAGATTGCCCAGTTCCGAGGGAATACCGCCCGTCAACCTATTGCCGTCAAGAGCAAGCAACTTCAAACCGGACAGATTGCCTAACTCAGCCGGAATTGTACCCGTCAGTCCGTTTCCTGCAAGAGACAGCGACTCAAGTGCCGAAAGCCTCGAAAGACCGGACGGAAGCCGCCCACTCAGACCCCACTCATCCAATATCAGCCCCGTCACCCTCACCGGCGAGCCACCTAAGTGCACGCCGTCCCAATCCTCCATTGGCAAATCGGTAGCCCAATTCAGCTGCGCACTCCCTTTCAATGTGTCCCGTAACTCCAGCAGAGCCTCACAGTCCGCCACCAGTTCCGGGCTTTCGCTCGCGTCCGACACTGCGCCACCACTCGTGCAGTCAACCACCGGTTCGTCGATTTCCGGTTCTTCGATCGCCGGCAGCCCGCTCACCACCAGCGTGAAGCTTCCAGTCTTCTCAGCGTCATAGGCCGTCGCCTCAATCGTGTAATCCCCCGCTTCAAGTTCCTGCTCCACGATCTCCGAGTTCAGGTCCATATGTGGCGCCACGTCATCGTTTCGCGCAACGATATCCCCGTCCCTCCCCTTGCCCGTCATCAGGTAAAGGTATGTATCAATTTCGGAATCCAGCCTTATGCTCAACGTCGCCGCCACATCGAGCGTAAAGGTGAAGAACCGCGAATAGTAGTTGCCCGCACGGCTGTCATTCGGCCTGTTCTCCGACAGGCACGATCCATCCCAGTTCCCCAGCATATCTACCTCTCCACTTATCGCAATAAAGCATGGGTCTGGGGGAATCGGACTCGGCGCAGGCGTTGCGCTGGCGGTCGGCGCAGGCGCAAACTCATCCACGTCGATCACCCTCAACCGTAGCAGCAATTCCGTGATACCACCGGTTTCCGTTCGGACTTCGATACCTATCAGATAAAGATCTTGCGCCTCGTAGTCGAGCCTCTCCCCTTCTTTCAGCACCAAGTGCGCAACATGATTGCCGGAATCGTTAACCCCCGCAGGAATAAGCGAGAACTTCAATGCATCGTCCGACTCCCTCAGTGCGAATGTCAGCGCTCCTCCATCATGGGAATAGGCCTGTAATGAAAATATGATGTGGTTAGCCTGTCCCGCGGGCCAGTCCTCCGGTATCGCCGTCTCCCACACCACAACCGGACCATGCTCAACCGGGTCCGGTGTCCCCTCTGCCTCCGCCCATGCCACGCCCCGGTCAGTTATCAGCACCAGGAAGAGCGCGGCAGAAGCCGCCAGCGCCAGGCACACTCCGGCAACCAGATTTATCCCCGGCGCCCACTCAGTGTGCCGCACTTAGCCCACCTTCCATCCGCACACAGCCATCCCGTTTGACCAAGGGGAAATGGCGAGAAAGCGACACACAGCCGCTCCGATTGGGAACGCCTCGCCCACGCAAGGCAGCGCCCAGGCCTGAGTAAAGACTTAATTGCGCCAAACAAAAAGAGAGGCGCACACAATAGTGTGGCGCCCCTCTTTGCTTAAGATTTCCTTTGTCTCCGGAAAGAATCTCCCACTCGTAGCTGCCTACTAGGAGTACGTTCAGTATTCTCCGGGCTACTCCTTCCACCTGCGTCGGCGCACATACTTCGCGCCACCCAGCATCACCAGCGGAGCAAACAGCACCAGCATATTCGCCGCAGACTCACCGAACGGGAGCCCGGAAGTGCTCGAGCATATTCCGCCGCCCTCATCTTCTTCCTCGTCGTCCGTCGTCACAACCACCGGCACTGGCGTCGCGGTCGGCGGCACCGGGGTGTTTGTAGGAACCGGAGTTGCCGTTGGCTCTGGCGTCGCAGTTGGCTCTGGCGTCGCGGTCGGCGGCACCGGAGTATGCGTAGGCACCGGAGTATTCGTCGGAACCGGGGTCTCTGTGGGTACCGGCGTGTTCGTAGGAACCGGCGTTTCCGTCGGAATGGCAGTTTCTGTCGGAACCGGGGTCTCCGTCGGAGGAACTTCCCCAAAAATCAGGTCAACCACATGTCGTGTACCTGGCTGGAAGACTCCAATCGCCGGTGGCGTTGAAGCCTCTCCGTTGAGGAAGAACTCCACCGGTGTCCCCACCAGCGCCTCTTCTTCCGTTAGGATGACCAAGTTCACAAATTCTCCATTGTCCAGGATGGCAGCAGGCGGGCTCTGGTAATCACCAATCCGAATGACCAACACCATTTCCGGCGTAACCGCCTGACCCGCAACAACAATCGTCCCGGAGTAAGTAGAAGGAAGCACGGGGACAGGAGTAGGAGTAAGCGTCGCTTCGGGGATCTGGTCGAAGGTCAGGTCGAAGTTGAACTGGTTAACCCCAGGCGCATGTCGTAAGCGTTCATTGGCCTCCGCGCCCTCAAGCAGGAAAATAATTTCCTCGCTGATGAACCTAGAATCCGGTGGACTCACAGTCAGGAAGTATCGTCCGTCCTCCACCTCTCCTGGCAGGCTCTCATAAGACGCCGCGCCCTTCTCTATGCGGGCAACTACTCTGAACCCGTCAGGCGCCCCAACAGCCGCTCCCGTCACGACCATCGGTATCTGCGGAACACCCTGCGGGGCAGAACCCGGAGTCGCGGTATTAGTCTGCGCCAGGGTACCTGTAGTGGGCAGAACTAACGCCCCGCAAAGAATCACGATCGCCGCCACAATCCCTGCAATTAAGCTCTTCGCTCTCATATCCCCCATCTCTGTTTCACTCTCGCCCGTAACTGTCGATCCAATAACCACTTATTGAATGCAATCTCAAACACATCCTTACCATTATAGCCCGCACTATTAACCTAGTCCACAGAAAACCAAAGAAGGAGTATCGGAGACATGTCTAATTTCTCTAACTCTTACCCATCCCAATTTGAACACCAAGCGCTGAACTAACAAGACATTCAAAACACCGGCAAGAGACTTAACCAACTGCAGCCTACGTATACAGCTCTCCCGTGTAAACATTCCCAATTACCAGCAGCGACGCTTAGGTGGTGAAAATCGTCTTCCCCCGCCAGGGACTACAACAGCAGACACCACACCCAGATTACGGCGCGAAAAGCTCTACCAACCACACGTCTGTGGACTTCACCCTTATACTCGTGAGTGGACTCCAACGATAGCCCACACAAAAAAAGGACTCCTTTTCCAGTTTCCCGGAAGAGGAGTCCTACTTATATCTGTTCAATTCTTGCTATTTGTAACGCTGGTGAAAACCTCGCGTCTGTCAGG
>CAZWDM010000048.1:4917-21744 GCA_964632415.1 uncultured Dehalococcoidia bacterium | reverse complement strand
GTGCAAAATGGCAATGATGAAAGCTGCTTTCTACGACGGCGACGGCACGATGACCCTTGGCGAGTATCCCCGTCCTGAGGTTGGAGCGGGCGATGCAATTGTACGCATTCGTTCGACGGGTATTTGCGGTTCCGACTTGCAGGTGAAAGCGGACCAAAAAGAGGCTGACGAATCTCCTGTTGGGCACGAGGTTGCCGGTGAAATAGTTGAGGTTGGTGAAGGCATCGACTCGTCCCTGGTCGGAAGGCGAGTAGCTATCGAGACAATCGGCCACGGGCGAGCCTGCTTACGCTGCTGGTATTGCCGGATGGGGCAGTACAAGCAGTGCATGGACATGGCTCCTCCCGAGGGAGGGGGCTTCGCCGAGTACATAAAACGCAAAGCCTGGGGTTGCTACGCGCTGCCGGATAACATGACCTGGGAAGAGGCGGCCCTCGTGGAACCGTTCGCCGTCTCTGTCCACGGCGTCAGGCGTGGGCAGCTGATTGGTGGTGAGACGGTGGTGGTACTCGGTGCCGGTAATATCGGGTTGACCGCTGTTGCTGCGGCACGGGCGCTCGGCGCGGGCACGATATTCGTTACGGCGCGTCATGAGCAGCAGGCGTCTCTCGCCAAGCAGCTAGGGGCAGACTACGCATTTGCTCCTGACGACCCCGCACTTAGCGACGCAGTCCTCGATGCCACTGAAGGGCTCGGCGTTGACCTCACGGTGGAGACGGTCGGCGGGTGGAGGCCCGACCCCATCGTACAGGCAATCGATCTCACGCGAGAGCAGGGACGCTTCGTGGTCATCGGCGGCTATCGAACTCCCATCACCGTGGACTGGCTGCCGCCAATGATGAAGGAGCAGACGATTGTTTTCTCTTCATGCTACGGAATCATCAACGGCAGACACGACTACGAGGTCGCGATCGATCTGATGGCGTCAGGCGCGGTTGACCTGAAGCCGATGGTGACGCATATCTACTCGCTTGACGACATCCAGAAGGGGTTTGCGACGGCCTACGACAAGACGACCGGCTCCGTGAAGGTTCAGATCCACCAAGGGAGCTAGTTATGGGATATCGCAAATTCGGTGATTCTGAACTGGAGACCTCTGTTGTCGGGTTCGGCGGCTGGCCCATGGGAAGAGGCCACTACGGCTCCTTTGACGATGCTGAGGTCCTGCGTGCCATCGACGCATCTATAGATCTGGGCGTTACGCTTTTCGATACAGCGGCAGTCTATGGCTGGGGTGAAGGCGAGAAACTCCTTGGCAGAGCCCTGCAAGGCAGGCGTGACAAGGTAGTGCTTGTCAGCAAGGGCGGACGCCAGTGGCACGACCCGGATAACCCTCAAATGCGGGACAGCTCCAAGGAGGCACTGACCAGGGGGCTGGACGAAAGCCTGCAGCGCTTGCAGACGGATTACCTTGACCTATATCTCATACACTGGCCCGACGAGTCTCGACCGATGTCCGAGCCAATGGAGGCGTTCGCCGAGTTCCAGCAGCAAGGCAAGATTCGATACGGCGGGGTGAGTAACTTCAGCATCCAACAGATGTCGGACTGCCTGGAGGCTTACCCCATCATCACGAACCAGGTCGGGTACCATCTCTTCGACTTCCGTCCGGAGGGCGAGGTGTTCCCCTTCCTCAGCGAAAATGGGATGGGCGCGATGGCGTACGGCTCTCTTGCTCACGGCCTGCTGACGGGAACCATGACGCCGGATACCCAGTTCGAAGAAGACGACTGGCGGCGAAGCCTGATGGCGTTCGGTCAACCTCTTTTCAAGGGCGACACATTCCTTGGGAACCTCAAAAGGGTAGAAGCCCTGAAGGAAATCGCCGCCGCCAAGGGAATGTCGGTTCCGCAGCTGGCGCTGGCGTGGGTGATATCCAATCCGGCGGTAAGCGTGGCGCTGGTAGGCACGCGCCGCCCCTCCGAGATGGAGGAGAACGCCAAAGCCGCCGAATGGATCATGAGCGAGCGGGAGCGCGAGGAGATTCGAGCCGTCGTTACCGGATAGAGGCAATGGCTCGTAGGTGCCCCTGCAAGTAATTGTGCGATGCTGGCTCTACAAGACCTCCGCTCGCAGGAAATCGAAGTCGCAGCCGGTATCAGCCTGCGTCACATGCTGGCTGAACATCACGCCATAGCCCCTGGTGAAGTGCGGCTTTTGCGGCGGTAGTTGCGACAGCCGGCGCTGAACTTCCCTTTCATCCACCAGCAAGTCGAGCCTGCGGTTCGGCACGTCTAGCTCGATAATGTCGCCGGTCTCTACGGCTGCTAGCGGGCTGCCGGACGCTGATTCAGGCGAGACATGAACGACGACGGTGCCGAACGCGGTGCCGCTCATTCTCGCGTCGCTGAGTCGTACCATATCCCGGATGCCGCGCTGGAGCAGCTTCCGCGGGAGCGGCAGGAAACCCCACTCCGGCATACCCGGACCACCAAGTGGGCCGGCGTTTCGCATTACCAGCACATCGTCGGGAGTTACATCGAGGTCGGGATCGTCTATGCGATGCTCCATCTCGTCGTGGTCTTCGAACACGAGCGCCCTTCCGCGATGGGTCAATAGATCAGGAGAGGCAGCTGTGGGCTTTATGACGCCACCGCCCGGGGCGAGCGAGCCGTAAACTACAGCAAGTCCGCCTTCAGCATTGAGCGGTTCATTCAGGCTTCGAATCAGTTCGGGGTTGTGATTAATGGTGCCTGCCACATTGTCGCCCAGTGTCCTTCCGGTAACGGTCATCTGATCGGTGTGCAGCAGTGGTCGAAGCTCGTTCAGGAGCGCGGGAAGACCGCCGGCATAGAAGAAATCCTCCATTAGAAACTCGCCCGACGGTTTCAGATTCAGGATGAACGGCGTCGTTCTTGACAGTTCGTCGAAGAGTGTAAGCGGCAGTTCGATGCCCAACCTGCCCGCGATTGCGGTCAGGTGTATGATCGCGTTGGTCGAACCGCCGATGGCATGCAGCGTGCGGATAGCGTTCTCGAATGACTCACGCGTCATTAATTTCGACGGGCGCAGATCCTGCTCCACGAGCTTCATGACTTGCCTTCCGGACGCCTCAGCCAGCTGAATGCGCCTGGAGTCAACGGCGGGAATCGCGGCATTACCCGGCAACGCGATGCCAAGCGCCTCGCCCATAGACGCCATTGTCGAAGCCGTACCCATGACCATGCAGTGGCCCGGGCTGCGCACAATGGAGTTCTGAAGCTCCGCCCACTGCTCCTCCGTGATGCTCCCTGCACGAAGCTCCGTATGGTACCTGCGGCAGTCGGTGCAGGAACCGAGTTCCTCGCCGCGCCAGTTGCCCTTGAGTTGCGGCCCTCCGGTGACAAGGATTGCGGGGATGTCGGCGCTTGCGGCTCCCATCAGAACGGCGGGCGTCGTCTTGTCGCACCCTGCCAGCAGCACAACCCCGTCAAGGGGATTGGCACGGATGGACTCCTCCACATCCATGCTCATCAGGTTTCGGAAGAGCATCGTGGTGGGACGCATGTTGTATTCGCCGAGCGACATCACGGGGAATTCCATCGGGAATCCGCCCGCCTGCCAGACACCACGCTTGACCGCCTCAGCAAGCTGGCGAAGATGAGCGTTGCAGTGAGTAAGCTCGCTCCATGTGTTGCAGATGCCGATGATCGGCTTGTTCTGATATGCGGGTTCGCCAAAGCCTTCGGCCTTGAAAGCTGCCTGCCTGAGCCAGCCATAGAGTTCGGGTGTGTCGAACCATGCGCGGCTTCGCAGTGGGCTGCCGTTAGATGTCATTATGAACAGTCTCCTTGATCAATCTGATCTTTGTGTCGTCATTCCTGTTCGGCTTCGACAGGTGCCTGTGCCATCCCGCGCATCTGGTCGTCCAGCCACCGCCTGAGCGCGTCAAGCGCCGGAGGAGCGACGAAGAAGACCTGGATGTCGGGAGGGAACTGCACACGGTGTCCCTCCGAAATGAACAAGACGGCGGCCTCGTTTTCCTGGATAGACTCGGAAATCCGTTCACCAATATGGTCGAATCTCTGCTGGGTCGTATCCCGGATGCCTTCCATCGCCAGGTTCATCACCTTCTCGCTCATCAGACCTATGGACAAGCATCGCTGCCAGTCGGAATGTTCCTCTACTATTGCCCGGTCCTCCGTCGCCTGCAGAGATGCGCCGGCGGCTGACAGGGCTTGGATGAATGAGCAGCCGAACGGATTCATCGCCTCGACCATCCTCATGCCTTCTTCGTCACCGGCGTAGATCGTCTCGTGGAAGATATACTTCACACTTCCGAGCGAGCGCTCCAGGTTCTGTATGTGGTCGCGCACCTGAGACCAGTAGCGCTCGAGCAACTGGGCTGCGTCATCAGGAACATCCGGCGGGAATAGGAAGATGGGGACGAGAAAGAGCTTTCTCTTCGCAGCGTACTGACCTGCTTCCGGCTTGGGCATTTGGGACAAGGGTGTCGTCATGTTGGGCAAACTCCGCAATCAAGTGATTCAGGCAAATCATACCAAATTGTGCGAGTGTGCTGCGCGTCCTCCGACTGCGCGATGTTAGAATTGCACGCGAGAAGCGAAGGACAGACTGTGGATCGGAGAGACATGACCACCATCATCGGCATTGACTTCAGCGGCGCCAAGAGCGACCGCAATACCTGGGTGGCGCGGGGTCGCATTGGCCCCGATGGCGCGCTGACGCTCGAGCGCGCTGAGAGCACTCGCCGAATGGAAGTGATCGAATTACTGGGAGCGACAACGGCACCCACCGTAGTTGGCCTGGACTTTCCTTTCGGCGTTCCCCGCGCTTTCGCAGAGACACTGAATGCCGATGATCTGGAGACAATGCCCGACGTCTGGGAAGCGGTTTCTAATCTAAGCCTGAGTGACTTCATTGAGAGGCGCGACGCGTTCGTCGTGCGATGCGGTGAGCATAAGCGATGCGGGGACGAAAAGCACTTCAAGGAGAGCTTTTCACCCTTGCACAAGGCCAATCCCAACATGCTGCCGATGACCTACTACGGCATCAGGATGCTGCGGGAACTGCATGAACGATGCGCGACTTCCTGGACAGTCCCGCCGATGCCGACTCGGAATGCCGGCGGTCGCGACACAGTAACCCTACTAGAAACGATGCCAGGGGCATTTCTCAAGGCAGTTGGCTTCGAATACACGGTTTACAAGAGATACAAGAAAGCGCGTGACGCCTTGAACAACCGGCGTCACATCCTTGACGCGCTTTCCCAGAGGTCGGGCGTTCGTCTGCCGAACCTTTCGGAGTTCCGGGAGGATTGCCTTGCCAGCGATGACTGCCTGGACTCGATAATTGCCGCCGTATCTGCGGCATCATGGGCGTTGGATTCCGCGCGCTTCCGCCACCCAGAACCGAGCGAACTGGCGGCAGCGGAGCTTGAAGGCTGGATATACGTGCCTCAGTCCGCCGAGTGAACGGGCTCCTCCACCTTCTCGATTCTCACGGCACAGACCTTGTATTCCGGTATGCCCGAGAAGGGGTCAAGCGCGTCGCTGGTCAGGAAATTCGCGGCGTGCTCCTGCAATTTGACGAACGGTACGAACACTTCCCCGGCGCGCATCTTTTCAGTGTAAAGCACCCTGCCCTCCAACATGCCGCGCCTCGACTTCAGGCTGATCCATTCGCCGTCAGCGACGCCGTATTTGTCGCCGTCTTCGGCGCTCATGTTGATCTGCAGCTCGGGCGCGCGGGCAAGCAGATTCGACGCCCGGCGCGTGATCGTGCCGCCGTGCCAGTGATACAGGATGCGCCCAGTATTCAGGATGAGCGGGAATCGCTTGCTGGGCATTTCTTCGGCAGGCGGGCCCTGGTTGAAGCCGACGAACTTTGCCCGTGGTCCTCGCGGGAAGTCGTTCTCGTACAGGAAGCGCGTGCCCGGATGGTCAGCCGTCGGACACGGCCATTGGATGCCGCCTTCCTGCTCCAAGCGATCGTATGAAATGCCGGCGATTATTGGGGTGTTGTCCGCCATCTCCTGCCATATCTCCGACGGATGGGTGAAGGCGAACTGGTCTTCGACGCCGAGGTCCAGGTTCCGGCTCATTCGCTTTGCCAGATCACAGAGGATGTCCCAGTCCGGACGGCTCTCCCCTATTGGCTCCACAGCCTTGCGCACACGCTGAACCCTGCGCTCACTGTTGGTGAAGGTGCCGTCCTTTTCCGCGAATGAGGTCGCAGGCAGCACGACGTCGGCAATCTGTGCGGTCTCGTGCAGGAAGATGTCCTGCACAACGAGAAACTCCAGGTTCCGGAAGGTCTCTTCGGCGTGATGCAGATTCGGTTCGCTGAGAAGCGGATTCTCGCCGGTTACATACATCGCCTTGATTCTGCCCAACTCCATGTCAAGCATCATCTCAGTAATTACCAGGCCCTCCTTGTCCGGCAGCGGATGGTTGCCCCATGCCTGCTGGAACTTGGAGACGGTGTCCTGTGAAATTATCTGGTATCCGGGAAAAGCGTTGGGCAGGCAGCCGGCATCGCCGCATCCCTGTACATTGTTCTGTCCTCGAAGGGGAGATATTCCGGAGCCGGGTTTTCCTAGCTGGCCAGCCACGAAAGACAGGTTCAGCAGGCTATGGGCGTTCGCCGTACCCATCATGTGCTGGGTAATGCCCATACCCCATATCAGGCAAGAACCGCTGAACGGTGGCTCGGCGTAGATTCGCGCCGCCTGCGCGATGTCTTCCGCAGCCACACCGGTAATCGATTCCGCGTATTCTAGAGTGTAGCCATCGATAAGTTCCCGCCATTCCTCAAAGTCTTCGGTGCGCTGACTGACGAAGTCCCAGTCAACAAGGTCTTCATCTAGAATGACCTTTGCCATAGCATTCAGTAGCGCCACATCAGTTCCTGGGCGGGGCCTGAGCCACAACTCCGCAAAGTCGCACATTTCGATGCGTCTCGGGTTGATGACGATCAGCTTCGCACCACGCTCGATGACCGCTCGTCGCATGCGCGACGCCGCGACCGGATGATTCGAATTTGCGTCAGACCCGATGATTACGAGACAGCCCGCCTCCTCGTAGTCCTGGTATGAGTTGCTGGTAGCGCCACTGCCGAGCGAAGTAAGCATTGCCTCTACTGACGGCGAGTGGCACAGCCGCGTGCAATGGTCGATGTGGTTGCTCTGCATAACCAGGCGAGCGAACTTCTGCTGCATATAGCCGTCTTCATTCGTCGCTTTTGCCGAGCAGAGGGTGGCGAACTGCTCGCCCCGATACTTGGCGAGATTGGAGGCGACATGCTCCAGCGCTTCGTCCCATGTGGCTTCAGTCAGTATGCCGTCTCTTCGAATGAGCGGCGTTGTCAGCCTGTCTTCGTGATTAACGAACGAGTAGCCAAACCTGCCCTTCACACACAGCATCCCGAGGCTGGACTGGTTGTCCGGGTCGTCGAGCATTGCCACGATTCGGTCCGTGTCGTCAACCTGCGCCTTTATTCCACAGCCCACACCGCAGTACGGGCATGTGGTCGTAACCTCCTTGGCGACCTGCAACGGCGGGACCTTGACCTCGATTGCTCCGGTTGGGCAAACCGACAGGCACTGACCGCATGTAGTGCAGACCGATTCAACGAGCGGCCTTTCGGCGAATGTGCCGATCCTGCTCTGCGTTCCAGTGCCAAGAAGGTCTATCGCGCCGATGAACTGGTGGCCGTCCTGGCAAGCCTGAACGCATCGCTGGCACAGTATGCAGCTTTCCATTGCAATGTTGAACACAGGATTGCTGCTGTCAACGGTTTCGCGCTGCCTGCCCTTCCAGCGCGGTTCCGCGATGCCGTGCCTGTCGGCGGCAATTGACAGTTCCTTGTAATTCTTATGGCCGTTCGTGCCATTGGACGGGAACATCGCGAGCGTCAATTCAAGCACACCCTTGCGCATCGCCTGGACTTCCGGTGTGTCCGTCCAGACGCTCATGCCTTCGGACGCCGGCACCGCGCACGATGCCGGATAGCCGCGCGTTCCCTCGATCTGCACCAAGCAGGTACGGCAGGCTCCAATCGGCTTCATATCCGGGTCTTTGCAGAGCTGTGATATGTAGGTGCCGGACCGATTGATGGCGTCCAGTACCGTCGCACCGTCGCCGACCTCGACCGGATATCCGTTAATGTTGAGTGTGACGCTCATTTCGTGCCTTCCCAATTGCCGTCAGATTTTCCTTGCCATATCTAGTATGGCACGCAGCGGCTCTATTTCGAGTCCGTCATCATCATAATCTCGTCGCCAAAGAAGTGCAGTCCGCTCAGCACGGGGTTGCCGGCCGCCTGCCCCAGTCCGCACAGCGATGCGGCGTTCACGAGTTCAGCCAGTTGACGCAGGTCGTCCAGATCTGAGGTTGATGAATTGCCCGCGATTAATCCGTCCACCATCGCCACCATACGCGGTGTTCCCTCGCGGCAAGGAGTGCACTTGCCACACGATTCGTCGGCATTGTACGCGGCGAGCTTTCGTATCATCTCCACCACGCTGACACTCTGGTCGATTGCGATGACGCCTCCGGCTCCAAGCATAACACCCGCTTCGTGAATGAATCCGGGCATAATGGGAGTATCCAGCATAGATACGGGAAAAATACCGCTGGACGGCCCGCCAAGGGCGATTGCCGTCAATTCGCTTCCGGCAGTGAGTCCGCCGCCAATGTCGAAAATTATCTCGCGCAACGTCGTGCCCATCGGCACTTCGGCGACTCCTGCATTCCGCACGGCACCGCTCAGGCTGACTATCTTAGTACCTTTTGCATCGTCGGTGCCTACGGCGGAGAAGGCTTCACTCCCGTTTGCGAGAATGAAAGGAACGCTCGACAGTGTCTCCGCGTTATTGATGACGGTTGGCTTGCCCCAAAGGCCGGCCTCCGTGGGAAAGGGCGGACGCTGACGGGGTTCGCGGCGCTGGCCCTCCATTGTGTTCAGCAGGGTGGTCTCATCGCCGCACACATAGCCTCCGGCACCCCTCATTATCTTCATTTCCAGGCAATAACCTGATTCCAGGATGTTATCGCCCAGAATCCCCGCCTCGTATGCGTGGTCGACTGCGTTCTGCATCCTCTCGGCCGAGAGGTTCGCTTCCGCATTGATGTAGATGTATGCCTCATTTACACCGGATGCGTACGCGGCGATAATGGCACCCTCGATTAGGCGATGCGGCACACCCTCCATCAGGTGGCGGTCCTTGAAAATGCCCGGCTCGCCCTCTTCACAGTTCACCACAAGGTATCGGGGTGCATTGTCGAAGGCTCTCGCGCCGCGCCACTTGAGAGCTGCCGGGAAGTAGGCGCCTCCACGCCCAAGCAGGCTTGACGCAAGCACCTCTTCGATGACTTCTTCGGGCGACAGGGACAGCGCGCGCGCGAGTCCGCCGTATCCCCCGCTGAAGATGTACTCTCCGATTCCAAGTGCGTCAAGGTTTCCGCAGCCGTCGAGAGTAATTCGGCGTTGCTTGCTAATGAACTCCGCGGCATCGGACACCTCGGGCTCAGGAGCGTCGGCAGGTCGCTGGAAGACAAAGCCCTTCCGCACCCTCTCAGCAGACATATTCCAGTATTCAGCAGATCTTCCATCGGGGGTGATGACGGACAGCTTGGGAGCGGCAAAACATGCGCCGTCGCAACCGGCAGTCACAAGGTAGGCGTCTTCCGTCAAGGTGTCCAGCGCAACAGCCGCTACCTCTCTAGCGCCTACTGCTTGTGAGCAGTGACTTAGCTGAACGACGACGCGTGTCTTGCCTGCTTGTACCCTTCTTTCGTCGTCGGCCAATCGGCGTAGGGACCCCAGGGCTTCAGATATGGCATTCGTCAAGAGGTTGCCTCCACAATCGCGGCGCTGAGATTCCCCACTGCCAGTCTTCCCTGCCACTCGCCGTCAATTTCCGCAACGGGGGCAACTCCGCACATATAGGCACACGGTGTTTCCTCCAGGGTGATTTTGTCCCGCTCGTTGCAACGGGCGAGCGCAGCGTGGGCTTCCTCCATCAGTTGCCTTCCTCCATTAAGCCAGCAGCTCAGACCGGTGCATACTCGGATTATGCGTTCCCCGGGCTCCTGAATTCTGAGTTCGGTGTAACTTGTCGCCGCGCCATACACTTCGCTTGACGGGATTCCCAGATGCCACCCCACTACTTCCATAGCCCAGTCCGGCAAGTGCCCGAACTCGTGCTGCAGGAAGTGCAATGCGGGAAGCAGCTGTCCTCTATTACGCGGAAACTGCTGCCTGAGAGTAGCGCGCAGTTCGTTTCTTTCCCTGTTCAATCTTCCCTCTTTCTATTCGACGGAAACTGGCTGGTGGGCAGTCTCATCGTTGTAAATCACGCCCTCAAGCTGGAGTTCTTGTATCTTCCCCTCCGGTATAGTGCCGTCGTCATTCCAGCCTCTCGCACGGTAATAGCCCTGCACCATCATATTGAGCTCTTTCTTGCTCAGTCCAACGCCCTTGACGATACCCGTCGGAAGAGTCTCGTCAAGTGTCCGGTCGGGAAGAGTATCATCCTCTCGTGTCCAGCCCTCCCGGATATTGAAGGCCTTCTTCAAGTTGTTGACGCGCTCTCCGGCAATCTGAAGCTCGCGGGCGGACATATCCCAGCCGGTGATATGTCCGAGTATTTCAGCCGACTCCTCATAGAGATCATCGAACGCCTTACGCAGGAACTTGCACCATATCAGGGAATCCAGTACGGCGGAAAAGTCCTCGCCGTCGGCAGTTATGCTCCCGCGCGCATCATCCACTTCAAGCCTGTTCACTCTTGAAGAGAAGTCCGCCTCGTAGGCAGACGACCTATTATGACACGCACCTCGCGTGTTTACGGCTAGTCCCAGCGCCATTGTCTTCAGGCTGCGAGGCTCGTATCCGGGCATTTCAAGGCCCTTAACCTGCATCGCCCACGCCTCACTTCCCTGCCCGATTTTGCGCGATGCCTTCAGACTCCCCTCGGCGAGCAGGCTTCCTATTCCCTCGCGATGTGCGATGTGCCTGATGCATTCTAGTAGGTCTTCGCCACTCCCGAAGCGAAGGTCCATGCCGCCGGTGTCCTCAGCAGTCAGTATCCCTCGCTCGAAGCACTCCATTGCCCAGGCGATAGTTGCGCCCACGCTGATCGTATCCATACCGAGTTCATCACAGAGCGTGGATGCGCGAATGACGGTGTTCCCGTCAGCTACTCCCACCAGTGGCCCGAGCGCGAAAGCACTTTCATATTCCATGCGTCCTTTCGCCTTCTTGCCCTTGTCGCTGGTGACGAGAATCTTCTCGCAGCCGATAGTACAGTTGGCGCAGTGAGCATTCTTAACAAAGTTGGACTCGTGAAACTGCTCTCCGCTCACACCCTCAGCGCCCTCAAAAGTCGATTGCCGGAAGTTGCGCGTGGGCAATGTGCCAAGACTGTTGAACACGGACACGTTCGCCATCGTGCCGAGCGTCCTGTATTTTTCGGTCGCAGGTCCGAGACTTCTCCTTGTCAGGTCAATTCCGATCTCGTTCAATGCGGTACTCTCGTACACGGGAACTGACTGAGTTCCCTTGACGGCAATCGCCTTGAGGTTCTTCGACCCCATCACGGCTCCCGGACCGGTACGAGCCGCCTGCCGTCCACCATCATTGGTTATGCTGGCAAAACGTACAAGATTCTCGCCTGCAGGACCGATGCAAGCCACGCGGGTGCGATGGCCCAGCCGCTGCTTGACGGCGCGCTCCGTGTCGAAGGTGGACATGCCCAGCAGATCATCGGCGTCCAGAAATTCGACCCTTCCATCGTCGATTTGCAGAAGACAGGGGCGTTCGCTTTTGCCGGTTACGATCAGTGCGTCGCACCCGGACTTTTTCAGTTCCGTCGCCATGAAACTGGACGACAACGAATCACCTATGAAGCCTGTCAGGGGCGATTTTGTAAGCACGGCAAACTTGCTGGAAGTTGTGAGCCTGCTGCCCACAAGTGGACTGGTGACGAATATTAGCGGATTCTCCGGGCGGAAGGGATCGATTCCAGGGGGACAGTGCTTGTAGAGCAGATACGTGCCGAGACCCGTGCCGCCAATGTAGCGACGAAGCAACTCAGGCTCAATAGCCTGCCAATAGCTCCGGCGTTGGGTCAGGTCAACGACCAGTATTTTGCCGTTGTAGCCGTACAACAATCTGACTACCTCAAACGCGCTGTGCCTTGCTCACACCTGATCACGTCCTTCGACTCTGGCACATTGTACCACGCGAGTGAAGTTCCAACTCACCCACCTGCCAGACTCGAGAACAACATCAGGGTATCTCCATCCCGTAGTGTCAGTTCGTCGCCCTCAACGAACTCCGTACCATTGACGTTGAGGACATAACTTTCGAGCAGTCCGCTAAGATCTTCCCTCAGGGCAATACCTACCAGTGCGGGACTAGCGCCGGCTAGAATCGTCACCAGATGACCAACGCTTGCCTGTGCAGGAACCTGCAACTCGATTCTCCTCCGCTCGCTTGCCATTCGTGCGGTGCCGAAGAGCTCAATCGTGATTTCGGCAAGGGGAAACGACCTGCACATCATCTGCCCTCTGCGGCAAGGGTCAGGGCACGCGCCAGGTCATCTTGTGTGTTCACATTGAAGAAGCTAAGGCGATCCTCATCCAACCGCTCAATATCCTGTTCTGGAACGTACCTGACATCTACACTGTCAAAGAACCCGGAAATCTTGAGCTGATTTGCCTTCAATCTTTGCTCGATATGCGGCAGACAGGACTTGGAATACGCGGCGTGCGTGGGTTCAGGATATCCATCCAGCACAGGAACAACCGCGTCGCTGCCAGGCCGCAGCTCCAGCAAGTGGGCAATCAGTTCCAGATTCAGGAAGGGCATGTCGCAGGCGACAACGAACCCCCAGCTGTTTGACGCGGCAGAAAGCCCGCTAAAGATACCGCCCAGCGAGCCGGAATCCGGGTAAACGTCCGTCACAAATCCTGCGGCGGCGGGAAGCGGAAGCTCCTTGCCTCGTGCTTCGCTGTTAACCACGACGACGATCTCGTCGGTCAGGCATTCAAGACGCCGGATCACGCGTAAAATTAGCGGCTCGCCTGCGATTGGCTCTACCGCCTTGTCGCGTCCGAGCCTTCTGCTCAGTCCTCCCGCAAGCACAATGCCGGTAACGCCCAATGTCTGTCCACCTCAAACAGCCGGTTGGCCCAGCTCAGCAACGACTTGTCCCATCGTTGATGTGTCGTATCCGCCGAGAGCATCGACTTCCATCCTGAAGGCATCCCCTCTGATAACCTCCAGCACGAACTGCACTCGCTCAGTCTCGTAATGCTCGGAGGGTATCACAAGGTCGTACTGCTCAGAAAGCAGCGGCACGAAGTCGAGGCCCAAAGCCCTTGCTGCCGATAGAATGCCGAGTCCCACGTCGGCCCGCCCACCCGCTACGGCCGCCGCCACTGCCAGATGTGTGTACTCCTCGCGGTCGTAGCCTCGAATATCCTCGGCGGCGATGCCAAGTTCTTTGAGCTTGTAATCCAGCAGCAGGCGCGTCCCCGATCCGCGTTGCCTGTTGATGAACGTCAGGTCGGGATTCGCCAGATCCTCCAGATTGTCGACTTCCCCGGGATTACCTCTGGGGACGATCAGACCTTGAATCCGATGGACAAGATTTACCACAAAGACATGCCGTTCCCTGACGAAGCGTTCGATGAATGATAGGTTGTACTCACCAGATTCTTCGTCAAGCAGGTGGGAGCCGGCAAGATGCGCCTCACCCCGTGCCAGCGCCATCAGACCGCCCAGGCTGCCAACATTCGACGATGCGAGAGTTATTTCTGGGCGAGAGCGTCGAAGGTGACTTGCCAGCAGGTCAAGAGTCAGATCATGGCTTCCGATGGCAACCACGGTATCCTCAATTGCCGTCAACGGGCGAGCCATCTCCACAGCAACACGCGTTCCGGCGTCAATGCCCTCTGAGAAACGCGGGATCTTCACAATGCCATCAGCCCGAACCAGCGACATGATCACTCCCGCGCCGCGCCCGACTGGGGACGCTACAAGTCTGTTCCCCACTCTTCCAAGGCGCACACGCAGGAATTCGTCCTCTCCGATGGGCGACAGCGTCTTTCTTGCCATCGTAGCCTCGACAGAGTTTCGAGATGCCGGAGGAACCCCTAGTTTTCGCTCGATGAGGGGCTTCACAAACAGTTCGCAGGTCAGAGCCGCCGAGACGGGATATCCGGGTATCCCCAACACGGCCTTGCCTTCTACTACGCCCAAGACTACGGGATGCCCAGGACGAATAGCCGTTCCATGCACAACGAGCTCGCCCAGCGATTCGACCACCTGCGCTGTGTAGTCCTCCCTGCCCGCCGACGAGCCCGCATTGACGAGGACTATGTCGTGGCTGGTCACGGCTTCATTGACGGCGTCCAGAAGCTCTTCGAAATTGTCGGATACGGAATTCCAGGTCGTCGCCTCTCCGCCCCACTCCTCTACCATTCCACCCAGGACCAGGGAATTAAACTCGATGATGTCGCCCGGATTGAGATCGCTCCCGACCTGCACAAGCTCGTTTCCGGTTGGGATGACGGCAACGCTTGGCCGGCGGCGAACCGGCACTTCTGACAGTCCAGCGGCGGCGCACGCCCCCAAATCAACCGGACGAACCGTGTGGCTCTCCGGAAGCACCAGTTCTGTGGCTACAATGTCCTCCCCAAGCGGGCGCACATGTTGATATGGCGCGGCAGGCGACCGAATCTCCAGCGTGTGGGAATCTATCTCGTTCACGACTTCGACCATTATGACCGCGTCGTAGCCTTCGGGCATGGGGTCACCGGTGTCAACCCATACTGCCGTATCATCAACGGAAAGACGTACCGGCGAAGTCTCGGTAGCGCCGACAGTACTCGAAGAATGTACAGCGATACCGTCCATCGCCGCCGAGTCGTAGTGAGGTGAGGAGATCCTCGCCCATATCGGTTCCGCTGTGACGCGTCCCCTTGCTGCACTCAGGGGCACGAGTTCGGTCGAGGTAAGGGACAGGGCTTCCGAAGAATCCAATGCGGCAAAGTACTTACCCAGCGCTTCCTCCAGTGGAATATCGCTCAGGTAGTAGCGCCTGCCGTGACGGTGGGAGTGATTCGTCAATGCACCATCAACCCTTCAGGAAGGAAATGTGGAGCGAGGTCAACATAGCTGCACACTCACTGTGTCCCCTGCATACAGGCCGGAGCGGTCGAGTGGGACCTTGACCAGGCCGTCTGAACGAACGAGGGTGTAGATGAGATTCGACTTGCCAAATACGGGTACCGCTTGGAAGCAATCGCCTGTTCGTTCCAACCGAACCGGCACATAATCCTCTCGGCCCGCTGCAGAGGGGATGTCCTGGGCGAGGCTTGCTTTCACAGTCGGCTTAGCCGGAACATCATCGAGTCCGCTCATGTGACAGATCGCCGGTCGGACAACCAGATCGAAGACGACCATTGCCGACACCGGATTGCCCGGCAGCCCGAAGACCGGCTTCCCCTCGACAATACCCAGGACGGTGGGTTTGCCAGGCTTGATTGATATACCATGTACCATCACTCCCGGTTCGCCCAGACTGTTGAACACATCGGCGGTGAGGTCGCGGCTGCTCACCGAACTGCCTGCAGAAAAGACCAACGCGTCGCAGGCGTCCAACCCGTCTCTTGCGGCGGAACGCTGTTCGGCGAAATCGTCGGGTACTAGCGCTATCGGGATGGGCTGGCCACCTGCCTGTGTCACCAGCGCCGATATCGTGTAGGTGTTGATGTCGCGAATCTGCCCAGCGTCGACATTCGAATGCGGGGGGACAAGTTCGTCTCCCGTAGAGACGATGCCCACGCGAGGCTTTCGCATAACGGCAACGCTCGTAATGCCGAGCGCCAGCATCCCGCCGATGTCCTGGGCACGGATGACGCTTCCCTTGCGAAGTATGACATCGCCTTTGCGAACGTCCTCTCCCACCTGCACGACGTTTTCGCCCGGTGCGACCGCGCGAAGAGCCTCCAACGCGGTCTCATCGAGGAGCTGTGTGCGTTCGACCATTATCACGGCATCGGCGCCTTCGGCGAGCATGCCCCCGGTGTACGCCTTGGCAGCCTGACCTGTGCCCAGATTGACGTTAGCTTGCTCCCCCATAGCTACTTCGCCTATCAGGTCGAGGTATGCCGGCAGGCCCTCCGACGCGCCGAAAGTGTCTCGGGAACGCACCGAATAGCCATCCATCGTGGACCTGGGGAACGCGGGCAGGTCTTCCGGGGAGACTATCTCCTCCGCGGTTACCCGCCCCAGGGCATCAGAAACGAGCATTTGCTCGACGCCCACATTCCTGGCAAGCAAGGGTCTCAATGCTTCGAACGCTGCGTCGGGAGCAAGGACGTTGAAGAACTCAGGCATTGCTACCGTATCCTATTCGTTTGGCGTGTGAGGGCGGCCCCCTAAGCTACGGTCGCGGACCTCACCTATCCCTTCGGGTCAAGCCGTTACCGCATTCACCCGACCAAGCGAGGGGAAACGCTACAGCCCGAGGATGTTCCCGCCTGCGTCCACATCCAGGGCGCGCGGTGAGCCGGGAAGTCCGGGCATTGTGAAGATGCTACCTGCAATCGGGTATATGAAGCCCGCACCTACTGATGCGCGAACATCGTTGACCTCGAAGGTATAACCTGAAGGCCTGCCCCTCAGACGGGGATTATGCGAGATCGAAAGGTGCGTCTTTGCCATGCAGACCGGCAGGCTGCCCCAACCGAATTCGGTGTAGCGGCGCAACAGCCTCCGCGTCGAAGTGTCCCACGCCACATCATCCGCTCCGTACATCTTCTGTGCCAGCGCAAGTACCTTTTCCTGTATTGTTGCGTCCTCAGGGTACAT
>CAZWDM010000048.1:0-4817 GCA_964632415.1 uncultured Dehalococcoidia bacterium | reverse complement strand
GAGATGCTCCAGATTCGCCATGCCTCTGCGAACTCTGTCCTCGTCTGGTTCATCGAGCTGTCGTCGCAGCGCGCCGCCGTGCGACCTGAGTGCACGAACCGTCGCCACGATGACCGCACCACTTGGCTCAAGGCCGTTGAAGCGGGCCTTGATGTGCATGAACTTTTCGAATCCCAGATCGGCGCCAAATCCTGCCTCGGTAAGCACATAATCGGCGTAACCGAGTGCAATCCTGTCACCCATCACGGAGCTGCATCCGTGAGCTATGTTTCCGAATGGCCCGGCATGGACGATTACCGGTTGCCCTTCGGTAGTCTGTACGAGGTTGGGTTGAATCGCATATCGCAGCAGCGACATCATCGACCCAACGGCATTAACATCTTCAGCCGTTACGGGTTCGCCCGAATCGGTCATGCCGACTACGATTCGGCCCAGGCGCTCTCGCAGGTTTTCAAGGCTGGATGACAGAGCAAGCACTGCCATGATCTCGGATGCAGTAACGATATCGAACCCGGATTCCCGCATCGGCGCGTTGGGAGACCCGCCGACACCGGTCACGATCGTTCGAAGTGCCCTGTCCTCCACATCGGTAACCCGCCGCCAGGTGATGCCTGTGGGTCCGAATCCCGGTATCTGGCCACGCTGCGCGACATTGTCCGTTAGCGCTGCTAGAAGGTTATGTGCCGAGCCGACAGCATGCGCATCCCCGGTGAAGTGGATATTGACTTCGTCCTGCGGCTCGACAAGCGACAATCCACCACCGGTTCCTCCGCCCTTGATGCCGAAGATCGGGCCGAGCGAAGGCTCGCGCAAAGTAGCTACGACCTTCTTTCCCAGCCTGCCGAATCCCTGCGCCATTCCGACGGTCGTGGTCGTCTTGCCCTCGCCCGCCGGTGTAGGGGTTATCCCCGTAACGACAATGACCTTGCCGCGCTTGCCATCGGTTCGTTCGGCGCTAAGCGGGATCTTTGCCTTGTAATGTCCCTGTGGAATAAGTGATTGCGTGTCAAGTCCCAGCTCTGCCGCGACATCCATTATTGGACGCATCTATTCTGGCTCCTCTTGCCGCACCAAGTTGATTGGCGGATTTTCCATAACTGATTCACCATCCGACGGACGATGCAAGGGCATTCTAGCACATGGGACTTATGTGACCACAGGGCAAAGGTCAATTGCCAACTGTTCAGTCCCAGTTGAATACCACCTTGCCTGTGGTAGCACCGTTGAACAGCGTGAATGCCTCTTCAGCCTTGTCCAGCGTGAATCTGTGCGTGATTATGTCTTGCAGCGGGATTTCACGCTCCACCACCCATGCGGCTAGCTCTTCCAACACCGTCTTGCTGAATGTCCACGACCCGTACAGGTTGAGCTGGCGGTGGATGATGTCCGGAGAAGGCTCTACAGTCATTGTCCCTCCCTCTCCAACAAGGCAGGCGCGCCCCCAGATTCGAGTGCTGCGAATCGCGTTGGCACGTACGTCGCCGATGCCCGTCGCGTCCAGGGTGCAGTCTGCGCCTCTGCCACCGGTCAGGTCGTAAATCGCGCTCACCGGATCGTCTTTCAGCGGATCGATGCTTGTCCACGCGCCTGACGCTTCCGCCAGTTCCCTGCGTTCCGCAACCGGGTCAACCGCTATTACTCGCGCTCCCATGTGTGCGCCCAGGAAGGTTCCGCTGAGTCCGACGGGACCCTGACCGAAGACCGCGAGCACATCGCGCCCGGACACATCCAGTCTCCGCAATGCCTGGTACGCGGTGCCGGTGCCGCAGGCAATTGCCGCGCCCTCTTCATAGCTCAGGCCATCGGGCATTGGCACGCACATGTAGTCCTCTATGAGTTCGTAGTCCGCATTGCCCCCGTGTGCGCCTGAACCATAGACCTTCTGGTACTCGCTCTGGCAGAGCTGAGTCCAGCCGGTTTGGCAGAATTCGCATCGCTGGCAGCCGCTGTAGTGGTGCACCATTACACGGTCGCCAACTCGAACGTTTCGCACGCCGGCGCCAACATCAGCGACTATGCCGCACGGCTCGTGGCCGCTTATGACTTCCGTCCGGGGACCCAGTTCCTCTGCCGAAGATCGGTAGGGCCGGAGATCGCTCCCGCAGAGTCCCGAAGACTTCATTTCGACGACTACCTGCCCGGCAGCCGGGGTCGGATCTGCGAACTCCCTGATTTCCAGCTTGCTTTCGCCAGTGAAGACTACACCTAGCATCGTTGCACCTCCAAATGTACGGTTCGAAAAGCCGATCAGTCACTCGATCCTTCGTCGTAAAGCAGCGCGCCCGCAATCGACACGACCGACCCTCCCTGCTGGTCCGCCGGGCACTGGTCGTATCCCATTGACTCGCCTCGAAGATTCCTGCCGTTAAGCAGCTCAAGCATCATATATATTGGCGAAATGCCGCATATTCTCCTGGTGTCGGATTCTGCCCTGGACCGCTCGAAGAAACCGGCCGCATTGCCGTCGCAGATATCTGCCAAAGAAGCGCTGTCTTCGGCGGCTAACTTTGCGCGTGCAACCGTGTCGAGCGAAGTGCTGTCCCCGAATGCCGGTCCCATGTGGGCCAGATCGCCCGCCGCGACGACGAGTGTCTTGAGGCCGCATGTGGCTTCCTTCAGAAGGCTGAGAGCCGAGGCTATCCTATCGTCTTCACAGGGACTACCCTTTCCAGCAACAAAGTGGTGAAAAGAGCCGCAGAGGATAGGGACGACCGGGCAACTGCGTCCTCCCAGGAAATGGTGAAGCCAAACGGACGCCAGTTCGATCGAGTGCTCATTGATGTGGTGGATTTCCTCTGCATAGGCTCGCTCCTGTCCGAGCACTTCCGAAAGTCCATCAACGATATCCGTGTCGGTTGGAAGTGCGCCGTGGGGCGTGTAGTAACTCTGCCTGGTGGGCGTAAGTGAGCCGAGGCCTCCAGAATGATCAGTCCCGAAAATTATCACCATTTCAACATCGTCCAGTGACGGCTTGGCGCGCTGCCAAAGCTCGGCGTAGGTCTTATGTCCGCGAGCATAGTCGATGTGCGGACACAGCATCCCGACAAGCTCGCCCGCAGGCGAGTCACCCAAAGCTACCGGAGTTTCCTCGCAGTATTCCTTCATCGCACCGCTGAGTCCGGCCGCATCGCCAGGATAAACCGGCCCCGCGTGCGATGGTGGGCGATGCCTGGCCTCCCTATATCGTCTCACTACCTCCGCTGCCGCCTCCCGGTACGCTCCGTTTTCGAGGAGAAGTGCGTCATCAAGCTGCTGAACGATCTGGGAGATTACCTCTTCAGGAAGCGTATTACCTGTGCGAAGCAGCAGCCCGGAGCGCAACCCCGAAATATCTCGGGTTCCGTCACAGAGAGATAGCAACGGCGCGAGTGGCTGTGGTATCAGGGCGCCATCTCTCGCAATCCCAAGGCTATCATGCAAGTAGATCATACGCTGCCCCTGGTAATCCACTAGTTGGGGCTCAAGCAGCCTCAATTTGGGGTGCGTGGGCGCATTGCGATCCGGCTCACTGCGCAAAGTTCAACCTCCGGCCCGATCCTCGGGAGTATCATTCGACCACCAATGACGGGCTGATTATAGAACAGAATGCCGGGTATTGCTATTGGCTGAATTTCTGAACTTTGGGCACGAAATCTGCCGAATATTGGACTCAATGGGACGGAAGAGTGGATGTCACCCTATGCTATAATTGCTCTCCGATGATTAGCCTTAGCGCCGTGAAAAACCTGATCCAGCACGCAAGTTTGGGGAGGCTCGGGAGTGAGAATGGGGAACTTGGTCTGATGCTGTCCGAGGACTGTGATGGCACTGTACGAAGAGTTGAAAATATTCAGTGGGAATGCCCACCGCGAACTGGCCAAAGACATCTGCGCCTATCTGGACCTTCCCTTGGGCAAGTGCGAGGTGTTCAAGTTCAGCAACGACAACACATTCGTCAGGATACTTGAGAATATAAGGCAGCAGGACGTCTTTCTGGTCCAGCCGATTGCCTTTCCGGTGAATGATCACATTATGGAACTGCTGATTATGATCGACGCGGCAAAGAGGGCGTCGGCCGGCAGGATTACCGCCGTGGTCCCCTATTTCGCGTATGCCCGAAGCGACAAGAAGGACCAGCCCCGGGTTCCAATAACAGCTCGTCTAGTTGCCAACCTCATTGAGACGGCCGGAGCGGATCGGGTGCTGACCCTGGAACTCCACGCCGGGCAGATCCAAGGATTCTTCAATATTCCCCTTGACGAGCTGAGCGCCATACCTAACCTCGCACTGCACTTCCAGGACAGGTGTATCAGGGATGACATTGTGGTGGTGGCTACTGATGCAGGGGACGCCAAGCGTGCGCGCAACATGGCTAACAGACTCGACGCCCCCCTGGCTATTGTGGAGAAGGTGCGCATAGGCAATCAGGAGCGCGTCGAGGCGGCAACTCTAATCGGCGACGTGCGTGACAAGACGGCAATAATCGTTGACGACGAAATCGGGACCGGTGGCACTGTAATTGCTACCGCCGACACTCTAGCCGGACACGGAGTGCGTGACATTTACTGCTATGCTGCCCATCCGGTATTAGCTGGCAAAGCCACGGAAATACTTGAGAAAAGCATCATCAAGGAGCTGGTAGTCACTGACTCCTTGCCGGTGCCTCCTCCCAAGATGGGCACCAAGACGAGTGTCGTCTCAGTTGCGCCGATGCTGGGCGAAGCGATCAACCGCATCCATAGTGGTTCCTCAGTCGGCGCAATGTTCAACGGGGGCGTCTGATCCTGCCACAAGTAGCGTGAGCAGCGCAGCCCGAATGCAGGCTTCTCGCACGCAGC
>CAZWDM010000047.1:0-22639 GCA_964632415.1 uncultured Dehalococcoidia bacterium | reverse complement strand
TAAGCCAAGTGTGTTTCCTCCGTGGGTTTGTAATGCGACAGGACAGGCGGCACAGAGGTGTGCGCCAGTGTTTGAAGTATATCACAGAGATGGCGGATGTGTCAGCGGACATGGTCAGCGGTCAGTGATCAGCCGTCAGCCGTCAGTGAGTGGATAGCCACAGAAGGCACAAAAGGGCACAGAGGGTTAGGGTCTGCGGATGGTGGGGTGTTTGTTTCCCCCTTACCCCCTGCCTCCGCAGGGACAGGCTCTAACCCTTTCCCCAGGGAGAGGGGACAATATGTGGCGAATTATGCTCACCTTTAGTTATCTATAGAGCTGGGGATAAATCCCCATATCCCCCTTCCTAGCCTTCCCCCAAAGGGGGAAGGGACAAGATGAATGACAAACATGCCCACCTCTAAGAAATGGGGAATTATGTTGACATAAAGATGTGTGTATGAATATCATTGTAAGGTTGAACATTTCAAGGTTCTTAGGGGTGACGAGAATCTGAAAATAGCAATATGGCGTATCGGTTCGCGCTCTTCTATGCGCATCCACAGAGCGTTTACGTTTTTCTCTGCAGATTCTTGTCCTTGTCAAAGGACGCCTTGAAACAGACGAAGAGTTATTAATAGGAGGTAGGTATAGCGATGAGGAAATACATTCCGATAGCGGCGGCGCTGGCGGTTGTTGTGCTGCTTGGCGCCGCGCTAATGGCGAGCGGTGAGGTGCTGTCGTTCTCCGCGCCGGGAGCTGGGGATACGGTAGCTGAGAGGGTGCCGTCGGATCAGGCTGAGCCGCAGGACTTTGCCGGAAACAGTGTTGAAAACTACTATTTCGGACCAGATTTTATGTGTCTGATTTATAGCGGTGATTCTTTGGAATGCTTCGGTTCAGATGCTGACGGCGTGGTGTCAGGAGCTCCCGAGGGAACCGGATTTACGCGCATTGACGGCGGGGATTCTTATGCCTGTGCGTTCCGAAGTACGGATAGATTCACGTACTGCTGGGGATCCATTTCGCGGCTACCCAGCATTTCTCAGCCGACGGCGACGCCGACTGAGGAAGCGACATCAACACCAGAAGCGACTGCGACTGCACTGCCGCCGGGCGTGACGCCTGAGCCTACTGCTACTGTTGAGCCGACCGCAACGGCGACACCTGAACCTATCACGCGGACGGCGTGCCATATTCCCCGGTCTGGTTCGGCAACATATCCTTTGACGCTTACAGGAACTTGGGTAGATGCTTGCACATTTGATGATGGGACGCCTTATATCTGGGATGACTGGAGACAGCAAGGAACAGGGAGTGTAACCATCACGGCAAGTTCCGTGGGTGATCCGCATCTATTCCTATGGGAAATTGATGAGAGTATACCCGTGGGTGATGATGGATGGGCGACTCTATTGGCGGAGAATGATGATATTGATACCGCTGCTGGTAACTATGACGCCCAGGTTGTTTATACGTTGGAGGACGGGAAGCACTACTGGCTATCGGTCAGTCCGTACCTGAACAGTACGAGGGGTGACTTCACTCTGACTTACACCTCAACCAATTCTGGCCTGGGATGGGCCGCGAGCTACGGTCCAAATGGAGGACTGTCTGAGCTGGCACACATGGAAGCGATTATGGAGAGAGCGAGCGAATAGCGGACTGTTGAGTTAGCATGGTGCGGCTGGACTGGCGATTGGGCTGGTCCAGCCGTTTTCTGTCAACTGGATCCCCGTCTGCGTGGGAATGACGGTTAGGGCGTGATGCATTGTTCGGCATACTCAGTTGGAGGGAGGTTCATCCCCATTCCTTCGGCAGGCTCAGGACAGGCTATTACCTTCTCCTGCGGGGAGAGGGGACTAATTGGGGTCAGGAGCAGGGCGGGCGGAATGGTGAAGGTTGATTCGTGAAACTTGACACAATGTTGCGCTTATGACTACAATTTTGTTGTAATGTGCACGGATTTTTCCGCTGCGGAGGTGGGTCGGATGTTTTTCAATGTTTCGCAGTTGCTGAAGGAGTTGAGCGGTTCGACCCGGACTTTTGATGCTGATGATTTCGCAAGCGTGCGGGACGGGGCGCCTCTGACGTCCGTGACCGGGACTGTGAAGATGATGAGGACGGATGCGGGGATCTGGGTTAGCGCGGATCTGGAGACATATGTCGATTGCCAGTGCAGCCGGTGCGTTATGGACATGGAGCAGGTGGTGCGGATGAAGATCGAGGAGGAGTACCTGCCCGAGGTGGATGTGAATACGGGGGCGCGGCTGAATATCCCGGATGAGCTGTCTGACAATTTCTATATCGACGCCACTCACATGCTGGACATGAGCGAGGCTATCAGACAGTATTTCGGGCTGAATATGCCGTTCAGCCCTGTGTGCAGGGATGACTGCAAGGGTCTTTGCTTGACTTGCGGCGCGGATTTGAACGATACTAAATGCTCGTGCGACGATGTAATAAGGGACCCGCGGTGGGGCGCTCTGCTCGACTTTGTCACAGCTCCAAGTCGCAACTGATAAGAATCTGCATTGATGGACAGGATAGAGGGGATCTGCTTCCCCATTCCTTCGACAAGCTCAGGACAGGCTCTAACCTTCCCTCAATGGGGGAAGGGACTTATTTAGCAACCCCCCCAAGTGGGGAATGAACACATGAAAGGGAAGGGTAGGACGAAATATGCCACCACTACCTAAGAAGAAGCACTCGAAGGGTCGCCAGGGCGGACGGAAGGCGCACTTCGGGATGAAGCCGATGACGCTGGCGGAGTGCCCGCAGTGCCGCGCGGTGCGGCTGCCGCACAGGGCTTGTCCGGCGTGCGGGAACTATAACGGCCGCAGCGTTTCGACGAGTCCGACTTTCGAATAATCACACTTATCCGTGGACAGGTGGAAGTGGATGCTGCTTCCGTACTGTCCATTGTGTTGTTCCGAGTACGGCGCTGAGGAATGGACTGCCGACTCCGACCGTGAAGTCCTGAATACAGGAGAATGACAATGACTCTCAAGTTTATGCCGCAGACGCAGGGCGCGAAGATGGGCTACCTGTTCCCGGGTCAGGGAGCGCAAGCCGTTGGGATGGGACAGCAGTTGCATGACGAGTCGCCGGCGGCGCGAGAGGTGTTCGAGCAGGTTGACGATGCCCTGGGGCGGTCGCTGTCAAGCATCATGTTCAACGGCCCGGAGGAGGAGCTGAGGCAGACGATCAACGCGCAGCCGGGGATTATGGCCGTCAGCCTTGCGTGCATCAAGACGATGGAGGAGCGGCTGGGCGAGGATATGCCGCAGCCGGTGGTTACGGCGGGGCATAGCCTGGGCGAGTACACTGCTCTTGCGGTGGCCGGCGCGCTTGAGGTTGGGGATACGGCGAAGCTGGTGCAGAGGCGCGGTGAGCTGATGCAGGTGGCTTGCGACGAAAATCCTGGGACGATGGCGGCGATCATCGGGCTTGACGAGATGACACTGGAGCAGATCGCGGTTGAGACGGGGACCTATGTCTCGAACATCAACACCGCCGAGCAGATCGTGATAAGCGGCGACATCATGGGAGTTGCGCGGGCGTGCGACCTTGCGACGGCGCGCGGTGCGAAGAAGGCGATACCGTTGCGCGTGGGTGGGGCGTTCCACTCCGGGCTGATGGAGCCGGCGCGCGCGGGGCTGATCGAGGCGATCAACAGCGTGCAGTTCCACGACCCGCAGATTCCGGTCGTTGGCAACTGCGACGCGAAGCCTCTGGAGACGGCGGAGGATGTGAAGCGCGAGCTGATTTCGCAGATATGCGGGTGCGTGCAGTGGAAGCGGACCGTGGACTACATGATTGACTCGGGCGTGAACGAGTTCATCGAGGTTGGCCCGGGCAAGGCGCTTTCGGGCATGGTGAAGCGCATATCGCGGCGGTCGCAGATTACGGCTGTGGGCGATCTGGAATCGATCATGAGCCTGGGCAGGAACTAGGGTCTGTGGCGGAGATCGCGACGCGAGAGTCTGTGACAAACCGGGCCGGTGCTGACGGCGTCGCTGCACGCCGTCGAACGCGGGCGCTGGTGATGCAAGCCCTGTATGAATCCGACACGGTGGAGCACAGCGCCTCCGAAGTGCTGGATGAGCGGCTGGGCGAGGCTGATCTAGGGCGCAGGGACGGGGAGTTTGCGCGGGGGATGCTTGATGGCATCTTTGCAAACGCGGCCGAAATAGATAAGATAATAGCCGAGTTCGCGCCGGGCTGGCCGCTGAGCCAGATGGCTGTGGTGGACAGGAACATCCTGCGAATGGCGATATATGAGATAATGGTTTCGCAGGAGACGCCGCCGAGGGTGGCAGTGAACGAGGCGGTGGAGCTTGCGAAGGCGTTCGGCGGGGAGAGTGCGCCGAGGTTCATCAACGGCGTGCTGGGCAGCGTGCTGGCGGCGGCGAGTCGCTGACGCTGCGGAGGCCCCCAAGATTTGGGCATAGACAAACCGACAACCGTGGAGGTAACAGCAGTGGCAACCCTAATGGAGCGCGTGCAGGAGATCGTAGCTGACAAGCTCAGCGTGGACGAGTCTGAGGTCGTGGCGGAAGCGTCATTCATGGAAGACCTGAATGCGGACTCGCTCGACCTGGTGGAGCTGATCATGGCGTTCGAGGAAGAGTTCAGCGAAGGCGATACGACCATCGAGATCTCCGACGAGGACGCTGAGGGCATCACGACGGTGCAGCAGGCGATCGACTACCTGAAGGCGAACGGCGTTAGCGACTAGGAAGCGATCGGCCGCCGGACAACCGAATAGGACCCGCTTGTATAGACAGGATGTTAGGGATATGCTGTGTGGCATTCCGATTCGTCCTGTCTATTCGTGTTTAATGCAAGGAGGGCTATGATGCGAGCAGCAGTTTACAAGGGAGAGCGGGTGCTTGAGGTCGAGGAGATACCGACGCCAACGGCGGGGCCGGGCGAGGTGGTGATACGGGTGCGGTACTGCGCGGTGTGCGGTACGGACGTGCATGCGTTCATGTACGATGTTGCGCCGCCGGGCACGGTGATGGGTCACGAGTACTGCGGGACTGTGACGGAGGTTGGCGAGGGCGTTACGCGCTGGCAGGTGGGGGATCGCGTTGTGGGTGGGGGCGGCAATCCGCCGCCGGGGTATGTGCCGACGGGGCCGCGGAATGATCCGCGGTACAACTATCGCACGATGGGCTTCCCGGAGGGTTCTAAGACGAGGGCGTATGCTGACTACGTGCAGCTGGAGGAGTGGGAGCCGGTGCCGATACCGGACGGGGTGTCGGACGAGGAGGCTGCGCTTGCTGAGCCGTGCGCGGTGACGGTGCATGCGGTGCGGCTGTCGGAGATAAAGCTGGGTGACAGGGTGCTGGTGATGGGTGCGGGGCCTATCGGGCTGTTCTGCATGCAGACGGCACGGGCTGCCGGTGCGACTGCGGTGTATGTGTCGGAGCCTGCGCCTGCGAGGGCCGAGGCGGCGCGTCAACTGGGCGCGGATGCGGTGATCAACCCGTTCACGGAGAACGTGGAGGAGCGGCTGGTGGAGCTGACGGGCGGCGTGGGACCGGACATCGTGTTCGAGTGCGCGGCGGTGCCAAATCCTTCGACGCTGGACAATGCGCTGAACATCGTGAGGCGGGGCGGGCAGGTGGTGCTGGTGGCGATCGCGTGGGAGCCGACGCCGCTGGTTACGCCGGACTGGATGGCGCGCGAGGTGAAGCTGCAGGCGTCGTTCGGGACGCAGCCGGAGGACTGGCGGGTTGCGCTGGAGCTGATGCGCGCGGGCCTGGTGAACGTGGAGCCGCTGCTGGGGGACACGAACTTCCTGCCGCTGGAGGACATACAGGGTGCGTTCGAGGCGCTGATGAAGCCGTCGTCGCAGGTGCAGATGGTGGTGCGGTTGTAGGGGCTGGCTTTGCTATAGTGGGTTGCTTTCTCCGTTTGAAGTTTGTTCAAATGATTCTCGTAATATAGCCTTGTAAAATAGAGCGAAGGTGTTGTAATAGCCCGGAAATCAGCAAACATCAGACTTAGATGTACCTGTTAGATGTACCTGTAAGAAGGGATGAAGTAGCGAAGATATGACGGCCTTAGAAGGTAAAGACCTTGTAAATATTGTGGGAAGTGTGGTGGATAACCCCCGCATCGATGACTCTCGAAGCGACATGAACATACGATTCAACATAGTGTTTGGGGCACTTGCACTGATCATTTCGGCTATGGTGGGCGCATTCCTTTTCCTACTTGAAAGACTGCCTTAGGGGTCTCTGTGATCCGATGACAGATTAGGCAATTGAGCACGTTCCACAGAATTAAGGCATGGGAGATCTGAGTTGACGCTAACGGACGCGGACATAGAGAGTACTTTGAGGGCGATTGACTCAAAGCTGGATCATATCGTAACGCTCAATAGGGTAAGCGTGAGACTAATACTGTCAGCATATCGCCACCAGGGGGGCCTTTCAGAAGAGCAGTATAACGAGATTCTAGAGGCACTGCAGGAAACAGAGAGCAAGATAGACGGTCTTGGCTAGAAGACACTCCTAAGTCTCGAATTGCAGGCTCTCTAAGAGGGCATTGGACAGGATGAAGAAGGGAGCCCACGGTTATCCTGCCGTGGGCTCCCTTGTGTTGTCTGGCGTCGAAATGGGACTGGAGGATGATGGCGGTGGTGGAGTCGGCGCGGGACTGGGTGCGGGCAAGAGGGTGCGCCGGAATGGGTGGGGAGAGGGTATGCGCGTGGTCAGGGGGAGCAGGCGAGGCAGTTGCATTGGCGGGCGGTGATGTGCTTGATGCCGTCCACGCCATGAAAGTCAACTGAGCGGCGGTCAAAGCGGTGGAGGATTTTGTTCAGGAACTGGTCGTCGCCGCGCTCATAGTAGCGGAAGACTGCGTAGGCGCAGAAGTCGGCGAGCTGGAGCAGGCGGGTGTCCTCTGACTGGCTGAAGTACGGGATGTCAACGATGTTGCCGAGGTAGCCGTATTGCGTTCCTGACTGTCTGAACTCGGATATGAGGGTGCGGTATTTGGTTTCCGTATATGAAGCCCTGTCTATGATAAGCAGCCCATTTTGTGTATCACCTGCCCTGTTCAAGCGCACTAGAAAGGTATTGATGCGCTGAACCATATCCTCGAATGTATCGCGTAGTGCTTGCTCAGAATTGTGAACTGACGTAATGTGCATTGCGGTTCCAAAAAGAACCACATCCTGGTATTCAGCATTTGCAATGATGTCATAGACTTCATTCAGCAGCATTTGCAATTGAGGCTTCGTAAGTTCTCTACGGAAACGGTTAGCCCCACTATTGATATCAGTTGCGTGGAACTTTATTGGCACTGATATATCAGGAAAATATTTGGTCTGAACTTTATTGATCGCTTCACTAAGTTGCTGGATATGGCTTTCGTGAATTGCAATTCCGCCGATGACGAAATGGTCTTGGTTGTTATTCCACCCGTTTGGAGTGCCTGACTCGTCCAGATATATTACATACATCTCTTGGACCCTAATTTTTCAAACAAAAAGGCAACCAAGTGCGGCTGAACAGACACAGCGGATCAAAATGTCGACCCTCTTGGTTGCACTTCCAATATAGCCTACCCTGGAGGGCAAGTCAACGACAATCCGCATTGCTATCGGCGTCGAGGTGGGACTGGAGGATTGGTGGTGGCGGTGGTGGAGTTGGGGGTGATGCGCGCGTGGGGGCGGATGAGGCCGGACGTGAGGTGGGGTTGCCGATAAGGAGTTTGGCGGGTTCGTGTTCTTGGGCGAGGGCAGGGACTTCTGCGATTGCGGGTTCGGTATCGGGTGTGGCAGGCTCCTTGATCGCTGCCGCCTTGACGCTGAGGGCCGCCGGAGTTCTGATATCCTGCCTGCGTCAAATATCTGATTTCTGCCGCCCGGGGCAAGGCGAGTGTCGGTCTAACTTGACCCATGCTGTGTTCACGCCTGACGAGGTCTGAAATGGACATTCCAGGTCTCAGAATGCGCGGTCAACCCTCGTCCTCAGTCGATGCAGTCTTGCATTCCCATTCTCATTTGACCGTGAGCTAAATCCTGATGCATACTTGACGCTGCTGTTCGAACTCGTTCTCATGCGGGGGCAGTGTAGAATCTGAACGGGAGATCTCGATTGGCTTCAACCTCGATGGGTGACCATATCCTTAATGAGCCGGACGAGAAGTCTTCGCTGTTATCGTCTTTCGTCGTTGGTGCCCAAGGCGTTCTGCTGGTTCTGCCACCAGCGATTTCGATAGTTGTAATAACCGTACTCGCTACAGGGCAGGGTGAGGCATACCTGACTTGGGCAATCTTCGCCGCTCTGATAATCGTAGGCGTCGTAACCGCTCTGCAGGCCTCCAGAATAGGCAGATTGGGCGCGGGGCACATGGTTGTGGTGGGAGTCACGCCCAACTACATAGGGCTGTCAGTGCTCGCCTTGGAGGAGGGCGGACCGGGGATGCTGGCAAGCCTGATGGTAGTGTCAGGTATATTCTTCCTCGTGGTGGCGACATGGCTACCACAACTTCGGCGAATCATTACGCCTACTGTGTCCGGCACGGTGCTCATGCTTATTGCGGTGATGATCGTTCCGATCGCCGTCGAGCGCTTCAAGGACGTACCGGCGGGCGCTCCGGAACTTTCCGGAATTTGCGTGGCTGCGGTAACACTGTTCGTTTCAACCGTTCTGGTGATGCGCGCTCCGCCTCGTGTGCGCCCATGGTCGATGCTCATAGGGTTTGTGTCCGGCTGTGCTGTGGCTGTGGTGCTGGGAGTGTACGATCCCGAGCGCCTGTTATCTGCGAAGTGGATTGGCTTGCCCCAGGTCGGCTTCCCCGGGCTGGACCTGACGCCGGATGCCGGGTTCTGGGCGCTGCTGCCGATGTTCCTGGTTGTTACGCTTGTGCAGGCGATCAAGGGCATAGGCGATAATGTGGTGATTCAGCGAGTGTCCAGGCGCCGGCCGAGGACCACCGACTTTCGGCTACTACAGGGATCGCTCTACGCAAATGGGCTGGGCGTCTTCCTGTCCGGGCTGGCCGGAACGCCCCCCGCTTCCCCTTATTCGTCATTCACGGCATCGATCGTTAATATGACGGGAGTGGCGGCACGCAATGTGGGATACGCCATAGCGATAATACTTGTGGCGCTGGCGTTGATCCCCAAGTTGACGGGCGCGCTGCTCACGATTCCCAGCCCGGTGATGGGGGCGTTTCTCCTGACGGCTCTTGGGATATTCTTCATCGAGGGGCTGCAGACCATCACGCGGGAAGGTCTCGATATTCAGAAGTCTCTTGTGGTGGGGACATCGTTTGCGATTGGCGCCGGACTGCAGCAGCAGAACATCCTTGGCGATGTGCTGGGCCACCCGTGGGGCGAGCTGCTCGGCAACGGGATAACGGTCGGTGCTGCGACTGCGATTGCGCTGACCGTGTTCCTGAATCTGACAAGCCCTCGGCCCAGGCGAATGGAGGCTCAGCTGGACTTCTCCGACCTGCCGCGGATTGACGAGTTCCTGCAGGAAGTCGCCGGGGATTTGGGCTGGGAAGAGTCATCGATCGGACGTCTGCGCTCTGCCGGTGAAGAGTCTTTGGCAAGCCTGCTACAGCCTGGCAACCAGTATCCGGCGCCGGAGTCGGCGGGCAAGAAGCCGAAGCTCATTGTTGTCGCACGCCCGGACGGCAGAGCTGTGGAGTTGGAGTTTTTCTCCGTGCTGGAGGGGGATGAAAATCTGGGCGACCGTCTTGCCTACCTGGACGAAGAGGACCAGACCACCGACGGCAGAGAAATCTCTCTCCGCCTGCTGCGCCACCACGCATCATCGGTGCGCCACCAGAAATATCACGGGCTGGACATAGTCACGGTGCGCGTTGACGCATGACGAAACTGACGCCTCACGAGAAACGCGATGCGTCAGTTCTTTGTTCATCACTCTTGCAGTGACAATCAGGGCGGAGCGGACATGCTATGCCCACTCCCGCTGAATCGGATTTAAGCGGCGTTGGCTTCCAGGAAGTCTATAAGCTGCCCGATGGTGTTAAGGTCATCGCAGCATTCAGGAGTGATCCTGACACCGAACTCGTCCTGAATTACCCGCCCGAAAGAGACGATGTCAATCGAGGACACGCCAAGGTCCGAAAGGCTGCTGCTCCGGTCGGCGGACGCGTCTACCGGCTTTCCGTCAACTTCCAAGTTTGCCGCAATAAGACTTCTGAGTCGCTCTTCTATTGATGCCATCGCAATTTACTCCTTGCTTTCCAATATTAATTTGCCTTTAGGCAAAGATACCAATCATTAAGAAAATTAACACCTATTTGCAACAGTTGTCAACAGAAATGGCGCCGAATATCCGCTCAAATCCAGTGCTGCCTGCGCTGGAACGGATATGACGGTAACGATAGGCGCCGCCGACGTTCTCCCGCGAACAGCCCATCGAACGAAATTGTCATGCCCAGTTCGTAGGTCCGCGCGACCGCTTCAACAAACCCTGCGCCCCGCTCTGGTGATTCATCGCCGAAAGACGGGAGCATGCTGGCAAGCAAGTCTGGTCCAAAAGCGGATTCCGCGCCGTTTGTCGATGCCTCCAACTCCCTCATGATCCGCGCGCTGAGCGAATCGTCAGGACCGATATCTATGACGACATCAGATACTAGCTCGGCAAGAGTGGCGGCACACGCGGCACACGCGGCAGTCGCGGTGGCTCCTCGCGCCTGGGCGGGTCGATCCAGTACCGTTCGCGCTGGAACGGGTATCCGGGCAGCTCGATCCTGCGCCGCTCCTCGCCGGAAAACAGGCCGTCGAATGACAGCGCAAGGCCCGCGTTGTACGCACCCGCGACCGCATCCATGGAGCCGTCTTCGTAGTCGGCGGGGACTATGTCCCAGGAGCGGCGAAGCGGCAGGGTCGTTAGATTCCAGGTCGCCCGACCGCTGCTCAAGCCAGTCCGTGTACCGCCCCGCAAGTTCGCGCAGGGGGTCTTCGTTCTATTTGTCTTAAGGAAAACTATATTACAGATGTCCATAGTATTAAGAGAGGTTTCTTTATCGGTTGGACTCGAGCCGTAAACGATATGGAGCGGCGCCAATTGCCCTTGATAGACTTGTACCGACTCATAGGTGAGCGTGTCTATAGAGCTAGTCCATAAGTACCTGCAGATGTTTCAGACATCGAGACCCTTTCAATAGACTGCCGCAATCGACTTGTCCATCCGCGTTCATGGTGCATAATGTTTCTGATGTCCATATACCCGGTCCAGAGGGGTTCATCCATACTGTAGGACTGTAGGAGAAAAACCAAGATGCGTACGATTTCGGTCGAAGAGAGGATCAACAGGCCCGCGCAAGAGGTGTGGGAGGCGCTCACCGACTGGGGAAATGCCCATAAGTGGATGCCCGGAGTGGACGAGATGTCAGCGGACGGGGAAACCGCCGCGGGCACCAATCTGACATTCCGCGCGCGTGGCACGGACCGCTCAAGCGTCGTCGTTCACTGCGAGGCGGGCGAATCCATCGTCCTGCAATCCGTGCACGGAGGAGTGACCGCCGACTACAGGTACGAAGTTTACGACATTGATGGGCGCTCGTCGCGTGTTACATTGGTAGCCGACTGTCAGTTCACCGGACTCCGGTGGCGTCTGTGTTCACCCCTGCTGCGCATTGCCATCCGTCTCACCGACGGCAAGCAGCTGAGGTTGCTTAAGACGATGATCGAGGGAGGATAACCCTGGGACAATCGGGGCTCTTGTCCCTTCTCAAGCTGCCAATAAAGGCACTATCGCCGGCGTCCGCCACCCTTATAGCCAAGGCCGCGATACTTGCGCGTCTGAACCGGAGCATGAGGAATCGGATGAAGGAACCCACAGCCCGGCGGATCTGGAATGAACAGATGGCGAGGCTTATCCGTCTCGATAACCGCCTCACAGGAGGCCGGGGACCCGGGTGGAAATGGCTTGCCTGGCTGATCATTACAGTCCTTGCCGTTCTGGCAGTCCTCAACTTCGGTGTTGCCTGGTACTACTCCGGTGTGCTTAACGACCTTGCGCTGGAGGTGGCGGCAAAGGAGGTGGAATACGACCTCGTCGCCTCCTCCTACGGCGATGGCCTGGTCAGGCTGGAGAAGGGTCCTGAAGACGGCGACTGGCGTCTCGCCGGCAAGTGGTGGCTCGGCTGGGATGGCGGCAATGGAATGATCGAAGAGATCGTGGAGCGCGGGGACGACTACCTGGTCCGGCGGTTCACGATGATAGATGGAGACCCTCCCCGCTTGGCACCGGCGTACGTGTCGGGCCACATCTATCCGGGCGATCCCTATCTTGCCCTTGGCATCAGGTACGCAGATGTGGAGTACGAATCGCCCCTGGGAAGTATGGACGCCTGGCGGTTTGGGGGAGACGACGACACTATGGCGATCTTCGTGCATGGTCATCGCGGCACTCGCGGCGACGGCTTGTTCCTGCTTCCCACCCTGAATGACATTGGCGTCCCCGCGCTCTTCATCACCTATCGCAACGACGAGGGCCAGCCCCGGGACCCGAGTGGCTTCTACCAGTACGGCCTGACGGAATGGCGGGATGTCCACGCCGCGGTGGAGTACGCACTGTCGCAGCCGGGCGTCGGGGACGTGGTCCTGATTGGCGAAAGCATGGGCGGCGGCATAGTGTCGAAGTTCCTCTATGAGTCACCGCTGGCCGGCTCCGTGACCGGCGCTGTCCTGGATTCGCCCGTGACGGACTTCCAGGCGCTGGTTGACCTGGGAGCCAGGGAGCGCAATCTGCCCGGATTCGTGGCGAACACGGTGAAGTGGGTTGCCACGCTCCGCTTCGGCGTGGACTGGGACGCCATGGACTACCTGGAGGATGCGGACCGCCTCGACCTGCCTGTCCTGCTCATTCACGGCGAGGACGATACCCGTGTGCCCATCGAGACGAGCAACGAACTGGCTGCCCTGCGTCCCGACATCGTCTCCTACAGGGTCTATGAGGATACCAGCCACGCGAGCGCCTGGAATGTTGACTCCACGCGCTACGAGCGAGAGCTGCGGGAGTTTCTCCTCAGGGTCGTCAAGTGATGCCGCCCGCAGTCCAGGCGTTTCAGGTGAGTCTCACATAGGGGATTCGAGCACCTCGTCGCCGGCTGTCTCCTCTAAGTTCAGGAAGAAATATCAGAGCAACCGGGGCATAATCGCCGCCGCTCTTCCGATTTTTTGATTTGACAGCAAAATATCGTTAATGATATGTTGTACCACTACTTCTGATAACAAATCTGGCTAGACTGAACTCTTATTGATACTTACTCTCGTTATGAAGCTTCAAACAAGACGTCCGAACCTGATGGCGATACTTTGCTTGCGGGGCTACAGGGTTACCACCCCGCGAAGGATGATCGCCGGTGTGATGGAGAAGAAACGCGAGGGCTTTACGGCCGAGATGCTCTGTGCGGAACTGCCATCGGTGGGCAGGGCAACTGTGTTTCGCACCATCAAGCTCTTCGTTGAAGTCGGAGCGCTCTGCAAGCTCTCCACGATGGAAGGCGGGTCTGCGTACATTCTCTGCCGGATTGGTCACCACCACCACACCGTTTGTGTCAGATGCGGGTCGGTGGAGGATGTAAGGCTGGGCACGGTGGAGCGAATGCTGCGCGCCATCGGTGATGACCTTCCGGGGAGAGTTGTCGGTCACAGCATCGAACTCTTCGTGGACTGCAAGCGCTGTCCCCACAACAGTAAGAGTAAGCAGGTCAAGCAGGTCAAACAGGTCAAGCCATTATGAAAGAAGCTTCGGAACACCTCTGCACTCAAACAATACTAAATATCATTATGTGCTCGCCACAACAGCGACATACCATTTTAACTTAAGGAGTGGTCTCAAGATGAATCTGACATTTAGTATCAATAATTTCAGAATACTTGCGCGAGTCTTTGGGCTGGTGCTACTTGCATCAGCCGTGGTCTTGTTCGCCGCATGCGACGATTCGCCTCAACCCGCCCCGGCCCCTCAAGCGGCTGCTACCGTTGCCGTCGCCACCGCAGTGCCTGAGTCGCCGCAGGCGACTTCGACTGAAGCGCCGGCGCCAGGCCCGGCACCCGCTACTACGGCGGCAAGCAGCACCGAAAGTGCCGTTTCGACTGCGCCAAAGCTCAACGTGGTTACCACTACGAACTTTGCGGCGGACTGGGTAAGGGTCGTTGGTGGCGACAGGGTTGATGTAGTAAGCTTGCTGCCCCTGGGCGCCGATCCTCATAACCTGCTGCCCGGCGCGCGCGATGTGGCGATGGTTGCGGATGCCGACGCCGTGATTACCATTGGTCTGGAGCTGGAAGCCGGCTGGCTGGAGGAACTGCTCCACAATGCCAGCGCGGACGAGGACAAGATAGTCGCTCTTGGTACCGGCGTCGATCCGATCGAGTTTTCCGAAACCGGTGCGCATGACGACCACGACGATGATCACGACGCCCACGCAATGGAACATGATGATCACGACGACCACGCTGACGGCCATGGCGAGGGGATGATTGGGCGCTTGCTTGTCGGCGACGGCGAGGAAGGGAAGCTCTCGGTGATAGACCTGGAGCACGGAGAGGTGGAGCAGGCAAGCTTCGACCTCGGCGCGCGGGCCGGGCGCATATACGCCACGGAGAGCGGTCGCTATGCGGTAGCCGTCTCACCGGATGCAAACACCGCGCATCTGTTTGATGGCGGCATTTTCATGGAGCCCCACGGCGATCATTTCGACCTTGTTGAGGGAGATGTGCGGAAACTCCCCGTGGACCTGAGTGGTGACCGTCCCGTTCACCTGTATGTGGACGGCGAGTGGGCCGCAATCTTCTACGACGGCTCCGGCGAAATAGTGCTGGTGAACGAGCATGAGCTCGAAGAGATGGGAGACAGCTATGTCCCCGCAAGAATGAATGCGGGGCCGCAACACGGCGGCGCTGTGCCCCTTGCGCACGATCTGTTTGCCACGACTATTCAGCACCCGGAGTTTTCCGCAAATTCCGACTATCGCTCGCCGATAGGAGCGGACATACGTGACCTGGAAGGCAACATTCTGTACAGCGCGGAGGGTTGCGAGGGGCTGCACGGTGACGCGGGCAACGGCCACATGGCGGCTTTCGGGTGTGTCGGAGGCGTCCTTGTGCTGGAAGCTGACCACGGTGAATACTCTCATGTGTTCGTTCCGGCGCCGGACGGTTCCCCCGATGATTTCCGCCTGACCTCGGTCTGGGGATACCACGACCTTCACCACTTCTTTGCACTGGGCTCGGCTGTGGGACTGTACATCGTAGAACCTGAAGACGGCTTCATGGAAGAGTTCATTCCCAGCACGGACGCTCTCAGGCCTATTCAGGTTGCCCTGGGACAGGGAGGCGAAACGCTCTTCGTGGTAATGAGCGATGGCGAGCTTCGCATGTACGATGCCCACAACCTCGATCTGCTGGCGTCGAATTCGGGCTTCCTGGCGACTCCAGTCGAAACCGGATTCTGGGCACGCCCCCACCTGGCGACGGCAGGGGATGCGGTCTTCATCACGGACTCCGTTGGCGGTGAGGTTTTTCAGCTGGATGGGCACGACCTGGAAGTGGTCAACCACTGGCACGTGGACGGCGCACCTACCAAGATCGCCTTTGTCGGCATCCTGAACGGCCATGAAGAACATGACGACCACGGCCACGAAGATGGGCATATGGAGGCTGAGGACGAGCATGGCCACGAAGATGAGCATATGGAGGCTGAGGACGAGCATGGCCACCACGACCACGACCATGGCGCCCTGGATCCTCATTTCTGGTTCGACCCGGTTCGCGTGAAGATCGCGGTCAACGAAATTGCCGCCAGACTATCGGCCTTGGACCCGCAAAGCGCCGGCACCTACTATGCAAATGCGGCGGCCTATGAGAATGAACTCGACGAACTGCATGCCTGGACTCAAGAACAGGTTGAACTGGTGCCGTCTGAGCGCAGATTCCTCGTCACTTCGCACGATAGCCTCTCCTACTTCGCTGACGTCTATGGGTTTGAGGTGGTAGGGTTGGTTATACCTTCCCTGTCGACTCACGTAGAGCCTTCCGCAGAGCACATCGCGGGACTGATCGAAACTGTCCACGAGTACGAGGTGCCGGCGGTGTTCGGCGAGACGACAGTGGACCAGAAGATTGTGGAGGCCCTGTCGAGGGAGACCGGCGCGGAGCTTGTGCAGCTTTATTCCGGATCACTCGGGGAAGAGGGCAGCGGGGCGGACACGTACCTCGGAATGGTCCGAACGAACGTAGAGCGAATTGTAGGGGCATTGAAGTGATCCCAGATACGAATGCACACAGAGCGAGCATGTCGCTGCAGGGCGTGAGCGTCGAGCTCGGCGGTCGCAGGGCGCTGAGCGACGTCACATTCGATGTGGATGCGGGAACTCTGATGGGCGTCGTAGGGCCGAACGGAGCCGGCAAGAGCACGCTGTTCAATGCTGTTGCCGGACTCCTCCCGGTCAGCCGGGGGGAGGTAGCCCTTCACCGTGCGGACCCGGGAAGCGGGGCGCTAGCCTACGTGCCCCAGAGGGATAGCGTCAACTGGCGGTTTCCTGTGAGCGTGATGGACGTCGTAATGATGGGCAGATGCTGCAGGCTGGGCTGGTTCCGGCGACCCGGGAAGAGAGATCGCGAGATTGTCAACGTGTGCCTGGGTCGCGTTGGCCTGTGGGAACAGCGCTCCGCACTCATGACGGAGCTTTCAGGAGGGCAGAGGCAGAGGGTGTTTGTCGCCAGGGCGCTGGCGCAGGATGCAAGCGTGCTCCTGTTGGATGAGGCCTTCAGCGGAGTTGACGCAGGCGCCCAGGAGGAGCTCATCGAGGTCCTCCAAACACTGCGGGACGAGGGGCGAATCGTCCTGCTGGCGACACACGATCTCACCAACCTGTCGGGCCGCTTCGACCAGATATTGTGCCTGAACTGCCATGTGTGCGCCTGCGGACCGCCTGACCAGGTGTTCACTTCCGAGGTATTGGAAGAACTGTACGGCGCACACGGCGTGCGACTCGCAAGCGACGGCGATCGGTAGCAAGACGGCATGGACATTATAGATCTGCTCGTCGCCCCGCTTGAGTACGGATTCATGGTGAGAGCCCTGATCGGCTCGATACTTGTGGGCGTGATGTGTCCGCTGGTAGGCGCGTACGTCGTCACCAGGAACCTCGCCTTCATTGGGGACGCGCTCGCCCACGCGGTGCTGCCGGGAATGGTGGTTGGAGTCCTGGTCGGCATAAACCCGGCCATTGTCGCCGTTCCAACGGGGATTTCCGTTGCCGTGCTGATCAGGACCTTGAGCCGGCGCGCGGGCCTCAGCACGGATACTTCGATAGGCATCCTCTTTGCGACCATGTTCGCCCTGGGACTTGTGATGCTATCGGCCTCAACATCGATCAGAGTCAATATAGAGGACCTGCTCCTGGGGCAGATTCTTGCCATATCTACGACCGGCATCTACATTTCCCTTGCGATAACGTTAGTGGTCATCCTTGGGCTGTTCACTCTTCACCACTGGCTGCTGTTTACGAGCTTTGATCCCGTTGCGTCGCAGGTTGTCGGCGTGCGTACCAGCGTCGTCGACTACGTGTTCCTGGCCATGCTTGCCCTCGTTATCGTGATTGGAATCCAGGCGGCGGGAGTCGTTCTAGTCATGGCAATGCTGGTAACTCCGGCTGCCTCGGCGTATCTGCTGGTCGGGCGTTTTGCCCCGATGATGGTCGTGGCCGCATTGCTGGGGACGTGTGCCGCCGTGACGGGTCTCTACATCTCCTATCACTTCAATCTGCCCGCCGGTCCGGCCATGGCACTGGTCGCAAGTGGGATACTCCTGCTGGTGGTCTCATTCAGGCGAAGAGCCTTGACCTGAGAGCAGTCCTTCTGACTGCGCGCTTCGTCAGAGTCCCGCACGTCCGAGAATACCGGATCCGCAATCGTGCCCACTCACGAGTCCCAATTCCTGCTGCGGTTTCCGTTGCGCCGGGTGACCCGCTCCTGCCTTCACTGACGCCTCGCTGTCAATTATCCGATTGACCAGCGCCGCAAGCGCCTCACGCAGAAAGTCAGCGTCTCCGTCTATATCTCTCATGCGCGGCAACTCCAAAATGCCGATACTGTCTCATGCCATCGTCGTCGTTCTTGCTTTCCCTGAGGTTGACGCGATGGCTTTTCTTGCTACAGTCCACCTTCTCCCTTATGACATTTCCAGTGGCTCAACCATTGAGGGAGGCGGGGAGTAAGATAGATGAGCCTGGCTGAACTTGTGGTCTCGAATGTCCCGGCGCTCCAAGAGTGCCTTGAACGGGGCAAGGAAGGGGGCATGCGGCAGGGTGGTCGTGCGCTTCCTTGTGCTATCTGGCGTCGAGATAGGACTGGAGGATGATGGTGGCGGCGGCGGAGTCGGTGCGGGACTTGTCGTGGGTGGAGTGAGTGCCGGACTGGGCGAGCATGCGGTCTGCCTGGACGGATGAGAGGCGTTCGTCGGCGTGGGTGACGGGGATGTGGGTGCGATCCGATAGTGCCTGGGCGAAGTCGAGGGTGATGCGCGCCTGTGGCCCGACGCGGCCGGACATGAGGTAGGGGATGCCGACGAGGATTTCGGCGGCTTCGTGCTGTTCGGCGAGTGCGAGGACGGCGTCAATCGCGGTGTCGGTGTCCGGCGTGGCGCGCTCGATGGTGGTGAGCGGGGATGCGAGGATTCGGAGAGGGTCGCTGAGGGCGACGCCTATGCGCCGGTCTCCGACGTCGAGGGCCAGGATTCTCATGGTCTGCTCACACGGTCAAGCGGGTTGTACAGCACTTTCCCCTCATCCCCTGCCTTCGCAGGGGCTGGCTCTAACCCTCTCCCGCTGGGAGAGGGGATCTCTCGTTCCCGTCCTGACCTTCCCCCAGAGGGGGAAGGGGCTTTAGGTTGCGGTTTTTTGGCGGACGATGTCGGTTGCGCCCGCGATGGCGTCGTCGAGGTTGTCGGCGTTTCTGCCGCCTGCCTGCGCCATGTCGGGGCGTCCGCCGCCGCCGCCGCCGATGATCTTGCCGAGGTCTCTTGCGTACTCGCGGGCATCTGCGCCGCCGTCGACGAGGTCGCGGGTGATTCCGACGCTGATCGTGGGCCGGTCGTTGATTACCGCGCCGAGCACGACGATGCCGCTGCCCATCTTGTCGCGGAGCCAGTCGCTGATCTCGCGCATCGCGTCGGCGTTGGATGCCTCGGTGCGGGCGGCCAGGACGGATACGCCGTTGATGTCCTGCCGGGTGTCGAGCAGGATTTCGGCTGCCTGCAGGGTGTTGCGGCGTTCCAGCGCCTCTAACTGGCGTCTGAGTTCGTCGTTTTCGTCCTGGATGCGTTGAACTGCGCCGCTGAGTTCGGGTGGTGTCGTGTTCAGGGTGCTTGCCAGGGCGTCTTCGCGATTGAAGCGCTCCCATACGAGGCGTTCGGCTGCCCTGCCGCTGACGGCTTCGAGGCGCCGCATGCCCGCGCCGATGCTGGACTCGCCGAGGATGTAAACGCTGCCGACCTCGCCGGTGTGGTGGACGTGCGTGCCGCCGCAGACCTCGAAGCTGAATATGTCGCCGTTGGCTATCTCGATGAGGCGAACGCGCTCGCCGTAGCGGTCGCCGAAGAATGCGAGAGCGCCGCGCTGGATCGCGGACTGGTAGGTGTCCTCGTCGCGGTGGACTCCGGCGTTCTGGCGAATCTTCTCGTTGACGAGGTGCTGAACCTGCCAGAGTTCGTCGTCGGTTACGGGCTGGACGTGGGAGAAGTCGAAGCGGAGCCGGTCCGGTGCGACGAGCGAGCCTGCCTGCCGGACGTGGGGGCCGAGGACCTCTCGGAGCGCCGCGTGAAGCATGTGGGTCGCGGTGTGGTTGCGTGCGGTGTCCTCGCGGCGCAGGGGGTCAACATCCGCCTGCACGGTTTCGCCGAGACGCACCACCCCGTCGGTGACCTTGCCGAAGTGCATGATGACGTCGGGCATGACTGCCTGCGTGTCGTGAACTTCGATGGAGCCGTCGGGGCCGGTGAGCGTGCCGGCGTCTCCGATCTGGCCGCCGCCCTCGGCGTAGAATGGGGTCTGCACCAGCACCAGCTCGACACTCTGGCCGGCGGTTGCCTCGCTGACGACTTCATCGTCGGCTATGAGGCCGACCACGGGGGATGACGCGCTGATCTGCTCATATCCGAGGAACTGCGTCGCGCCGACGCCGAGGCTTTCGTACTGGCGAATCTTGATGCGCTCCTCGCCGAATTGAGCCGATGCCCTGCCGCGCTGGCGCTGGGCTTCCATCTCGCGCTCGAAGCCCTCGGTGTCCACGCGGACGCCCTGCTCTGCGGCGATTTCCTGCGTCATTTCGACCGGGAAGCCGTAGGTGTCCCAGAGGCGGAACATGGTGCTGCCGTCGAGAGTTTCGGTGCCTTCAAGCGCCTCTGTGAGCATGTTAAGGCCGTTCTGGAATGCCTGCTGGAAACGCTCTTCTTCGAGGCGCAGGACGGTGAGAATGAAGTCGCGGTTGTTTACGAGTTCGGGATATACCTCGCCCATCCTTTCGATGGTGGCGTCGGCTATCTCACCGAGGAAGTTGCCCTCGATGCCGAGTCGCCGGGCGTAGCGGATGGCGCGACGGATGACGCGACGCAGCACGTAGCCGCGCCCCTCGTTGCCGGGGACTACGCCGTCGGCAATTAGGAATGTTACGCTGCGCCCGTGTTCGGCGACCACGCGGATGGCGTAGGTGTCGTCGGGATTGTCGTAGCTCTTGCCGCTGACGCGCTCGACGGCGGCGATGATGGGCGTGAAGATGTCGGTCTCGTAGGCGGTGTCGACGTCCTGCAGGATGCGGACGAGGCGCTCGAAGCCCATGCCGGTGTCCACGCTGGGTGCGGGCAGGGGCGTGCGCGTGCCGTCGAGGTGGTGGTAATACTGCATAAAGACGAGGTTCCATAGCTCGACGTAGCGGTCGCAGACGACGCCGTCGGGCATGACGTTGGTGCAGTTGGGGGCGCAGTCGTCCCGTAGGCAGCCGTGCTGTGCGCCGTAGTCGTAGTGGAGCTCGCTGCAGGGTCCGCAGGGGCCCTCGTCGCCCGCGGGTCCCCACCAGTTTTCGTCGTCGCCGTAGCTATATACCTTGTCGGCGGGAATGCCCTTTGCCTCCCAGAGGCCGCGTGTTTCCTCGTCGGTGTGGTGGATGGCTGCGGAGAACTTGTCGAGGGGGATGCCGTAGCCTTCGGTCATCAGCTCGACGGCGAAGTCGACGGCGTTTGCCTTGAAGTAGTCGCCGAAGCTGAAGTTGCCGAGCATCTCGAAGAGGGTGTTGTGCGTGGCGTCGCCGACTTCCTCGATGTCGGGGGTGCGGAAGCACTTCTGGGATGTGGTGGCGCGCCTGTTGGAAGGCTCCGCCTCGCCGGTGAAATAGGGCTTGAACTGGACCATGCCGGCGGTGGTGAGGAGGAGCGTGGGGTCGCCGACCGGAATCAGCGAAGAACTCGCGTGCCTGGTGTGTCCATGCGACTCGAAGTAGTTGAGGAATTTCTCTCGTATTTCGTCGCCGGTCAAGAAGTCTGGCATAGGTGTACCCCGAAATGAAGATGTGCTGAGTAATTTTAGCATGGTTGAGAGTGGGAGGCAGAGGTTTGCGTGGGGCGAGGGCGGCGGTGGCGCAGATGTAAGGGAGCAAAGACTTCACCCCCATCCTCCTCATCCGCGAGGGCAGGCTCTACCCTTCCCCCGTCAAGTGGGAAGGAACTGACTGGATATCTCGGTGCGCCTGTGCGATGCGGCGGATGCCTTCGGTGAGGGTGTCGGGTACTTTAAGCATCGGCTATGCCGCCGGTACTGCATCCCGCTCTTTCATAGTGGGATTATGGGAGGTTTTCGTCAGACCTGTGTCCATATCTTCAATAATCAGGGAGCGGCCAACGGCTTTAAGTGCGCGCTCGATATGGCTGATGTGTGAGAAGCGATTGGGGTCCAGGAGATTGCGGACGGCGCTTTCGGTCATATCTAACTTGGCTGCGAGGTCTGTGCCGGTTATTCTCTGCTCGCGCATGGCTGTGTAGAGGGTGAGTTTCGCGGCGACGATGATTGGGACCGCGATGAGGACCTGCCCGTCGGCGAGGGGGCTTGGGGTTGGGATGTCTTCCCCATACTTGACATATCCACCTAGGGCAACGGCTAGGCAATCCTCTGCCATCTCCAGAGCCTCTTGCCAAGACCAGCCGCATGTGATCGCTTCGGGAACATCGGGGAAAGTAACTCCATAGGCTTCTCTTCCCGTTGCCTCTTTTTCTTCTTTATCGAAAACGATGTCGCATGGGAAAGCGTAGCGCATGATTTAGAACTCCTCATGGTTAATTCTGAGTTGTCTGAGCATTGCAAAGAAGGTGCCTGGAGCAATCTCGCCATGTTGTACGATAGTGCGAAATTCGCCGACACGAACTTCACCGTGGCTGCCTTTTCCGCGCGTTGGGTCGAAGTCGAAGCTCAACCTGTTCCTGCGGGCATACCGCCGGGCGCGTCTGACAAACTCCCTGCCGTTCATACGCTTAATGGTAACACGCGAATAGTGCGGAACTATTACAAGAAGCTCGACGCTTACCCATTTCCCCGCAAGTTTCTATGCGCCGCTGCGATGCGGCGGATGCCTTCGGTGAGGGTGTCGGGTTCGTAGAGG
>CAZWDM010000046.1:0-23385 GCA_964632415.1 uncultured Dehalococcoidia bacterium | reverse complement strand
TGCCGAATCGGTCATCTCCGCCGCGGTTCGCTGGCGAACTTATGAGACAGACACAATTTCTCGCCGCCGCAGTGGTCCATCATTGCGCCGCCTTTGACACAGAGGAGGCACACATCCAGCACGAGCGGGTGGTCGCACAGCTTGCAGAGCGCTTCGGGCAGGCAGCCTCGATGCTGGACGAGGCAGGATCGGACATACTGGCGTTCACGAGCTTCCCTATGGAGCACTGGAAGAAGATCTGGTCGAACAATCCGCAGGAGAGGCTGAACAAGGAGATAAGGCGGCGCACCGATGTGGTGGGCATCTTCCCGAACCGATCGGCAGCACTTCGGCTGGTTGGCGCGGTGCTTGCCGAGCAGAACGATGAGTGGATAGTCGGGAGAAGATACCTGACGCCGGCATCACCGACTTACGACGAAGCGCCGCCGGAGGTGCAGCTCGCAAAACCGACTGCGGCCTGATTAGAACAAAAGGATTGACGAACTCCCACACCACATCCTGGGACTTGACCTAAGGAGCTTGTTGTTGGCGAACACTTTGTCCACGTTCTGTTTCTCAGGTACTACGTCCATTTTCAGTTACTCCAATCTATGATGGTAGCTTTCGTGAATTACTCGTCAATGGCCCTTGGAAACCGATCGTGTGGAGTCTACAAGAGCATCGGACTAACACTCTGGAAGTCCGTTAGGATCAATCACTAATTCCCAGGCCACCAGTTCCAAGTCTTCGACCGATGGTTTTCTGGTCTCGGGTCGAGCAATAGGGCGATCAAGGCCCTCGGACCGAATAGCCTCTCGTAGTGCAGTCAGTCCCTGCACCACCTGGCCTAGCTCTGCCCCAGTTGGCGCAAGCTGGTTCATGAACCTAACTGGGTCCCGCATTCCCATGCGTCTAGTGACGTCTGATGGCAACGGCATCTCCACCCATTTGTTGAAGAAGCGGAACAGTTCAGGCTGATATTGCAATAGGTCGTCACGATTGAGGAATCGCCTAATGCGTCTTGTGAAACTGTCAGACGTTACTGCGGTCATGGTTTCCAAGTACGCTTGGCCGATCTGATCGACGGCGGCTTTCAGAGGCTCACCAAGACACCTAAACGGGTTTTCGTCCGGCGGAATCTCGAAGCGTTGTTCGTCCCTGTTGGCTTCGACAATCGACAGCACATCGTTGGGAGATGTAATTGGTTGGGCTACATTGCCCAGGGGATAGAAACGCCAGAACACCTCTCCAGATGCCTCTTCCGGCATTTTCAGCATTACGTAAACACCGTTGGTCATGCCCTTCTTAACGCTGTAGACACCGTTTGGAATGTCCCTTACGTCCTCGGTAGCGAACTCCTTCATCAGGTCTAAGTACCTATTCAGCAACTCTGCACCCTCATCCAGTCCTTGGCTTCGCTCCCCCTCCCTGTACACCTGGTCCGCCTGGACGCCGCCGGCGCGCAACTTCATCACCTTGTCCAGTTCCTTTGCCTCGATCTGCTCTCCCAACACCGAAGCGTCTAAGGCCACGGCATCCTCAATGGTCTCAATCTTCCTAGACAGGTTCTGAACCAGGTTCAGGAGATCTTCTAAGCCGTCCTCTGGCATCAGGTTGTAGATGTACACCTTGTCATGGGGTGAGAACAGGCGGTCGATGCGACCGGCGCGCTGGATCATCCTCACCGGGTTCCAGGGTAGGTCGTAGTTGACTAGGAACTGGGCGTCCTGAAGGTTCTGGCCCTCCGAGAGTACATCTGTGGCTATCAACAATTCGATGCCTTGCTCTCTCAAAGGTTTTATCTTCCTCAGCAGAGCTGGGTCGTCCAGGGATTCAGTCTCGCGGTGAGATGCTAGTGGTGCAAACCGCTCAAGTACCGAGCGCCGCCGATTCTGGTCATCTTCCCCAGTAAGCAGCGACATCCACCGTCCGTCCTCCAAGTTGCTTTGAACACGGACATCGCTTTTCGAAGACTCCACATCTCCACCGAACTGCTTAAACAGGTGCTGAGCGGTATCCTTGTAGGTTGTGAACAGGGCCACTTTGGTGGGCTGTCCGTTTTCGTCTTCATTTGGAAGCCCTTCGAGTAGTTTGCGCACTGCCTGGGCCTTTGGGTCGCCCAGATCAGCCAGCATCTCCTCCAGCCACTGAAGCCGTGTGAGAAGCGTCTGAAGCCTGTCCTTGTCGAATTCCACATCCGCTTGCAACCTACCGAGGAGGTCTGTGTCCTCTGGTGCGGCAAGTTCCTGTTGCAATGCCGCCACCGCCTTCGGGTTCATGTCCTCCATATCTTGGTCGTGGTCTGCCAAAGATCCTCCCAGCACACCCCTCAGCTTGTATGCCTGCTTGGGCGTCAGGACACGGCCCCGTTCCAGCCTCACTAGGAATAGATTGAGATAGTCGACGAGATTTCGCACTGTGGACGTGAGCGCAGCCAAGGAACTCTCCATGCGCTTCAACAGGATGGTGCGCATGATGCCGACAAAGTTAGCATTGCGCTGCCTCAGTTGTGCGCTGGTCTCATTCTCGCCTGTCTCGACGCCGTATTCATCTAAGCGATAGACGGCGAAGTTGAGATGCTCAATGGCATCGATGATGTCGTGGTAGATATTCCCATACAAGCCTTGCAGGCTGTAGTCCACTGCCTTCGGTATCTCGTGGTCCGGGAAGCGCAGGGGCTGGCCGTTGACCTCCATCGTCTCGCCGGCCTCCTGCATGGACCGGATGTCGTGCCTAGTTCGGCGTACCAAGGACAGCATCATGGTGTCCAGCAGGCCAGAGTCCGACTCTCCCGTCTCAATGGCCTGAAAAGCCACCTTCAGATTGGGTATCGGCCCTCGCCCCGCGTACCAGGTGTCATCTCCTCTCGTGATAAGCATAAGTTGATGGTACAGGTCCCAGACCGAGTTGTTGATGGGCGTGGCTGTCATGAGCACCACCCTGGTATCCGGCTTGCCACCTCGGATGATGTCCATGAGAGCACGATAGCGCTTCGTCCGCGGGTTTCGGAAATTGTGGGACTCGTCAACCAAGATTACGTCGTACTGATCCTGATAGCGCCTCAACTCGGCGCGGAGGCGCTGACGCCGGATGGCCGACGGCTCCTCCTCGATGTCCGCGAGGCTGGGTAGCGACTCCATTGTGACTGTGGTGGCGATAATGCCCCACTCGGCGAACCGGTCAGCACTCCAATTGTCTTGGAGCTGGGCTGGGCAAACGATCAACGCTCGCGTCGAGGTATTTGCTCCCGGGTCATCACTTCGCTGGTTTGCGAACTCTCTAAGGATGCCCAGACCTTCGTAGGTCTTGCCTAGTCCAACCGAGTCGCAAAGCATGGCCCCCCAGTGACGTCTCATCAAGGCAACGCAGCGTTGGACGGCCTGCTGCTGGAATCCGGCCAGTCTCCCCATGACCTCCTCTGACAGCCCCATCTCAAGGAATCGGCCATAGGCTTCGTGCAGGGACTTGAGCATGACTTGCCACGGAGTGTAGCGCCTTCCGAACAGAACACACTCTTCCAATCGCTGAATGAATTGAGCTTTACAGTCTTCACCAAACTTCCACTTTTCGTCGAACCACCTTTCCAGGTGCGCTGTGAGCTCTCGGTCATAGGAGGCGAGATTCAGCTCGGAGTTCTCGGACAGGCCGCTCTTGGTGAGGTTGCTGGAGCCGACGGCGGCATACCGCCCCATCTCGCCGGAAAACAGGTACGCCTTAGCGTGAAGCCGATTCCTAGGTGAGCGATGGTCCAGCACCTTGTCGGGCAGGACCTTGCCCTTATCGGACCCCAGGAACCTCCTGACCTCCACGTTGTCTCTTCTGAGAAAGTTTGCCAGCGTGGTGACCCGCTCCCACGCATTCAGGTCGAAAGCTCCCGTTTCAGGCGTTACGCCTCGCGCTAGAAGTTCACGGCGCTCCTCGTGCGTCAGCAGCAGCCAGGGGTAGCCACCTTCGAGAAATGTATACCAGTCGATCGACTCCGCTGGGCCCTGAAGCTCATCGCGGTCGCCGGGCTGGGACAGGACATCCCCTGGCCCCCTTCGGTTCATGAAGGGCCGCTCGCCTAGCAGGAGTCGCACGTTATGGGCGCTGTCCATGGCATCCTTCAACTCAAGGAAGCCGTCGGGGGTCAGATAGGCTGTGGCGATGCGGATGTCCTGGGGGATTACGCGGGCCAGCGCGCCGACAAGATGCTCTCGCATCGCCCCGGTGGTCGGTTCATTGGCTATGGGGAGGACGCCGGCGTCGTTAATCACGAGGCGCCACCGAAGTCCAGCGCCGGAACAGATGTTGTTGCGGCCCTACCATGGCCACCTCTCCCGGTATCGATCGATTATATTCTGTACGTGGGCCACTGTTAGCTGGAAGAACTCGAAATGCTCGAACATCGGGGCCATAAGATGACTGAGCACCTCCGGCATGTTGTCTTCCAGTTGCTGTAGGGTGAACTGACCAGTCAATGGTACTCCATCAACCTGGCTGACACCACGACGAATGGAGAAAGCAGGGTCCAGACTGTCAACCAGTGTACGGCCGGAAAGACCTGCGAATTGGCCCCGTACGATCACATCTTCAAAGTCACCGAAGGTCCTTAAGAAGCAACTTGCGAAACGCAAGCACTCCCAGATTTGCAACACCGAGTTGTTTACGGTAAGAGTTGTACCCGGATTGAGTTGAAGTGAATTCGCCCATTCACCACCGTCTTCGGAGTATCCTCTGATGGAGTATAGTTGGCCAGTAGGAGACGCTCGCCAGAAATCTGAACGGGAAGGATCATTGAACATTTTGTTAGGCAATGGACGACCTATCCACGCTTCAATGCAGCCCTCAGACGGGTAAGGATTTAGATCCCCGACTCCAATTTCCATGAAGGGTGGCCAGCCAGAAGTCTGCACCCTCTGCGCAACTGCCAGTCTGTCCTTGAGTTCTGACAAGCTGATAGCAGGCTGAGCACCTATCCGACCAATGACGATTTCATAGTGACCATCTGGAAAGCAATGCGGAGCATCCCTTGGCTCATTCTGCACCAAGGACAGCCAGCGTTGGCGAGACGAGTCTATGAAACCCTCTAGCTCGGCCGCCGTATGGTCTAAATCGCTATCCTCAACACGTCCAAGAACAATCTGACGAATAGCATCTAGCATGTCTTCACGACGTGCTCTTACACAGCGATCAAGCAGGATACGCCACTCGTAAGCAGTCTGAGGTTCCTCGCTTCTTGGACCGGGCTTGCGCATATACACCTTGCGCTGCTGGAGGCCTGCTTCAGCCTGATCACCCTTGCTCATTACGGGCACATCACTACCGGGAACACGGATCACTGGGTGGATGCTGCCGACATCAGGATGTTTCACTGAATGTAGTCTACAATGGAGTTGAGGTTCCGCGTACCGGTGAACAGCGTCGTTTACGCTGTCCTGATCCACGTCGGGAATTTCCGTCGGCTTGGGTCTTGCTTCCAAGCCCGTCGGCAAATCTTTGAACCCCAGAACTATGACACCGCCGCCGTGATTTGCGAGCGCAATGACTGCCTTGGCTAGGGTTCCTCTGTCGCGTTGCTCTCGTAGGTCAAGCCAACCTTTGTACTCAACATCGAGATCTTCGGTTGGATTGAGTATGAATCGCTCCAGGTTGGGCAAGTCGGGTGATTGTTCCATCATCAAAACACAGTTCCTAGTAGGGGTTGCCAGCTCAAGTGAGTCAAATGAGCTTTAGACCCTGCATCCGCTCAAAATCCTTCCTGTTGTGCGTGAGCAGAGTCAGGCCTTTGGATATAGCAGTTGCACCAATTGGGATATCCATATCCCCTATCATCTTACCTGCGGCTCTCAATCTGTATCTCTCCCGACCAAATATCTGACAAGCTGCATCATCAAGTTGGATTACGTCAACTACTTGCAAGAGTAGGTGTAATGCCTCGGCATCACCATCTGGATTTTTCGAGCCCACCAAACCATCATAGAGTTCAGCCAATGAGACGATGCTAATACCTATACCCGCTGCCAAGAGTTCTTCCAATCGCCTGACTGTTCGATCCGCCTTATGCAAATAGTCGATTGCCCAGTCTGTATCCAATAGGTATTCCAATGCATTGACCTCTAAAGTTGAGGTATTGGCCGCGTCCGAATGTCACGACTGGCTCGAATGTCCCGCTTTAGCTGCTCCCCGTCGATGCTGTCTCGCCACGCACCCGCCGTTGCCCGCAACGCGTTGAGCTTCCGCCAGTCAGGGGGCATCTCGGTGCCCAGGGCCTCGCGGCGCTCCCCCAGCCAGTCCAGAATAAGCTTTCGTTCGGGAGCTGCTACCCCATAGATATGGAATACTAGGGAGTCGATTTCCTGCTCGATGGCCTCCACACGTTCAGACGAATTCCCAAGACTGAGTATCTCGGTAGTGAGAGCTTCCAGTTCAGCCCGTGAACCCTTATCCGGCGTGACGATAGGCAGCCTAATTGTATAGTGGTAATACAGCTGCATAAATTTTCCTAGCAGAGAGCTAGTAACTTGACACAAAAGGAACTCAGACAGGCTCGAGTTGAGGACTCCCAACAACCACTTATTGTCGACGGGTATGATGTAGCACTTGTTGTTCACATAACTCCCATCTGTGTCGAAGGTGAACCGTACCGATCGTGCGAACTCCGGCCACACAATCTTATGATGCGTGAACTCGTGGTAGATACCTTCCTGTGGCTGTTGGAGCTCATACCAAGGATGGAGGTGTGCCGTGGCCCGCTTCTCAAGATCGTGGCGGAACCAACTCAGGTGGTCTCTAATGGCTGGGAACTGGTCTATGTCTACCCCACGATTTGTAAAGACTATATGCAGACCCGCCCAATCCGCCTTCCAACGCCTGATGTCCCGCCCACGGAGCCACGGTTTGATTAGCTCCTTACTGCGGGGGTCATCCTCAATAAGCTCATCACGCTTGTCTTGATCAATGACGAACGCCTTATTGAGGCCGGTTACAACGCCTCGGTAGATGCGACCCCTGGCGAACTTACCAAGTGGCGTGCCTTGGTTCATCAGCCGCTCAAAGAGGCGGACTAGGGCGGGGTCTTCCAGGACCCAACCCTCCTTCCTCAACATCACTTGAGGGAAGTCGTTTATCTCAGCCCTCCCCAATAGCCCATCTAGGTCCGCTAGCAAGCCGCGTACGCTTTCGGCGTTGACCTTCAGATTGGCGTCGGTGAGGGCCTTCCGGACCGGGTCTGTGAGGTCAGCGACCTTTAGGGCGTGTTTGGCTACGCTGTCCGAGCGATTGCCTACCAGCACTGCGGGTAGGACCGCAATGGCTTTGCCGTTGGCTTCGAACAAGGGCAGGTCGCCGAAGTCTATAACCCTGTGGATGCGGAGCGAGGTGGGCAGGTGCTCCCGTATACCGTCGCCGTACGCGGCCCGCATGAACTTGTTGCTGGTGATGAAGGACACCCAGCCGCCGGGCCGGAGTATCTGCACCGCACGGGCGTAAAAGTAGACCAAAATGTCCGCCCTGGAAGAGGCCACTTCCGGAAAAGCCTCTTTATAGGACAATTCATCCTCGTTTTCCAGCTTCTCCATCCGGACGTAGGGTGGGTTGGCTAGTACAATGTCAAAGCCTGCGTTAGGGTCGCCCTCCCGCAGCACTTCCGGGAAGGCGATGGGCCAGAGAAAAGGCTTCTGCACGAGTGAGAAGTCAGTTGACTCCACACCGTCCAGCAGGGAGCGAATACGATCTATCGCGCTGTTTACCTTTCTCAGTGCGGATTTGGTGGGCCGCCTGTTCTTGCTCAGAGTTTCCAGATCCGCCTCTGCAATTGCCAACGCATCAACCAAGTGCAGGCGGACAACCTCACGCTGGTCCCGCGCGATGAGGTCCCGCAACTCACGGAGGCGTCTCGGATTCCTGTGCGTCCCCTCGAACTCCCGCCTCCTATGGGCGATGTTGTTCTCCAATCGTTGGAGACTGTTCTGTAGATCCAATCCAAGTTGCAGGTCCTTGGGCGTGGGCCAGGACTCCTTGAACACGACGCCAGCCACCCTGTCCACCAACGAGTCCCCCGCTACTATCTGGAAATCCAGGTTGGGCAGCGCCCAGTCTGAATTGGCAGGCGGCGGTTCGTCCATGTCAAGCACCATGGAGAGCCAGAGGCGCAGGCGGCATATCTCTATGGCCTCCGGGTTGATGTCCACTCCGTACAGGCTGTTCTCGATGATGCGGCGCTTCCAGTCGCTCACCGTCTGATAGAACTCTTGAGGTTCTACGTAAGTGCGCTGAGAGAATAGAATCCCGCGACGGAGGGCAACCATCTCCTGGATAGCACCAAGGAGGAAGGCACCGGAGCCCACGGCTGGATCGCATACCTTCACAGTCTCCAATGCGTCGATAAGAGAATCGGCCGGGAAGTCGGGCAAGGGCTGATGCTCGTCCCTGGACCCAACGGCCTCCTGGCGGAGAGCGTTAAGTGTGGACTGCTTTACGCCAGTTTCATCCCGTAAGTAGCCGTCCAGCGCCTCCCGGCACATGAAGTGGACTATCTCACGGGGAGTGTAGTAGGTGCCAGTGTCGTGGCGTTCGTCGCCCTGGTAGAGGTTCTCAAAGACTCGGCCTAACAGCTCCGGGTCAGGGTCGACAGATTGGTCGTCCGGCGTGGACTCCCTAGTAGTGAAGCGGTACCGGGACAGCAGACCAAGGAGCGAGGTTTCATCTTCGGGATCGAACACGTGATCGGGCAACGACACCTCGCCAGAGTCAATGATACGGTCCTCTAGGGCGCTGCGCCGGAACAGGCCACCGTTAAGGTAAGGAACGAATCCCAGGACAGGGTCCTCGCCACGGCTGCTGCTGCCCGTCGCCATGGCGTCGAAGAACATCGGGGCCAAGATGCCGCGATAGTATTCGCCCTCTTGCGTATCTGCGCGCCTGTCCCACAGGTCCAGCAGGTAGCTTACGGAACCCTTGCCTCCGGGCTCTCCCAGCCATCGCTTGGCCTGGAGGAACCAGAGAAAGAGCACGCGTCCCATCTGTCGCGTGGCCCAGGCGCGTGCTTCGTCCCGAGTGAAGGAATTGACCATTGGATGTTCTTGGTTATGCGCCAACAGTGCCTTGGCTATGCGGTCGCGGACGGCGGCGTACTCTTGGTAGAACTTGGTGGTGACGCGCTCGATGCTGAACTGATGCTGCCACAGTCTGGACACGTCCAGGAGGTTTGCTCCTGGCGAGATACGGAGCCCGTGCAGAAGTTCTCGATGGAAGCGCGTTGGGTTGTTGAGGTCCAAGTGAGCGCGGATGCTGGTCACAGCTCCACTGGAAGAACCGACCTGGGTGCGAGGAAAGACGAGCTCCGCCTCGCGGCGCGAATCAGTTGACGGGGGGACCAGTACGGCCAGCGATCGCCTGTCTGCCACGTGCTCCACGAGAGCACGGGAGATGCGGCGGCGAGAACGGTCACGATCAGAGGAGCGATAGCCCCATTCTGAGAGCACCCCTACCCAGAGCCCAGCCTCGGCCGGTGTCGCCTTGCAGTTCCCGACACGGTAAAGCTCACTTACGCCAAAGCCCCCGTCTCCACGGCCCCGCAGGAATTGCTTCAACTCTCCGGAGAGCGCACCGGCCAAGCGGTCCTCAGGGTTCGAGATCGGCTCAAACCCCAAGAATGCCGCCAATTCTTCGGCCTTCTGGGGGTTCCCACCGAAGTCTTGAAGGATACCGGCTACGTTGTCGTCAGCGAAGAGAGTCACTGTTATTGCTCCGCGGCATTAATGATCTCGACCGTGGAATGTTCCTGAGCCATCCCGTGCTTCAGAAAATCAAACGGATCGGGATACACGATGGCCTTGTCAGGTTCCTTCGGAATGCTCACAGGTAGCCACTGTTCCATTTCCGCGTTCTCCTCCCTGAACTGGGGCAGGATCGCCAGCACCCTCTTAGCCTCAGCTCCGTCGAAAGTGGAGCGCCCGTCTTGGTAATCAGGAAAGGGCAACTCAAGCCACTAACCCACGAATCCCACCCTATACCGCACCACATCGCTGGTAGGACGTCGACTCGCTAAGTCTTAGTGGTCGCAGATAGCCTCGGCACTGATGCGGTGCTCGCGAGCGACACGCTTTGCCCGTACTTTGGATGTCTCAAGCCGCCCCTTGAAGATTCGCTGGCAGACGGCTTGGGGCATTATCCCAAAGAACAGGGGCACCTCCGCCCGGTGTTCATTCTCTCTTTGGTCATCACTCTCCAAGCACGCTTCCATCAAGTCGGGAACAGGCTCCAGTTCCCGTAGATTCGCTGCCACTTCGGACGACGCATTAGTAGTAATGTAGAGGGCCTTTTCCCGATGGGGACGAACGCTGAAGCAATTCTAGCAAAATGCAGCAATCGACACAATTAGACAGATTCGTGAGACGTTTGCAATGCTGCCCTGAAGAGCGAAATCGCTCGAAGTCTGCCTCCTTGATTGCATGTAAAATATACGCCTTATTCAAACCGAATCATACCGTGCGGACATTCAGGATTCAGTACGGAAATATTACCTCGTTGAGGTGAAATACTCGTGAGTATTTGGAAACCCACCGTGTGAATTACCTCGGATGTCTTTAGCCGCGTCTCGGTGCGGATACTTGCGGGCTTATTCAGTCACATCGTAAGATGCCTCAAGCAGTCTCACCGTTTTAGACGCAAATACCCCGCGGTTTCAAGTTGCGTCAGGCAGAGATAGAATCTGGAAAGGATATAGAGGAACAGGTGCCGCCTCGTGAAATTGCTCATCCTGCCGGATGACGGGCGGGAGTGCTAGAGAAGGGGAAGAAGGTGAACCATGCCCGCATTCGGCTTGGTCGTCAATAACAGAAACGAAGTCTTGCTCATCCAGAGAGGCTATGGCAAGGACAAGGGCAAGTGGAGCCTTCCTGGCGGCATGCGCGACAAAGGTGAGAGCCTTAAGCGCACCGCAGTCAGGGAGACGTGCGAAGAAACCGGCATCCGAATGACCGCCGACTCCCTGTATTATAGGAACAAAAAGGGTAACCTGGAAACTTGGCGCGGGCGAAGAAAAGGCGGACACCTGAAATATCAGCGGCGGGAATGCCTGGATGCAAAATGGTTCAAAAAGGACATGCTGCCAGACGACGCATGTTTAGCATTTGGCCCTGACAAGATAGTTATCGACAAATGGGCAGCAGAAAACTCCGGCAGCCGCCGTGTCCACTATCCGCGTTCCAAAATGCTTCGGGCAGGTTTCGCGCTGATTGTGAATGGACAGCGCGAAGTTCTTCTTGTTCGAGAAAGCAAGGGAACAAGAAAGGGGAAATGGAGATTGCCCGGGGACATAACGAAGCATGGCGAGAGTCGTAGCGACGCCGCCAAGAGGGGTGCATACGAAGCCGCCGGTGTCAAAGTTGCCATCAACCATCTTTACTACGAAAACAGGCACGACACCAGGATCTATCGTGCCAAACCGGCGTATTTCCATAAGGGTGATTCTCAGGCTAAGTGGTTTTCGCTGGACGAACTGCCTGGTGACGAAAGGCTGGCTTTCGCCGTAGATGTGAGGACTATTGAGAAGTGGGCGCGCGAGAACGGGAAATAGAAAGTAACCTCGGAGGGTCCAGATATGACGCAACAGCTTTCTGCTCAAGTCTGGGTAAAAGATGCTCCGAACAACGGAACCATAACGCTGGGCAACGAGTTAGGTGCGGGGGGAGAGGGTTCGGTGTACGACATCCGAAACAAGCCGGACCTTGTAGCGAAGATATACCATCCTGAAAGGCGCACGTCCAACGTCATCAAGAAGTTGGACCTGATGATACAGTATCCGCCGCGCACTGAAGACGAGCACGGCGGACACCTGTATGTGGCCTGGCCCAAGCACCTCGTGTATGACAGCGCAGACAAGGCCATCGGCTTCGTCATGCCTAAGGTGAACAAGAAAAACGTCCTGTTCGACTACTACAACCCCTCGCTGAGGAAACGGAACGCGCAGCACGTCAACTACTCGAGCCTTTGTAAAGTCGCCATGAACTTGGCGAAGGCGCTCAACGAACTACACGGACGAGGGTACGTAGTCGGCGACATAAACGAGTCGAATGCATACATCGTAGAAGGTGATTACGTAACACTGATAGATTCAGACTCGTTTCAAGTAAAGGACTATCAGACCACGCCGGACACGATATACCGCTGCATCGTCGGAAAGCCAGAGTACACGCCCCCCGAACTGCAAGGGATTAGCTTCAAGACCATTGACAGGGCGCCCTTTCATGACAGGTTCGCACTGGCGGTAGTGATATACCAGCTACTAATGGAAGGAAGCCATCCGTTCAGAGGCATATACCAGGGATCGGGAGAACCTCCGAAAGTGGAGACGTACATATCGAACGGCTATTTTCTGCACAGCAAGAGTAGAAATGTCCCGCTCACGCCTGCCCCGACGATGGTGCCGTGGGACTCCCTGCATTCAGATGTCAAAGACCTTTTCGAAAGGTGCTTCGACAAAGGGCATACTGATCCGCAGTCGCGTCCCGAACCCAAAGAATGGTCAAGTGTCCTTGAACAAGCGATGAAAGACCTGCGCCAGTGCAATGTGAATCCCAACCACTGGTACTTCGGGAACAAACTAAACGGCGCAAGTAGTATGGGTTGTACCTGGTGCGCCCGTCCAATAGAAGCCTTTCCAGCGCAACACAAAACGACTCCGTTCGTTCCGATTGGTGCGCTCAAGAAACCTGCCACAAAACCGGGACCTTCACAGAACAAGAAGCCTCACACTGGCACAACGCCCAAGAAGCCGCTACAGGGTCCCGGTTACAAGTTCCATAACCCAAAGAAGTGGTCAAACTGGGTACGCGACAATATAAAAGATATTCGCAAGAAGCCTGTTCCGGACGGAGCAGACCAGACGGTCGTCCATTATCTCAAAGGTACGCACTACACGTACAAGCTGGAGTTTCCAGTAATCAGAAAGTGGCTAAAACGCAGTCTAGGAACTCCGAACGTGTACCGAAGGCCACGAACATGGTATTGGGAATCCAAGCCTAAATGGTATTGGGAACCCAAACCCCAATGGGAGGTAATCGGAAGGACGAATTACGGCAAAAGAGATCTCAGCAAAGTGCCGAAATGGGTTCTCAAGGAAATAGACAAGATTCCCGGCGGTTCTTCGCTCGGCGGACAGACCTACAGATTCAAGGGCAAGAGATACAGGTACAAGGTGGAGTTTTGGGGACAGGGTGGCCCAATAATGATAGTAGCTCGTAAACTAAGGACATGGTACTGGAAAAAGCTCACAGGCTAATTCGGAGAGTAGCGTCCATTCATGTTGAGATAGTCAATCATGCATATCATGTGACGCAGTAGAAACAATGAGGAAATAGATATGACCACCGAACTCATACCCGACGAGATACAGTTCGCCGAAAACCCCGAACCGAGATGCCCATGCGTTCTGGTCGTGGATGTCTCCTCTTCCATGTACGGCAAGCCAATCGAGGCACTCAACGCAGGGTTGGCCAGATTCGCGGGCGAGCTTAGCAACGACACGCTGGCGTCTCTGCGCGTGGAAGTCGCCATAATCACCTTCGGGAGCACTGCGGAAGTGGCGCAAGACTTCGTAACCGCGGACCAGTTCAAACCTCCCACATTAGTCGCAAACGGTGTCACCGCGATGGGTGCCGGCATAAACCTTGCCCTCGAAAGGATAGAAGAGCGCAAGCAGATGTACAGAGAAAACGGCATTGATTACTACCGTCCCTGGCTGTTCTTGATGACGGACGGCGCGCCCACCGACTCGGTAGACGCCGCGTCCAACAACCTGAAGCAGGCCGATGGAGAGAAAAGAGTCGCAGCGTTTTCCGTCGGAGTCGAGGGCGCCAACATGGCCATACTCACGCAGATTAGTCCGCGTCGCCCCTTGATGCTTAAGGGGTTAGAATTCAGCAGTATGTTCGTCTGGCTGTCTCAGTCAATGTCTCGCGTCTCAGCTTCACGGACTGACGACGAGATTTCACTGGATACAGACGGCTTAAGTGATTGGGCGGCGATATAGTGGATGCCGCAACATTTACTGCCACAAGCGAAGAGTGCAAAGCGAATACGATCGAGCGCAGCCAGCCCAAAAGCTGGCGCGTAGTGCAAGCTTCCGTCCAGGGCACGAGCCATGCAAAGACCGGACAGCCCTGCCAGGACAGTTCAATCGTAGGAGAGGACGCACCTGAAGGGCTGTTCATTGCCGCCATAGCCGACGGCGCAGGGTCGGCTGAGCTCTCCGCCGAAGGCTCGCGCATTGCCGCCTGCGCCGTAACACAGAGACTCGTCAGACTCTTGAAGTTACATACGCGACCGGTATATGAAGGTGTGCTCGAAGAAATCCTCCAGGAAGCAGTCCACTTTGCTCGAAAAGCGCTAGAGGCGGAAGCTGTCCTGCAGGATAAGGCGCTGGGAGAATTCGCCACCACGCTCATAGTCGCAATATGCGCGCCAGAGATCACCGGCGCGGCGCAGATAGGCGACGGCGCGATGGTAACGACGCGAGATGGCGACGGACTTACGCTGTTCAGCGCACCTCAGCGCGGCGAGTACGTAAACACCACTAACTTCATCACATCGGACGACTGGAAAGCCTCCCTAGTCATAAGAACGCAGTACGGCGGAGTCAGCCGTCTGGCGATGTTCACCGACGGCATACAGTCAATCGCGCTGAACGCGACCTCCGGAAACACGCCGCATTCTCCTTTCTTCGATCCTCTGTTTCGCTGGCTGGAGAGGCAGGGGGACTACGAAGTTGCAGAAGACAGCCTTGCTGCCTTCCTTTCCTCTCCCAAGGTGGCGGCGCGTGCGGATGACGACTTGACGCTGCTGCTCGCGATTCTCGCATGAGGTCAGTCAGTGACGGGTGAGTCTCAATCTTGAGAACCTCGTAACGAGGGACTGTTGCGATGGGCAAATGCCCGCATTGCGGAAGCAGGAACATACGCAGACGATACCGCGAGCACAGGCGCTACAAGTGGAGGTGTCGTAGCTGCAACCGCGTATTCCGACGTCCCAAGTCTGGCATCTTGCTTTCGATAGGGCTTGTCGTCGTCGCTGTCATTGCAGTCGTAATCGCAGTGCAGCAGGGGATGATTGCGCTGCCTACGGCATTGTTGCCACTCGAAGAATCGGTTGACCGCGCGGCGAAAGTCGCGATACCGACCGTTACAGCCGTCGAGCCGGTCGCAACGCTCACGATAAAGCTGCAATCAGTATCTACGCAGGTAGCGGACAACGCCCCGAAATTTCAAGCAACGATAGGCGCTAATATGCGTTCGGCAGTCGCTACCGTGAGCGTTGCGATTGCGGCGACTTCTACGCCGATGTCCACTACAACCATCTCGCCAGCAGTAACTTTCACACCTACTCCCCGACCGTCACCACATCTTCTACACATTGATGAAAAGCGGTACATGCTGGAGCTAATCAATGCTGAACGAAAGAAAGCTGGTGTGCCTCCGGTCGAATTGGGTAACAACGACGCCGCGCAACTGCACGCAGAATCGGCGTTGAAGAATTGCTTTGGGTCGCACTGGGGCGTTGACGGCCTTAAGCCTTATATGCGCTATTCATTAGCAGGCGGCTACCAGAGTAATGGAGAGATTGCACATGGCGGTGACTATTGCACTAAAAGCAGTGATGGATATCCTCCAATCGGACCGATTGAGGAAAAAATTCAGCAAGCAATGAAAGGTTGGATGAGTAGTCCTGACCACGTCGGAGCCGTGCTAGAGAAAAACTTCAAGAAGGTGAATATAGGACTCGCGTGGGACAAGTACGATTTTAAGGCTTATCAGCATTTCGAGGGTGACTATGTGGTGTATGACCAATTGCCATCAATCGAGAAAGGCATCCTGTATCTTTCGGGAAGAACCAAGAACGACGCGAAATTTGGTGACCACGAAGATTTGAGTGTACATCTCTTTTATGACCCTCCACCTCATAGATTTACCAGGGAGGCGGTTTCAAAAACTTATGCTTATTGTTATGGAGTGGTCGTTGCCAGTTTTCTATGGCCGTTATCAGGTGGTTGGGATTGGGGTGTAAACACCACCTTTGACTCAGACTACACGCCTTGTCCTGACGACCCTTACAGGACCACTTACGACAGAAATCTCGAAGCGGACTGGATAATAGCCAAAAAGTGGACCGTTACAGTTAATTCATTCCTGGTCGAAGCCGACATTTCCAAAGTGTTGGGAAAGTACGGTGAAGGTGTTTATAGTCTGATGGTCTGGGGTCATGTCGGTGGAGAAAGTGATGTCATTTCGGAATACTCCATCTTCTATGGCATCACGCCGCCCTACACCTACACCCCGCGCTGACGTGCTTGCATCCAAGGGGATTATGTTAGGATATGTCCACGATAAGCAAGCATTCTTGAAGCTGAACAAAGAGATAGGATGCCGCACCAATGTGGTCGGCATCTCCGCAGGTCTCGCAGACGGTGCAGTCCAGCTCAGTAGCCTGGCTCACCCAGTCGCTCACGACGCGCCCCTTTCACCCAACCCACAAATTGCACATTTGCAGGTCAAATACAACATACAAGTCGCCGCCAGCGTCAGCATCTTGTCTCCTGCATTCGCCCGACCCGACGCATCCCCCAGATTGACGTGATGATGCATCAGTTCGCCCAGTCGCAGGTGGCAGGCCAGAGTGACCGGCAACATCAGCACTGCATTGGCCACCAGGCAAGGATCATCGAAAGCCACGTGCATGCGGTCGGGACGCTCAGATGCTATCATCTATTGGGTGCTCCTTGTCTTGGGTCTGGTTTCTGTCCACGAACCACTATCCCACAGTCAACGGAGCACTTCTCACGTCTTCACCTTCCTCACCATGTCTTCATTTTCAGTGGATTGGGGATTAGGATTGCAGAATGGGAAAATGTCCGCACTGCGGAAGCAGGAACATACGCAGGCGATACCGAGAGCACAGGCGATACAAGTGGCGGTGTCGCAGCTGCAACCGCGTATTCCGGCGTCCCAAGTCTGGCATCTTGCTATGGCTGGGACTTGCCGTCGTCGTGGCTGCGGCTGCTGCCTTCTTCGCCGCGCGCCAATGGACGATCGTACTGCCCACCGCGATGTCGCCGCTAGAGCGGCAGATTGACAGGGTATCGGAGGTGGTCATACCCACGGCGACATCGTTGGAGCCGGTGGCCACGCTCACCACGCATTTGCTGGAAGCATCGACAAGCGTAGCGGAGAACACGCCGAAAGCTCAGGCGACGATAGACGCCGGTGCCCGTGCTGCCGCCAAAGCAGCTGGCGATGCGCTGCCAGCGACGCGGACGCCGACGGCGGTTAGCGCCAATGCAACGTTTGCCTCACCTTCAGCGACAACCATCCCTTCAACTGTTCGAACAGCGTCGCCCGTACACACAATTACACCTACCGCAATGCCCATCCAACCGCCGCATCTGCGACATCTTGAAGCGAAGGAGTACATGCTTGCGCTAATCAACGCCGCGCGAATTGACGCGGGAGTACCGCCTGTAGAACTGGGCGACAACATTGCCGCGCAGATGCATGCAGAATCGGCGTTGGCAAATTGCTTCTCGTCGCATTGGGGCATAGACGGACTGAAGCCATACATGCGCTATTCACTGGCCGGAGGCTACCAGTCCAATGGGGAGAATGGGCATGGCTCGGATTATTGCATCAAGAGCAGCGACAGATATACGGCAATAAACAGCGTCAATCAAGAAATCGACAACGCTGTGGAGGGCTGGATGGACAGTCCAGGCCATCGCGGAAATATCCTTGACAGGCGGCATAAGAGGGTGAACATCGGGCTTGCATGGGACCGCTACAACTTTCTGGCATATCAGCACTTCGAGGGCGACTATGTGGAGTATGATGAATTGCCGTCGCTCGATGCCAATGGCATCCTGTCAATATCAGGCGCAACGAAGAATGGCGTTCGGTTCAGGAGCAAGAGAGACTTGGGGGTGCAAATCTACTTTGACCCGCCGCCGCATGAACTTACAAGAGGACAAGTGTCGCGGACATACTGCTACGACAATGGGCGTCAAGTCGCCGCGCTTCGGGAGCCGTTAACAGGGAATAGCCACTGGACAACCGACAAGTATTCTACGAACTTCAACCCTTGCCCGGATCCACACGATGTTTCGCCAAGCGCGCCGCCCGCCTCGTCGCATAGTCACGCGAACAGGCTTTGGCAAGAAGCCTACGACGCCAGCAAGAATCAGAACGATCAGACTATCATCGTGCCGTGGATTACCGCATTGCAATGGACTGCCGGCGGAGAATCTTTTTCAGTCGAGGCTGACATCAGCGATGTCTTGGCTGGACACGGCGCGGGCGTGTACAGCATCGTGGTGTGGGGCGATGTTGACGGGGAGCGCGCGGTAATCTCCGAATATTCCATCTTTCATGGCATCACGCCGCCGGACTCCTATACGCCAACTCCAACAGGGATAGCGACTTCAACGCCTGCACCGACGCCGAGCTTGGACACGCCGCCGGACGAAATACCGCCGATTGACGCCGACACCACTGTCGAAGGTTACTGGTCGGACGGCACAGCGAAGGTCAGGTTGCACATATCCCTGCAAAATGATGCAGACCTGCCGCCAGAGAATTACCAACCTGTTTTGGTGTCTTGCACGCAGGACGGAGAATCGATAGAGAGCTGCGATGCCAATACGACCATGCCACCGGGTAATGGCGAAATATCTACTTCAACCGAGCTGACACTGAGGATACCTATGGGTCTGGCATCAGTCAGCATAGACTACGGTGGCGAGGAACCGTACGAGTTGAGCGTTGATGTGCCATGGCGCATCTTGGGCGTGGACAGAGAGACTTGGGAGTGTTACAGCGATAGAGCCATATCAAACAACGCGGAGGGATTTCATGGATGCTACGGCTGGTATGGGTCAACTGTGGAGAAGTGGAGCAGCGGCTCCACCGTAAGGGTCTGGGCAACTGGAAACGACAAATACATCAGGGCGTTCAGAGAAACGCTTGATGAACAGCTGGCACCTGTGCTAAATCTCACATTCGAGTGGGTAGAAGATGAATCGGACGCCGACTACGTGGCGATTCTTGGAGTGTCGGAGTCCGATAAGCGACCTGAAAGATGGGCAAACTGTCCTCACGCATGGGGGTGTGGAGGACCCATTGATGTCAGGGGAGGGGAGATCAGAAAGGCCGACCTGATTGTGTACCATCTTGATAGCTACGACAGGTTTCTCAACGACTACGCCGCCCTCAAGAGAGTCCTGAACGGTGTATTCATTCACGAGGCGCTTCACGGTCTAGCACCCACGGGTCACGCCGAGAGGTCCAGTGTAGTTCTGAGCGTCATGAGAGGCGCCGGTTATCTGACTTCTATAGACAAGGCGATACTGAGCCTGAACTCGCATCCGCTGATCGAGCCCGGTATGGGAATGTCTCAAATCGAACCGCTGATAGTATTCAAGGATGAACTACTCGACCCTGACGATGAACCAGACCCCACACCTTACGATCTTCTGGACCGAACGCTCGCGACTTTGCAGGAGGTGGACTCGGTTCGCATGAAGATCAAAGGAGGGTGGTCCGGCGGTCGCTGTGACAGTAGATTCGGGAAGCGGCAGTGGGCAATCCTGGAAATCGGCGGATTTGATGCTCCCGACGATCCCAGAATGGCGCATCTTCGGGACGGAACCGACAGCTTTTTCATCTTTTACTCCAGTGAAGCCGCGACTACCCACGGTGACGGTTGGCAACACTGGCAGGAGAGAAGAAGCGGCTGGAAGCTCATCAGCAGAGAAGAACTATGGGACAGCACAGCCTGGTGGGTTAGAAACTCCAAGCTCCATCATACGATTGCCGAACTTCTCCGGTACTATGACGAAGACGCCGTCGAAATAGTAAACCGATCCAATGGAGAAATAACTTTGTCAGCCCAATACAATCCATCCGAAACCAGTCCGTATGGACTAACGGACAAATGGCTGACCTTAAACATGGTCATTGACGAAGACTCATACGAGGTCAAGCGCTTTGAATGGATTCATCACGACCGTGAGTGGGACTACTGCCATACCTACAGAGAAGAAGGAATTGACCTTGAGTACGGAGTAGATGTTGAGATGCCCGATGCCGTCGTCGAGGGTTCGAAGTACGCTCTACCGACAATCAAGCCAAACAGAGAATAAGCATGGAAAGACAATGCCCGAAATGCAAGAGCCAAAAGGCCAGGATGCGACGAGACTGGCACAAGCGCGTGAATGCGCTCCGCTGCCTAAATTGCAAGTCAGTGTTCGGAAGGACCCAGATCAGGAGGTGTCCGGGTTGCGGCGAGCAGAAGGCCAGGCTACGGAGAGACTGGTACAGGCGAGGGCGCCCTTTCCGATGCAGAAAATGCAACAAGGTGTTCGGAGGAACGGATCATATGCCGCCGAAATTGCCTCCGGTCGGAAGCACTCCAAACCTGGCAGGCTACCTGATCGAGGCCACGATGTCCTCACCTACACAAGACGACCTCCGTGAGCGCGCAAGAGGGGTAATGCTCGGGGTGGTGGTCGGTAACCTACTGGGTCTGCCGGTCGAAGGACGGTCCAGGAAGCGTATCCAGAAAAGGTATCCCAATGGCGTGAGGGACATCAGTCAAGTGGAAGCGTCGCAACCATTGGACGACGATCCTGCTCAGGCGGTGGAATTGGCGGAAGCCTTGCTGGAACAAGGAGACCTGTCGGCCCTGTTTGCGGCGCGGCTGGTTACCTGGCGAAGCGTCAACGGACGGGGCATGGGCGGAACTACCAGACAGTCTATTGCACAACTCGCGGACGGGGTGCCTCCTCCTGTCGCCGCGTATGCGGTTTACCGAGCGAAGGGCGGAGGTGCCCCCAACGGCGGAATCATGAGGTGCGCCCCCATTGCCGTCGCTCGGAGACTGCGCCCTGATCTCCTAGTTCAGGATACGGCCGACACCTGCGCGGTCACCCACTTCGCGCCAGCATCTCAGTGGTCATGTGTCATCGTTAACGCGGTGATTGCCGTGCTGCTGAGCGGGAACGTCCCCGACTTGGCAAGACTGCTGTCCGCCGCGAAAGCAGATGGCTGTCCGGACCTGCTGTCCATAGGGCACGCAAGCGGCATTTCGACCACTCTCTTGTCCGGCGCAATCGCAGGCAGACCTGCTCCAGACAATATACATTGGATGCGAGGAAACAGAGGCCCTAACGGGCATACCGTACTGACGATGCAGGCAGGGTTGTGGGCCGCGACCACGCCCCTAGACTTTGAGGAAGCTCTGGTAGCCCTTGTGAACGCCGGGGGTGATACCGACACTAACGCTGCATTGGCCGGTGCAGTTCTGGGGGCTCGATACGGCGCTTCCGAGATACCGCTGCGCTGGATGGAGTATATTCCGCAGAAGGAAAGGCTGGTTAATCTGGCAGACCGCCTAATCAGCCTTTAGTCGGGAGGGTCTCTCCAGGGCGCAAGGTCGCCGCTCTAGCTTTGGATGGGATTGTCAATTGTTAAGATGAATACATTGCTACGACAACCCCATCAACTTCGGCTCATCAGCCGCCTGAAAAGGAGTTTTTCTCAGCCCTCAGTAACAGATAATGGCGCAAGGTATGTACCCGACGCGGCTAATTGGTTTGGACCGGGCGGCACAATCTTTGTACCGATTTTAGCCAACTATAAGACATCATAGATGGTCAGCGATTTTGCCCTCCTCAACGCGAACGTTGACCAGCAGTTAGCGGTTAGAAGGGGATGCGCGCGGAAACGAGTACCTACCCCGTAACGCAAGGGGGCTAGAGGCCATTCAGTTGCTTTAACTGACTGTACACTCGCGGCAACGTGTATCTCACGCCGCATTGTGTCTCGATATAGTCCCTGACATCCTTCGCCGTGCCGAAGCAGCCTGACTCCACTTCCCACCCCAAGAGAGTCATATCGTCGCCGTCCAGGTACGACTTCCCGCCGCTGCCTCAGTTGACAAGCTAGCCCTTCGGGACCAGTGACAGGAATGACAACTGCCTTTCCTCCATCTGATAGCGCTCCCCGGTTATCGACGGCTCATAGACTAGGTGCGAGCGTATGCGGTTGATCAATTCTTCGCTTATGCCGCGAGCTTCGCTTACGTCGCGGTCTATGTCACGCCGCACTGAGCAATTACCCGAATCGAGCAGCGGCGACAGTTCACACTCGCCAAGCTTGTCGAACGCCGCCGCCAGAGCCTCCAATGCGCCATCAATTTTCACAAAGTCCGGCACAGGCAGTTCCTTCTGGTCCGTTGCCGTTGATTCGAGTCGGACCAGCTGACCTATGCGCTTGAAGCTGCCAAACATCGACAGTATCCCAAGCGTGGAGTTCATATAGATATACAGCGCTCTTTCATAGTAAGCCTCACAGCTTGCCTGGCATTCCATTATTACGTTGGTCAACTCGGTGTTGGAGTGAACGTATATGTTGGTGCAACAGTCTGTGTGGGTTCACGCGTCGGAATAACTATCACAACCCTCACTTCAGGCACTTTGGTGGTCATAACCGTAATGACCCGCAGGTGTCATTTGGCGTCGTGTCCAGCTCCGTCTTGATGGTTGCGTGCTGCCGGCAATCCGCTGTAAAAGACGACTATGAGGAGTAACGTCAAGCCAAGTACAGTGAGCCATTTCATCCCCGAATCTTACCAGAGTTCACGCAATGCGCCACAATGGTCAGACCGCGATTACCAACAACTCAGATTCCACCTGGGCGGAGCAACAGGCCAAGTCGTTTCATATGGCACTTTGGCTGCTGGGATGATGAGAATTGGCTGCGCCTGTCGCTGTGGCCGTATCTGCTCACCGCACCAAGCGCGGCTTTTGCGGCTTCTTCCGCCGCCGGACAGTCGTCGCAACCACCACGGGTTAGACGTCAGCGTCCCACCATGCAAAATAGACCCACTTTTTGAAGTCGCCGCAGAACTGCCATGCACCAGAACGCAAAAGAGACGTTATGCGTTCAGAATTGGAGAGAAGAAGAAGCCCCTCGAATATCGAGGGGCTTCTTCATACCCATCAACCCAACCCAAACCTGGACTTTGTACAAAAATGGCGATTCCCAGATTAATTGACATTCCTGCAAAAGAACAAAGCCTCCAGACTGCGATATGCGGTCGGGGCAATTGGTTCGCTTGTAAGTCTAGCGTGGTCGTTCCGGTTCCGGTAGCCTAAACCAGAACACCTTCTCCTCTTTCTCCTCTTCGCTCTGCCCGTATGGTCGAGGATCATCTTCTATCAGAATGTTCATGACCCTGTTGTCAACATTTACACTCGCTGCCACCGCATAGGTCGGCACACCAGTGAATCGAGTGAGGTAACTGGCGTTCCGTTTCGCCCGGTAAGTCTCTCGCTCGTCTGCGGTGTAGGAAACCTCCACCGCTATGTAGCACAACTCA
>CAZWDM010000045.1:19136-24072 GCA_964632415.1 uncultured Dehalococcoidia bacterium | reverse complement strand
CCGCGCCTTCCGCAGGTCCGCAACCGTGAAGCCACGCGAAAACTCGCCCTGCGTCTCCACACGCACATACATCTCCTGCAGCTCGAACAACTCCGGCGCAATCGCGTATGCCATCGGGCTAAGGTCCGAGTAGATCACCCCGTCAGGCTTGGCAAGCCTGTTGTCGTTCTGGTACGCCTGCCTGATGAACTTCGTCGCCTCTTCCAGCAACCTGGTCGCCGGCGTATCCGCGTCCCACACCCGCTGCTGCCGCGCTCCGGAGACCTCCGTGCTGTTCACCACATCCAGCCCCACCTGCGTAACCCGCGCGCCCGACTGGTACACCACATCCGCCGCTTCAGGGTCGCCCCCAATATTCGCAGTCGCCAGCGGTGATATATTCCCGGGTTCGTGTATCGACCCGCCCATCACCACAATCTCAGCCACCGACTCCGCAAATCTCGGCTCGATGCTCACAGCCAGCGCCACATTCGTCTGCCGCCCGATCGCCAGCAGCGTAATCTCCCCCGGCGCTGCCAGCACACGGTCGATCAGCTCCGGCACCGCATGCCGTTCCTGTATCGCGGTCGTAGGCATCGGCCAGTCGATATTCCCGATCCCGTCGTCCCCATGGATATGCGGCGAGTAAAACGGCTCGTGGTAGGTCAGCGTCCTCCCCACTCCCTGGTACACCGGAATATCCGCGCGACCCGCAGCTTCCAGGATTCGCAGCGTGTTCACCGTACACTGCTCCACCGACGCATTCCCGAACACGGTCGTCATCGCCTCCACCTCCAGCTTGTCGCTCGCAAGCGCCATCAGGATCGCCGCCGTGTCGTCGATCCCCGGGTCCGCGTCTATTATCACTCGCTTAGCCTGAGCCATATCAAACTCCAGTCCTGCGGGTCATCACCGTCTATATCGTCTTGGTCACAGCTTCAGCATGCGCTCAATTCGTTTGTGCCCCCTGCAAGGCCCCACGACTGCGATGTTCAGCCGCTCAGAGACCAGCAAATCGTTGGCTAGGTTCAGCACATCGTCGGTAGTCACCGCGTTCACCTGCTCGATTACATCGTCAACGTCCGCGATCTCACCCAGCAGCATCTCCGAATGACCCATCCAGCTTGCGACCGCCCGCGTATCCTCCATGCGCAGCATCATCCTGCCGGCGCTCAGGCGCTTCGCCTTCTCCAGTTCGTCCTCGGGCAGGCCCTCTCGGATCCCTCCAACCTGCTCCAGTATCGTCTGCACGGCGTCATATACGCGCTTCGGGTCAACCCCCGCCGAGACAACAATCGCGCCCGTGTCCGTGAAATGACTGACCTCGCTATGTACATCATAGGCAAGCCCGCGCTTCTCCCGCACCTCCACGAACAAACGGCTGCTCATGCCCTCTCCCAGCGCCACGCTCAGCAAGTCCAGCGCGAACCGGTTCGGATCCTTCAGCGACACGCCGGGCAGCGCGACAGACATGTGCGCCTGCTCCGTCTTTCGGTACTCCACGCGGGACTGCGGTTCACACTGTTTCCCCCGGTACGGCAGCCACTCGTTCCGCCCGCCGACCTCCCAGCCCTCGCTCAGCCGCTCCACATGCGCCGCCACAGCATCGTGCGACACATTTCCGGCGACGCTTACCACAATGTTGTCCGGCGTGTAGTACTTCGCGATGAAGTCCAGGATCATATCCCGCGTGATGCCTCCAACGCTCTCACGCGTCCCTCCGATGTCGCGACCGAGTGGATGGCCGGGCCACAGCATCTCGTCTATCAGCGCCTCCACCTTATAGCCGGGATAGTCATTGATCATCCCCAGCTCCTCGAAGATGACCTGCCGCTCCTTTTCAACGGACTCCGGCTCACACAGCGAGTTCCTGAGAAGGTCGAATAGCAACGCCAGGCTGTCCTCGAAAAAGGGCTGCGCGACCTTGCACCAGTAAACCGTAACCTCGTGCTCGGTAACCGCGTTGATTATGCCACCCACGCCCTCGATGGCTGCGCTGATCTCCTGCGGCTCAGGCCTCGACTTCGTCCCCTTGAACAGGATGTGCTCCAGGAAGTGTGAAAGTCCTGCCTCCTCATCCGACTCATAGCGCGATCCCACTCCCACGGACACGCACATGGTCACCGACCGTGTATGCGGCATCTCGCTCGTAACCACGCGCAGCCCATTTTCCAGCGTACTCTTCTGAAACATTTCCTCCCCTTAAGGCTAAGTCCCTTCCCCCTCGATGGGGGAAGGTTAGGATGGGGGTGAATGACGTCCTATCCATCCTATCTATCCCGTCAGCTCCCCGTCCGAATCTCCACCTCGGCCCGCTCTTCCTGCACTTTCGCGACCGCGCCGGCGGCCTCTCTGCCCCATCCCTTGTTCTGACCGGCAATATACCGCTGCTGCGCTATGTTCGACATTTCCATCGGCACGCGCAGCCTGCGCCCCATGTCCGTAGCCAGTCCGACATCCTTCGCAGCCAGGTCAAGCTGGAAGCCCGGCTCGAAGTTGCCGACGAACAGACTCGAGGGGAACGCCTGCATACTCTGTGTGTTCCCCGAACTTCCCTTCACGGCGTCGAAAAGTGTCTGCGCGTCCACGCCCGCCTTCACGCCCAGGCTGAACGCCTCCGACAGCAGCACGCCAACGCTCAGTCCGATCAGGTTGTTCACTATCTTGCATATCGCTCCCGAGCCCAGGTCCCCGCAGCGCATCACCTTGTCGCCGATCCTGTCAAGCACCGGCTTGCACCGCTGATATGCGTCTTCGTCGCCTCCGACCATCACGCAGAGCGTCCCGGCCTCCGCGCCGGCGACACCGCCGCTTACAGGCGCGTCCAGCACCGTAACGCCTGCCCCTTCGCCCGCCGCGCTGATTCGGTATATCGTATCCGGGTCGGTCGTGCTCAGGTCGAAGTACACGGTTCCCGCGCCCGCGCCGCTCAGGATTCCGCCCTCGCCCAGTGCCACCTCCTCCACATCCTGCGGTCTTGGCAGCGAAGTGAACACGACATCACTAGCCGCGGCGACCGCACCCGGGCTGTCGGCCCACGTCGCGCCCAACGAAATGAGCTCGTCCGCCGCCTCCCTGCGAATATCGAACACCGTCATCTCGAAGCCGCCCTGCGCGATATTCCGCGCCATGTGCCTTCCCATATACCCTACGCCTATGAATCCTACTTTCATGTCGCCCTCCCTTGTCTCGCCCGATAGCTAATATCTCAATCGTCCATATTCATGGTTGCGGTGAATAATAACGCCCCGTTGCAAACGCGTTCAAGTTGCGCGGCGCTCTATTTGAACCAATACTGGACATCCCGACGGATGCCAGCCAGACGCGATACTGAAAATCCTTACACTTACAAGAGCATCTAACCTTACGAACCTACGAAAAGCCTGCTATTTTACCATAGCCGGCACACACCACAAGACAGGAGTGCCCACAATGAAGAGCATCCGCCTGGGATTGATAACACTTGCCCTGCTTCTGACGGCAGCGTTCGTATTCGCAGCCTGCTCCTCCCCGGAGCCGCAGACGACGACCGAAGCGCCCGCGCCTCAGACCCAGCAGGCGTCCGGCTCGCAGCCGACGACATCTCCGCCGGCAGCAGCCGCGCCCACCGCAACACTGCCTCCGGCAAACACGCCCAGACCCGCGCAAACGGCGACATCGGAGCCAACAAAGATGGCACCGACCTCCGAGCCGCAGGCCGCAGCGCACACCAGCATAGTAACGCCCGCCACTGGAAACGAGCAGACCGTCCCCGAGATTCGCGGCATCAATAGCTGGATCAACTCCGAGCCGTTCACCTTCGAGGAGCAGCGCGGCAAGGTCGTCCTCGTTGACTTCTGGACTTACACCTGTGTCAACTGCATCCGCACCCTGCCTTACCTAAAGGCGTGGCATGAGAGGTACGCCGACAAGGGACTGGTCATCGTCGGCGTCCACACGCCCGAGTTCGACTTCGAGAAGGACCGCGACAACGTAGTCGAAGCGACCGAGGGCTTCGGCTTGGAATACCCGGTCGCCCAGGACAACGACTTCAAAACCTGGCGCGCCTTCAACAACCGCTACTGGCCCGCAAAGTACCTCGTGGACAAGGACGGCCTCATCCGCTACACCCACTTCGGCGAGGGCGCTTACGAGGAGACTGAGCTCTGGATTCGCGGCCTGCTGGAAGAGGCGGGCGTTGACCTCAGCGACGTTTCCCTCAGCATGCTCGACGAGCCGGAGTATGACAACAAAGTAAGAGGCACCGACCGTGAGACCGGACTGACTCGCGAGATATACGCCGGCTTCGAGCGCAATTACAGCGCGCTACTGTCCTCGGCGCCCTACGTGCTACACCAGGAATATTACGAGGAAGAGGACGCCGAGATCTTCTACACCGACCCCGGAGAGTACCGCAACCACTTCCTCTACCTGCAGGGACTCTGGCGCAACGAGGCGGAGCGCCTGGTACACGCCCGCGAGACCGAGGACTACGAAGACTATCTGGCGCTCAAGTTCAACGCCACCAGCGTGAACGCCGTTATGTCGCCTGTCGAAGGCGGCAAGTACGATGTGCGCGTGCTCCTTAACGACGCACCCATCAGCCCGGATGCCGCGGGCACCGATGTTATGTTCGACGACGACGGCAACGGCTACATCACCGTGGACTCCGCCCGCATGTACCACATAGTAAACTTGCCCGGATACGAAAGCCACGAGCTCAAGCTAAGCTCCAACTCCCCGGAGTTCTCGCTCTTCGCCTATACCTTCGGCGCATACGACGGCGGCGAGCCCGCCCCCACCGGCTACGACACGAACTAGCAGAATGTGCCCTCTCCCTTTAGGATAAGGAGAGGGCACATTCCCTTCCCCCTTTATGGAGGAAGGCTAGGATGGGGGTGAAGTTCCAAGATGTCATTCCCACGCAGGCAGAAATCAATACCCCTTCCCCCTTGATGGGGGAAGGTTGGGATGGGGG
>CAZWDM010000045.1:0-19036 GCA_964632415.1 uncultured Dehalococcoidia bacterium | reverse complement strand
CGCAGGCAGAAATCAATACCCCTTCCCCCTTGATGGGGGAAGGTTGGGATGGGGGCGATAGAATCCTCCTCACCCTGTCCATCAATGTAAGATAAGACCCCGTTCGTGGTGAGCCTGTCGAACCACGATTCCGCAGACCATTCAGTTTCATCCGGAGCGATAACCATACGATGCCCAAGCAATTCACTTTAACCCTCACCCTGGCGGCAGTCCTCATGATCGCAGCGCTGGCATGCCGGACCATCACCGCGCCCTCAGAACATTCTGCATCCGAAAACGGCGAAGGCGCTACATTTGAGGAAGTCGAACTCATCAAGGGCCCCGTCTCTCCGGACGGCTTGCAGGCGATCTTCGCCACACCAGACCTCGGCACGGGCGAGCAGCGCGTAGCCGTCGTCCTCACATCGCAAAAGGGCCTCGTACGCTCCCCCATAGCAACGCTCACATCCTACTACTACCCCGACGGCGCAACCGAAGGCGAGATGCGCGACACCGCCGTCGCCCTGTTCAGGCCGTTCCCGCTTGGAACGCGCGGCCTCTACGCCGCACAGTTGGACTTCGACACCCCCGGCGACTGGGGCCTGGACATCGCCGTGCTGGATGAGGACGCCAACACCCTGCGCGCCGGGTTGCGCTTCGAAGTACCGGAGCAGACCGCAGCCCCGGCAAACGGCGCTCCCGCAACCGCCAGCGACAGCAAGACGCTCGCCACCCACAGCATCGAGCAGCTCACCACCGGCACCTTGCAGGACACCGACCTATACCAGATCAGCATCGCGGACGCCGTTCAGTCCGGCAAGCCCACCGTCATCGTCATGGCAAGCCCCGCGTTCTGCACCAACGCCGTCTGCGGTCCGCAGGTCGATGTACTCAGCGAGCTCGAGGACAAGTACAAGGGGCAGGCGCACTTCATCCACATAGACTTCTTCGACAACCCCGACGAGATCCAGGGCGACCTCACGCGCGCCCGCGTCTCGCCGACAGTCCTCGAATGGAACCTCCCCAGCACCGAATGGTCCTTCGTCGTCAAGAGCGACGGCATAATCCACCGGCGCTTCGAAGGCTTCGCCCCCATCGAAGAACTCGAAGACGCCCTCCTCGAAGTCCTGGGCTAGCCGGTGCCAGCGGCCGCACCGCCTTGCATCATCAACTTTCAGTTGATTATTCCTTCATATTATACTATTATGCTAGATGACAGGCTTCTAATTCTGGCATAATAGGTCTTGGCAATCATAAATCGCGAGTCTCTGGCGCAGCGAATACCAATATCGTCCATCACCCCCGAAATGGTCGGCGTGTACTTCGCCCTGTTCTGGATTCAGTGCGTAGCGGGCGTCGGAATCAACGCTTACAACCAGATATGGCTTGGCACCGACGTTATACTCACCGATGTTATACTGCAGATGATCGCGGCAACCGGCCCCATCAGTTTCGGTGCAGCCGCGAATTCATTCATAGTCGCAATCTCCACGGAGGGAATCATGGTAATGGCGGCATGGGTCAAGAAGAGGCAATTCAGGCAGGGCCTGCAACAGGGCCGTGAAGAAGGCCGCGCCGAAGAGCGTGAACGCGCCAACGCCAAGCTGCGCGCTTGGGCTAAAGACGCAATGGAGGCTCAGCAGCAAGGAAGGCCGATTCCATTCGATCAGCTTCTTATTGATGAAGACACCGAGTCCGAAGACGATTAGCGTCTCCTGCCTTGTTCTAGACGGAGGGAATCATGGTAATGGCGGCATGGGTCAAGAAGAGGCAGTTCAGGCAGGGCCTGCAACAGGGCCGTGAAGAAGGCCGCGCCGAAGAGCGTGAACGCGCCAACGCCAAGCTGCGCGCTTGGGCTAAAGAGAAAGGTATTCCAGTCGAAGAGTTACCTCTTGAATCTGAGAAAAACCCGAAAGGAACTAATCTCGCTTACGATGCTATTTCAGTTCATATTGACAAATCGCACAGTGTATGAGAATATTCTCTATACGTTGAAGTTTACTGATAAATCATAGAGTTCGCAGATATAGCATGACTACAGAGACACATACCTCAAGCACCGAAGAGCGACTCAGTGCTGTCGAGGCCACACTACCTCACTTGGCTACTAAGGCCGATGTCGCTGCGATGGAGTCGAGGCTCCTCCGATGGATTGTCGGGTTGTTTGTGGTAACCTGGATTGGATTGCTCGGAATAAGCCTTAGCAGCCTTCTTAACTAAGAAATCGACAGTCGGTGCATCTACCCTATATCGCCTCCGCCAGCAGCTCTACCAGGTGCTTCGCCTTCTTTCCCGTCCCGTGCTCCACCTGCTGCCGGCACGACACCCCCTCCATCACCAGCTCGAACTCACCCTCCTGCGCCCGCACCGCCGGAAACAGCGACATCTCCCCGATACTCATCGAAATGTCGTAGTGCTCCTTCTCCATGCCAAACGACCCGGCCATCCCGCAGCACCCTGTCTGTATCTCCCGCGCGTCGCACCCCGGTATCGCGTTAAGCACCTGCATCGCCGCCCGCGTTCCTACCAACGCCTTCTGATGGCAATGCCCGTGGAACAGCACCGTGCCCGGCGGATTCGAGTATTGTGGCGCCGCGCCATGCCGCTCCTGCGCGTACAGCAGGAACTCCTCGATGAGCATGGTATTATCCGCTATCGCCTTCGCCTTCGCATCGCCGCCCAGCAAGTCCTCGTACTCGTCGCTGAAGCTCAGAACGCAGCTCGGCTCCAGCCCCACCAGCTTCGCGCCTCGCTCGATGAGCGGATAGACGCTGTCCACATTCGCCCGCGCGCGCGCCTTCGCCTTGTCCATGAACCCCTTCGAGAGCATCGGCCTTCCGCAGCAACCAACCTCCGGCAACACCACGCGATAGCCCAGGTGCCGTAGCACCTTCACCGCCGCAATCCCCAGCTCAGGATGGTTATAGTTCGTGAAAGTGTCCGGGAAGAGCACCACCGTCCCATGCATCGCATCCGACGCCGGCGACCCGCCCGTTGCCCTGAACCACTGCCTGAAAGTCTGGCTCGCCAGCATCGGCAGCTCTCGCCGCTTATCTATCCCCGCGTACCGCTCCAGCAGTTCCTTGCCGATCGCCGATTTCAACGGCAGGTTCGTCAACGGCGCAAAAGGCGAAGCCAGCCTGTTGAAGAACGCCACATTGCCCATCATCCTGTCACGAAGCGTATGACCGTTCTTCTTCTTGTACTTTGCGGTGAACTCGTACTTCAGCTTCGCCATATCCACGTTCGACGGGCACTCCGCCTTGCACCCCTTGCATTCGAGGCACAGGTCCATCACCTCCATCATCCGCTCGCTCGTCAGCGCATCGGCAGGCAGCGCCCCCGACATCGCCCCGCGCAGCGCGTTCGCCCGTCCGCGCGTAGACTGCTCCTCGTCCCGCGTCACCATGTACGACGGGCACATCGTCCCGCCCAGCACCTTGCGGCAAGCCCCCTGACCGTTGCACATCTCGATCGCGTGCGCGAAGCTGCCTTCCTCATTGAACGCAAAGCCCGTCTCAATCTCGATTGGCTTGTACTCGGGCCCGATGCGCAGGCTGTTGGTCATTGCCGGCGCATCCACGATCTTGCCCGGGTTCATGATGCCCTTCGGATCGAACGCCCGCTTCACATCTCGGAAGGCGTCGTATATCTGGCTCCCGAACATCTTCTCGTTGTACGGGCTCCGCACCAGTCCGTCCCCGTGCTCCCCGCTCAGCGACCCGCCGTACTCCAGCACAAGGTCGCTTATCTCGTCCGATATGGACACCATCTTGTCCACCTCGGCAGCGTCCTTCAGGTTGATCAGCGGCCTGATATGCAGGCAGCCCACGCTCGCGTGCCCGTAGTAGCCCGCCTCCGTCCCGTGCGCCCGCACAATCTCGTCGAACCGCTTCACGAACTGCGGCAGCTTCTCCGGCGACACCGCCGTATCCTCCACGAACGGCAGCGGCTTCGCATCTCCCGGCACATTCATCATCAGCCCCAGCCCAGCCTTCCGCACATCCCACACCTTCGCCTGGTCTGACGGCTTTATCAGCCTCGGCATCGCATACCCAAGCCCATCGCGCCTAATCCGGTCCTCGAGACGATCCAGCTTCGCCATCAGCTCCGGCTCGCTCTCCGCGATCATTTCCACCACAAGAAGCGACTCCGGCTCGCCCTCGATGAAGTCCGTAATCCGCGAGTACGCCAGGTTACTTTGCGCCTGCTTGATGATCATACTGCCGATATGCTCGACCGCCGCCGGCTCCATCTCCAGCGTGGCGACCGTCGCCTCCATGGACTCGATCAGATCGTGGAAGTGGATCACCGACAGCGCCCTGAACTTCGGCTTCTGCACCAGCTTCAGCTTCGCCTCGGTAATCGTAACCAGCGTCCCCTCCGAGCCCACCACGAAGCGCGCCATGTTGAATTCGCTGCCGCCCACGAACTCGTCCAGGTTGTACCCCGACACGCGCCGCTGAATCTTCGGATACCGCGCCAGAATCTCGTTGCGGTGCGCCTCGCCTATCCCGAACACTTCGCGGTATATGTCCCCTTCAAGACCCTCGCCCCGCATTCTGGCCTCGAGCTGCGCCCCGTCCAGCGCCCCGAAATGCGCCCGGTCCCCGTTCGACAGCACCACATCCAGCGACTCCACATTGTCAACCGTCTTCCCCCATATGATGGAGTGCGCCCCGCACGAGTTGTTGCCCAGCGCGCCGCCCACATTGCCCCGGCTGCTCGTGCTAGGGTCCGGCGTGAAGAACATCCCGCTCGACGCTATCTTGTGGTTCAGCTCGTCCAGGATGATGCCCGGCTGCGTCCGTACCCAGCCCTCCTCCTCGTTCACCTCCAGCACATCCCGCATGTGCCGCGAAAAGTCCATGACAATCGCGTTCGCCACGGTCTGCCCCGCCAGGCTCGTCCCACCACCACGCGGCAGCACCGGCAGGTTGTAGCGGTGCGCCGTTTCCAGAACAGCAATCACATCATCGGCGTTCTTCGGCAGGACCACGCCCACAGGCTCAATCTGGTAGATGCTCGCATCCGTGCTGTACAGCATGCGAGTCATCTTGTCGAAGCGAACCTCGCCCGTAACGCCGCGCCGCAGCTCCTCCACCAACTCCCTGGTATCCGCCTCCATAGCCCGTGTTACCATCGTGTTAATACTCCAAGCCACTTGTGGACAATCAAAAATGCTGCAAGGAAAAATGCCTGCCCCAAAGCATAACGCTTTCAGCAGGCATATTCAAAGAATTCGTTGACATTCATTGGCCCCCCTACCCCAGGGAGCAGGGTCAGGGTGTGGGAATCGACTCTCGACTTTCGGACATCGAGCCCGCAATGCAATCAGATGTCAAAAATCTCGCTCACCCTGCAAGAAAATCCCGGCAGAACATCGCCGCCGTCCAGCACAGCATTTGCACCTAGCGTTACTACCTCTCCGTCCGCAGGATACACATCAACAACTCGTTCATCAGGAAACGCCACCCATACCAGCCGCACGCCAAACTGCTGCCACATGATTGCCTTGTCGTGAACGCTCTGCCAAGTATCGCTCGGAGATACAACCTCAATTACCAGGTCCGGAATCACATCGGCATACCCTTCCGAGTCATCCCCAAACGGCATCTTATCTACAGAAAAGAACGCTATATCAGGTTCGCGGATGGTGTCCGGGTCGCGCTCAAGCAGGACGCCGCTGTCGGAAGCCATTATCGACCCCAGGCCTTGTGGATAAACAACGGTGCCCAGCGTATAGGTCAACTTACCCACAATCAGTCCGTGTTTTCTTCCCGCAGACATAGTTTCGCAGAGCACTCCCCTAATCAGTTCGCCGCGAACACCCTTGCTGTGCAGTTCCAGCAGGTCATCCGCGGTCAGCAGCTTCTCTTTTGTAGTCGTCATCGCAAAAGCTCCCTGCTTGAGAAGAAACGAGTGCCAGCATTATATCAAGCGAATGGCTTTTCCACATTGGCGTAGAGCCCAAAGAAATCCCATCCATCCCGCAAGCCCCCACCCTCGCGGTGGCAGCGAGCTCGGCTGCGCCTCAGGGCATCTCGGACCGCGTGCCGGGCATTCCCTCAATGTTCTCCGTGAGATCTGCCTCGGTTTCAGGCACATCCTTGAAGACATACACCACCCGTCGCCAGTTCAGCGCCACCAGTGTCGCGGATATTCCGAATGCTATTACGCTGGACCAATGACGCAGTTGCAGGTTCTCCACATCCCTCTCGCCCCCGAAGAAGTCCGGCATGAACAGGAGCGTCGTCATATATGCGGCGAAAATACCGAGCAGGGTTATCCCGTGCCAGAGTTTGACGATGCGCGTCGAAATCAGCAGAACCCCGAAGGTTGACGTCGCCGCAGTCAGCAAGAACTCGCTGGACTGCAGCCCGAATGGGCCGCTCAGGCGCTCGAAGAATCCGCTCGGCTCGAAGTAATCGAGCGGAAAGCTCTGCAACTGTCCCGCCGATATGCTGAACACCACCACGATGCTGCCCACCAGCAGCGTAAGCTGGTTCACCTGTGAAGATATGAGCGTAGTCAGGCCGTCGTTCGGATTGGCGCGCAGGGCAAATAGCACCGCCACGATTATCTCAGGCGACTCTGACGCCAGCGGCGCAAGCCATTGTATAAGCAGGAACTCGCTGATTCCCAGCGATTCGCCGGTTGCCCTCAGGCCATGAACGAATGGCTCAGCCGCTATGACGATGATTGCCGCACTGTAAACGAACAGCGCCACAACCCACATGCGCCGGTACAGCGGCCGGAATCTGGCTATGATCGCCGCCGCCCCCAGCAGGTCCGGCTCTAGCGACTCCTGCGTGGAACTCCTCCAGAGGTAGAAGATATACGCGCCTATGAAGACCACCGCCAGCCAGATCGGTATCGACTTCCCGATTGCAACGATGACCGTCAGCAGCGTGGCGACGACCAGCATCGGCAGTTCCAGCGTCAGCATGCCCCGCAGGTCGAACCCGCTGCGCCGCCTCAGCCAGTAAACGATTATCACGGCAGACCAGCCGACCCCGATGAGCAGGCGGTTCGAGCCTGTTACATTCGCCGCCGCAAGCGACATCTCCTTGGTAACTTCCCCCGTTCGGTCTCCCTGCAGCCTGAACGACTCGCCCGCGTCCCACGCAAGCACCGCCTCCACCATGTACTCGGGCATCACGGCGATCAGGGCAAGAATCGCTATTGCAAGTGACGCCGACACATCCAGCTGCGCCACCTCCGCAGCCCAGGACAGCAGGAACGCCGCTCCCACTATGCCGAGGCCGAAAATCAGTGCCTCCAGCGAAGGATCGACATCTAAGCCGGCAAATCTGATGATCACTCCCGGAATGCCCGCGCCGGCGAGCAGTACCACCGAAGCCCAGAGTTTGCCGCCTCCGCCCGATGCTCCCGTGGTCAAGATGTGCCGCTCCGGTTCAGCCTGTTATGGGCGCAAGGCGATGCCGCGCGATGTGTGGATTGGACATGGGAGTGACGCGACGCGATGCCGCTCAAACCAAGACAGGAAAGATGGTAGGACAATCTGAATGTGTCCCGTGACCGGGAAAACACGAAAGGTCGCAGCCCGTGTGAAAGTTGCGGGAAGTCCACGCTACGCGATGCTGACGACCTCGTAGTTCTGCTTGCCGCGCGGGGTCTGCACCAGCAACTTCTGGCCCACGCGCTTCCCCAGCAGTGCCTTGCCCATAGGCGAGTCGTCGGAAATCCGGTATTCGAGCGGATTAGCCTCGGTCCTGTTCACCAGCGTATAGACCTTCGGATCTCTGCCGCTGTCGAGGTCCTTGACTTCCACGCGGGCGCCGATCTTCACCACCTTGCTTATGCGGGCCTGGCCCTCCTCGATGATGACGGACCTCTCCAGCGTCGAGGTGATCTCCTGGATTCGTGCCTCTACGCGGCCCTGCTCTTCGCGCGCAGCATCAAGCGGGGAGTTCTCGGTAACATCTCCGTCGGCCCGTGCCCTGCGAATCTCTTCGACGAGCGATTCGCTCTCCTGCGCGAGCTTCTCCCGCTGCAGAACCAGCTGCGCATGGCCCTCGGAGGTCAGTTCGATAGGCTGGGACTCGCTCGACACTACGCTGGCGCCAGTTCTCGACCGAGCCTTTCGTATGCGAACATATCGCGCGAGGTTCTCTTCGGTAAGCCCTTCGTTCTTCTTCGCGTACGCGAGAAAGTCCTTGACGGCCTGAAGTTGCTCGGTGGCACCGGGGGTGGTCCCAGTACCGTTGACGCTCTCTGCATACCCACCGATATCGGATGGGGTGAGCTTATGAAGAGAGGTATTGGGAGGAAAGTACTGAACGAACTGGTAGAGGGCTTTATGATCGACTGGCTTGACGTTGCTTGACTTGCCCTTGGACCTGCCTCCCGATTTCAGATTCCGGACGTACATGTCCAAGGCTTCCTGTATAGTGGTGGTGTCTGCCGCTTGCGAAGTCAACGCTCAGCCCTCCTAACGCATGCTACCTGCCCTCTATATTATTCAATAAGGCAACCCAATGTCAATTTGCCATCAGAGTTGGTATTCCTTGCACATGTTGAGGTAAGTCATTCTGTCCCTTCCCCCTCGATGGGGCAAGGTTAGGATGGGGGTGAGAACGCCCTGATACCGTCCTGCCATAGTAAATGCAGTTCAGCGTCCCGACCACCAAGCAGCAGCCCCCAACTGCGCCCGCCGCTCGCCCCTTCTACCACAGCGTCATCGAGTCGGTGAACAGCCCGCGAAGCTCATCCGCTCCGGCCGGGCGCGGCGACAGCTTCACCACCCTGTGCTGTGGCAGCGTCCCCTCCACCAGCTTGTCCAGGTCGTCCTCCGTGTACCCGATCGCACCCAGCCCGTTCGGCACATTCACCCGGCGCATCAGCCCCACAATCGCGTCCGCAAGCAGGTCGCCGGCGTCCTCAGGGCTTGCCCCCCGCACATCCTGCCCCATCAGACGCGCCGCATACAGATGCCTCTCCGGGTTCGTCGGCGCCGTAAAGCGGAACACCGCCGGCGCATTCAGTATCACCGACATCCCGTGCGGCACCAGCGGCGCATCCTGCGGGTATCCGTCGGGACAGAACTCCCGCACCATGCCCGACACCGGGTAGGACATCCCGTGCGGCAGGTGGCAGCCCGCATTACCGAAACCCACACCCGCGAATGTCGCCGCAAGCATCATCTGGCTGCGTGCCTCGATGTCCTCCGCATCGTCGAACGCCCGCACCATATTGCCCGCCACCATCTCGATCGCCCGCGTTGACCATACATCGCTGATCGGATTCGCACCCTGGTACGACGGTCGCAACCCCGGATCCTCCGGCGCCTCCCTCTCGCTGAACGGCAGCGCCGTGTAAGACTCCAGTCCGTGGCAAAGCACATCGAACCCGCTGCACGCCACGACCTGGCTCGGCAGCGTCCGCGAGTGCAGCGGATCAACGATTCCCATCACCGGACGCAGCGCCCTGTGCGCGATCCCCGTCTTCGCCTCCATCTCCAGGAAGTCGAATATCGCCACACCCGTCGTCTCGCTCCCCGTTCCCGATGTCGTCGGTATCGCGACCAGCGGCTTCAGCGGCCCCGGCACCGGCTTGCCCTCGCCAATCGGCGCGTTCACATACGACAGGAAATCCGCAGGCCAGGTTGCGTACAGGTTCGCCGCCTTCGCCGTGTCGATGCTCGAACCGCCGCCAACCGCCACATACCCGTCGAAATTGCCCTCCGTCGCGAATGTAATCGCCTCCCTGAACGATACATCCGTCGGCTCCACGCTCACCCTGTCGAACAGAACCGCGTCGATCCCTTCGTCACGCAGCGATTCCAGTGTTACCGCAACCGCCTCGCTGCTCGCCATGCGCGGGTCAGTCACCACCATCACGCGCCGCGTCCCAAGCCGTTTCATCTCGTGCCCGACCTCGCGGGTAACGCCCGGCCCGAACTTTATGCTCGAAGTGTCTATCGTGTACGCCGTTTCCAGCCCAAACTCGTTCATGCCATTCCCTCGTTTCGTGCCACCGGCGCTCGCCGGTATTGCCGCTCAATCTCATTGCATTTCCAGCGCCGAAATTGTATCACAGCCCTTCCCGCCCGCTTGAGAGTTATGCAAATGTCCCATCTCCCTAGAAGGGCTGACAGGGCTGGACAAAGTCCTTTCCCCCTCTGGGGGAGGGTTAGGGAGGGGGCTGGAACTCCTTCCCCCTTGATGGAAGAAGCGCATGCCACTTGCGAAGGCAGAAGTTGGGATGGGGGTGAAATCGCCCTCACACGCCCGAATGCATCCTGTCGAATATTCCTACACCTCGCTTTGTCGCAACTACATTTTCAGTTAGAATGAACCCTGCTTTATGATGTACTCCGCGCTTCAATCGTGGATACCGGGTTGGTACGAATGCATCCCTCCGAACGCCTCTTATGAACCGAATTCTCCCCATATCCCTCACCATCCTGGCTGCGGCAATGCTGCTCGTCCCTCTATATTTCAGTGCAGCCAACTCAGGCGTCCACGCCCAGCAACCCGGCACGCCCATACCCGCACCGACCCCTCCACCTGAGATCGAGCCGCGCAACGAACAGGTTCCGCTCCTCGCCGGCAAAATCAGCCCACCCAGGTACGACGGCATGGCTTACACCCTCAACAAGCTAGTCATGCAGTACGAGGCCGGTGCGCTCACCGCCCGCGCCGCCGCGGACACAGCCCCGGTCCACCACGAAGACTCCGTCGCCGTAACATTCCACATCGAACCGGACTATGTCCAGGATGTATTCGACTACCTGCGGGCGCACGACGTCCCCGCCCGCGAGCCTTTGGAAGACGAGCGCTTCATCGAGGCAGAGGTGCCCGTTTCCCTGCTGGCAGAGGCATCTCAGCAGCCCGGCGTGATCGTCGTCAAGCCCATTATGCCGCCAAGACCCGCCCAGTTCAGCGTCGGCGGCCAGGGCGCGACCGCTCACGGCGCGAGAGCGTGGCACGCCGCCGGCTTCAGGGGGCAGGGCGTCAAGGTAGGCGTCATCGACCTGGAGTTTAAGAACTTCGACCGGCTCCGCGGCACCGAGCTCCCATCCTCTGTACAGGCACGCTGCTACTCACGCTTTTCAGCTTCCTCGAACCGGTTGTCAGACTGCGAGGGCAGCGGCTCCCACGGCTCAGCCGTCACCGAAGTCCTCTACGAGACCGCACCGGGCGCAACCTACTACATTTCACGCATAGTCTCGAAGGGCACCGTCGGAAGCGCCGTTCAGTGGATGGCCGCCCAGGGTGTAGATGTCATCGTTACCTCGGTTCACTGGCTGTGGGACGGCCCCGGCAACGGCACATCCCCATACACCAACAGCCCGCTAAAGAGCATCGATTCCGCTGTGTCCGCCGGAAGCATAGTCGCAGTCGCAGCCGGAAACGAGACCCAAAGCACCTGGTTCGGCAGTTTCTCCGACCCTGACGGCGACGGCGACCTCGACTTTGTGGACGGCGACGAGTGCAACTCGGTCTCGCTCACCGCGGGCCTGGAATTTGTCGCGCAGCTCCGATGGCAAGACACCTGGAATGGCGCAACCAGGGACCTGGACATGTACCTGAGCGACTCCGGCTCCAGCATCGTAGCAAGCAGCGAAGAAACCCAGTCCGGCGGTCCCGCCGCCGACCCCTTCGAATGGCTCTCTTACACACCACCGGCAGACGGAACCTACTGCCTACGCGTCAAGCGTCGGGATGGTACCTTGCCAGGCTGGGTCCAGCTCCAGTCCTTCTCCGGGGAGCCGCTGGAGCGCACCACCGAAAGCCATGCCCTCGGCAATCCCGCTGAAACAAGGAACTCCGGCGCGCTCACCGTGGGCGCGGCAACCTGGCTCAGTACCACCACACACTTCCTTGACAGCAGTCGCGGCCCGCTCCCCGACGGCACGATCAAGCCTGACATCATGGGCGTAAGCGGCGTAGAGACTGCCTCGTACGGAGATATGGTCTTCGGGTCCAGTTTCGCCGCCCCTCACATCGCCGGCATCGCAGCCCTCGCAATGCAGCGCTATCCGTTCAGGAGCCCGGCGGGCATCGCCTCATATCTGAAGGAGAACGCCCTCGCGAGAGGCGCCAAGCCCAACAACACCTGGGGCCACGGATTCGCCTTCCTGCCCGCAATCACACCGCCCACACCCACGCATACCAATACGCCCACGGCAACCCACACCCCCACGGCCACGGCGACAGTCTCACCAACCTTGACCGCTACGCCAACCATTACTCCTACGCCTACGGCAAGCCCAACCGCCACACCCACACCTCCTATCACTCCAACCGTCAGCCCGGCGCCCTCGCCTGCACCCTCACCCACTCCCACCGGCACTCCCGAAGTCGCCCGTAAGCCACAGCCCCCCTCAGAACAGATTGGCATCATCGTCCGCAGCGGCGGCAACCACGCCTGCGCGCTTCACAGGACTACCGGCTCGATACTCTGCTGGGGCAGCAACGAACACGGACAGGCATCGCCCCCCGCCACCGGCACGTATTCCGCCATCACAAGCGGCAATACGCACTCCTGCGCCCTGCGTTCCGACGGCGCGGTCGTCTGCTGGGGCAGCATCACCGTCAACCCCTGAACACCCAGCTAGAAAAGGGCACACTTGCCGCCCATCTAGTTCCTCCCCCCTTGGGCGAAGAGCCTGCCCCTGCGAAGGCAGGGGTTAGGAAGGAGGATATGGCGAATCTTGCCCGGCATCACCCGGCAACCCACCAAAAGGAAAATCCCCATCTCCAATTTGCGGAGACGGGGACTCAATCATGCGCTCTTGCCATTTGAGAAAATAGGTATATCTGTCTTGAAGATGCTCTTAACCTGTCATTCCGAACGAATTGAGGAACTTTGCGCGCTCAGTGGGCAGGCTTGCGAGGACGGACGCGATAGACGCGGAGATGATAGCGCGCTTTGGCTCTGCGGTGAGACCGCAGCCGCGTGAACTGCCTGACGAACAAGGCAGAGGGTTGCGCGCGCCTGTCTCGCGCCGCAGGCAGGTCACGCAGATGATAGTCGCGGAGCGCGACCGCAAGATGCGCGCGCATCTGCCTGTCAGAGGGCGCATAGACAGGCCCATAGAGTTCCTGATGCGGGAACTGGATGAGATAGAAGGCGAGCTAGAAGAATTGATAAAGAGCAGTCCGCCATAGAGGGAAGGCCGAGTTGCTCACACAGGTTCCGGGCATAGGCGCGGTGCCCTGCGTCACCTCGTTGAGCGAGCTGCCGGAGTTGGGCAAGTTGAGATCGAAGCGTATAGCCGCGCTTGTGGAAGTTGGCCGATGAACAGGGACAGCGGAGCGTACAGGGGCAGGCGCAGCGCATGGGGCGGGCGATAAGGGGTGAGGCAGACACTCTACATGGCGACACTAGGTGCAAGGAGGCACAATCCGATGCTAAGGGAGTTCTACGAGCGTCTGTCGGCTGCCGGAAAGCCGGGCAAGGTAGCGATGGTGGGATCGATGCGGTACCTGCTGACGATACTCAATGCCATGCTCAGGGACGCAAGATCGTGGAACGCCAATCACCCTGAAAGCAACCTACCACCGGCTTAATCCAACACAGGTGTTAAAATCGCTGTGCGGAAGCCGCCTCTCGAGTTCAGATAGCTAATCACGCTCGAAGAGACAAACTTAGCTATTCCCAGCTACGAAGTGCCAACACACACCAATCCTCAACCCCACACATCCCGTCCAACGACGCTGGCTTGACTCTACCTCGCCTGCTCCGCCCGAATCAGCATCACCAGCTCCCAGCGCTCTTCCTCGCTCAGAAGGTTGATGAACTGCGGCATCCACGAGGTCGTCGCCCTGTCGCGCAGTGCCGATGCGTACCCCGCCTGGCCGCCGTATGCAATCCAGGCGTATATGTCGCCATCGGTCGTCCCATCGCTCGCCGCACTCAGAATCTGCCCGCCGTCGCTGTCCAGCTTCACATCCACGAGGTTGCGCGGCCGTGCCCCCGACGAATTCGCCAGGTACGGCAGAATGCGCGCATCGCCGTCTTCGCCCCGCAGGTTTGTGCCATGGCAGACCTGGCAATTCACATCATAGGTCTCCCGCGCCCGTGCAAGCGCCCCCGGATCAGACGCAATGTGCGACGGAACCGCCAGAGCCTGGTACTCTTCAACCGTCTTGTACTCGACCTCTCTGCCGGTTACAGGCACCGAGTCCGGTGGAGGCAGAATGCGCGGCCCCTCCTGCGTCCGGTAGGACGGCTGGAAGTGCATCTCCGTGAAAATGTCCACCGCGTGCGGACCCGTCTGGTTGAATGCCGGCAGCTTGAAGTTGATCGCGCCGCCCACATCTACGCGTCCCGTCCTGGTGTTGTAGCAGCCCAGGGTAGCAGCCACCAGCAGCACCGCGAGCAGCGCCAGCCCGGCGCGCACGGCGAACCCGTGAGTCTTGCTCCGGCGACCGCTAGTCGCCCTCAGGGAAGAGTTACTCATCTGTTAGTTGCTCTCCCAGCCACGCTTGATGTCCTCTGCTCCCGATTCACGCAGCACCTTCTCCGCCTCTTCCATTCGGCCCTCGTCCGCCGTGACGGTAACGCCGATGTACCCCTCGGTAATGCGCGTGTCATAGGCTCCCATGAAAATGCGTGGCAGCCGTGATTCGATTATGATGCCGATCACCGCGAAGATAATCGCGCCCAGCATCGTGCCCTCGTACATGATGATCGCCATCGGCGGCACGGACAGAATCGGCTTTCCTCCCGTCACCAGCGGGTATGCGAGCTGCGAGCCGGCGGTAACCAGCAAGCCCACGATAAAGCCGCACGCGGCACCCATCAAGGGCCAGCGGAACAGCTTGTGCACAGGCTCCGCCTCCCCGAAGGTCCCCTCAGGATACGGCGTACCTGTCAGCACCTCGTACTCACTGTCGTTGTATCCTGCCGACGCGAGTGCTTCCATCGCATCCGCGGCCGTGTCAACCTGCTCTTCCGGGAACAGTCCCAACACGCTTCTCTTTGCCATAACTCGCCTCTTCAGATTCTTTCATTCAGTGCTCTCGCCTTGAATTCGGGAAGATACTGAAAATTGACCACTGATAACTCTCTACGGTGTCTCCCTGATGCTCGCAGGCACACTGCGCCGCCCAATCTTGATCTCGTCACGGAACACCATGCCCTCCTTCACGTCGAAGAGCGGTATAAGCGGGAACACCTTGCCGAATATCAACATGCCCAGCGCCACGAAGGCAAACGTCTCCGCCACGATCAATATCTCTATGATGCTCGGGTGATAACTGCCCCAGTCAAATGTAAAGGGCGTCCGCCGTGCCAAGCCCGGGATGATGATCAGGAATCGCTCCAGCCACATCCCTATATTCACCAGCACCGTCGAAATGAACATCCACTTCGGACTGCGCCTGATGCCCTTGAACAGCCACATCGGAACCGGTATGAAGAACGACGTCAGCAGGAATACCAGGAACAGCCACGAGTACGGGTTATCCAGGCCGAATATCTGCAGCTCGCGAAGCGCCAGCTCCGGCGGCTCCAGCGTGTACAGCGCGAACACCCACTCCACGAAGAAGAAGAAGAACCATGTCGTTGCCACTACGATGAGCAGCCGTCCGATCGCGTCGAAGTGGTCGGGCCTGATGTACTCATCGACCTTCCACATCCACACGATCAGCGCCATTATCATCGCAACCGCCGATACGCCGGAGTGAATCGCCCCGATGATGAAATACGGCGCGAATATCGTCGAGTGCCAGCCTTCCACGCCGATGGCGACCGCAAAGTCCCACGACACGATGCTGTGCACCGACACGAACACCGGCAGCACCAGCGCTGACAGCAGTATGCCCGCGATAGCCTGCAGCCGCCACTGTCGAGGCGTACCCCGCCAGCCGAGGCACAGGATAGCGTATATCTTCGGCGCGTACTTGCCCGTCGCCCTGTCACGCACAACCGCGAGGTCCGGTATCAGCGCCACGAACACGAAAAGCGAGCTTCCGATCAGGTATGTCATGACCGCGCTCGGGTCCCACACGAACGGCGAACGCACATTCATGAAGATGCCGCGTGAGAAGTCGTAAGGGTACACCCAGAACAGCCGCCACGGACGGCCAACGTGGAACATGATGTTCGACAGCGCCGCCACCAGTGAGAACAGCGTCATCACCTCAGCCGCGCGCGTAACCGGTCGCCGCCACTCCGCTTGCGTCAGACGCAGAATCGCCGAGATCATGATGCCCGCGTGGCTGATCCCGATCCAGAAGACGAAGTTCGTGATGTAGAATCCCCACAGCACGGGACGGTTCAACCCTGCAACGCCGACGCCCTTGTTCACCTCGTAGCCGTAGGCGGCAAGGCCGGCGCAGATGACCAGCAGCAAGAAGCCGACCACGGCCCACCACCACTTGGGCAGTCCGAGAACGCCCGCCAGCAGGTCGCGGTTCACTTCCTTTTGATTCTTGTAAATTAGCTCTTGCATCTGCTGCCCGTCATTTTTTCAGTCGGTCAGTTTCTTCATTCCGTCCCTCCTCAGAGGGAGGGTCTTCACTTTGTCTCCTCCCCATTAGAGGGAGTATCTTCATTCTGTCCCCTCCCCCTCAGGGGGAGGGTTAGGGTGGGGGGCACATCCCTTCCATCCTGTCCATAGATGTTAGTCTTAACGCGGCTTCCCAAGCACGAACACCTGCGTCCTGTGATACGCCTTGTGCATCTTGTACAGCATCAGCTCCTTCTGCTCCCAGATGTTCACCGGCGGTATCAGGCGCGCGACCAGCAGATAAACCAGTACGCTGCCCCCAATCACGCCCAGCACTATCAGGATGTCAGGAATGAACCACATCCTTCCGACCGGACTGTCTTCCATGAATGGGATGTAGGCGTCACGCAGGGCAAGCGGGAGTCTCCCGCTCTCATCCAGATGAATGTAGTGATGCGTCAGGTTGTCGTCCAGTATCTTCTCGACATGCGCCGAATATGCGGAGACATACAGCCGCAGCCTGTCCAGCAGAGTACCCAGCAGCACCGAGACCGACATTATGGTCGGGCCCCAGATGCTCTTCCGCACAGCGTTCCACATCATCACGAACAGCGGCGCCGCGAAGCACAGCACGAACACCGCGATGAACACCGGCAGGTACGGCCCCACCATTATGAGTTCCAGCGCACCCTGCTCGTTCGGCTTCTTGCCGTACCAGAGCACATTGAAGCTGGAGAACCAGAACCAGAACCAGAGCAGCGACAGCGCGAACAGAAGTTTGCTCACGCCCCAGAACTGCTCCAGCGTGATGTAGTCCTTGTAGCCGCCCCACTGCCGCAACACGATCATCGTCAGGATGACGGTCGCCACGCCCGCCTGCAGCGCATTCGCCGCGTGCGTTATCGGGAACAGCGCGTCGATCCAGCCCGGCACCAGCACCATAAGGAAATCGACCGAAATCAGGAAATGCACGAATATGAGCATAATGAAGTAGAAAGCGCCAAGTATGCCCATTCGGTGGTACAGATTGTTCCACTGTCCCGTAGAGCCTATCCAGCCCTTTGACAGCCTGGCTGCCCAGCGCTTCCGCCATCCGTCCGGCGCGTGGTCGCGTATCAGCGCAAGGTCGGGCCTTGCGGACAGCCAGAGCAGCATGACGCCCGTAACCACCAGCGCCAGCATCGCCAGTGTCGCCCAGATGTGCGGCGAGTACACCGGCACCCTGCTCAGGAACGGGTCCTCGCCGTCCCAGAACCAGAGTGACCGCCTTCCGTCCGTCAGCGGTGGCAGAATCCACAGCATCGGGATCATCAGGAGCATGTTGAACAGCCCGACCGCCGTCCAGATCTCCGCCGCCCTTGAAATCGGACGCCGCCAGTGGCTGTTCGCGATGCGCGGCGCAATCGCCACCATCGGAGCCGCCTGCGCCGTCGTCAGCACAAACGCGAACATCATGGCGAAGTAGCCCCAAACTACGCGGTCGCTCACGCCGTCCGTAACTCGCAGCGCAAACCCGATAATGCCCAGCACGAGCAGAATCCCGCCTGCCGCCACTCCGCTCCACCACTTGTCGCTAGGCTTGTCGTGCTTGCCTATCAGGTCCTCCACCACTTCGGCCTGCGTCGCGAACGGCACATACAGCCCTTCGCGCGGCCCGTGGTGGCCCCCGTGGTGGCCATTACGGCCTGCGTCGTTGTGCCCCGCGCCGTCTGTCGCGGCGTCGTTATGACTGACCATACTAATGCGCTTCTCCGGCGTCATCGTCGTACTTCTTCAGATAAACGACCTTCGGATGCGTCCCGAATTCGTCCAGCAGGTGATAACCGCGCCCGCCCTTGCGAGCAGGGGTCGTCTCCCGAAGCTCCTTCTCAGCCTTCTTGGCAACCTTCGACTCCGGATCGTTCAGGTCGCCGAACATCAGCGCCTCGGTCGGGCATGCGTTCACGCACGCCGGATTCAGCGCCCTGTCGCCGTCCTGAAGCTCCGTCCCTTCCTTGTCGGCCTCCCGTGAGCTGCGCCTGATGCGCTGCACGCAGAAGGTACACTTCTCCATGATGCCCCGGCTGCGCACCGTGACATCAGGGTTGAGCTGGTTCTTCAGCGTCTCCGGCCACTCCGGCTCCCAGAAGTTGAAGAACCTCACCTGGTACGGGCAGTTGTTCGCGCAGAACCTCGTGCCGATGCAGCGGTTGTACACCTGCACATTCAGACCCTCGCTATTGTGATATGTCGCGTACACCGGGCAGACCGGCTCGCACGGCGCATCGCCGCACTGCTGGCAGAACAGCGGTATGAACCGCGCCTTCACATTCGGGAACTCGCCCTCCCAGTAACGCTCCACTCGAATCCACTCGATCGCGCGCCGCTGGTTGAAGTGCGCTTCCTCGTTAATCGGCACATTATTCTCTGACTGGCAGGCGACAACACAGGCTTGACAGCCCGTGCATTTGTCCATGTCAACCACCATGCCCCACTGCGCATCCGCCATACTCTGCTCCTTAAACCACTCCCTTTATCCTGTTTCGTCATTCCTGCGAAGGCAGGAACCCAGTGGTTCGGGACTATACCTTTTCTACCTCAGTCCCTTCCCTCTCTGACAGGGGAAGACATTCTTTCTGTGAATCCCTTCCC
>CAZWDM010000044.1:12331-25009 GCA_964632415.1 uncultured Dehalococcoidia bacterium | reverse complement strand
GCGGACCTGGCGACGGTGAACCCGGACGGGTCGCCGCATGTTGCGCCGGTCTGGTTCAGGTGGGACGGCGAGGTGGTGAAGGTGTTCACGCAGACCACGGCAGTCAAGGTGCGAAACATAAGGCATGACGCGCGAGTGTCGATGTCGGTGGCGAAGCAGGATGCGCCGTATGGGTATGTCATCGTGAACGGGACGGCGGAAATATCGTCGGAGGGCATTCCGGACGAGGTGCGCGCGATGGCGATCCACTACAAGGGCGAAGAAGAGGGCGAGATTTACATCCGGCAGGCATTGCAGGAGATGGAGTTCTGCTTGCTGACGATCACGCCGACGAAGATAATCGGCTGGATCGACGAGTAGGCTGTGGGGTGGGCTAACTCCCCGCGGAGATGCTAACGCTTACCCTCTCAATGCGAGAGGGTATTTTCTTGTCTTCGAGTATCGCGCGCGGGACGTCATTGACCATTGCCGCTGCCTTGCGATTGCCGACGACTCCTGCGGCGATCTTCACGGCTTCGCCCAGTTCGGGAGTGCGCGGCGGGTTCGCGGAGTGCGTATCGGAGGACAGGAGATGAACCATGCCGCTGTGCAGCAGCTCGAGCGAGAACCGGCGCACCTCGTCGCCCCAGTGACCCAGCAGGCTGCCGCGGGTGAGCTGGCTGAGCATGCCCATGCCGATGTAGCGTTCCAGGAGGCTTGGCTGCAATTGGAATGCTTCGATGCGCTCTGGGTGCGCGAAGACGGGGGTCAGCCCTTGCGCCTGCAAGCCACGGAGTGCGCTTTCGACGTAGACGTGCTCGTCGATGCCGCCGAAGAACGGCATTTCCACGAGGATATAGTGCGAGCCGTTCATGGTGAGCGCGATTCCGGCGGCGATGTCATCAGGGAGAGCGGCGTCTATGTGGTTCTCCATGCCGAGTGTGAGGCTGAGAGGGATGCCCTCGTCGTGTATGCGGCGCTGGAGCTTTGCCGTGAGATCACGGATGTGCGGGACAGAGGACAGCTCGGTGATGTCCTTCCGGTGGGGTGTTGCGAGAATCGCGCGCGTGCCGTTGGCGGCGGCGATGCGTGCGATTTCGACGGATTCCTCAATTGCGGCGGGTCCGTCATCTACGCCGGGCAGGATGTGGGCGTGTAGGTCGTACAAGATCTTCTAGCCGCGGAAATGGATGCGCCTGAAGCCTTCAGCGTAGGGCATGTTAGCCATCCGGCCCTGGTTCTGGGCATTTGCCTTTACGAAGTGGTCCACATCCCTTCCGGAGCTGGAAACCTGGCTGGCGTGTTTCTTCAGCGCGTTGATCTTGTCTTCGATGGTGTCGGTGATGTCAATGAATGTGTCGGGGTGCTCGGTGCCCCACATCAGGACGTCGCCGACCTTGTGTGTCTCCAAGCCTTCGTCCCTGATGTGCTCGTGGTAGTGCAGGAAGTCGCGCGCGTAGGGGAATACGGCATCGAGGGTGACCTGCCCGGAGAGGCGGTGGTCGCGGTGGAGGTAGAAGGTCTGCCGGAAGGGGTCGGTGCAGAAGACGACCTCGGGCTTGTGCTTCCTGATCGCCCTGACAAGCTCGCCGCGAAACTTGGCGTTGTCTTCCAATTCGCCGTCGCCGTAGCGGAGGTAGATCACCTCCTTGACGCCAAGGTATTCTGCCGCTGCGGCCTGTTCCTTCTCGCGTATGGCGGCAAGTTTCTCGGTGGTCATCTCGGGGTCGCTCGTGCCCTTATCGCCGTTGGTGCAGAGTACGAAGACGACCTCGGTGCCTTCTGCTACCCACTTGGCGACTGTGCCGCCGACGCCTCCTTCGGCGTCGTCGGGATGCGGGATGACGAGCATTGCTCTTTCGGGCCTGTCGAACATATTACTTTGTGCCTCTCTCTGACTGCTGAATAACTCGTAACATGATAAGTCGTTCGTTCGGCTGCGGGCAAGAGATGAGCGGAATGGCGCTTCGGGGGTCAACGAAAAGGATATGACAGGCGCGGAGCGGCTCTGATACAATCTTGGCGATTCACGAGTGGGTTTATGCCCGCACGAAGCGGCGCTATACGCCTACCACTCGCGAGAAAGTAGAAGGCTTTGAGGATAAGACAGTTCAAGTGGACGGACCTGGATGTTATAACCTGCCTGTTCAATGAGATAGGAGGGGCGACCGGCACGCCAAGGGCGATTGATACTGAGGGGATGAGAGGAATGCTTGCGGTGCCGGGGTGCGATCCTGAGCGGCACTGCTTCATTGTGGAGGAGGATTCGGGCAAGGCGGTAGGCTACTCGCTGGTCTCGTTCGAGCCGCCAATCTCCCGTGCGGTGGCGAGCGGCGGCGTATTGCAGGAGTACCGGGGCAAGGGCATCGGTCGCGCGCTGATGCGCAGGGTCGTGCAGCATGCGGAGGAGTTGGGAGTGTGCTCCCTGCATATCGAGGCGGGCGTAACGCACTCTGACATGCAGCACCTTCTCAGCAGGCATGGGATGAAAGTGGTGAGGAGCCTCTGGAAAATGAGATGGCAGGGCGAGGGGGTGCCGGAGGTCAATCTTCCGCCGGGGTTCGCGGTACGGTCCCTGATTGCCGGTGAGGACGAGGAAACGCTGACCGATCTGCAGAATGTGGCGTTCGAGGAGAACTGGGGGTTCAGCCCGAACACGGTGGAGCAGATCAGGATGCGGGTGGAGAATAACAGGGGCGGGCCTGAGAGCATCATCTTCATCACTGAGGACGGCAAGCCCGCGGCATACAACTGGACGATGTTCTACGAGGATGACGAACTCCCGAGCGGCGTGGTCGCGATGACGGGCGTGCGTCCTGACTACCGTGGTCGTGGCATTGGAAGGGCGGTGGTGACGGCAGGACTCGCGTACCTGGTTGAACGCGGAGCGTCCTTCGTTGATCTGGAAGTTGACGCCGACAACACTCCTGCGAGAGAGCTTTATCTTAATCTCGGCTTCCGCAAGGTTGGGCGAAGCGTCTGGTACGAGAAGCGGTTCCGCTAGTGCCGAGTGCTGAGGCGGCGGAACTGGGCAGTGTCGTGCATCTTCATGTTTTCAGGAAGAACCACGCCGCCGGAAAAGACTATCTTCATCGCTTCTTCGACCGTCATATCGGTGGCGTACACTTCCTCATCCCGAACGAAGGCGAGATTCCCAGAGGTGGGATTGGGGACGGTTGGGATGTATACGACGACTAGGATGGCGTCGTCCGGGTGCATGGCGTGGGTGTGGCCCGTGGTGAATCCGAGGGCGAACAGGCCAGGGCGCGGCCATTCAACCAGTACGACGCGGTTGACCTGCTGACCCGACGGTGTGGTAAGGCTGTCCGTCGCCTGTTTCGCGACGCCGTAGATGTTCTTTACCAAGGGGATGTTGGACAGAACGGCGACCTTCACGTTAACCGCCATCCGCCCTACCCTCAGCGTCATAAGTGTGCCGAAGAAGTAAAGAACCGCCAGCGCGAAGAGTACGCTGATCACACCGGCGACAAACAGGGCGACCATTGGGAAGCCTTCGTCAATGGGCGTTGTCCTGATGAGCGCCCGCGCGAGCCTGCCGAACAGTCCGTTAATCTGGTGGAATGCGAATACGAGAATCCACGCGGTGATTATGAGGGGAAGCAGAACGAGGAATCCTGAAAGAACTCGTCCCCAGAAGTGGCGTTCCAGCCGGATGTGGAGCGATGGGCGGTGATATTCCTCGGGCTCAAGGTCGATCTGTGGGGGAATGTGTGAATTTGAGCCGTTCATGCTCTTCCTCCCGCGACGCTTGTAACACCTACTCTAGGAACCGATTGTAACAGGCAAGCATTTTATTTGCCATGTCCGCCCAGCTCAGCTCGGTTGCCCGTTTCCGTGCCGCCGTTCCCATTGCCCGCCTGAGCGACGGATTTTCCAGCAGGGTCTCCAGACTGCGGGCAAAAGCTTCCGGGCAGCGCCATGGAACCAGGTAGCCGGTCTTGCCGTGTTCGATGAATGTTGTCAGTCCGCCGACCCTTGAAACTACGACCGGAGTCCCGCAGGACATTGCTTCGAGTGCAGCCAGTCCGAAACTCTCGTACCACGATGGAAGTACAAATATATCAGCTGCGCTGTAGTATGTGGGCAAGAACTCCTGGTTAACTGAGCCAGTGAAGGTAACTATATCACTGACCTGGAGGCAGTCCGCAAGCATGTTCAGACGCTCGAATTCCGCGTCTTCGTGAGGATTGCCACCAACGATGAGGATGCGAATGTTGGAGGCGTGGCTGAGGAGCGCCGCCGCTCGCAGCAGGATGTCCAATCCCTTGAGCGGTTCGATGCGCCCGACATACAGGATGATTCGTTCATCCGAGAGTCCGAGGCTCTGCCGTGCCGCAGCCTGATCAAGTTGCTGAAAGAGGGTCAGGTCCACGCCGGGCGGGATGACCTCGATTGGGGTGCCGTTCCTGTTGTAGAGCCTGGCTATGTCTTCGCTTTCGATGCGCGTGGACACGACAAGCGAGTTCGCCGAGTCAATGATTTCCTGCTCAGCATTTGCACGCTGTTCCGCCTCACGCTCGCCTGCCCGGGCGCGCTGCTTGGTCCGCGCCATCGTGTGGAATGTGGCGATGTGCGGGACATTCAGGCGGCGGCTGAGATCCATGGCAACGATGCCTGACAGCCAGTAGTGGCTGTGAATGAGCGAGTATTCCAGGCCCTCACTTTCGCGAAAGCGTACAATTGCCTCCGCGAAATCAGCCGTGAATGAGTGAAGACCGTCAAGGGGGGAGTCCGCGGGACCTGCTTCGAGGTGGATGATGCGCGCATTTCGGCTGATGGTGGCAATCTGCGGCTCATCTTCGTCGTGCATGCGGGTGAACACATCGACCTTGCAACCGTGCGAAGCGAGTTCGAGCGCAAGCTGGCGAACATAGACGTTCATGCCGCCGGTCTTGGTGTCGCCGAGGCGACCTACCGGACAACTATGGAAGCATATCAGAGCGATTCGGAGCATACCCTCCCTCTGTCGGAGGTTAACAGGATGTGCAGGAAGGATAGGATTTGCCGTCACCCCCTGCTTTTTCAGGGGCAGGCTCTAACCCTCTCCCGAAAGGAAAGGGGACAAACGGCAATCAGGAGCGGGTGATGACCAGTTCGTGGATAGTCTGGTTCGTGCCGCCGAGATTGTACTTGTAGCGTTCGGAGCCGCGCAGGAAGTCGAACTTGCTCTTGCCGCTTTCGATGGCGTCCTGGATGCAGAGCGCCTTGTTCAGCAGGCCCACGCTGAGAGCGGAGTACTCAGGGTCGTAGCCACTGTTGTATAGCAAGTAGCTGCCGTTGTAGTCGAAGCAGATGCAGGATGCCACGCGCACATCGTTGAGTTCCAGGAAGAAGAGCCTGAACTGTTCGCGGGCGGACAGCTCCTGCGCGAGGTCCCTGAAGAACTGCTCGCGGTCGGATGTAAGGAAGTCGTCCTTGTCAGGCCTGCTCGCGCGCATCAGGCGGAAGAACTCCGGCATGGCATCGTCGATTTCGTCGGGAGTCTCGAAGTAATACTGGCTGGCGTCATTGCCGTTGTTGAGGCGGCGCAGTTTGCGGCGCAACTCGTGCCGGTCCTTCTTCCGCAGGCCTGCCACATAGTCGTCCCAGGAGTCCCCCAGGTGGGTGTATGGTGAGACGTCCTCGTCGGTGATCGTGGTCGCCCAGCCGTTCGACTTCGCAAATTCAGGGAAGCGTGCCAGCGTCTCCGAGGTCTCGCGGAGAGACTTGAGCTCCATCTTGTTCCAGTCCATCGCTTCGATGTGCTGCCATAGGGCGGTGTAGAAGTCGTCCTCACGGCCCTCGCGGACCAGGAAGTCGTGGTAGTCGAACAGGTCGGTGTCGCCGAGGAACGACAGCGTATCGCCGCGTGTCATGAGTGGCGCGATCCCGAGAAGGGTATCTTCGTCGCGAATGGAGAGGATTTCCAGCTCGGACTTATCGTCGCCGTAGCGGTCCCACCAGAGTTGCTGCCACCAGGGGGTGATGAAGATCGTATTGGCGCCGGTGTGCGGGAGAATACACTCCCATTCTCCGGTGATGCTGTCGAAGCTTTCCTTCTGGACACTTATGGTCATTCGCGGGTCTCCCTGAGTAGGGCCAGGATGTCCTGACGCGCTGCATGCTGCGTCTTGAGGCTGCCCCTGGCTGCGGTGGTAACTATCTTGCTGCCGGGCTTGCGCGCGCCACGGATGGACATGCACATGTGCTCGGCGCTTAGGATGACGGCGGCGCCCGTCGGACGCAGCGTGTCGAAGAGGGTGTCGGCGAGCTGGCCTGTGAGGCGCTCCTGGATTTGGGGCCTGCTCGCGAGGATATCGAGCGCACGCGCCAGCTTAGACGCGCCGGCGACTCTGCCCCTGGGAATGTATGCGATATGCGCGTTGCCGAAGAATGGCAGGAAGTGATGCTCGCAGATCGAGTGGAATGGCACATCTCGGAGGATTACGGCTTCATCACAGCCTTCGTCGAAGCCGGTGGTGAGGACATCTGCGGGGTCTACGCCAATGCCTGAGAACAGTTCTCCGTACATGCGGGCAACGCGACGGGGCGTGTCTGCCAAGCCTTCTCGATGAGGGTCTTCGCCTATGGCGTGAAGGATAGATGTTACGGCGTCCTGTATCTTGTGGTAGTCCATATATTTTATCTAATTCTCGTCTGCTCTTTTGACAGGACTGAATGACCAGGCAACGCACACAACCCAGGCCAAGAATGTCCAACCCAACAGAATGTTGATTATGATAATCGGTACTGTGTGATGATGCTTCCGTACCAATGCAATTACGCAAGGAATAAAGTATCCCGTTACAAAGGGAAGCATAATGAGCAGCTCAACGGGCCCAACCCTGAAAGGCAGAAAACAGAACTCCTAATACGATAAAGGGACTAATATCTCAGTAAGTTTGAATCGGGCTGGTGAGATTTCTCGGTGGCACTCACCCCCATCCTAACCTTCCCCCATCAAGGGGGAAGGGACTTTGTGGTCATGCGAGTCCCATGGCGTCTTCGATTGCGTTGATGTCGGCGGGAAATTCTTCCATGAATGTGGGCTCAATGCCGATGGCGGTGTCCGGGTCTTTGAGGCCGCTGCCCGTGATGACGCAGACGACCTTGCTCTTGTTCAGGCGCATGCCCCCGCGAGCCAGCTTCAGCAAGCCTGCAACTGAGGCGGCTGACGCCGGTTCGCAGAAGATCCCTTCCTCTCGCGCCATCATCGAGTATGCTTCAAGTATCTCGTCGTCCGAAACGGAATTGATCATCCCGCCGGACTCGTCGCGAGCCCTGACCGCCTTATTCCAGCTTGCGGGGTTGCCAACGCGGATTGCCGAGGCGACTGTGTCCGGTGTTTCGATGGGGTGGCCCTTCACGATTGCCGCAGCGCCTTCGGCCTCGAAGCCCATCATCTTCGGCAGGGTGCCGGTCCATTCCATCTGGTGCGCTTCCTGGAAGCCCATCCAGTATGCCGTGATGTTGCCCGCATTGCCGACGGGGATGAACAGGTGGTCCGGCGCGGTGCCGAGGTCCTGGATGATCTCGAAGGCCGCCGTCTTCTGTCCCTGCAGTCTGTATGGGTTGAGCGAATTCACCAGCACGACAGGGTGTTTTTCGGACAATCCCCGAACGATACTGAGGGCTTCGTCGAAGCCGCCGTCGATGAGCATGATGCGCGCGCCGTAGGTGATCGCCTGGGCGAGCTTGCCACGGGCGACATACTTGCTTGGCACGACGATGACTGTGGACAGCCCGCAGTGCGCGCCGTAGGCGGCGGCAGAGGCGGAGGTGTTGCCCGTGGATGCGCAGACGATGGTGTCGCCGCCCTCTTCGAGCGCCTTCGCGACCGCTACGACCATTCCCCTGTCCTTGAAGGAGCCGGTCGGGTTGCAGCTTTCGAGCTTGAAGTAGAGTTCGTCGCATCCAACCTCTTCGGCTATGCTTTCGGACCTGACGAGCGGCGTGTCGCCTTCGCCCAGCGTGAACATGGGCGTGTCGTCGGTAAGTGGGAGGTAGTCCTTGTACCTTTCGAGGACTCCGGTTATCATCTTGCTCCCTGCGTAGCGCGCCATTTAGGAGCGGACGCCGCGCGCCGTTGTGGACTGCCTGATTTTAACACACTTGCCATGGAATGACTAAAATAATACAAGGGCAATGCTCTTGTTGAGAGTCAGGTTGTGCGCATCTTCCTTGAACAGGGTAGTTCCCAGACAATACAATGGAAGTTCATGGACTGAAACGATACCCGCGTACCGGAAATGCAACGCGAGATGATGTGAGATGAGGTGCGACATGGAGATGCAGATTCTTACCCGTAACATGAAGCTCAGCGAGCGGTCGGAAGACTACATTCAGAAGAAGGTGGCGCGGCTGGAGCGGCACCTTCATGAGCGCGCGGATGCGAGACTGGAGCTCAGGCGGACCGCCCGGCAGTCAGAGACGGACCGATTCATTGCGCAGATGACGATAATGGCCAGCGGCTCCACGCTGCGGGGGCAGGAGAGCGGGCTGACACTGTTCGCTGCGGTGGATGCGGTTGCGGATGTGATGGACAAGCAGATACGGCGGTACAAGGGGAGGGCGTACAGGACTTCGCAGGCGCGCAGGTCCGCGAGGCAACAGGCTGCGCAGGAAGATGCGGGCGCGCTGCTCGAAGAGCTCGTGGCTGCGGATGAAGATGCGGAAGAGCCGGTCGAGGAGCTGGGCAAGGTTGTTCGTGTGAAGAGCTTCGCCATGAAGCCAATGACCGTCGAAGACGCAATTATCGAGATGGAGCTGCTGGACCACAACTTTTTCCTGTTCCACAACGCGGAGACCGATATACACAGCGTGGTTTACCGGCGCACGGATGGGGACTACGGCGTGATCGAGCCGGAAATGGGGTAGGGCGGGGGCTATGGGCTAAAAAGGGTTAGAAGATATGGAGACTAGCGTTGGGCACCGGTAGAGAAATTCAGTCGGCTGTTTCTTAGCCGCCAAGTGATGAACTTGCCGAGTTTGGGAAGTGGTACGAAGAGTTCGACGGGGAAGTTTGGGACAGGGATTTTGAGGAAGATGCAGAGGCGGGAAGGCTGGATGCGCTTGCTGAAGAGGCAATGGCGGACTTCCGTACTGGAAGGTACATGGAGCTGTGAGGCACATTGCAGTTTGAGTGGGATAAAGAGAAGAATGGACTGAACATCCGAAAACACGGTATAGACTTCAATCTTGCCAAGCTTGTTTTTCAAGATCCGGTTGCTATCGTAGAGGATGACTATGGCGGATATGACGAGGATAGGTTCAGGGCTTTGGGCAGTGTGGGCGACAAGGTATTTGCGGTGTCGTACACTTACCGCTATGGAGGCGAGGTGATAAGGCTCATATCAGCAAGATACGCCAAACCAAGTGAGCGGCGCGTGTATGAGGAGCGCAGAGAAAGGATGTCATGGCAGTAAGACTTGAAGATTTGACACCGGAAGAGCTGGCTTTGTACAACGCTACGCCTGATATTCTTGATGATGAAATCGACTGCTCGGACATCCCCGAGACGGATTTCTCGGAAGGCATACAGCTGATCGATCCCACTTTGAGCGGCCCCGAGCGCGCGGCGGCAATGGCGGATGCGGTGGTAGTGCGCAGGGGACGCCGAAGCAAGAGCGCCGAAGCCAAAGCACCATCCGTTGGTGTCGATGACGGGCTTCAACGGAGCGCTGATTAGGAGAATGATGAACACATGCTGGAATTGACGGGGAAGTAGCATGGGAGGGTGGTCATGAGTTCGCTGATGGGGCAGGACCCTGATATCGGGCGTGCGATTCAAAACGAGATCGAGCGGCAGCGCAGCTGCATCAACCTGATTGCGTCGGAGAACTTTGCGAGCGAGGCTGTGCTCGAGGCGCAGGGGTCGGTCTTTACGAACAAGTACGCGGAAGGCTATCCGGGGCGGCGGTACTATGGCGGCTGCGAGTTTGTGGATGTGGTGGAAAGCCTGGCGATAAGCCGCGCGAAGCAGCTATTCGGAGCTGAGCATGCGAATGTTCAGCCGCACAGCGGAGCGCAGGCGAACATGGCGGCGTACTTCGCGACGCTGCAGCCCGGCGACAAGATAATGGGGATGAGCCTCGACCAGGGTGGACACCTTACGCATGGCGCGTCGGTGAACTTCTCCGCGAAGATCTACGATGTGGTGCAGTACGGGGTTGACCGCGAGCTTGAGACGATAGACTACGAAGAGGTGGAGCGGCTGGCGAAGGAGCACCGCCCGAAGCTCATCGTAACGGGTGCGAGCGCTTACACGCGGATCATTGATTTTCCGCGCTTCCGGAGTATCGCGGACGAGGTGGGCGCAAAGCTGATGGTGGACATGGCGCACATCGCGGGGCTGATTGCTGCTGACGAGCATCCCTCGCCGGTGCCGCACGCGGAGATTGTAACAACGACGACGCACAAGACGCTGCGCGGTCCCAGAGGCGGGATGATACTGTGCGACGAGGAGCATAGGCGGGCTATCAACAGCGCGGTGTTTCCGAATATGCAGGGTGGGCCGCTGGAGCACATCATTGCGGCGAAGGCCGTTGCGTTCGGCGAGGCGATGAAGCCGGAGTTCGTGGAGTACCAGAAGGGGATACGCGCCAACGCGGTTGCCCTGGCGGACGAACTGCAGGCGGGCGGAGTTCGGCTTGTTTCGGGCGGAACTGACAACCACATCGTGCTGGTTGACCTGACGCCGATGGACATCACCGGCAGGCAGGCGGAGGAGGCTCTGGGCGAGGCGAATATCGTTGTGAACAGGAATGCGATTCCGTTCGATCAGAAGCCGCCACGAACAGCGAGCGGGCTGCGCCTCGGTACGCCGTCCATAACCAGTCGCGGCATGGGCACAGATGAATCGCGACAGGTGGGGCGCCTGATATTGAGAGTGCTCGGGAATCTGGGAAGTGACTCGGTCAAGCGCGAGGTGGGGGACGAGGCGAGGGCGTTGTGCGCGAGGTTCCCTGCGCCGGGGCTAAACTGACATAGATGCACAGGACGGGCGAGATGCTTTTGCCCTCACCCTAACCCTCTTCCAGGGAGAGAGAGGGGACTTCATTATCGCTGGCTGCCGGTCGAGTCAATGAAGCCGTAGCCGACATTGTTGACGGTGCGGATGCACTCACCGGCGCGCGTTCCCAGCTTGTGGCGAAGGCGCCGTATGTGGACATCCACGGTTCGCGTATGACCGTAATGCTCGTGTCCCCAGACTGTGGCGAGCAGGTGTTCCCGCGTGAAGACACGCCCCGCGTTCTCCATCAGGTAGCGCAGCAACTGGAACTCCATCCATGCCAGCTTTATCGACTTGCCCCTGACCGTGACGCGGTATTTGTCCGTGTCGACAGTGACGGGCCCTGATGTGAGAATGACATCTTCACGCTCCATCGAAGAGTGGATGAGGCGCATTATCCGCTTCTGCAGTTCGGCGGCGGAGCAGGATGATACCACGAAATCGTCGAAGCCCAGGTAGAGGTCGTCTTCCTCGGTCTCGGTACTCGCCACGCAGCGCAAGAACGGCGGCAGAATCTGGCTGATTGATTTCTTTCGATTGAGCGCGTCGATAGTGGATGAACTGAACTCCGGTCCTGCGATGATCAGAGAGGGCGTTACTTCCTTGATTCGTGCCTCCAGGCTGCATCCGTCAAGCTGTACCAGCTCTACTACACCTGAAAACCTGAGGGCGCCCAGAAGGGTGTCGAGCGCCTCGCAGACTTCTGTCGCAAGCAGAACCGTCGGCGGCTGGGAGGTTGTGGAATCTTCGCGTAACCCATTTACCATGATAATCGCAGCTATGTCTGAAGGAGTTTCATAGCGTTCGACACTAGTCTCAAACAGATGATGCAATCCTCATGTTTCTTGGCGGTTACAGGGGTGTAAAGATTGTGTTACAGGGGAGACGACGGGGCCAACATGCGGGATGGGCAGGGTAGGGAGGCTAGAGCCAGGGAGATGTGAGGTCCCACTGCCAGAGGAGAAGTGACGCCTGGGATTGCAGGTCCATCATGTTGTGGCAGATGATGGCGGCGAGGCGGTTGGTGGTCCAGTTGCCGTTGGGGAGGCGGTGCAGTCTGCCGGGGCGGTCAGTCTCGATTGACGACGGATTTGAGAGCTGACGGGCAATTTCAGGGACTCTGAGCATGTCAAGGTGCTGCTGCCACCAGATGTGAGGCGCGCCGCCGAGCGCTTCGCGTGATATCACTTCGTTGACCGATCTGGCGCTGCGCATGGTTCGGCGCAATGTGCCCATGTCGCGCTCGCGGTCAATGTCCGCGATGCCCCAACGATAGTAGAAGAGGGGAGGGCGGACGAGCTCGCGCAGTCGGGGCCACTTCAGGGCTTGCTGGTCGGCGACGGATTTCCACGCGTCCATCGTGTCGTGGTCTATGTGAGCGTCCGAACCGGTTGCCCGGCTGATCCATCCGGCTACGAAACTTCGGTTGTAGGCGTAGGTTGGTCGCGGAAGTGTTTGCCAGACGCGCTTTACTTCGGATTCGAGCGTAGCACATTCTTCACCGGTCTCGGCCTGCAGGATGCGTATTACGCTGCCACTGAGAGTGCCGAAGGTGAACATCCCGCGAGGCCTGGGGGTGAGGCTGACGGTCTCGACGTCGATGATGGTGCCTTCGACGGAGATGCCCTTCAGGCTGAATTCGAAGGTCTGCATCAGTCGGTGTCTGACAGGGTCGCGAGCGCCGCCTT
>CAZWDM010000044.1:0-12231 GCA_964632415.1 uncultured Dehalococcoidia bacterium | reverse complement strand
CTGAATTCGAAGGTCTGCATCAGTCGGTGTCTGACAGGGTCGCGAGCGCCGCCTTTGCTGCCGCCGTCTCCGAAGCTTTCTTGCTATTGCCTGTGCCTTTTCCCAGTGTTTTGCCGTTGACCTGCACCTGCGCGGTGAATGTCATTGCATTGCTCTTGCCGGTGGCTTTAGTGATGCGATAGACGGGAGGCTTGCCGTGCTTAGACTGGGATATTTCTTGAAGGGCAGACTTGGGGTGCTTACCGGCAGTTACGGGCTTCTTCACCTTCTTTGACTGATCTGACTTGTTGGCGCTTTTGGTATTGGCGTTTTGCTTGGGAGCGGATGTTACCTCACTGTAAGCGTAATTCATTTCCTCTGTGAGAGTGCGGATACAGAACGACCTGGCGGCGTCATAGCCCTTATCCACTGAAATTGCGCCGACGACTGCTTCGTAAGCTGCAGCTAAGTTGGAATCTCGATCACGCCCACCACTTTTCTCTTCACCGCTGCCCATCAAAAGATGTTCGCCGATTCCGAGGTCGCGGGAGACGCGTGCTAGTGTCTTGCCGCTGACGACTTTAGAGCGAATGAGGGTCATTTCGCCCTCTTTAAGACTTGTATCCTCTTCAGGCAACGGGCTCAAATAGGTGGTTATGGGGTCTCTTTCATGTCTCTTATAGAGTGCCTCAGCGATGGCCAAGTCCAGCACGGCGTCGCCGAGGAATTCGAGGCGTTCGTTGCACTCGGATGCGGTGCCGGAGGACTCGTTGAGGTACGAGCTGTGGGTGAGTGCGGTCTTAAGCAGGTTGGGATTCCGGAACTGGACGCCGATTTTTCGCTCAGTCGCAAAAACAGGATGGTGGGGATTCAGACTGCGCCTTGGAAAGATCGAATTATTGAAGATTGCCATAACGAGATACTCCTTTAACTAAGGTGTATTTCGGCTTGGCAACCTCGGAGCGCTAATTGCGAATCGAATTGATTAGCGGTTCGAGGTTGACACCGAATTGGTAGGATATTCAGTTGTTATTTCCCCCACCCTAACCCTCCCCCAGAGGGGGAGGGGATGAAATGGGTTCCCTCAGGAGAGGGGACAGAATTGTCGCCCTCATGGTAGGAGATAGGATGGTTGGATCTAGTCGAGAACGCCCCGTGGCCATGGTGGCTGCGGGCGCTTGATTTCGCCGAAGTAGTTGCGGTGGTTGGCGAGCGCGATGTAGTGCTCGAATGATGCTACCGCGTCTTCGTCCTCGGGGATGAACGCCTTCAGGTAGGCCATGTTCCCGTTTTCGAAGATGTATGTCGGCGTGCCGAAGATGCCTTCCGATATGGCGGCCTCGTGGTCTTCGCCGATAATTCTGCGGAGCTCGGGGTCTTTCATGTCCTCGCGCATCTGAGCGGAGTCGAGCCCGGCATTCTCAGCTACTTCGAGTATCGCGTCCTCGTCGCTGAGCGAGACGCGACCCTCGCCGCCGTGCCGTGCAACGAGCAGCGCGAGATGGAATGCCGCGTGTGCATCGTCGCCCTGACGCTTCGCTGCTTCTGCCGCAATCTGAGCTACGAGGGAGCGCCTCTGAGAGACGTCGTCCTGATCCCAGACCTTCCAGTCCGAGTCGAGGCCCTCTTTGAGATTGTGAGCGTTCTGCTCGAGCGAGAAGTTTCGCCAGGTGATATTGAGGTTGTCTCCGTAAGCCTTCTTTACCTTATCCAGCCACACGGCTGTATTGTAGACCCACGGTCAGGCATAGTCGCCGTAGATTTGGATTTTCAGATTCTCCATGAAGCTTGCCTCCCTTCGACGGGGTGTAATGGCTGCATTTTAATGAGGGGTAAGGGTGATGTCAAACGACTGCAGGCATGCTCCCAGAGGAAGCATCGCGGACGGGGCGCTAATTGCCGGGGCATCGAGGGCGGTCAGTTGAAGTAGATTCCTGTCCCGACTATTGCCGCAACAATTATGATGACGGCGGAAACCAGCCAGGCACGCAACTGCCGGATGTCAGCTTGGATGCTGTCAAGCCGGTTGCTCATCTCTTCCTGTACTCCTTCTACCCTGCCGACCCGAGACGGGATGTCAGTTGCCATAATATCTCCAATGCTTACTTTTTAAGTCTTGAGAATTATACCATAACTTGTAATGTAACTCGTACGAGGTGGATCAGATTGTTTGGGCACTCATTTGCATGTTATGTAAATCAATGATAATTTGTGCTTTGTATAATCCGGATTTAACCTTCAGGCAACATTTCTGTTACAACTGCTTAACATAAATGAAACAATCGCGGCGTAGATTTTGAACGTAATCTATCTTTAGTAGAAGAGGGGAAAGGAAATGAGTCTTCTCGGGGCGATTGTAAAACCTACAAGTCTGAAGATGCGCCTATTGATGATAGCGCTTCTTGCCATCGGTATAGTGGTTGGCGGCGGAGGCGTAGCGTACGCACAGAGTGCAAGTGAAGTAATGACCACGCTGGACAACGCCATATTGGTGTTTGCGGCTGCGCTGGTCTTCTTTATGCAGGCGGGCTTCGCGTTTCTTGGCGCAGGCCTGATTCGCGCGAAGAACACGGTCAACTATATGACGAAGTCTTTCCTGGACTTCTGCATTGCGTCACTAGGATTCTGGGCGTTTGGTTATGCCTTGATGTTCGGCGGAGGCGCGGCGGCAGGATTCATTGGCCTCGAGGGCTTCTTCCTGGCCAACTTCAACGACGGGGATCTCGTCGGCTGGTTCTTCCAGATGGTGTTCGCGGGAACGGCCGCAACCATTATTGCCGGGGCGATGGCAGAGCGCACGAAGATCAACGCATACTTCGCATACAGCTTCATCGTCGGCGCGCTGATATACCCGATCTACGGCCACTGGGCGTGGAGCGACCACGGCTGGCTCGTAAACATGGGCTTTGCCGACTATGCTGGTTCCGGTGTCGTTCACATGATCGGCGGCTTCCTGGCGCTGGCCGGGGCTATGGTTGTCGGACCGCGCAGGGGCTGGGAGCAGGGAATCACGATTCGCGGGCACAACGTTCCGTACGTGGTCATTGGCACGTTCATCCTGTTCTTCGGCTGGTTCGGGTTCAACATAAACTCTGCTACGCTGGGACTGAACGCGGTGAACACGCTTCTCGCGGGCGCGGCCGGAGCTACCGCCGCAATCTATGTAACGCTTCTGATGACCGATAAGGCCGACATCGAGATGGCAGCCAACGGTGCTCTTGCCGGACTTGTTGGCATCACGGCGGGTTGTGCGTATGTTGATACCTGGTCGGCAGTGGTGATTGGCCTAATAGCGGGCGTGATAATGATCTTTGGTGTGAAATTCGTGAGGAACGTACTGAAGACGGACGACCCCGTTGGGGCGGTTACGGTGCATGGCATCTGCGGCGCGTGGGGTCTGCTTGCGGTTGGCATCTTCGCTTCGGGACATAACGGAGTGGAGGGGCTGATTGTCGGCAACGTAGCACAGCTGCTCCCGCAGATAGTCGGCATAGCCGCCGCGATCGTCTGGGGCTTCGGCGGTGGATTCATACTCTTCAAGGTGCTCGACCTCACGATGGGCCTGCGCGTGGACGAACAGGAAGAGGAAGACGGACTGGACGAGCACGAGCACGGCACAGTCGCCTACCCGGAGATGAACTAGTCCTCGCACTGCAATGATGGACCGGAGCTTCCGCGGAAGTTCGGGCACTAAGGAATAGAGTCTGAAGGGGGCGGTCTGAGTCGGCCGCCTCCTTCGGTTGATCGCCGGGTGGTGATCACTGGACGGCGACGGTGTAACAATTATTTAACATTTGTGCAACACAGTTGAAACATGACCCCTTCAGAATTAGTAGCAAGTTAAACAGATTGATTTTTCTTTTGGAGGCATGTGGAAATGGAAGTATTGCTCGGTGGAGTGGCATTCGCGGCGCTATTCGCAGTATGGGTAATCATTCCCAGCGCAGTTCGCAGGAATCGTAGCAAGTAGGTACTCCGTTACTGGACAATAGCCAGGCATCATGCACACTGAACCAGCGAGGCTTCTTTCTTTGAGAGTCTCGCTGTTTGCTGTCTAAAGCCTTACGATTTAATATGATAGGAAAAATTTAATCCCACAGGAGGGAAGAATGAGTGTTTACAAGGCGGAATACATCTGGATAGACGGCACAGAGCCGACCGCCAAGCTCCGCTCGAAGGGCAAAGTTGTACCCGTCGGAGAAGAGCCGCCCATTTGGGGCTTTGACGGCTCCAGCACGAACCAGGCCCCCGGCGAGGAATCGGACTGTGTATTGAAGCCGGTATTCACCTGCCCTGACCCGATTCGGGGCGGGAACAACATATTGGTGATGTGCGAGGTCCTGTTGCCTGACATGACGCCGCATCCCACGAACACCAGGGCAGCGTGCGCGGCAGCAGCCGAGCAGTACGAGGGCCTGGATTTCTGGTTCGGCATCGAGCAGGAATACACGTTCTTCACCGGCGTTAGGTCGCAGCCACTGGGCTGGCCGGACAACGGCTTCCCCGCACCCCAGGGCGGCTACTACTGCGGCGTTGGCTCTGACGAGGTCTTTGGTCGCCCCGTGGTGGAAGATCATCTGGATGCCTGCATCGAGGCCGGCTTGCAAATAGCAGGCATCAATGCCGAGGTTATGCCCGCGCAGTGGGAGTTCCAGATTGGGCCGATAGGCGCGCCCGCCGTCGGAGACCATCTGTGGGTGGCGCGCTGGCTGCTGTATCGCATCGGCGAGCGGCATAATGTTGCGGCGACGCTCGACCCCAAGCCGGTAAAGGGAGACTGGAATGGCGCAGGAGCGCACACGAATTTCTCCACGAATGCCATGCGTGAGTCTTATGACCCCTGCATCGCGGCCGCCGAGGCCTTGAAGGGGAACCATGACGAGCATATCGCCAACTATGGCGCGGACATCGAGCAGAGGCTGACCGGCCTGCACGAGACCGCCTCCTACAAGGAGTTCAAGTATGGCGTCTCGGACAGGGGCGCGTCGGTCCGAATTCCGTGGCAGGTCGCGCGCGACGGCAAGGGCTACATCGAGGACAGGCGACCCAACGCCAACTGCGATCCGTACAAGGTGACGGAGCTGATCATCAAGACGGTCGGCGGGGCGGCATCCTCCTAGATCTAAAACTGGAGAATTAAAGAGAAGCCTGCATCGCCTCCGGGTTACGGAATGACGGTGCAGGCTTTCTGTATTCGATTATATTTCGTGGCGTGATGTGCGGAGCGTTCCGAGCGAGGTCATTCAATCTGATTGTTAGAGGTCAGGGTTAAGGCAATGCCGCTCGGTCCGGCACCTATCAGGGGTGTTGTTTACCGGCGAATTAGTTTGACACAATTTTCACAAATTGATATATTTTCTGAATGGTTGCCCGTTCTGACGTGCTGCATTTGGGCTACCGGCTCTCAAGCCCGTTTATGCCATATTTGACTGCCTGATGCATCACTGATAACGGCCTCCAATCCTCATTGAGGTGGACATGTTAGCGAGAGATACGGAAGCGACAGAGTTCGTTCTCCACGAAGCCAGGGAGAATGACGTCAAATTCATTCGCCTCTGGTTTGCGGACATTCTGGGCAACCTCAAAGGGTTTGCGATAACGGTCGAAGAGCTTGAACATTCGTTAACGAGAGGCATGGGCTTCGACGGGTCCTCTATTGAGGGCTTCGTGCGCGCCGATGAGCGCGACATGTACGCCTTGCCCGACCCCAATACATTCAACGTCCTGCCGTGGCGCCCGCGAGAGAATGCGGTGGCGCGCATGTTCTGCGACATCATCACGCCTGATGACGAGTCTCACGAGAGCGACCCGCGCGCCGTCCTGAGGCGCAATCTCGCCAGCGCAGCCAAGCTCGGGTACACATACTACGTGGGACCTGAGATCGAGTACTTTTACTTCAGGGACGCACAGGGCACACGCACCCAGGACCGGGGAAGCTACTTCGGGCAGGATGCAACCGACCTTGCGACTGACCTGAGAAGGCAGACCGTATTGACACTGGAGGAGCTCGGGATTCCCGTGGAGTCGAGCCACCAGGAAGCGGCGCCAAGCCAGCATGAGATTGACCTTCGGCACACCGACGCGTTGACGATGGCCGATACGGTGATGACCTACCGGCTGGTGGTGAAGGAGATAGCGCGGCAGAACGGCTATTACGCGACATTCATGCCCAAGCCGGTGCATGGCGTGAACGGCAGCGGGATGCACATGCACCAGTCGCTGTTCCAGGGCGACAGGAACGCGTTCTACGACGACGACGACCCGCACCACCTGTCGGATACGGCGAAGTTCTTCATTGCCGGTCTGATGATGCATGCGCGCGAAATCACAGCGGTTACCAACCAGTGGGTTAACTCGTACAAGCGGCTCGTGCCCGAGTTCGAGGCGCCGACTTATGTTACCTGGTCAACCGTGAATCGTGCCGATCTCATCAGGGTGCCGGACTTCAAGCCGGGGAGAGAGGAATCGAGGCGTATCGAGTTTCGCTCGCCTGATCCTGCCTGCAACCCGTACCTGGCATTCAGCGTTATGCTCGCTGCCGGGCTCAAGGGGATTGAGAACAGGTATGAGTTCCCGCAGGCGGCGGAGTCGAGCGCCCTGCACATGACGCAGGCCGAGAGGGACGAGCTCGGCATACAGGCGCTTCCCGCCAATCTGTGGGAAGCCATAAACATCACGGAGAAGAGCGAGCTCGTTCACGATGCACTGGGCGAGCCGGTTTTCAAGAGCTTCATCGAGAACAAGAAAATAGAATGGGAGAACTATCACAGCCGGGTGGCGGACTATGAGACCGAGCAGTATCTGCCGGTGCTCTAGTTTTCTTCGACAGTAGGCGTAGCGGTGTTCCGACTTGCTCGCCGGCGGTCCTTCCCTTGTGGGCGTGAGTTTACGAATTGGTTATTCCCTGAGGGTTAACAGACGAGAGGCATAACGATGGCCCAGAGATACATACCCAACATGGTTAAACAGGGGTTATATGACCCGCGGTTTGAGCACGAGGCGTGCGGTGTAGGCCTTGTCGCGAACATCAAGGGTGTGAAGTCGCATAGCATTGTCGATCAGGGGCTCGAAGTGCTGTGCAACCTGGAGCATCGAGGCGCGAAGGGCGCGGACCCTGAGACCGGAGACGGAGCCGGCGTGCTGATGCAGATGCCGCATGAGTTCTTCCGCAAGGAGATGGAGCGGATCGGCATTGAACCTCCGCAGCTTGGTCATTACGCGGTCGCGATGGTCTTCTTGCCGCATGAGGAAGCAAAGCAGCGCCAGGTTGAGGAGATCGTGCGCGGCTTTGTGGAGCAGGAAGGGCAGACGGTTCTGGGATGGCGGGATGTGCCCGTTAATCCCGACGAGATTGGCACCCTGGCCGCTGAGGTGATGCCTGCTATCCGGCAGTTCTTCGTCGGACGCAGTGAGGATGTGCAGAGCGAATCTGAGTTCGAGCTGAAGCTATACGTCATACGCAGGCAGATCGAGGAAGCGGTGGCAGAGTCCGGCCTGGACGAGCGCAATGACTTCTATGTTGCCAGCCTTTCATCGAACAAGATCGTGTACAAGGGGCTGATTCACGCAACTCAACTCCAGCATTTCTACCACGACCTTGCCAATGAAGATGTGGTTACATCGTTCATGCTGGTGCATTCGCGCTTCAGCACGAACACGCTCGGCTCCTGGAGGCTGGCGCATCCGTACCGGATGGTGATACACAACGGGGAGATCAACACCCTGCGCGGGAACATCAACTGGATGGCGGCGCGCGAGGGCATGTTCGAGTCGGACGCACTAGGCGACGATGTGCAGAAGCTGCTGCCGATCATCACGGATGGAGTGCAGAGCGATACTGCCAGCTTCGACAACGCGCTGGAATTGCTGCTTGCGACGGGACGCTCGCTGCCACATGCGCTGATGATGATGATACCCGAGGCGTGGGGCGACCACCTGCCGATGGACCAGGCAAAGAAGGACTTCTACGAATATCACTCCTGCCTGATGGAGCCGTGGGACGGACCCGCCCTGATCATAGCGTCGGATGGCACGAGTGTCTGCGGTGTTCTGGACAGGAACGGGCTACGCCCCTGCCGCTACCTTGTAACGACCGATGACTTGCTGGTCATGGCGTCTGAGACGGGTGTGCTGGATGTTCCACCCGAGAAGGTGCTGTTCAAGGACCGCATACATCCGGGGCGCATGTTCGTGCTGGACAGCGAAAAAGGCCGCCTCGTTGACGATGCGGAGCTGAAGAGCGAACTCGCGGCGCAGCAGCCTTACGGAGAGTGGCTGCGCGAGAACAGGGTCTCGCTGGACGACCTGCCCGATGCCCCTGAACAGCCAACGTACACCAGCGATGCGCTGCTTGCGAGGCAGGTGGCGTTCGGCTATTCGCTTGAAGACCTGCGCATGATTATGGAGCCGATGGCCGAAACGGGCAGCGAGCCCGTGGGTTCGATGGGCAATGACACGCCGCTTGCGGTGCTGTCCGACCAGAGTCCATTGCTGTTCAACTACTTCAAGCAGCTGTTCGCGCAGGTGAGCAATCCGCCGCTGGACGCGATCAGGGAGGAGCTGGTTACCTCTCTGGAGTCGCGGGCGGGCAGCGAAGGCAACCTGTTCACCGAGACGCCGGAGCATTGCCGCTCGCTGCGAGTGAAGCGGCCGGTCCTTTCGAGTGGCGAGCTGGAGACGATCCGCAACCTGGATATGCCTGGCCTGAAGTCAAAGACGGTGCGGACGCTGTTTACGACTGACGAGAACGACGGCTCACTGGCGCGCTCGGTGCGGAGGATTTGCGACGAGGCATATAAGGCGGTGCAGGAAGGCAACACGATTGTCATCCTCTCCGACAGGGGCGTCGATGCCTACAACGCGCCGATTCCGAGTTTGCTTGCGGTTGCGGGAGTCCATCATCACCTGATAAGGCAGGGCGTTCGCACGAAGGTAAGCCTGATAGTTGAGTCCGGCGAACCGCGCGAGGTCGCTCACCTGGCGCTGCTTATTGGCTACGGCGCGGTTGCGGTCAATCCCTACCTGGCTTTTGAAACGCTCAGGGACATGGTATCGGAAGACGGCGCGCTGGCAGGGACGGTGGACTACGATACCGCCGTTTACAACTACATCAAGGCGGCGGACAAGGGCATACTGAAGATAATGTCCAAGATGGGCATATCCACAATCGAGAGTTATCGCGGCGCGCAGATATTCGAGGCGGTGGGGCTGAACGAGGAGTTCATCGACAAGTACTTCGCATGGACGCCGTCGCGCATCGGAGGCATCGGCATCCACGAGATCGAGATGGAGAGCAGGAGGCGCCACGAGTCCGCGTTTCGGGAACTTACGCATGCGGCGAGCCTCGACCTTCAGAGTGGTGGTTACTACCAGTGGAGGCGAGACGGCGAGTACCACATGTGGAACCCCGATACGATAAGCCGCCTTCAGTTCGCCACCAAGGCAAACAGCTACGCCACATACCAGGAGTTCGCCGAGCTCGCTAACACTTTCAGCCGCAAGCTCTGCACAATCAGGGGCCTGCTGGACTTCAGGAAGGCTGAGACGCCGATTTCGATTGACGAGGTGGAGCCTGCAACCGATATCGTCAAGCGGTTCGCCACGGGTGCGATCTCGCTTGGCTCGATCAGCCGCGAGGCGCATGAGACTATGGCGATCGCGATGAACCGCATTGGAGCGCGGAGCAATACGGGCGAGGGCGGCGAGGACTACCGGCGCTACACGCCCGACGATAGCGGCGACTCGCGCAACAGCGCAATGAAGCAGGTCGCCTCCGGGCGTTTCGGCGTTACGATCAACTACCTGGCGAGCGCGAGCGACCTTCAGATAAAGATGGCGCAAGGCTCGAAGCCCGGCGAGGGCGGTCAGCTCCCCGGCCACAAGATTGACGAGTATATCGGCTGGGTCCGCAACTCAACCCCAGGCGTCGAGCTTATTTCGCCGCCGCCGCATCACGACATCTACTCGATCGAGGACCTGGCGCAGCTCATACATGACCTGAAGAACTCGAACCCTGGTGCGCGGGTTCATGTGAAGCTGGTCGCCGAGGCGGGCGTTGGCACGATTGCGGCGGGCGTATCGAAGGGACACGGCGATGTCGTGCTGATCAGCGGCGACAGCGGCGGCACGGGCGCATCGCCGGAGTCGTCCATCAAACACGCCGGACTGCCGTGGGAGCTTGGCGTGGCGGAGACGCAGCAGGTGCTTGTGATGAACGACTTGCGCGGGCGCATCGTCGTGCAGACGGACGGCCAGCTCAAGACCGGCAGGGATGTCGCAATCGCGTGCCTGCTGGGCGCCGAGGAGTTCGGCATGGCAACCGCGCCGTTGATTAGCCTCGGCTGCATCATGCTGCGGAAGTGCCACCTCAACACCTGCTCGGTGGGCATCGCCACACAGGACCCGGACCTGCGGAAGATGTTCGCCGGCAAGCCTGAATATGTCATCAACTACTTCTTCTTCGTCGCCGAGGAACTGCGAGAGATAATGGCTGAGATGGGATTCCGCACCATCAACGAGATGGTGGGGCGCATGGACAGGCTGGACACTCGCGAGGCGGTGGCGCACTGGAAGGCGCAGGGGCTCGACTTCTCGAAGCTGCTGCACAAGCCCGAAGTGCCGGACTCGGTGGCGACATACCGCTGCGAGGAGCAGGACCACGGGCTGGAGCGCGCGCTCGACAACGAACTGATCGAGCTGTGCGTTGACGCAATTGACATGAAGAAGACGGTCTCCCTCGACCTGCCTATCAGCAACCGGAACCGCACGGTCGGGACGACGCTGAGCTACGAAATCGCGAAGAGGCACGGCATGGAGTCGCTGCCGGACGATACTATCAGGATCAACTTCAGCGGCTCGGCGGGGCAGAGCTTCTCCGCGTTCCTTGCGAAGGGCGTAACCATGCGCGTACATGGGGACGCCAACGACTACTTCGCCAAGGGGCTGTCCGGCGGCAAGGTGATAATCGCGCCACCGCCGGAGTCCGAATTTTCGCCTGAAGAAAACATCATCGTGGGGAATGTAGTATTATATGGTGCTACGGGAGGCAAGGCGTTCATTCGCGGTGTGGCGGGTGAGCGCTTCGCTGTGCGCAACAGCGGAGCCGAGACGGTCGTGGAGGGCGTGGGCGACCACGGCTGCGAGTATATGACGCGCGGCAAGGTGGTGGTGCTGGGTCCGACAGGCCGGAACTTCGCGGCAGGGATGAGTGGAGGAGAGGCGTTCGTCCTTGATGAAAAGGGCACGTTCTCCGCGCTCTGCAACCGTGAGATGGTTGGACTTGAGAGCGTGGAGGATCCCGACGACATAAGCGAGCTACGCAGCCTGATCGAAGAGCATTACGAGCATACGGGAAGCGCCAATGCTCGCCGTGTGCTGGACGACTGGGACGCGATGCTGCCGAAGTTTGTCAAGGTAATGCCTTACGACTACAAGCGCATACTGATGGAGCGCGCTGCGGCAGCTGTTGCCGCGGACTAGCAAAACTACCGGGTATTCCGGCTTCCTGCGCGAGCAGGAACAATTGAGTGAGAGCGCAGGCGAACCGATACATGGGAAAGCCAACTGGTTTTATGGATTATGGACGGCAGGGAATACCGCAGCAGCCGGTGTCTGAGCGTATCCGGCATTTCAGCGAGTTCTACTACAGCTGGACTGAAGAGCAGGCGAAGGAGCAGAGCGCAAGGTGCATGAACTGCGCCGTGCCTTTCTGCCATACGGGGTGCCCGCTTGGGAACCTGATCCCCGACTTCAACGACCTCGTGTATCGCGGGAAGTGGGATGAGGCGCTTGCCGAACTCCACGCCACAAACAATTTCCCCGAGTTCACGGGCAGGATCTGCCCGGCCCCCTGCGAAGCCGCCTGTGTGCTGAACATAAACCAGGACCCGGTGACGATAGAGTATATCGAGAGGGCGATCGCCGACAGGGGCTGGGAGGAAGGCTGGATCACCCCGGAGCCGCCGACCCAGCGGACCGGCAAGAAGGTCGCGGTTGTCGGTTCTGGTCCTGCCGGGCTCGCGGCAGCGCAGCAGCTCAACCGCTGCGGCCACTGGGTAACTGTATTCGAGCGAGACGACTACATCGGCGGACTTCTGCGGCTGGGCATACCGGACTTCAAGTTGGAGAAGAACGTGGTGCAGCGGCGTGTCGACCAGATGACCGCCGAGGGCGTTACCTTCCGAACGGGCGTCAATGTGGGTGTCGATCTCTCCGGCGACGAGCTTATGGGGCAATTCGACGCAGTGGTGCTGA
>CAZWDM010000043.1:23915-25068 GCA_964632415.1 uncultured Dehalococcoidia bacterium | reverse complement strand
GCGTTGGATGCGGTGCGCGTGGTCAGCACCGTTAGGAAGCCTTCCTGTGCGAACTTCTGCGAGATGGCGCCGCCGACGCCCCAGCGCACGCCGACCGGCAGATCGCTGTCGTCGAGGTCTGAGCCGTGTATGAGCCGCGTGTTGCGCCCGTCGGACTGCCACTTGGATGTCGCGCCGATTACTACGGCGACGGGTTTTCTGTTGGAGGTCATTTGATAATCCTTTCGCACATTCTCTGATTGCTGATCGCCTGAGACCTGCATTCCGCTAGCGGTCCGACTGCCCCGGGTGGACAATTGGTAGCTGAGACTCGCTTAAATCGACTTTAATATATTCCGAGCGGATGGGCAGCGCAAGAGAGCCGGTTTGACAGGCTGCCGTCTGGAACGGTGCATCCGCCCGCCAGAGACAATGAAGGAAAGTAGGGTAGTCATGGATTTCGATGTTGAATACACCCTGGGTGCCGTGGATCGCACGGTGTCGTTCACGGAGCGCGACGGTCAGCCCGCAAGCGAGGTTAGGCTATCTCGCAGTTTTGCCGCCTCAATCGAGGACTTGTGGGATGCGGTTACGAATGGCGAGCGGATTGGCCGCTGGTTTACTCCGGTGAGCGGAGAGCTGGAGTTGGGTGGACATTACCAGTTGGAAGGCAATGCAAGCGGCACAATCACGGTGTGCGAGCGTCTGTCGCATTTCGCCTTAACCTGGGAGTTCGGCGGTGATGTGAGCTGGGTTGATGTTGGCCTTGAAGCTGCTGAGGAAGCGCGATCGCGCCTGACGCTCATGCATACGTCTATTCTGTCGGCGCACTGGGACGAATACGGGCCTGGCGCTGCCGGAGTAGGCTGGGAGTGGGGTATGATGGGGCTCGCGATTCACCTGGAACAGCCGGCAGAGCCAATGCCGGGCGTGATGGAGTTCGTTGAGTCAGACTCGGGCAGGGCGTTCTTCGCCGGCAGCAGCGACGGTTGGGCGCAGGCAGCGATTGCTGCCGGGACTGACGCTGACACAGCGCGTGCTGCTGCGAACCGCACGACAGCATTCTATTCCGGCGAGGAGAGCGAGGCCGGGTGACGAAGGGTAGTATCAGGGGCAGCCTCCGGCTGGCCTGAGACCCGAGTCCCAACTTTGGTATCATTTTCACAAAGTGCGC
>CAZWDM010000043.1:19328-23815 GCA_964632415.1 uncultured Dehalococcoidia bacterium | reverse complement strand
TCCGGCTGGCCTGAGACCCGAGTCCCAACTTTGGTATCATTTTCACAAAGTGCGCCCTATTGAGACTTTATATCTTGTGCATCCTTAGGCAGTCATGCTACGCTCCTATATCCGCTTGGCTCTTGAAATTGGTAATGTGTGAGTTGACCAGGTCAATGTACCGACTTCGCGCAGTTGATAGACGCTCTGGCAGTGTCAATTAGTCCTTCGGGTACATGCGCACCGGACGGTTGAACAGGCGGTGAGCCGATAGGTCACTGCCGTCCCAATAGACGGCATGAAACATAGAGGCTGACAGAAATGATATAAAGTGTCAATAAGAAAGGACTGAATCTATCCATTATGAATCGAATGTTACCTAAAGCACTGATATATTGTCTGGCGCTAGGCCTGTTTAGCCTGGCGGCAATAGGCTGCAGTGAAACTGAGAGTCCTGCCCCTGCACCCGCGCCCCAGGCGACAACCCCGCCTGTGAGCCAGCCAGCGCCTGCCCCGGCGCAAGCCCAACCGGCACCCGCTGCGCCGTCGGCACCCGCTGCGCCGGCAGCAACAATGGCGCCCGCGCCGACAGCGGTTCCGGCGCAGCCCGCCTCAAGTGACGGCGGCACAAAGGAAATTTTCATAGTCACGCCATTCGCGCCGACCTCCAACGGCGCTATCGAATCCGATGACGCCGGCATCTTGATGAGCGCGGGCGCCACCGAAACTATGCTGAAAATCGACTTCGACGGACAAGTGAAGCCGTATCTGGCGCAGTCGTGGTCACTCAGTGGCGACGATACCTGGGAGTTCGCACTGCGCGAAGATGTGCACTTCCATGACGGCGCACACTTCGACGGACACTCCATGGTCGCATCGGTCAGTTACCTTCTCGGAGTGCCGAACCCTCCAAGAGGATTTACCGCAGACAACATAGCAAGCGTTGACGCGCCGGCAGATAACACTGTGGTCATAAGAACCGTAGAACCCGATTACCTGATGCCTTCGAGATTTGCGACGCGCGCCACGGCAGCCCTGTCGCCCATAGCGTACCAGGAACGCGGCGACGGCCCGCCAAATCCGATTGGCACAGGCACAGGCCCATTCGTCCTTGAGGGCGACATATCCATCGAAAGCATCAGGTATGTCAGAAACGAGGACTATTGGGATGGGATCGCCAATCTGAGCGCGGGCGAAACCCTATTCGTGCCGGACGGACTGGTTCGCGCGGCAATGCTGGAAACGGGCGAAGTGGACTTGCTGAACCATCTGGCGATTTCGCAGCTGCCGCTATTCGAGGGCAACTCGGACTTCGTTATGCACCGCGCGCAGCAGCCGCGCACGGTAACGCTCAATGTGAACAACAGGAACGGTCTATTCTCCGACCTGAATGTGCGAAAGGCGGCGGCGCACGCAGTTGACAAGGACGCAATCGTAGCGTCCGTGCTGGAAGGCGTCGGCGAGCCTGCGGTCGGGCCGTTCGCGCCCAGCGAGGCATGGGTAAATCCTGACCTGGTTCCGTATGAGTACGACCCCGAGCGCTCGAAGGCGCTGCTTGCGGAAGCCGGGTACGCAGAGGGCGAGGCGCAGGTCGCGCTGTGGACATATCCCAGCAGGGCGGAGTTCCCCGCAATGGCGGTCGCGCTTCACGAGATGCTGAACGATGGTGGATTCAGCACGGAAATCCGGCTGGCACCATGGGGCGCGCTGGTGGACGATGTGTTCGCCGGAAACTATGACATGTTCCTTGTGTCCAGGGGCCACCTGATAGACGCCTACGACCCGGAGGGGTATCTTGGCGCGGACTACACCTGCGGCACTGTTGACATCAGCAACTACGCTAATTACTGCAATCCGCAGGTCGATGAGCTGCTGGCGCGCGCCCGCACGCTTTCAGACTTGCAAGAGCGGAACGAAATCTATCGCGAAATCCAGCAGATACTGCACGATGACGCCTCAACGATATTCATTAACTACACTGAGCAGGTTTTCGCGCACGGCAACCATGTGCGGAACTGGCAGCCGCACATGCTCGAATACTACACACTGACAACTGAGCTGGATATTGAGAATTAGGTAAGGCATGCAAGAGACCATTGCGTAACCCTCTTCTTCTGAGGAAAGGATTGCGCGGTAATTCTGCCCCCGTTCCAATCGACAATCCCTCTGCCCTCCGAGGGAAGGTTGGGATGGGGGCGGCATAGCGCCCGCAATCGCCTGACATGTAAAGCGCGTATCAGGGAAGGAAACAGGCATTGTACAGGCTGGTTCTACGGCGATTGCTGCTGCTTCCTCTCATAGTCGCGGTCGTTTCGTTCCTCATATTCCTGTCCCCGCTAATCAGCGGCATCGACCCCGCTACGGCGGTCATGCAGGCGCAGGTGCAGGAAAGGCAGCCGACCCCGGAAGCCGTGGAGCGCATGAAGCGTGATCTCGGTCTCGACCGCCCGCTGCTCGTGCAGTATGCGGCGTGGCTGGGGCGGGCAGCGCGGGGAGACCTGGGCCGCTCGTACATGGCTCGAGCTCCGGTGAGCGACAGGGTGCTGAACGGGTTGAAGGTGTCCGCCATACTGAGCGTCGTCACGCTGACAATCTCCCTGGCAATCGCTCTGCCCGCGGGAATACTGGCGGCGATGCGCCCCGGATCGCTGCTGGACACGACCGTCGCATTCGCATCCCAAATGGGAGTGGTCGTGCCCTCCTATGTGCTGGCGCCGGCGCTGGTACTGCTGTTCGGCGTTCACCTCGGATGGCTGCCGTCCGCAGGATGGCGCGGGCCATTGTACCTGATATTGCCGTGCCTCACGCTCGCGACGGGACCAACCGCATTCTTCGCGCAGGTCGTCCGCGCCTCGATGCTCGAAGTTCTCTCGATGGACTACATCAGAACGGCAAGGGCAAAGGGGCTGAGGGAGACGCTGCTGGTGCGGAGGCACGCACTGAGGAACGCGCTGATTCCGGTCGTTACTCTGTCCAGCATGTGGTTGGCCGGGCTGATCGGGGGAGCGCTTATCGTCGAAGTGATCTTCTCGGTGCCGGGGATTGGCAGAGTGTTGTTCGATGCAATCAATGCCAGCGACATACCCCTGATTCAGGGGAGCCTGATGATAATTGTGGCGATTTCCGTCCTGCTAAACACGGCGACGGACATTGCGTATGTCTTCCTGAATCCGGCAATAAGGCTGGAGGGACGACCGGCGTAAGGGGAACCGATGGATCGCACTCTGGGCAAGTTGAACCGTCGCGTGACGCGGAATATGCCAAGTATTCCGCTGAAGGGGCTGGCGAATCTGCCGTGGTCGTGGGCGACCGCAGTGCCGCTCGCTTGCCTTGTGGTCATAGGTATTGCTGCGTTGTTCGCGCCCGTAATTTCCCCGTACGACCCGAATGAACAGGCACTCACCGCGCGCCTGCAGACGCCGAGTTCGGCGCATCCGTTTGGCACAGACCATGTCGGCAGGGACGTGCTGTCGCGCCTTGTGACGGGTAGCCGCTTTTCCCTCGCGATAACCACGGTTGCGGTGTTGATTTCAGGCGTGCTCGGCACCCTCGTAGGCGCATTATCCGGTAGGATCGGCGGTCTGTTCGACGAGGTAGTGATGCGCGTGGTGGATGTAGTGCTCGTCTTCCCCGAGCTGGTGGTCGCCTTTGCGCTGGCATCGATGCTAAAGCCGAGTTTTGGGACCATCGTTCTCGCGGTTACCATATTCGCCTGGACTCCGTACGCTCGCCTTGCGAGGGCGGTGACGCTTGAAGTCAACACGCGGGAGTTCATGGAGGCCGCCGTCGCGCTTGGGTCGCCTCCCCTGTTCATACTTCGCAGGCATGTCCTGCCCAATATCATGGGGCCTATTCTGGCGATGGGATTTCTGCGATTCGGGCAGATGCTGATAACGATTGCGGGGCTGTCGTACCTCGGCGTGGGCGCGCAGCCTCCGACGCCGGACTGGGGCGCGATGCTCTCGGAGGCTCAGCCGTACATGCGCCGGGTGCCTTCGCTGGTGCTGATTCCGGGCGCAGCCATCTTTATCACGGCGTTGAGCGTTACCCTACTTGGGCAACGGCTTATGCTGCGGACGCAGTCGCGCGCGCGGGCGTGAATGTGCGGACTACCCTCCGAGCCGTCATCTGCCCCGTAATTCTTATCCCTTTGACAGTTCCGGCTTGCGCCAATAGCATGTGCGCATGAGCAAGATCAAGAAAGCCGTCGGGATAGCGGGCTGCGGGACGATAGGTCGCAAGGTGGCAACCGAACTCGATGCCGGTACCGTGCCGGGTGTCGTGGTCGGCGGCATAACCAGCCGCAACATGGAGCGGGCAACCCTGTTCGCATCGACGCTCGCTTGCGCGCCACCGGTTGTCGCACTGGACCGGCTCGTTGAGATTGTCGATCTTGTGGTTGAGGCAGCGCCTGCAAGTGCAATGGATTCGATTGCCGTTGCTACGCTGTCTGCCGGCAAGGACCTGATGGCGCTGAGCGGGGGCGCGCTGCTTGAGCGCGATGACCT
>CAZWDM010000043.1:11181-19228 GCA_964632415.1 uncultured Dehalococcoidia bacterium | reverse complement strand
CCGGCAAGGACCTGATGGCGCTGAGCGGGGGCGCGCTGCTTGAGCGCGATGACCTATTCCGGCTGGCTGAAGAGAACGGGGCGACAATATATGTGCCGTCGGGCGCAATAATTGGTCTGGATGGAATAGCAGGGGCGTGCGCAGGGCGCATAGACTCGCTGACAATGATCACGCGCAAGCCACCCGAGGGGCTGAGGGGCGCACTCGGCATCACCGCGGCGGGCATCGATCTCGATTCCGTTTCGGAGCCGACCGTCGTCTTCGAGGGCCCCGCTCTCGAAGCTTGCAGGCTGTTCCCCGCGAATGTGAATGTCTCCGCTGCCCTCAGCATGGCGGGCTTGGGACCGCAGCGGACTCGCATACGGATTTATGCCGACCCCACGGTGGACAAGAACACGCACGACATCATCGCCGAGGGAGAATTCGGAAGGCTGAGCATTCGCATCGAGAATGTGCCCTCCGAGGAAAACCCGAAGACGGGCAAGCTTTCGGCATTTTCCGCCCTCGCGACGCTGCGCAAGATTACTTCAACGGTACAGGTCGGAACCTGATTGCTGAGGCTGTACGCTCCGACGGAGGCGCACTCTGAACAGACTTCATCAAATGGCAGCAGCATTTCATTTCTGACGGCGACATCCACTCAATCGCCCTGATTGTGTACAATCTGCCTGCGCTTGATGTTGCAGCGCCTTTACTATTACGCCATATAGCCGCCAATTGGAGGATCGCATGTCCTGGAGAGAGCTTGCCGGCAGCCCGTTCGAAACCTACAAGAGAGACGCCGTTGCCTCCAACGGCATGGTCGCCACCAACCACCCGCTGGGCTCCGCTGCGGGGCTGGAGATGCTGGCGATGGGCGGCAATGCGATGGACGCCGCCGTCGCGTCCGTCTTCGCGCTCAGTGTCGTCGAGCCGATGATGGTCGGCATATTCGGAGCCGGCTTCATCAACTACTACGATGCCTCCAGTGACGAGTTCGTGAACATCGACAACTACTCGGTTGCACCCGCCGCAGCCACGCCGGACATGTACGGGACGATCTCGGACACCTGGCCCGACTACATGGAGACGGTTGACCGCGAGAACCTGGTTGGCTACAAGTCGGTGGGTGTTCCCGGCGCCCTGATGGGCTGGTGCCACGCGGAGGAGAAGTACGGCAGATTGGGTCTCGATGCGGTGCTGCAGCCCGCTATTCGCTATGCCAGTCGTGGATTCGCGGTCAGCCAGTACCTCGCGGACATCATTCGCCTTAACCAGGAAGACCTGGCGATGTTCCCGGCGAGCGCGGAGGTATTCCTGCCCGGAGGAAAGCCGCCATCAGTTGGCCAGACTATTGTGAGGGCAGACTACGCCCGCACGCTGGAGGCGGTCGCTGCTGAGGGCCCGGAGGTTCTGTACAGCGGACGCATAGGCGAGATGGTAGTCGAAGATATGGCTGCGAACGACGGCATCATCACGGGCGACGACTTCAAGAACTACCGCATTCACCGCCGGGAGCCGGTGCACGGAACATACAGGGACTACGACATCGTATCGGTTGCGCCCACAAGCTCGGGTGGAACGGCTATCATCGAGATTCTGAACATACTAGAGGGGTTCGACATATCCTCTCTCGGCTTCGGCACGGCGGACGGGGCGCACCTGCTGGCAGAGGCAATGAAGATCGCGTTCGCCGACCGCTTCGAGTACCTGGGTGATCCGGCTTTCGTCGAAGTTCCGGTGGGCGCGCTTACAGACAAGGGGTACGCAGCCGCGAGAAGGGCGGAGATCGACACGTCGCATGCCCGCGAGTACACCTACGGCAATCCTTCGCTCTATGTTGGCGAGGGCGCGGACACGACGCACCTGACGACTGCCGACTCGGACGGCAATGTCGTGTCCACAACGCAGACGATTCACGCCGTGTTCGGCTCCAAGGTAACGACGCCCGGCACAGGCATGCTTCTCAACAACACGATGAACATCTTCGATCCGCATCCGGGCAATGCCAACTCCATCGCGCCGGGCAAGCGCATGGTCAGCAGCATGTCGCCGACTATCGTGATGAAGGGCGGGAAGCCGTTCATGGCGCTGGGAACTCCGGGCGCGACACGCATATTCCCGTCGGTGCTGCAGGCAATCGTGAATGTCATTGACCACGGCATGAGCCTGCAGGAGGCGGTGGAGGCGCCGCGAATCTGGACGCAGGGGCAGGACCTCGAGGTGGAGCCGGGCATATCCGACGGAGTTCAGGAGACGCTGAAGGGAATGGGGCACAATGTGCAGGTGGTGCCGAGGGTTGCGGGCGGAATGAACGGCGTGATGTTCGATCATGCAAACGGCGTAATTCGCGGAGCCGCCTGCTTCCGTGCGGACGGCGTGCCCGCTGGCTTCAGCGGCGGCGCGGCGAGGGCCTCGGACGATCCGCTGTACAGGTTCTGATCTGCGGCATCGGGTTGTATTGTGCTGCTGATCACTCCATGAAGTGCTAGGAAGTGCTAGTCGGCTGAAGGCTTTGCCATTCGGTATCCCACTCCGGACTCGGTGAGGATGTAGGTCGGGTTTCTTGCATCGTCGCCGAGCTTGCGCCGGAGTTTCTTTATGAACGAGCGCACTAACCTGGGATCGTGGGAAGTCCAGATTCCCCAGACCCGTTGAAGCAGTTGAGAGTATGTCTGGACTCTACCCGCGTTTGCCGAAAGTTCGGTGAGGAGGGCATACTCAGTTGCAGTAAGCCTGACGGGTGTGCCTGCAATAGTCACCAGACGTTCCGAGTAGTCGATCTCGAGGTCTCCCAGCCTGTAGGGTTCGGGGCAATTCACCGCAGCGGGATCTCTTCGTCTCCGCAGTGCCGCCCTGATTCTTGCAAGCAGTTCGGTTGGTGAGAACGGCTTGACGATGTAGTCGGCTGCCCCCATCTCGAATGCCCTTGCCAGATACTGCCCCTTGCCATACGCAGACAGAAAGATCACCGGTGCGTCGGAAACTTCTCCTATGCTCTGCATCAGGTCGACTCCATCCGCGTCCGGAAACATCAGGTCCATCAGCACCAGTTCGGGTTCATCCGCGAGCACGAGCTGTACCAGCGCTCCTGGATCGCCTGTAATCGTAGTTGCATAGCCCGCCGCCGAGAGAATTTCGCGGACTTGTCTCAACGCCAGAGGGTCGTCGTCGATTGCCAGTATGCGTTCCTGATGGCCCTTTTGCTCGCCGTCCACAGCGCCCCTGTCAGCGCGGACCTCAGTGATGTCAGACACAGGAATCGTGAAGCTGAACCGCGCTCCGAGATTCAGGCCGTCGCTCTCCGCCCAGATTTCTCCACCGTGCGCCTCGACGATGCCCTTGCACACCGCAAGCCCCAGCCCCACTACCTGCGATGCGTCGTAGTCGCCTCCGCTCCTTCGTGGGAACCCGCTGAACAGCTGTCGCAGCCTGTCGCTGGATATGCCTATTCCTTCGTCCTCAACGGATAGAACCACGTGGACTTTCTCTTGCCTTGCGGAAATGCGGATGATGGAGTCTGCGGGAGAGTTCCTGGAGGCATTTGACAGAAGATTGCACAGCACCTGCACCATGCGCTGTGGGTCCGCTTTCACCGGCGGCAGCCCGGTCGGTATGTCCACCTCGATCGCGTTCGTGATACCGCCGCTCAGGACAGAGATTCTTGCCTGCTCCACCAGGCTGGCAGCTGAAGTCGGCTGGGGTGTGACCGACAGGCTGCCGGCCTCGATTTGCGTGATGTCCAGAAGGTCGTTGATGAGTCCCCTCATCCGATCAGCCTGGTCGTTGATAATTCGGAATGCCTGTCTCGCCTCCTCTGGATGCATGGGATAGTAGGACTCCAACGCGGTCGTGGCGGAGCCCTTTATCGAGGTCAGAGGCGTGCGCAGTTCGTGGCTCACCATTCCCAGAAAGTCGGCTCTGGCCCGCCATTCCTTTCCGTATATGCGCGCGTTCGAAATAACGAGCGCGGCGAGAGAGGCAAATATGACCAGAACTTCTTCATCCTCATGCGTGAACGCCCCGTCTTCATCGTGCCTGCCAAGGTAGAGATTACCGACTGCCAGATCGCGGCACTTAATGGGGGCAGTCAGAATGAAGCTGACCTCCACAGGAAGCCGCAGGTCCGGCAGACCGAGAGACCTGATATGGCTTGCGATGTTTGAAACCCTGAGCGGCTCCTTCAACCCGCTGAGATACTGGAAGACCTCCCAACCCCCCGGCATATCCGCCAGCAGCCTGGACTCCTCGGGAGTCAACCCGGAAGTGTGGAAGTCCTTCATGCGTGCGGAGTCGTCAGATGTTGTGATCGCTCCATACCTGGCATTCGTCAGAAAGCACGCGCTGCTCACGACCTCCGGCAACACACGGCCCAATTCAAGGCCGTCGCTGATGCTCAGGCAGGCTTCGCTCAACCTCAACAGTCTTTCTCGCGAGTCCTGTCCGCCTTTCCCGTCTTGAATCACCGCATCATCCCCCGACCATGCCCCCTGCATGTATGACTCTTCACACCACTGACTCCTGCAGCCGGTCTCCCCTCAACCATCGACCATGTGGAAACCGAAGGAGTCACACCAATGCCACAGCTTTATGGCAATAGGTCACATTAATGTCACAAGTCTTGGGTATAGTGTTCACTATATCCATGTTAGCGGAAGTCTCGCCCGTGTGGTTAGCGCATCGCGGGGCATGGTACGAAACGCATCTGCCGGACTTCAGACGGCGGGAGACCTTCAGCCTGCTATGGACACTGGACCAGCTATATGGCGAAGGGAGTAAGAGCTGATGGACTGATATTGAACTCCGATGGCGCCTGGTGAGCGCTCTCGTTGGCGCTATTGTCCTGTACGACCTGTAAGTGCATATACCTGGAGGATGAAAGTTGAACCACATTATGAGCGAAAGTATGAGCAAGAGATTTCTGACGGCAGCGGCGGTGACCGGACTACTCATCACCATGTTTGCGTTCGTGCAGTCATCCGTATTTGCCCTGGATGAAGAACAGAGTTCGGCGGGAGGCCTGGCGCCCGGTGACGGGGACGGTCCGGGGGACTCATCGCTAAACTGCGAAGGTGACGGCATAAGGGAAGTCGTAGCCTGCTACGGAAGCAGGTTTTCAACCACAATCATGTATTCGGACGGCACGTACGAAATAGACTGGACGGAGTGGGACGGAGAAAACAGCGATGTAGAGGGCTACACCGTGATGCGTCTGCGGCTGTTGCACAGGACGTTTGTCGGCGATGTCGGGCAGGATGAAGACCTGCTGAACCAGACGCACTTCAAGCCCGGAAGTTGCGTCCCCGGCAGACCCTGGCGTGACGAGCCCGGCGATTATGTGTGGCGCTGCAGGGGTGTCGCTAATGCCTTCGAGACGCCCTCAGGCAGTCCGACATCGCTGGAGACCCTCGTGGAGAACAGCGTAGCAACGTCATATTCAGGCAGCCTCGACATGCGGGGGCAGCGGACTAAAGACATAGACGTGATCCAACTGCCGGTGCCCGCTCCCACTTCCTGGGGCTCTGTGCCTAACGAGGTGGTCGTGCAGCAGGCTGTGATCGAGACCGAGATTCACCTGATCTACATCGCAGTGAATTTCACAGATGATTCAAACCGGTACTTTACCGCCAGCGCTAATAGCGTTAGCGGGTTTGACCCACAGAACTAGCCTGTTCCGTAAATGATTCCCCTGTCATTCGCTTCTTTACACGGGGCAGCGGCCGCCTGATTCCGATTGTACGGGTCGCTGCCTCCGTCCCTACTCATGCTCTCGACACGACCGGCTGCCAATCACCGGCATACCAGCACGCCTTTACTGCCGGGCCGGACGCTCATATAATCCCGCAAGGACTTGGTCGAGGCCCGGAACTGCCTAACCCGCGTTTTCGTTTCCGGCTTCGTCGATAGAAAGCAGCGTGTCGGTCAGGTTGACTGACCCATAAGGATGCCGGGAGGGAATGAATGGTTAGCAGATCCGCCAACATAGTCGTCATCGGTGGTGGCGTGAACGGGACCAGCATCGCCATGCACCTGTCGCGGATGGGCGCGGGCAGGGTGCTGCTGCTGGAGAAAGGACACCTCGCCAGTGGCGCAAGCGGCAGGTCGGGCGCGATGGTGCGCGAACACTACCTGCATCCGACTCTGGTGAAGATGGCTATGGAGGCGAGCCGGATATTCCATAACTTCGGGGATGCGGTCGGCGGTGACGCTCGCTTCCTTGAGACGGGAAGGGCGCTGTTTTTCGGCGAGCGCGACGAGAACGCGGCGCGGGCGAACGTGGAGATGAACCGCGAATTGGGAGTGAACATCCAGACGCTCACGCCGTCCGAACTTGGAGAGATCGTGCCGGAAGCGAACCTCGATGGGATTGCGCTCGGGGTCTATGAGCCGACTTCAGGCTATGCCGACCCGCTGGCAACGACCTACGCCTACGCGGACAGGGCAAGGGAGTACGGCGCGGAAATCGTAACCGAGTGCGCGGTCACCGGAATCCGCGTGCAGGGAGGGCGCGTCGTCGGAGTTGACACCGAGGACGGAACGGTCGAGTCGGACGCCGTTATCGCGGCGACGGGACCGTGGGTGAACCGGCTCGCTGCTCCGCTCGGCGAGTCGCTGCCCATCGCCCCGACCCGCGTGCAGATGGTACACCTGCGCCGCCCGCCGGTCCTGGAGGGGTTGAACACCAACATAATCGACTACACGACCGGCGCGTACTTCCGCGTCGATGCCGGATACGGCACACTTGTCGGTGGAGAGGACTTTGACGACCTGAACGAAGTGGTGAACCCGGACGCATTCGGGCTGAACGCAGATCATGACACGATCACCAAGTTCTGGGACCGCGCCAAGATGCGATTCCCCGGCTTCAGGGCGGCGACGCAGAGGGGCGGCTACGGTTCACTCTATGACATGACGCCGGACGGCAACCCCATCCTGGACAAGTCGGCAGGCATTGACGGGCTGTACTACGCGGTCGGATTCAGCGGGCACGGATTCAAGCTGTCGCCGGTGGTCGGCAGGATGGTGGCGGAGTTCGTCATGCACGGGGAGTGCGCCGACCATCCCGTTCACGAGTTCCGGGCGAGCAGGTTCGCGGAGGGCGACCTGCTGCTTGCCGATCATCCATACGAGGGACGCAGGCACCAGTAGCCCGATGGATTGGCGTCCTGTGCGTATCAGGACGCCCGTGCAGCCTTCACCTTGTCCAGCATCACCGGCGGCAGCGGGAACACCCAACCCCTGTTCCTGATGATCTCCTGGGTCAACTCTGCGGGCACCGCAACGATAATCTCAGGCTCGATGGAGAACTTGCCGTCGAAGCCTCCCATCGCGCTGCGGGCATGGATACCGGCGAATCCGCCGGGGTCGATGCCGTCGCTGGCGTAGTCGCTGCGGGGTCCGCCAAACACGGAGTGCCACCTGAACGAGAAGCCGTTCGTGACGGCGGGCGCGGCGCCGCTCGCTCCACCGCCGGGGGATACCACCATGCCGAGCGCCTTCACCGTGTACAGCACGTCGTTCAGGTCGCCCTCACCGCCGCAGCTCAGTGTCCAGTGCAGCCTGCGGATGAGCCGGTCAGCCGTCTCCTGTGCCGCCTGGAAGCCGTGGTCGATGCGCTCCTGATCGTCGTTCATAGGGTAGGTTCCTGCCGAACTGCCGGACAGGTAAACCAGGCCGCTTTCGTGAACGACAGCCGCCGCTATTCCCGCGCCCTCGAGCGACACCACATCCTCGTCGAAGCTTCCCATGGAAATGCCAAGCTCCTGAATTCTGTCATACACATCGAAATCGCGACGCAATTCATCCGGCAGCAGTGCCCCGTCGTAATACTTGCTCAATCTAAACTCCTCGAATAAGAAGATCGGGGGCTTTCATCCCCATACTAGCCTTCCCGAATCAAGGGGGAAGGGACATTTTCGTTAGACGCGGACGTACTTATCCACGCTCTGGAAAGTCGTCAGGCCGATATAAATGTCGCCACGCGAGTCAACCCAGATGCCATGTGCGTGACGCACACCCCACTTTGCCAGCACCTCGCCGTCGCCGTCGCGAATCGTTACATAGGGCG
>CAZWDM010000043.1:0-11081 GCA_964632415.1 uncultured Dehalococcoidia bacterium | reverse complement strand
ACACCCCACTTTGCCAGCACCTCGCCGTCGCCGTCGCGAATCGTTACATAGGGCGGGTTGCCGTCGGCTTCCTGCTCGCAGATGTAGAAGAGGCCGTCCGCACCCTGCACGATGTCGTTCGGCCCGCCCATACCCGTCCACATCGTTATGAACTCGCCTTCGGAGTCGAATATCTGGATGCGTCGGTTGGTGCGGTCGCAGACATAGACCTTCTCGTCCGCATCGACCATGAGGCTGTGGGGCAGATGGAACTCCCCATGCTCGGTGCTGCCGGGCGTTCCCCATGACTTGATCAGGTTGCCGTCGCTCGTGAACTTGTGAATCCTGCTGTTGCGGTAGCCATCGGAGACATAGATATTGCCGGACGGGCCCTTGACGATCTCGGTGGGATAGTTGAATGGTCCTGCGGCGCGAGGAACCATGTCGCCGGCGTTTTCGCAGCCCGTGTCGGAGTGAACACCGCGCTCTCCCAGGACCATAAGGGGCCTGCCTTCGAGCGTGTAAGCGACCGCTACGGAGTCGTCACGGTCGGTGAGATATACGACATCATCGCTGATGCTCATGCCGTGCGGCGAGTTGAACGCGCCGTGCCCCCATGCGTCGAGGTAGTTGCCGTCCCGGTCGAATACGACGACGGGCGGGTCCTTCCTCTGGAACACGTACAGCCTGTCCTGCGAATCGGTGGCGACGGTGCTGACTACCGCGAATGTCTCACCGTCCGGGAGCTGCGGGAAGTCCTGCGCTAGCTCGTAGGTGAGCTTGTCTGAGCCGACGGTGGTTGTGGTCATTGGTCATTCCTCCATGAGTCCGGTCGCCTCTTTGCCATTCAGCACCAGCGTGCTCTTGATGGGCACGGCCGTTTCCACCAGCCTTTCGGCGAAGCAGCCCCGCTTTGCCAGCCTGATGACATTGGCGATCTCTTCTTCATCGGCATCGGAGCTGACTGTGAAATCTGAGCGCACTTCCGTAACGCCGCTAGTCACGGTGCCGGCCAGTACGGAGCCGGACAGGTAGTAGTCCATCTCCACATGAACGCGCGCTTCGTTGATCGAAATCTTCCTCATTGTAGCGTACCGCTTCAACTGGGTAAGCAGTCAGAAGCCGATGCCGGAAGTGATGTAGGTCAGAGGGGGCGGGTAGGCGTCCTCGCCGCCCATCCGCTCCGGCTCGTCGCAGTAGATCACGAACTGTTCGCGGGTGCCCTTGTGCAGCATCTTCTCCACATGCTCGCAGTCAACGGCAAGCGTGCGCTTTGACACGCCCCGGGGGAGTTCGTCGCCATGTACTTCGTGAGGAATGTCTGTGATCATTGTGCGCCACCTGCCAAAAAGTTAACTCAAGCCTCTCACTCAATTGTATGAGAGCGCGGTTGGACGGATGCAAGTGTAACAGGACTCAAACAATGGTCAAGCGAGGCGGTCGAGAGGAGCATCCCGGCAGTCTCCCCTTCAAGCCATGCGACAGGAATGCGGACCGGACAACTGTTTGAGCATCCGGACAGTTCAAATGCGCCCAGCCTGATACGAAATGCTATCCTTGTGGAAATGGACACAGGCGGTAACCATCGGGTGAATATGAAACAGAGATATAACTACATCATCGTTGGGGCGGGGTCCGCGGGTGCCGTCCTCGCGGCTCGGCTGACCGAGGACGCAGGCCGCTCCGTGCTACTTCTGGAGGCCGGCGCGGACTATCCGAATCAGCGTATGATGCCAGACTCGATCAGGTACATTCATGGCACGGATACGACCATCTGGGAGGGCGATCAGATCTGGCACTTCCGGGCAAGAGCCACTGACCGCGCCTACATCGACATCCCGCGAGGCAAGGTAACAGGCGGGTCGAGCGCGGTAAACGACGCGCAGTTCCTTCGACCAATGCCCGATGACTTCGAGCGATGGGCGGGCTGGGGCAACTCCGAATGGCGGTACGAGAAGGTTCTGCCGTATCTTCGGAAGCTGGAAGCCGACAGGGACTTCGATGACGTGCTTCACGGCACCGATGGCCCGGTCGTTGCGCGCAGGCACCGGCCTGAAGAATGGGAGCCGCAGCAGCAGGCGTTCTACCAGGCATGTCTTGATGCGGGCTTCCGTGATTGCCCCGACCATAACCGGCCCGATTCCGGCGGCGTTGGACCCCTGGCGTTCAATATCGACGGGCGCGTGCGGGTGAGCACTGCGGTTGCGTACCTTGACCCCGCGCGAGGCAGGGCAAATCTAACCGTCACGCCGAATTGCCAGGTACATGGCATCATTATGGAGGGCGGTCGCGCGATGGGAGTGCGCGCAGCCAGTGAAGGAAAGGAACTGCTGGCGTATGGCGACGAGGTGATCCTCTGCGCGGGGGCAATCGGATCGCCCCACATCCTGGCGCTGTCCGGCATTGGTCCCGCCGGCCAGCTGGAGCGCCTGGGAATTCGCGTCGTACAGGACTTGCCGGGCGTTGGGCGCAATCTCCGCGACCATCCCGATGTGCCCATGTCCTGGCGCACGCACGACGGTTTCCCCCTGAACACCGACCAGGTCGCCACCGGCACTGTCACCCTGCGCTACACCGCTACGGACTCACCCTACGAGAACGATCTCATCATATTCATGGGCAACTATTCCGCTGAGAGAGCGATGCGCGGGCAGGACAACCTCACGCCCGTGGGCATCGGCGTGAGCCTCTGTCTCTATCTCGCGGAGAGTGAGGGCCATCTGCGCCTCCTGTCGGCGGACCCCAATGCCCCGCCATACCTCGACTACAACCTCCTCGACCATCCTTTCGATCGCGTGCGCCTGCGTGAAGCCCTCAGGCTCTGCACTGACCTTTTCAGGCACAAGTCGTTTGCGGGCATTGTCGCGCATCGAATCGCCCCAACTGACGATGTCCTGCGAGACGATTACGCGCTCGATGCTTGGATGAAGCGCGAAGTCGTCACGGCGCACCACATCTCAAGCACATGCAAGATGGGGCCTGCCGACGATCCGATGGCGGTTGTGGACCAGTACGGCAGGGTCCACGGTGTTGACGGGCTGCGAATCGTCGACGCGTCAATAATGCCTGACACCGTTCGTGCGAACCTCAATCTGACGGTCATGGCGATGGCAGAGCGGGCGGCGGATCTCATTCGAGAGGACTGATCACGGTAAAGCCCCATATTGCAGTGTGCTGCGCCAACCTGATTGACCTTCGTACCTACATTCGCTATATTCGCTATCAGGCTTGTTAATGTGTTCTTAATGCAGATGTGGTCTTAGCAGATGGTCGTAAGGTCGCGCCGCCCCACCAGCGTCAGGAGACGCGAGATCATAGATGCCGCCCGGCAGGCAATAACCGAGCACGGCATGCAGTCACTGACGATCGGGAATCTCGCCCGCGCAGTCGGCGTGAGCGAGGGGGCGATCTATCGCCACTTCAGCGGCAAGAAGCGCATTCTGGCCGGCCTGATCGAGGACATTGACCTAAGACTCACCGAGCGCATCGACCTGATCGACGGCGACCCTGACTCCGGTCTGAAGAGGCTGGAACGGGTGCTGCATCACAATGTCGCCCCTTCCACACTCACCGGTGTTTCCTTTCTCGTCATTGCCGAAGTGCTAATGAACGGCGACGATGAACTACGCTCTCTGATGCAGGCTTCAATTGATAAGCACCTCGGAATGATAGAGGCGCAACTGACGGTCGGCGCGCAGAAGGGCGAAGTGAGCCCCGAGGTTGACCTGAGGGCCGCGGCTTTGCAGTTCTACGGACTGATACAGGCCGTGAACACGCTGAACCACTTCGGGACCGAAGAGTTTCCGGTCGGCGACAGCCGTAAGCTGTGGCAGATATTCAAGCACGGCGTCACCGGCAAATAGCCTTCTTTTTCCCCTTCATTTCGGTGCCCAAAATGCCGGAAGCGGCCTCGTTTTCGGCGGCTGCCGTGGCCTCTTTTATTTGACCAGCCAATCACTATCTAGTATATTGAAGCGCGAAATTGAATGCGAGCGTTCACTTACTTATTGAACGTTGTATTAGAACTTGACCAATTAGATCAATTATCTCGAAAGGAGACAATATGCTGAGTTTAGGTAGGGCAAAACCAATTGCCCTGATTGTTGCGCTGGTGTCGATTGTCGCTCTTGCGGCGATCGCATGCGCGGGAGAGACGCAGGTCGTCGAGAAAGTCGTCGAAGTCGAGAAGGTGGTGGAAAAAGAGGTGCCCGTAGAGGTGGTGAAGGAGGTCGAGGTAGAGAAAGAGGTGCCGGTTGAGGTGGTGAAAGAGGTTGAGGTGGAAAGGGAAGTGGAGGTGCTGAAGGAGGTTGAGGTAGTCAAGGAAGTCGAAGTCGTCAGAGAGGTCGAAGTAGAGAAGGAAGTCGAGAAGCTGGTCGAGGTGGTCGTCACCGCCGTTCCTTCGCTTCCGAATCTCGAGCCCCAGTATGGCGGCACACTTCGCATCGGGTGGCTTGACCAGGGCACCCTCGATCCCATGCTCGCGGGCCTGTCTCAGGCACAGTCCCCATACAGCGAAATCTCCTATGACAGCGTTGTGATGTACTGGTACGACGGCGAGGTAACGCCGTGGGCCGTCGAGTCCTGGTCTTCCAGTTCCGATTTGTCGCAGTACACCTTCAACGTGCGCGGAGGCAACAGGTTCCACAACGGCAACCCCCTGACATCAGCCGACATAAAGTACACACTGGACCGCATCAGGGCGGAGGATTCGGCGTCTCCGCTGAAGGGCCAGATCTCCTACATTGACACGATAGATACGCCGGACGACAGCACGGTCGTACTCAATCTCGGCGCGCCAAACGCATTCCTGATGGGCGATATGACAGACTATCATGCCCGCATTGTGCCGAACGGGATCGCAGGCGAAACTCTCACGAATGAGGAGCATGGATCCGGTCCCTATGTGATGACATCCCACAATCCAACCGAACGCACTACATTTGAGAAGTACACCGATTACTGGCGTGAGGGCAGGCCCTACGCCGACGAGGTTGTTTTCTTCTACATACCGGAGCAGATTACTCGCATCGAGGCGATCAAGACAGGCGCGCTCGATGTGGTGCCCACTCCCCCGATAGCTTCGCTCGGCGCATTTGCGGGCAATCCTGAGATTCGCATCTCCGAGACGCCGTCCGCGGACGTGGTCGTCATCGACATGCATACGGGCTATTCGCATCTGCAGGGCATAGATGGCTGGGCCAAGTTCCAGGGCGTGGCCGATCCGATATTCGCCGACAAGAACCTGCGAAAGGCAATGCAGTACGCTGTTGACAGGGACTTTGTGGTCCAGGCAGCGCAGTTCGGGCGCGGGTCGCCCGCGAACGACCATCCGGTAGGCGTGAACGACCAGTACTACTGGGACGATCAGCCCATCATCAAGCAGGATATCGCCAGGGCAAAGGAGTACCTGGCGGCTGCCGGCTATGCCGACGGCATCGATGTTACGCTGAATACTTCCGACATTGGCTTCCAGCTTGAGGCGGCTCTGGCATTCAAAGAGTCGGTCGCTGCGGCCGGAATCAACGTCGAGATCGCCACGCACGACACTTCGTCATACTGGGAAGCCCAGTGGATGGACCCATGCTGCCCGTTCGTAACCAGCAACTGGGGCGGAAGGCCCGCGAATGCATCCATCGACGTGCAGTTGAGGGGGGGCACCGTCTGGAACGAGTCCTTCTACAACAACCCTCGGCTGGACGAACTGCTTGACCTCGCCGCCGGGTCGCCAGACCTGAATGAGCGCAAGGAGTACTTCCGGGAGATGCAGGAAATCCTCATCGAGGATGTGCCGGTGCTCTACCTTGCCTACTCGCCTGTTATCTGGGCGCACAGGGACAATGTCGGAGGCGTACAGGCGCACGCCGCACTGTCGCACTGGCTGATAGAAGAGTGGTGGCTGCAGCAGTAGCAGCAACCGACTAGACGACAAAAGTTCCCTCCCCCTTGATGGAGGAGGGTTAGGGTGGGGGGTGAAGGACGCCGCGCACCGCAGCGTCACCCACCTCTCGGTTGAAATGCCATAGGTTTATTACCTGTGAATAACAAGTAACTGGAGACGGCATGGCTAGATTCCTCATAGTAAGGCTCGCACTCATCGTAGTGACCTTGCTTGCCGTCTCCGTTGCAATCTTCTCGCTCATCGAGTTTGCCCCAGGCGATGCCGCAACGGTCATTCTGGGGCAGGGCGCCACTCCGGAGAACACAAAGGCGCTGCGCGAACGAATGGGGCTCGACAAGCCTCCGTACGAGCGCTACCTCAACTGGGTGACGGGCGCCGTGCGGGGCAATCTAGGCGTCGCCGCATCCGGCAAGGAAATTTCAGGTATCGTTCCTGGACGCCTCTTCAACTCGGCATTGCTGGCTGTCGGCGCGTTCCTCATCGCCGTCCCGCTTGGGCTGGGAATGGGCGTTCTCGTGGGTGTCAAATCGGACACGCTGCTGGACCGATTCCTCACTCTGGGCGGTTTGGTTACGATTTCCCTGCCGGAGTTCGTCACGGGCATCATCCTGGTGCTCGTGCTGTCCTCGACCCTGGGATGGCTGCCGTCGTCGAGCATAATGCTGCCCGGCGAGACCATCATCGGCAATCCGCAGGTCCTTGTGATGCCCATCCTCACGGTTACGGGCGCTCTCTTCGCGTATATCCTCAGGATGGCGCGCGCCAATGTCATAGAGGTGATGGACAGCAACTATGTTCGCACCGCAATCCTGAAAGGGTTGCCAATGCGCACGGTGGTCTTGCGGCATGTCCTGCCCAACGCCCTGCTTCCCACCATCACCGTTATCGCCAACAACGTGGGCTGGCTTTTCGGCGGCCTTATCATCATCGAGAACCTCTTTGCCTATCCGGGCATGGGCAGCCTGCTCATCCAGGCGATCAACGCTCGCGACATCCGGCTTCTGCAGTCCACAGCGATGGTGATTGCGGCAGTGTATGCCTTCAGCAACCTGGCGGCTGACCTGACTTATGGCTGGCTCAATCCACGAGTGAGGCTGGCGTAATGGCTGTTCAGGATTCTGTGTTCCAACCCGAAATGCAAGAGAGCAGACCGTCAACTCTGACTCGCGCCGGGACCGCTGTACGAAATGGGCTTGCGCTCATCCTGAGAACCAACACCGGCCGGGTAGCCTTTGCCATAGTCCTCGTTCATGTCCTGGTTGCGATCCTGGGCACATGGATCACGCCGTACCCGCCGACGGAGTACGACCTGCCGAACCGCTTCAGCGGCCCATCCGCCGAGCACTGGCTGGGCACGGACGACAAGGGACGCGATGTGCTGAGCCGCGTGCTTGCGGGCTCGCGTTCCATAGTATGGATAGCGACGCTTGGCACGATCCTCGGCGTTACGCTCGGCACGATAGTCGGCGTAACCAGCGGGTACTTCGGCGGCAAGACCGACCAGATCATCATGCGGTTCGTGGACTGGTTCCTGGCAATCCCGTCTCTCCTGCTTGCCATTCTCGTGATTAACATGAGCAGGCAGCGGTTCAGCGACCTCGACGAGTCGTGGCTCGTCATCCTCACGATCGGCATATCATTCATGCCGAATAACAGCCGCGTCATACGCAGCGCCGCCCTTGCCGTGAAGCCGCTCGAGTTTGTGCAGAGCGCAAAGCTGAGGGGCGAGCCCACGATCTACATCATGTTCCGCGAGATACTGCCGAATGTACTGCCCGTTGTCGCGGTCGAGGCGGCGATACGCTTGAGCTTCGCGCTGTTGCTCACTGCCGGCCTCGGCTTCCTCGGGTTGGGCGTTCAGCCGCCCTCCTCCGACTGGGGCCTGATGGTCAGCGAGAACTTCCGCCACATCGGGCAGGTGCCGGTCGCCGCGCTCGCACCGGGCCTGGCGATGGCGTCGCTTGTTGTTGGCATTAACCTGCTGGCGGACGGCATCCGGCAGGCGCAGAACTTGCCTGAAACCGGAGGTTCCTAGATGTACGATGCCCGAAACGGTGACGCGCCACTTATTCAGCTCGAAGACCTTGCGGTAACTTTCCACACTCCGCGTGGCTCCTTCCGTGCCGTGCGCAGCGCATCGCTCGAGATCGCGCGCGGCGAGGTGCTGGGACTGGTCGGTGAATCGGGCTGCGGCAAGTCCACGGTCGCCTTCGCCATGATGAACTACCTGCCGGGCACGGCGCAGGTGGATGGCTCGGTCCGATTTGAGGGCATGGATATCACTAATTTCAGTGCCGCCGAACTGCGCGAACTCCGTGGGAACCGCATAGCGATGGTCTATCAGGACCCCCTGACATCGCTTAATCCGTCTATGAGGGTGGGACCGCAGATCGAGGAAGTGCTGAAGCATCATCTCGACCTGGACGGCGACGCGGCCCTGGGGCGGGCGGTGGAACTCTTCTCAAGCGTCGGGCTCGCGGACCCCGAGCGCATCGGCGCGCGCTATCCCCACGAACTGAGCGGCGGCCAGCAGCAGCGCGTGGTCATTGCGATGGCGCTCGCCTGCGATCCGCACCTGCTGATTATGGACGAGCCAACGACGGGCCTCGATGTAACCACTGAGGCTACGATCCTCGACCTGATAGTCGAGCTGAAGGACAGGGTGAATGCGGGCATTCTGTTTGTCAGCCACAACCTCGGTGTGATTGCGAGGGTGGCAGACCGCGTAGCCGTCATGTATGCGGGCGAGATAGTAGAAGAGGCGCCCGTCCGCGAGCTCTTCAAGAACCCGAGGCACCCTTACACGGTCGGTCTGCTATCTTGCGTCCCTCAGCCCCCCGGAGACGACGGCGTCGAACGACAGCTCAGGAGCATACCCGGATCGGTTTTCGATGCCCAGAATGAGCAGGCCGAGTCCTGCCTGTTCGCTCCGCGCTGCCCTATGGCGACCGACATCTGTGTGCAGGAGTCTCCCCCCTTCACCCATGTGACAGACGGGCACATGGCTAAGTGCTACCATCAAGCCGATGTAACCGAGGACCTCTGGGGCGAGCTTCGCGAAAGGCTGGTCAAGCCCCCAACTAACGGGGACCTGCCCGTGCTGAAGGCCGAAGACCTTCGGAAGTTCTACGGCGGCGGTCGGAGGAAGTACATCCTGTTCGGACCTACGGTTCGTGAGCCCGTGCGCGCGCTCGTCGATGTCGATATGAAGGTGGACAGTGGCCGCACGCTTGGCATCGTGGGCGAGAGCGGATCGGGCAAGAGCACTGCAGCGCGGGCGATTGTCGGCCTGGAGGCGCGCGACAGGGGCATCCTCGAACTGCGGGGACAAGCACTCGAAGGCGATGTCGGAGACAGAACGGAGGACCAGCGCTCATCAATGCGCATGGTTTTCCAGAACCCGACTGCATCGCTCAATCCCAAACTGCCGATTAAGCATGCCATTACCAGGGCGCTCAGGAAGTTCGCCGGAGTCAGCAGGGCGGAGACCCAGGAGCGCGCCGAGCAATTGATGAACGCCGTCGGACTGGACCCGTTGTACCTCGACAGGCGTCCCTCCGAGCTGAGCGGCGGCCAGCAGCAGAGAGTCGCGCTTGCCAGTGCGTTCGCAGCCAACCCGGACCTGGTAGTGGCGGATGAGGCTGTGTCGGCGCTCGATGTGTCTGTGCAGGCGCAGGTGCTGAATCTGCTGGAGGAGCACCAGCGCGAGACGGGCAACTCGTACGTCTTCATAACACACGACCTGGGCGTGGTGCGCTATGTCTCCGACGACATCCTGGTGCTGTACGCCGGGCATGTCGCCGAATACGGTCCATCGGATGCGGTTCTCTCGACGCCGTCGCACCCGTACACCGAGGCGCTGCTGTCTGCGGCACCCGTGCCCGACCCCGACGCGGAACCCACTCACATCCGCCTGGAAGGCTCCGTACCGACGCTGCGGACTGCATTCAAGGGTTGCTTCTTTGCCGGCAGATGTCCCAGGAAGATAGGCGATATCTGCGACAATGAGACGCCTACCCAGCAGGTAGGGCCCGGCGGGGCCAGCCATATCATCAACTGCCACATCCCTATCGAAGAACTGGCACAACTCCAGATGGCTGATAGTCCTCAGGGGTTAAGGGCGGCTGACTGATTCGTCTGCACCGCAAATGAGTTAGATGCGAGGGCCAAACAGGTGAACTCCAATCGAATGAAGCAAAAGCTGCTTTCCGGCGAGCCTGCATTCGGCGTCTCGGTAATGTTCCCGTCGCCGCACATCGTTGACATCATCGGAAGGCTGGGCTTCGACTGGGTACTTATCGACTGCGAGCATGGTTCGATCTCCCTGGAGAGTGTGGAACTGATGGTCATGGCAGCCGAAAGCGCCGGTATTACTCCAATCGCAAGGCCTCCCGTAAACTCGTTCGAGTCGATTTGCCAGCTAATGGACAGGGGTGTGATGGGCGTGCAGGTCCCGCATGTCAATACCGCTGAAGACGCGCGGCGAGCGGTGGAAGCCGTGAAGTACCATCCACTGGGAGAGCGTGGACTTGCGGCCGGAGTCAGGGCGGCAAACTATGGCTATGGGATGTCCATGTCCGACTATGCCGAACAGTCGAACAGCGAAACCCTAGTCTGCGTCCAGATCGAGGAAGCGGAGGCGGTCAGAAACATCGACGAGATTGTGCAGGTGGAGGGCGTGGATGTGTTCTTCGTTGGCCCGTCCGACCTGTCGCAGTCGCTCGGACACCCTGGACGGCCCGACACACCTGTGGTGCGTGAAGCGATGGACGGCGTATTCACCACCGTCGCAGCGGCGGGCAAGATTTCCGGCTCTGCGGGCAACGCCTCAGCGCACCGCCGTTATATTGGGCAGAGCGTTACATACCTTTACACGCACCTGACTACGCTTCTGTCTTCGTCGGCATCCACCTTCCTGGACGAGGTCTCTTCGTGATTCGGTAAGCTATCGCATCCTGCTCATGATCGCGTCCCTCGCTTCAAGGAACGGCCTCTGAAGATATGCCAGATGGTCGTGCTCGCCGTGCCGGTGCGTCACCGAGCCGTGGGGCCTCACACCCGCAGACTCCCTGATGTACGACAGGTCTCCCTCGATCATCGTAAGCATGTACTGTGCGGTCGCCTCGTCGAACATGTCCCACTTGCCGCCGCATGCCACATAGATCGGTGAGGTGTGCGCGAACACGCCGCGATTCCACACATC
>CAZWDM010000042.1:0-26527 GCA_964632415.1 uncultured Dehalococcoidia bacterium | reverse complement strand
ACCATCTGCTCGATCGGTATGCGCCTGAAGTCGTACCGCTGGCAGCGCGAGATGATCGTCAGGGGCACCTTGTGCGCCTCGGTGGTGGCAAGTATGAACACTGCGTGCGCCGGTGGCTCTTCCAGCGTCTTCAGGAGGGCGTTGAACGCCGGCTCCGTCAGCATGTGAACTTCGTCGATGATGTATATCTTGTAGCGCGACTCGCTTGGAGTAAAGCGCACCTTGTCGCTGAGCTCGCGGATGTCGTCGATGCCCCGGTTGCTCGCCGCGTCAATCTCGATCAGGTCCAGCGACCGCGCCTCGTTTATGCCGGTGCAGATGTGGCATTCGTTGTCCGGCTCGCCGTCCTGTGGGGACAGGCAGTTAATCGCCTTCGCCAGTATGCGCGCCGTGCTCGTCTTGCCTGTTCCTCGCGTTCCGCAGAACAGGTAGGCGTGGGCAATGCGCTCCTGCGCCACCGCCTGTCTCAGAGTCTTCGTGATGGCTTCCTGACCGACAACCTCGCCCAGGCTCTTCGGCCGCCACTTCCTGTAATAGACCTCAGCCATTCCCCGCCTCAGTCGTCCGCTTCCGCCAGTTTCTGAATTGCACGCTGCTCTCTCGCCCTCATATCGCGCTCTTCATCATCATCCATATGGTCATGCCCCATCAGGTGCAGAATCCCGTGAACAATCAGGTGGGCAAGCTCCCGCCGGACCGAATGCCCAGCCTCCTCCGCCTGCCGCAGTGCTTGCGGGTACGAAACTATCACCTCGCCTAGCCCCGCGGATTCTCCTGGCGGCAGCACAAACTCATCATCTGCCGCCCACTCCGAGGGCCCGTCCCCCTCACCGAAGAATTCGCCCTCGTTGTCAAAGGCGAACGACAGCACATCAGTAGTCTTGTCCAGCCCGCGATACTCGGCGTTCAGCGCGCGTACGGTCTCATCGTCGGCAATCACGAGACTGACCTGCCGCGCTTCCCCTTCCTGCTCCAATACCGCCCTGCATACCCGCTCGAGCCACCGATCGCATAAGGCATCCGCGAACTCCTCGAATACCTGGACAGTGACGAGTCCAAACTCACGGATAGACGGATTCAAGCGAGCACCCCCTCAGCGCGAAACAGGTTCATTATAGCGTCTGCCGTTTAGGAGTGCGTTGCCACGACGAAGAAAATACATGGAATCCGTACACGCAAAGAGACACGGCGGAAATCGCGAGGATGAGCCGCAAGGAGCGCCACGAACCGCGAGATGAAAGCTGGCGGCTATTCGCAGGAGGTCAACAGGGAAGCGTCGCTATTCGCGTGAACGGCGTAATTGTCGCCCTGATGCTCGAAGGTGATCTCGAAGCCTGGCGTAATCGCCTGGGCGTACATCATGCCGGGCTTTGGGCAACCCAGGCTGGAGTCCGGCCATTCGGTCACATTGGTCCTGACAAGCGTCAGTTCATTGGCGGCAACATCGAGCTTGCCTGCAAGATAGTTCGCGGCAAGGAGTTCGAGCGCCACTTCAAACCCACCATCTGAGGGCCGGTTGGAAGCTGACTGAGTGCCATCAGGCCATCCATTGCCACTCGGCGTCTGCAGGAACTGGAACAAAGAGCTGTTGGCGGGAAGCACGACCGTCGTTCCACTCTCAGGCAGGAAGTTCTTGTAAGCCTGCAGGCTGCGCTGGAACGCGTAGAACTCGGGGTCCTCTCCCAGCGATTCAGCGAAGATACGCACCGCCTCGGCCTCGCCCTCACCACGAATAATCTGCGCGTCTCTCTCGGCTTCCGCCCGGATGATTGCCGCCTGTCTGTCAACATTCGCGCGTACTTCCGCGTCGCGCTCCGCACCCTGGGCGCGCTCACGGTCGGCGATGCGCTTACGTTCAGCCTGCATCCTCGCGTACACGCTCTCAGCAACGGTCTCAGGGAAGTCCGCCCGCTTGATCCGCACATCGATCGTCTCGATGCCGAACTCCAGCAGCTTTGGCCTTACCGAATCGCGCACGCGGTTCATAATCTCCTCGCGCGTCTCCTGAATGACCTCGATCTGCGTGTCGAGAGCGATCTCCCGGCGCAGCTCCGAACTGATTATGTCCACAGCACGCGATGTCGCCTGCGTCTCCGTCTGCACTGTCCTGAAGAACAGCAGGGGATCAAATATGCGCGCCCTGGCATAAACATCTATCACAAGGCGCCTCTTGTCTTCGGTCAGTAGTGAGTCAGGCGGCGCGTCGAAGATGAGAATGCGCTTCTCGAAGTACCGCACGGTGTCTATGAAGGGTGTCTTCACATACAGACCCGGCGATGTGATGGAAACCCGCGGCTCACCGAAGCGAGTTACTATCGCGAGCTGAGTCTCATCCACAACGTACAATGTCTGTGGAACGACTATAGCCGCAATTATGGCTATGAGTACCAATATGCCGGCGAGAAATTTCATCCTGTTCGTCCAGTCCTCGCTTCGCCCGGATTCTGAGTTCGGGCTAGCTACCTTCTAATTCGATGTCGGTGTCGGCACGCTGAACGGCGTAGTACCGCTGGTATTCTCGTTCAGAGGAAGCAGCTGCAGCAGGTTGCCGCCGTTCTCTGCGTCCACGATGAACTTCGTCACGCCCGGAAGAATCTCTTCCATCGCCTCCAGGTAGAGCCTCTGACGCGTAACATCCGGCGCCTTCCGATATTCCTGCAGCACCGCCAGGAAGCGTTCCGCCTGACCAGTCGCCTGCGCCACGCGCGTCTCCCTGAATGCTTGCGCGGACTCTGTTAGCCGGGCTGCGTCACCCCTTGCCAGCGGAAGCTGCGATTCCTTGTAGGCATCGGCAAGGTTTATAATACGGTCCTTGTCCTCGCGCGCCCTCACAACATCGTCAAATGCGTCCTGCACTTGCTCGGGCGGGCGCACGTTCAGCAATTTCACTTCGGTAATCCTGATGCCCGTCTGGTACAGATCCAGAAGTTCCTGAAGCTTCAGGCGTGTGTCTTCCTGAACGGCTTCCTTCTCGATCGTCAGCACATCGTCGATTGCGCGCTGACCCACGACTTGGCGCAGCGAAGTCTCTGCGGCATCCTTAATCGTAAGCCCTGCCGGGTCAACCGCCTTGAACAGAAAGTCCCGCGAACTCTTGATGTTGAACTGCACCAGCAACTGCGCATCCACGATATTCTGGTCGCCGGTAATCATCTGGGCTTCGTCCGGAATGGGTGCGCTGCCACGCACGCCTATTTCCAGCCGTCTCACCTCGTCAACCCTCACCACATCCCGCTTTCCGATGGGCGTCGGCCAGAACCAGTGCAGACCCGGATCGGTCGTGTCGTAGTAACGCCCCACGAGACGCAGGACCGCCTCTTCACCCGGCTGCACGGTGTAAATACCCGTGCCGAGCCAGAACACGATGCCCACGGCGAAAAGACCGAGGACAAAGTAGGCGATGCCGTTTCCACCGCCACCACCACCTTCATCGCCGTCGCCACCACGCCTGAACGGGTTGAAGGAGCGAATCTTCTCGAGTATCTGGTCCAGATTTACTTCTGGTTCGTCTTGTCGGTACATATCACTTCACAGACTGTAATATCGTTACCACCATACTATCACATCTGAAGTTGCCGCGATATAATTGACTTCCTCCCCTGAGATATTGCTGATTCCCCTAGTTTTCCGCCTCAAGCTCGCCCAGCTTCTCCAGGAACTCGTCGTAACTCGAAACTTCCGCCACCGTCCCTATGAACTCTCCCAAGTCAGGCACGAGCTCGCGAAGACGTTTTACCTGGTCCCCTATGGGACTCACAGCCGCTGGCAGGTCCGCGTAAGTGCCGTAGAAAGCAAAATACGCCTGGTTCAGCTTGCGAATCGGATAGCCGTTTTCAACAAACATCCTCCTGCGCTCCTCCATGTACGCCTCCGCCTCCTCGATTCGCCCGTCTTCCAGCATCTCATCCACAGTCTGGCGGGTCTCTCGCATCTCCGACGCGAAATCGAACGGTGGCTCTTCCGAACCATTTGGCGCCGCCGGGGGTCTGCCAGGCTCTTCCGGCAATATGTCCCGCTCCATCGCGTCGTAGGCGCGGCTGCCGATCTCATTCCCGGCGATGTTAGCGATCGTCTCGTTCAGCTGGAACATGTCGTCGCTGTCGAACATGTGCCTCCCGAGGGGCTTGAAGAAGAAATAATGATGCAGCCACTCGTGCGCGGAAGCCTGCAAGGTCCAGCGCATCGGAAACCCGTTCGCGACCGACGCCGGAAAAGTCGCCAGTCCCCCGATATCCTCCACAAGCGCCGACAGGTTGTCCTCCTTAAAGATCCTGTATTCGACCACTTCGCGCTCAGACAACTTCAGATCCGACCTGAGCAAGGCATCATGCTTGCGCTCAATTCGCTCGCGAGGCGACACGACGAGGAGTTTAGGCGGCTGCGTCAGTCGCACATCTACGGGCGGAAAAACCACATCCCCGAACAGCGCCAGCCCCTCCTCGACGGCCACCGCGCTGATGTAAGACTCAATGGTCTCTTCCGTGCCGTCAGACAACGCCCGAGCCTGCTCCTCAGTATCATCCAGCAGTGCCTGCATCTTTGCCGTCTCGTCGTGCAGGTCCTGTGCCGCAGCGTATCGAAGACGCCCGCGCACGTGGGACATCTCCTCATTGAGCGCAAAGTAACCGAGAGTATCCCGTCCGCGTTCGGCTTCGGAGTCACCATTCACCAGGTCAAGCGCCTTCGCTGTCCACTTGTCGGTGAGGTTCTTCACCTCCCACAGCGTGATGTTGTACAGGTATGGCGCCCCTTCGCGCTGAGCCGGATTGAAGCGACGCACATCCGGCGTGCCTGCAACCAGCACGGCACACACCACACCAAGCAAAGCCCACCTGAGAATCCTTCGCATGTTCCTCCCACGCTGACGGTCAATAGCCAATTCCCCAAATCCTGTATATTGTAGCGTAGCTCTTATACACGGGTACTCAGGATCAGGTGATGAAAATGAAACTCTCGCTCTGCATCGTCGGCTGCGGCAACTACGCCGCCAATGTTCTCAATGAAATACACGAAATGACCGATGAGTTCGACTTCTACTTCGCCAGCCGAGACTTACAGAAGGCTAAGGAATACTGCGAGCGCTTCGGAGGCATCGACTACTTCGGTAGCTACGACGAAGCCCTTTCCGACTCACGCGTTCAGGCTGCCTACTTCTTTACGCCACACCACACCCACCTTGATGATTCCGCGCTGGCCGCACGGCATGGCAAGCACATCCTCATGGAGAAGCCGATAGCCCGATCCATCGAAGAATCCCAGGCCCTTGTGCAAACCGCACAGGATGGTGGTGTGCAGCTAATGGTCGCCGAGAACTTCCGCTTTCTGCATACCGCCCGCCGCGCCAGGTCCATGATCGAGACCGGCACACTCGGCAGCATCGGCGATCTGCGGCTCATCGACATCAGGGTGGAAGCATTTCGCCCACCCTCCACACCATGGCGATACAGCGCCGACCTTACGGGTGGCGGGTCATTCATCGACGCAGGGATCCACTACATCGACCTGATAGTCAACCTCGGCGGGATGCCCAGCCAGGTATATGCAACAGAGCCGACCAAGGTGCATCGCCGCTCCGAAGGCGAGGATGGTCTTGCGATGATCGCCAATCTCCCCAACGACGCGGTTGCGCTCTTCAACTTTTCCCGCGCTACATCCAGGAAGGAAGATCGGAACCATGTCGGCATAACAGGCACCAAGGGCTACATCGAGTTCGAGCCATACGGCAGGGAGATCATTTTTGAGAATACGCTCGTCAGGCGCAGCGTCCGTCTCCCAGAAGCACATCGCGGCGCGCGCGAGATGGTCCGCGAGTTCCGTGACTGCATTCGAGAGAAGCGACCTCCACTGATGACCGGCGCCGAAGCAATCAAGGATCTCGCCGTCGTCATCGCTGCTTACCGCTCTGCCGCCGAGCAAAGACACGTCCAGTTATCTGAAATACTGCCCGGATAGAATAATGGGCAACCGCCTGGTTGCCTTTAATCTCCGCCCTCCTCATCCGGCAGAGTTGATGCCTCAAAGACCCCTGCGCCTGAATATCGCCAGGAACCGGTCCTCATAGAAATCGAACAGGCCCCACCTGTCCAGTTCCTGCTTCAGGATGTCAGGGTTTCCGATCGGTGACCCCGACTCAATCTCAACGAACAGACGCTCGATTTCTCTCGTTGCAGCCCTCGGAATGCCGTTCATTCCCGGATGCGGGTCCAGCAGCCCGCTCGACTTGAACTCCTGCACATTCTGGCTTGCCGACGATGACGTGAACTCATAGATGAACTTCAGGAGCGCCACATCCCAATACTCGTCCACGCTCACCATCACCACGGCGAGCTCCTGTCTGCGCTCGTCCAGGTCGTCGCTTATGCGATGGGCAATCTCCTCCGGCGCCCCCTTGAGAATGTCCATCCCCTCCGACTCGTTCCTGTACTGGTAGAGAATGCCCGGGCTGTTCGGCCCGTGCCTCTGCATGATGCGCTGGAAGTAGTCGTATGCGCCGTCGCTGAATCCTTCCAGGTTCATCGCATAGAACGGCGTAACGACCGCGGGCCTCTCCGCAACGACTTGTCCCGTCCGCACGACGCCCTCTCGCTGCTCAGGCTGCAACGGCTGATATATTGGCTCCGTGACAACGAAGTACCTGATGTTGGTCACGCCAAATGTCGCCAGGCTTTGCCTCGGAAAGCGCACAACCCAAGTCTTCTCAATGGCCTTCAGCCAGTCCCCTTCGTTCTCTATCAACTGTTCACTTCTATTCGGATAGAGCCCCAACACCAACATGCACAGTGGTTTTGCCAGGGCACATCCTGTCCTTTCTGACCATAGATTCCTGTTAGCTACGCCTGCGCCTCAGCCACAACCACGCCAGCCCGGCCATCAGAGCGACTGACGACATTTCCACGGCACCGCCGCCCACTGGCAGACCGCATGAGCCGCCGCTCTGCCCGTTGTCCTCGCTTGTCGCATCTCTCACGGCGCTTACAGCAGTTGCCGCTACCTGTTCCGTCCGTGCGACAGGTGGAGCCGTCGGAGCAGCGGTCGTCTCAGGGACTTCAGTCGGCGCCGCTTCCGGCTCGGCAGCCGGCGCGGGAGTGGCCGTCGGCTCCGGCTCGGGAGTGGCGGCGGCAGCAGGAACGGCAGTCGCTCCCTGGCTGCCCTGCTGCCTCAGCGCGTCGATCGAAAGCAGCGTCAATACCGGCGTTGGCAGCGGTGTCGGCAGGGCTGAAGCGTCGTCCAGTGATTCCCTGCGCTGCACTCCCAGCCTGTCTCGCCACTCGTTCTCCAGTTCGAACGGCGTTAGACCATATACTTCCGGGATAGCGATTCGATAATTCTTGCCTGTCTTCATGGTGGCCATCAATTCACGCATCTTCTCCACCCCGTACTCCTCCACCATGAAATTGACAATGCTACGCGCCTGTCCGTAGAAGATAATGACATCTCTCGGTGTCCCCGGCTGCCCGTCCATTGAAGTGATCGGCAGCAGATCGTCATTCTGTATAGCAAAGAACAATGCCCGGTCGTAAGACTCGCCCGGCTGAATGTTCCCGAACTCCGCCAGGCCCTCGTTCAGCCAGCTCGGCACTCTGCCAAGCGAACCTTCTCCGGCCCTGTGCACCAGGATATGCGTGACCTCGTGCGACGTAACCCCGCTGGCTCTCGGTGCCCCGCCAAGCACTAGCAGCACGCCTTCCGGCGAATGCGCCTGCCCCTCCGTTATCAACTCCCTGCGCGATACCTCGCTCGTTGGGGGAAGCGCCTCCCGCATTTCGGGCCAGTTGTTGTACATCGTGATCCTGATCGGATCTTCGACTCCCGCGCCAAGAAGTGGCCCCATGACGTCGAGCGTCTTCACTGTCGCATCCAGAATCTCCTGCGCTCGGAAGCTCACCGGCCCGTGGTACGACACAGTGACGATACCGTTGCTGATCTCGTCCCATTCATAGCGGTCATCGTGGTACACGTACTCGTACTCCGGCGAATCAAGGTGATTGCCGTCGGCGTCCGTGACCACGTAGCTGTATGTGATTATGGTGCCGGGCGCGATATACCTCGCGGCAGTGTTTGTCCGGTAAAACGCCGATGCGCTTACGACGCCTCCACTCGAGCTCTCATCCTGCTCAAGGTACTCGTAAGCACCGATTTCACGCTGCCCTATGCGAAACCGGACCGCGATCTCCTCGATGTCGGCGCTCGACCGCACATCGACCTCGAACCGGATACCTTCCTGGAATTCGCTCGTAACCAGCGATGACACGAGCTCGATGCCTGAATTTGACTGCGCGTGCGACGTCGCCGGAAACACCCAAAGAAATACGGCTGCTGCCAGCGCCAGTCCTGTAACTATTCCGAATTTGCTAAATCGACTCAACATCACTCCATCCTGCTCTCGACTTCCACTCATTCGTCTCTCTCTAGTGAAACGGCCCATGCGCGCTTGAGTTAGGCAACTCATAAAGCACATGCCGCAGCAGGAACATCGCTTCAATTGTATCGCACAAACTCAGCCAAATGACAGCATTCAGGTTTGCATCGCCCAATCGCTTCGATGCCTCCATGTGGAAGTGTGGAAGTCGTCCAGCACTATCCATTCGGCCCTCTGGAGAGTCCATGAGGCACACAGAGTGTTCCGATTTCACCACTCCCTGCCTACCTGGTATGAATCTGCTATCATGATATTTGATTGTGCAATATAACATATCCGCACTTGGACTCGGGCCCCTCAGATGAACCCAGAACCGCAGACAGAGCGCCTCATGGACAGAGCGCGAGAGACGCTATCCAGAAGCGCGCGAATCCGCCGTGGCCAGACCACCAGGGCAGTTACGCGCCTCTGGTCGGTCATGTCGGTGAACGGCACGCGCACTGTCGGCAGAAGGGCGAGCACCGGCGCGCTGGAAGCCGTCGAAGGCGCGGTTCAGGCGCTCGGAGCGATGGGCGGTGAGACTCGGTCCTTTGTACGGGACGCCGTTATCGGTGTGATCGAAGGCAGTTCCCAGGTAATGACGTTGACCGGCCCTGCCGTCAGGGACGTAGTTGTCGGCGGAATCCGCGGCAGCCGCAAAATCAAGTCCGACGTCGCTGACGCGGGCAGAGATGTGGTCGCGGGCGCCATCGTGGGCGCCGAATCCGTTGGCATCGACGACTCTGAAGCCGTCGCTGCCGCTGTCGAAGGCGCCGTCGAAGGCTACGAAGAAGTGGGCAGTGAACTGGGCGACGCGGCCCGCTCCACCATCAGGGGTGTCGTGTCGGGTGTAGCGGCAACGGGAGGCGATGTAGCCGGCGCGACAAAGGACGCCACTACACTTCTGATTGCCCGCGCAGCTTCCGCCGTTCCGACAGTACCCAGGGTCACCGAGGTTGCCGTCAGTGCCATTGACGCGGTTTTCCTCGAAGCCTGTCGAAGCACCGACGTCGGCAACGAAGTGATGGTAGCTGCGGCAACCGGAGTCGTTGGCGCGGCCTACCGTATCGACCGTCCCTGCGGAGACAGCGTGCGCGCCGCAGTTATGGAACGGGTCACTCAGCCGCACATTGACCTGCCCCCTCGCATCAGGCGCCGCCTTCCCATGATAGAGGCACAGCTGACGAGTGAGCTCTCGCCCACGGTTGGAGCGTGGCGAGGCAGGGCTGTATTCAAGGCAGTGCCTCTCCTTTACAACGCCGGCGGAGTTGATCTTGCGGCCTCACTCGCTTATTTCACGATGCTGTCTATCTTCCCGATCATGGCAATTCTGATTCTGGGCATTGCATTGCTCGGCGATCCTGAAACCATCCGCTCCTGGTTCGTGAGCACCATGGTCCACTATTTCCCTGCGTCCAGGGAGCTGATCCAGGAGGCGCTCGTCAGCATCTTCAGCAACTACCTGGCATTCGGTCTGATCGCCGTAATCGGCATTCTGTTCGGTGCCAACGGTATGTTCAGGGCGGCTCGAAGAGCGGTCAATAGGGTCTTCGGAATAGACCGTCGGAGCATGATTCGTGCGACGGTATTTGACATGGCGATAGCATCAATGCTGGGACTGCTGTTTCTAGTTTCCATTTTCCTGACCGCAGTTCTGCACACGGCCATCGACGTAAGCCAGGGCTTTGCCGTCACGGTATGGAGCATTTCCAACCTGATCGCGATGTTGCTCGGCCTGATCACGGCCATCCTCCCCGTGGCACTAACGGCATTTATCTTCACGATCGTCTATCACCACCTCCCCAATACCGAGGTACAGTGGCGGGATGCAACTTTCGGGGCGCTGATTGCGATCGTACTCTTCGAGATCGGCAAGCACATCTTCTTCTGGTTCATCGCCGTTGTTTCCCAGGGGGGAGCGGTTTACGGCCCGGTCGCGTCATTCATAGTCCTGCTGATGTGGGCATACATCGCCGGCCTGATCTTCCTCTACGGCGCTGCAGTCACGAAGGTTTCCAGCGACATTCGCCCAAGGGGCTTCCTGACAAACTACCCTTAACGCGGTTGCCTTATCAGCCGTTTAAGGACCGCCCGGTGTGCAGCAGCCTCTGCACAGTCGTGAATATAGTTAGCCCCGCGATCACGCCCAGCACCACCAGCACCACAATAGAAACCCAGTGCCCAACGATCAGTCCGAAGCCCAGCGCCACCACCCGCTCAGGCCGCGTCATGATTCCAACCTTGCAGTCGATGCCAAGCCCCTCTGACCGTGCCCGCAGGTAACTCACCATCACCGAGCCGCCGACCGCCAGGTACACCAGCACCGTCCCCTCCAGCGAGTCATCGCGTGCGTAGTAGATCAGCAGCCCCAGCAGCACGACGATCTCCGATACGCGGTCAACCACGGAGTCAAGCAACGCACCGAACGCCGATTCCCGCCCCGTACTCCTCGCCAGCGCCCCGTCGAACAGGTCCAGCACGCCGGCGAACAGCATGACGATCCCGCCAATCCACAGCATTCCCTCGCTGATTAGCCACGCGCTTATTCCCGCTCCAATAAGCCCTGCGAAAGTGACCATATTCGGAGATACGCCCATCTTCGCGAGCGCGCCGGCAACAGGCCGCTCCACGTAGGACGAGATCATCTCCCTCGCCGCCGCTCTATTCATCCGCCCGACCTAGCCCCGCATCCCAACCGCGCGCGCCGATACGGACTCAAGCCACGCCTCTCTTGATGAGTCATAACAGTCCATCACACGCCGTGCCACGCTTTCCCACCGGTATTGCTGAACATTAATCGTGCCTGCCGCCGACAGCCTATGCCGCATTCCGGGATTCTTCAGCAGCACGGCTATCGCATCCGCGAGCGCATCCTCATCCTTGGGCGGCACCAGCAGACCCTCGCGGCCATGGGTTATCACGCTCGAATACCCCTCGATCCCGCTCGCGACTATCGGCACACCTGCCGCCATCGCCTCCAGTAGCACTATGCCGAAGCTCTCCTTCCCGGTAGCCGGAGCGCAGTAAATGTCCGCCGTCTTGTAGTACCGGTACTTGTCCTCGTCCGACACACGCCCCAGGAACACTACATCCTGCAGGTTGCGTTCGCTGATTATCCTCAGCGAGTCAGCGTCCGGATTGCCGCCGCCGGCCACCAGCAAGCGCAGGTTCGGCCAGTCCCACTTCAGTTTGCTGAAAGCGCCCAGAAGGTACTTCAGCCCCTTGCGCTTCTCCAGCCTGCTCAGGAACAGCAAGTTGATCATTCCGTCGCCTTTAAGGTGCTCAAACGGCACGGCATCCGCGAAGTCATCAACCTGTATGCCGTTGGGAATAATCTCGTAATCGCCGGGGAAGTGCCTGCTGATAAACTGATGCGCCGGACGCGATACCGCGATTCGCCCCTGCAGCATCCTGAAGTACGGCATCGCAAGGTGCTTCGCGCCGATCTTGTACAGTCTCGTGCCCTCGTATGTGTGAAAGGTGCCGACGGCTGTGGACTCCGCAGGGTCTATCAGGCTCAGCATATCCTTGCTGATCAACCCTGCGAACGGCTCGTGGAAGTGCACAACATCGAATGCCTCGCGCTCCAGCATCTGCTTGATCCGAGGCTTCAGCCACACCGAGAACGACACTCGCGCAATGGATCCGCCGCTCGGTATCGGCACTGCCCTGCCCATAGGAATGAAGTCTTCGTCTTCGACTGCATCCGGAGACTTGCACGGCGCAACGATCTTGACCGTATGCCCCCATTCCCGGAACTGGGCGGCAAGGCTGTTGATGTGGTCCGCGACCCCTCCGTGAAAGGCGTGGTCGTAAGGCGACACGAGCGCAATCTTGCGATGAGCTTCCATACTCTGCAAAAGCCCCTCCCCTCGTCCGTGTTCTACCTTTACCGAGATGTCCACCTACCTTATCAGGCGCGTCAAGTTCCGCGCTCTGCGACGCCGCTATTCCAGAACGGAAGCGTCCTTGCCCACGATGAAGTCTTCCAGCATCTGCCGGGCCTCGTCATCCGTGTACTGCACCGGCGGCGACTTCATGAAGTAGGAGGACGGCGCCAGCACCGGCCCGCCGATACCCCTGTCCTTCGCGATCTTCGCGCAGCGTATCGCGTCGATGACCACACCTGCGGAGTTCGGGCTGTCGTGCACTTCGAGCTTAAGGTCAATGTTCAGCGGCACATCCCCAAAGCTCGTCCCTTCCAGCCGAATGTGCGCCCACTTGCGGTCGCTCAACCAGGGCACATAGTCGCTCGGTCCCACATGCACATTGTCCTGCGGCAGTTCGTAGTCAACCTGCGAGGTAACGGCGCTCGTCTTCGACACCTTCTTGCTGTACAGCCGCTCCCGCTCCAGCATATTGTAGAAGTCGGAGTTCCCGCCGAAGTTGAGCTGGTAGGTGTTGTCCAGGCGCACGCCCCTGTCCATGAACAGCCGCGCCAGCACCCGGTGCACTATCGTCGCGCCAACCTGCGACTTGATGTCGTCCCCGATAATCGGCGCGTTCGCCTCGCGGAACCGTCGCTGCCAGTAATCCTCTTCGCCGCTCGCTATGAACACGGGAATGCAGTTGATGAACCCGCATCCCGCCGCAAGCACCTGCTCCACGTACCACTTCGTGGCCTGCTCCGACCCCACCGGCAGGTAGTTGATGACCACATCGACCTCGCGCTCCTTCAGGATGCCCGCGATGTCGTCCGTCGGTGCCGGCGCCTTGCGGATGATTTCCGACATGTACTTGCCCACGCCATCGTGCGTCATGCCACGCTGCACCGTTATGCCGGTATGCTCGACTTCCTGGAACTTCACGGTGTTGTTCGGTTTTGCGAAAATCGCCTCCGACAGGTCCAGCCCAACCTTGCTTGAGTCCACATCGAACGCGGCGACGAAGTTAATGTCGCCCACGCCATACTCACCGAGGACCGGGTGCATGAGCCCCGGGATCTCTTCATTATTGGTAGCGTCGGCGTACTTTGACACGCCCTGCACCAGCGACGAGGCGCAGTTTCCCACACCTATGATAGCGACATTAATGCTTCCCAATTCGTGCACAACTCCTTGATAAGAGCGATAAATTCTCCGCCGCATAGACGCGACAGACTCCGCTCAATGGTAGCACCTGCGCCAATCCTATGACAAGTAATGCTGCCGGAAGCGTGAGCGTCATTCAGTGGACCATCGACACGCCGCAGCACCTTCTATGCATTCAACCCGTCAATCATTTCGGGGCTGCCGGCAAGATGGTCACGCATCATCAGTGCAATTTGTGCAACGCTCGCATGAGAACCGTTATATAAAGGACAGTTCTTGCGTCAGGCTATTGACATACCTCTGTCTTTATGTCATACTTCCTTCAATAAATATTCTTTATACCACTTGCGGCAATAACGCCGGCTTGGCAAGAATTGGAGGGAGCATTATGACAATGACCTATTCACAATCGGTATCGTTCTGGCAGCGCACATTCGACAGGCTGCAAGTCGCGGGCATTCTGACGGCTTTCTCAGTTCTGCCGCCCCTCATATTCCTGGCGCTTCTCATAGCACAGCACCACACTTCTTAAGCCGGGAAGAGGTCATGACGCCGCCCCGTTTGACACCAGACAGAACCGACGCGGCCACAACTCTAACTTGGAGCCGTGTCGGTTTTTCTTTAGCACTCATAGTCATGTCAACCCATGCCCGCCAGGTTCTCCTGTAAGTAGTCTCGCCCCCCGTGCAATACAGTTGATACATGCTGGAAGTCGTCAGCCCGGCACTCTCACGCTACTGCCAGAGGGACCCCCGTGAATATTTGCAACTTATAAGAATCACACGACCCCACTGTTCCGAAGCCGCCTGACCTCACTATCGTCCAGCCCCAGCAGCGTTTCCAGCACCTCGCCCGAATGCTCTCCAAGCAGCGGTGGCTGCTGAATGCCAACGTCGTTGGACGCAATCTTGATCGGATTGCCCAGTGCAAGGTATTTTCCGCGCGCCTCGTCCTCCATCTCCACCACCATTTCGCGCGCCCGCAGGTGCTCGTCGTCCAGCACTTCCCGAGTGTCCTGCACCATGCCACAAGCAACTCCAAGCGGTACGAGCGCATCCATCGCTTCCCGCTTGGTGACCGTTCGCGTCCACCCCGATATGATCTCCTCCACCTCCGCCGCATTCTCGCATCGCGCCTCATGCGTCGCATACCGTTCGTCGCCGATAAGCTCGGCCCGGCCCGCCACTGCCAGAATCGTGTCCCACGAGTCGCCACTAAGCACAAGCCCGATGTAGTCGTCCGGCCCGCCCGGGCTGCACGGAAATATCATCGACGGCGCCTCCCAGATGCGGTTGCCCATCCGCGCAATCGGCTTCCCGTCCGCGAGTGTGTCCAGCATGCGAATCCGCATCAGGTTCACCACTGCGTCCTGCATAGACACCTCCACCCGCTGGCTCTCCCCCGTGTTGTCACGCTGCCGCAGCGCCGCCAGCATCCCGATCGCGCAGTGCAAGCCCGTCCCCGAATCACCCACGCCAGGCGCCACGAAGATAGGTTCGCCGCCGGCCTCTCCGTTCGCGCTCATCGCCCCGCCCATCGCCTGTGCAATATGCTCGAAGCTCTTGATCCCCGCGTTCGGCCCGTAAGTCCCGAACCCCTTGATGGTCGCATACACGATACGAGGATTCGCCTCGCGCAGCACATCGTACCCCAGCCCGAACCGCTCCATCCGGCCCGGCCCGTAGTTCTCCACCACCACATCAGACATCCCCACCAGCCGCTTGAAGATGTCGCAGCCATCCTCCGACTTCAGGTTGAGCGTCATGCTCCGCTTGTTCGAGTTGAACACCAGGTAGTAGAAACTGTCCACGCCGGGATCAGTTGCCCTCTCGTGCCGTGTCCGGTCACCCACACCCGGCTCCTCGACCTTGATCACATCCGCGCCAAGCCATGCCAGCAGTTGCGTGCAAGACGGCCCCGCCTGCACCTGCGTCAGGTCAAGTATCCTTATTCCCTCAAGCGGACCGCTCATAGCCCGCCCCCGACTTTCACTGCCTCGTGGTGATACACATCCCCATCCGCCGACCTCTCCACGAACACGATTCCGTCACGTCCGACAAAACGGCCGCAGAATTGCTCGAACGCCAGCAGCCTCTCCGGCTGGAATTCAGTCGGCCGCTCGTCGTCATCCAGCCACGGGTTCGGAAAGTAGAAGCGCAGCAGGGTCGTCTCGTCCGCTCCGGACATCCGCAGATAGTACAACTTCGGCATCATCGACTCATGTCCATGGTTCGAGTTCTCAACGAACTGTGCGCCCGTCACCTTATCCAGGTCCAGATGCACATGCCACTCACCCGCCTCGATAGTCGCCCACCTCCCGTCGAACTCCGTCTCTATCCCGGGCGGTGCATGCATCTCGCTCACTGCTCCCCCTGAGTCGATCACCAGCAGCATCCCCTGACATTCCAGTAACTCCGCGATCAGCGTCTTGATCACATCTCTGTTCATTGCATCCACCTGACTTTCTTGTCCAATGAAGGTCGGGGAGCCAACCCCTTAACCTTCCCAGCACAAGTAGAGTATCATTGACTTCGGCTTCCGCAAAGTGCGGTGCCATTGACGCTTGGCCGACACTGCGACCGCCAACACGGTCACGAGACATACATGCAGCAGCGACTCGCAAACCGAACACCCTTCTACTACGGCTGGGTCGTTCTCGCCGCCGCCAGTAGCGCAATCTTCGTGAGGAACGCCGCGGCAAGCCTCACCATTGCCGTGTTCGTATATCCGCTATACGACGAGTTCGGCTGGAGTCGTACCCTGATATCCGGTGCGGCGGCGGTGGGCGGCCTGGCTGCAACCTTCGCGTCCCCGCTGGTGGGCCGGCTGATTGACCGCTATGGCGCGCGCGCTGTGCTAACCACCAGCATCGTGATTCTGTGCATCTCAACTACCCTGCTCCGCTGGTCCGATGTAACCCTGACAGTGCTCGGATTCACCATACCCTGGATATTCTACATCGGCTATGGAACGGGGCGCGTCATTTTCTCAAGTCCCGTGCAGATCGGTGCCGCAGTCGTTGTGTCGCGCTGGTTCATACGGCTCAGGGGCAGGACGAACGGCATCCTGAACATGTCCCACTCAGTCGGCATGACGCTGTTCCCGCTCATCGCCTCATTCGTGATAGCGCAGAGTGGGTGGCGCGATGCATGGCTGGTCCTCGCGGTGCTCGTTTTCGTGGCTGCGCTGCTGCCCGTTGCACTTCTCCTGTCCGAGCGTCCCGAAGACCTTGGCCTGCGCCCGGACGGCGATTCCGAAGACTCTGCCGAAGCGGGCGATGAAGGCGGAACGCAGGCAGACGAGACTGAAGGACTCGACTGGACCGCCGAAGAAGCGAAGCGCACCCCGACGCTCTGGCTGCTGGCCCTGGCGACAGGACTCCTCTTCCTGATGCAGGCGGGCACGAACACTCACAGCGCCGCATTCTTCCAGGACCAGGGACTTGGCGCTGTCATCGCCGGGGTCGGGATCAGCTTCAACGCGATATTTCTCGGAGTGGGCAGCGGAGTCTGGGGCTTTATCGTCGAGAAAGTGCCCGTCCGCGTCGTGATGGCGGCGGTAGCCGTCGTGATGGCAGCGGCATCCTTCCTGTTCACCACCACCAACACGGCTGTCGAAGCTCTGGCATACTCCGCGCTCTTCGGATTCGGGCTGGGCGGAATGCTCACCGTCCCCCCGGTCGCCTACGCCGATTACTTCGGCAGGGCATCACTCGGCACAATTCGCGGCATAACCGAGCCGTTTACCACATTCGGGCAGGCAATCGGAGTGATGATTCCCGGACTGGTTTTCGACCACATCAGTTCCGAGAGCTACATGCCCTTCTTCTATGCCGCCGGAACTGTTGGCGTTCTCACGGCGGCAATGGTCCTCTTCGCGACCAAGCCTCGCAATCCGGCTCCGGCTACCGACTAACTTGGTAGTCTTTCCTCAATTGACGCACTTTTCGACCCTTTGATACACTCGTCGCGAATTGAGTACCAAAGGCCGAACATCACAGAGCAACGCCGCCGTCATCCTCGCCGCCGGCATGGGCACGCGCATGAATTCGCGCACGCCGAAGCCTCTGCATCGAATCTGCGGCCGCGAGATGCTTCTGCTAGTCACAGACGCTGTCAGGGCCGCGGGGATTGACCGCATTACAGTCGTCGTCCCCCCGGACGGCCTACCGTTCAGGGAAGCACTGGGCGACTCCGTCCGGTATGCAACGCAGTCCGAATCTCGGGGCACCGCTCACGCATTGATTCAGGCCGAAAGCGCATCGGAAGGCGCCGACAATATCCTTGTCCTCTACGGCGACACTCCTCTCATACTCCCGAAAACCCTGTCTGACCTGATGCAGCGCCATCAAGAGAGCGAAGCCTGCACCACCATAGTCACATCGCGGCCACCACGGCCCGACGGCATGGGCCGCATTATCCGCAACGATTTGGGCGGCATCACCGCGATCGTCGAAGAACGGAACGCCGACAGCAAGACGCTCGGCATCCGCGAGGTCAACAGCGGTCTGTACTGCTTTCGTTCCGGTTGGCTCTGGGAGAACCTGGCGAAACTCACGCCGGCTGCCAACGGCGAACTCTTGCTCACAGACCTCATACAAAGGGCAGTCACGCAGCGTTTGCCGGTTGAATCGATCCTGTCCGACGACCCTTATGAGACGATTGGAGTGAATGACCGGATCCAGCTCGCAAAGGCAGAGTCGATTCTGCGCCGCCGCATCCGCGAAAAGTGGATGCTCGCCGGAGTCACCATGCCTGACGCATCCTCCGTTTACATCGACTCCGAAGCGACGCTCGGGCAGGACACTGCCGTACTTCCCAACACACACATCACTGGTAAGTCGGTCATTGGCGGCGGCTGCACTATCGGCCCCAACGCCATCATAGACAACGCGATCGTTGGCAACGACTGCGAGATCGTCTCTTCTGTGGTGCGCGACTCGACTCTGGATTCCTCCGTGGACGTTGGCCCCTTCAGTCACATTCGCGGCGGATCTCACATCGAATCGGATGTCCACATTGGCACATCCGCCGAGGTCAAGAATAGTCGCCTGGGACGCGGCACCAAGATGGGCCATTTCAGCTACATGGGCGACGCAACCCTTGGGGAAAATGTGAATGTAGGAGCGGGCGCCATAACCTGCAACTACGATGGCAACGCCAAGCACGAGACCATCATCGGGAAGAACGCATTCATCGGCAGCGACACGATGCTGGTAGCGCCGGTCAGCATCGGGGATGGCGCATCGACAGGCGCGGGCGCAGTAGTTACGAAGGACGTTCCCCCGGGTTCCACAGTCATTGGTGTTCCCGCGCGCCAAGCCAAACTGGAACGCAAGCGAACACCGTAACCGGGGGACGGACCTACCAAGATACCACCAGATCCTCCCTGCCCTGATCTGAGGCAGCCGGGAATACCGCCCCAAAACGAAGAGCCCTCCGCAGTGCGAAACTGCGGAGGGCTTCTTTTCTTCGGTCTTATGTCAGGGCCGAACTACTTCTCTTCCACCACTGACAACGGTGATGTAACGGATGCTTGCATCCCACCTACCGGCTGTCCCATCGCCTCGATGGTGTACACATCCGGATCAAGAGTGATCGCGGCGTCAAGTGACAGTGCTCCGAAACTGTTGGCAGAACCACCAACCAGTACCCTGTCGTCACCACCGGAAGCCCCGGAAGCAACTACGGTCACGAACTCACCGGGCAAGAAACCGGCAACCATAATGGTAATGCTGCCGCCCGTCTCAACGAGATTGCTGCTCATAGCAATGCTGGGCGCACTGGCGATACCACCGGATGAAACCACCCTGATGGGTGTGCTCGCCCTGCTGCCATCCGCACCACTGGCGTAGACGGACAGGCTGTTCGAGCCGCCATTCGAAGCCTCAGCCACACGCGCTCCGGTGTTGCCTCGGAAGGCTGCACCGATGTTGTCGACGGTGAAGGTAAAGTTACCACCCGAGTTCGCCTGGGTCTGGGCACGGGTGCCACCGCCGATGAACGGCTGCAGGTTCTGGTCAACAACCAGAAGCAGTGCAACGGGCTCGTGCGGTCGGAAACCGGAACCGTCTATCGTCAGTGAGCCGTCTTGGCTTACAACATCGGAGTCAACAGCGATTGCCGCCTGAGGGGAAACGCCGTCCACACCTGCTGGGCCAGGAGGACCCGGAGGGCCGGCTGGACCAGGAGGCCCAGGGTTACCAGGATTACCTGGATTGCCGGGGAAACCAGGCTCACCCGGAAGGCCGGGAACGCCCTGAAGGCCAGGGAAGCCGGGAGCGCCAGGCAGGCCGGGCTCACCTTGAGGACCCGGAGGTCCCGGTTGGCACGCTAACAGAAGAGCAGCGAAAATTGAAAGCAGCAGAGCAAATATCATGCCCCGCGAAGGGAAACGGTACGTCATTTGACCCCCTCTTTTTGTAAATATCCCATGCTTGATGTCTATGGAAGTATATCAGATTTGTTGCCGATTGTGTCCCAAATCACAAGTCTTTTTCGTGAGGAACACGCAGCGATGCAATAATAGTCCCGCCGCAAGAGCATTGTCAATACCTTGCCAATTTATCCTCAATCAGCGGTCTGAAGTCGTCTCCGCAACCTGAACCTACAGCGATGACGATAATGCTAAACATGCTTTCATAAAAGTTCAAGCATTTTCTTGAACGTATATTTGTCGATTATTCAATGCTTCCCTCTGTAGTAATCCATAGGCTTTCTTGTTTAGGAGAAGCCCAAATGCTATATTTGGAATGGAGTGTGCCCCCGTAGCTCAGTGGATAGAGCACTGGCCTCCGGAGCCAGGTGCGTGGGTTCGAGTCCCTCCGGGGGTACCACCATCGAATGTGTTGCGTTCAGACGGCGCCGTTCATTTTCAGCCACCCGCCCACCTGTCAGGCGCATTCCGAAGACCGTCGAAGCCGCACTCGGCGCATATCTCCTCATACGCCGTCTTCCTCGCCCCTTTCCATTCCAGGTCGCTCGGGACCTCCCCTAAAGGCACATCCAGCCGCAGGGTGGCAAGCTCCCTATACAGCATTGCAGCCTCTCTCTGCTCTGCAAGATTCCGCGCCAGCGTGCTACCGCCTCTGACCTTTATTTCCCATTCATCAGAATTGTCGGGGATCTGCTCTATGTGCGGGAATCTCTGAAGTACCTGCGCTGTGGACTTGGCTCCCCACCGCGGAATCCCCGGGATTCCATCGGCAGCGTCCCCAACCAGCGCAAGATAGTCCGGTATCGACTTCGGCGAGACACCGAACTTCGCGATCACACCCTCTTCGTCAAGCACCTGGTTACGACGCCTGTCAAGGCCAACTACCCTGCCGTCGCTGATGACCTGCGCCAGGTCCTTGTCCGGTGAGCAGATGACCACCTGTTCCACCTGGGGATCGTCCATCCATGCTCTCGCGGCGGTGGCTATTGCATCGTCGGCCTCAAACTCGACCATCGGCCAGACGACAATGCCAAGCGCGGATACCGCCCTCTCCGCGAGTTCAAACTGCGCTTTCAAGTCTTCGGGAGTGTCATCTCCCGTCTTGTATCCTTCGAAGAGTTTATTCCTGAATGATCGTATTTCGCTGTCAAAAGCACACGCAACATGCGTGACATCGTCCTGCCGCAACAGCGCCAGTAGCGTCTGCATCAGCCCTCGCACCGCGCCGGTCGGTTGCCCTCCGGGGCCCGTGGACTTGGGCATTGCGAAGTATGCTCGAAAAAGCTCGTATGTGCCGTCAATCAGGTGAACTTTCATCTAAACCCCGTCCGTTTAGGTAGTCGCCGGCTGTTGATAACCTGTCGCCAGCCTGGGAACTCCGTGCGGCTGCAGGCACGAATACCGTCGAGACTGCGATTCCATCCGTCTCAGAGTCCCATGCTTGGTAGAATTAGGTACCATGTCCGACTCTTTTGACAGGTTGCGGCAGAGCATAACACAATTGCCCCGGACGAAATCTCACCTCAATGACGAAGCGGCATGCGCCCGGTATCGTACGAATGTGCTATGATATGACACAGCGCATTTGAACAACAAACCATCCCGGTCCAATCCCGCCTCCAATTGGCCCGACTGAAATTGCCGAGGTATTCTCCTGACGCCGGTTACCGTTGCAGTGACCATATTCGCAATCTCCTATCTTGTGATTGCAATTGGCCGCATTCCCCACGTCGTTACCGCCGTATTGGGGGCTATGGCAATGGTCTTCCTTGGCGTGATGACGGAGCACGAAGCACTGTCTCACGTCAATCTGGAGGTTATTCTGCTGCTTGCAGGGATGATGTCTCTCGCGAATGTATTCGCGAAGACAGGGGCATTCGAATGGGCTGCGGTCAGAGCGGCCCAACTCGTCGGTGGGGACGGCTTCCTCACACTATGCCTGCTCTGCGCCATCACCGCCGTCGCGTCGGCATTTCTGGACAATGTCACCGTAGTTGTTCTGGCCGTTCCAATAACCCTTTCGATCTGCCGCATGCTGGATGTGAATCCGATTCCCTACCTACTCGCGCAGGTCTTTGCCTCGAACATCGGGGGCGTTTCCACCATCGTGGCAGACCCGCCCAACATCCTGATCGCCTCCGAAGCAAACATCGGCTTCCTGGACTTCATGCTCAATACCGCGCCGGTCAGCTTCCTCGGACTGCTGGTACTGATGGGCATGCTCTACCTGTGGTTCAGGAAGAGCACCGTCGCGACTGCGGCTAGCCGTGCGACCGTCATGCAACGCAACGCAGCAGAGGCGATCACGGACCCCGTCCTGCTGAAGAAGTGCATCGTCGTATTCACCCTAACTATTGCTGGTTTCCTTGTGCACGATCTTCTCCACGTTGGACCCGCGTTCATAGCCCTGGCGGGCGCAACAGTGCTTATCCTGGTGAGTGGGATCGATCCGCAGGGCGTGCTGGAGCAGGTGGAATGGACAACTCTGGCATTCTTCACGGGCCTGTTCATACTCGTGGGCGGACTGGAAGAAACAGGGGTCACTGTCATAGTCAGGGAATGGCTCGTCGATGTATCCGGAGGAAGCGAGCGAAACCTGGCGTTCCTGCTCGTCTGGTTCGGCGGAATAACCTCGGCGATCGTGGACAATGTGCCCTTCACCGCCACGATGGTAGAGGTCGTCAGAGGCGTGTCTGACGACGATCTCAGCATCTCGCCCTTGTGGTGGGCGCTTGCACTTGGGGCAGACCTCGGTGGAAACGCGACAATCGTCGGCGCCTCAGCCAATGTAATCGTTGTCAACCTCGCGAGATCGCAAGGCTACGACATCAGCTTCCTGCACTTCCTGAAGTACGGCAGCGTGATCAGCGCATTGACTCTGCTGCTTTCCACGGCGTACCTGTGGCTGCGCTACTTCTAGCGGGACGGGCATCCCATCGGAGCGGCCTACATCACCTTATGCCCCTTGGGTGCGTAGGCTGCGAGTTCGCGGTTGCCCGGCAGATACTCTGCGCGTCCCTTCGGCCTGCGCATCACCCCGTTCTCCACCAGAATCTCGCCCCGCTGCATCGTCATTATCGGCTGCCCGATGACGTCCTTGCCCTCGAACATGGTGAAGTCGGCCAGACAGTGCTGCGCCTCCGCCGAAAGCGTGTGCTCTAGCGCAGGATCGAACAGAACGATGTCCGCGTCGGTTCCCGGATCTAATGACCCTTTCTTCGGGTACAGGCCGAATATCTTCGCGGGGTTCTCACACAAGACCTGCACGAGGCGAGGCAGCGTGATACGACCCATGTTCACGCCTTCGTGGTAGGCGACACACAGCATCTGCTCCGCCCAGTTGCCGCCGAATGTCGCGTCGAAGATCGAGTGCTCTTCATCGGAGTCGGTCTCATCATCGTAGGAAGCCTTCTGCGACTTCTTATGCCCGCAGAAGTCACTGGCTATCGTGTCTATCAGGTGCGAGGACAGCCCCCTCCACATCGCTTCGTTGTCCTCGCGTTCACGCAATGGCGGACCTATCTTCGCGAGAGCGCCGAAGTCCAGCATCTTCTGGTTTGTCAGGTCCAGGTACTGAGGACATGTCTCAGCGAACAGCTGCACGTCGCCGCTCCCTCTGAACCGCTCCAGCACGCCTATCATCTCCCTCGCCGAAAGATGAACGATGTACAGTGGGCAACCGGTAACCTCCGCGTATGTCGCCGCCCGGTTCGCCGCCTCGATCTCCAGAGTGCGCGGCTGCGACGGCGCGTAGTGTTCCCTGCCGGTGTGCCCTTCGGCGATCGCCTTGTCCACGAGATAGTCGATGCAGTAGCCGTTCTCCGCATGAACCATAGCGATGCCGCCGTCCGCAGCGGCAAGCTCCATTGCCTTCAGCATCCGGTCATCGGGCATCATCATTCCCCGGCGCGGGTACGTCATATACATCTTGAAGGATATGACGCCCATATCCATCATCTCGGGAACCTGGTCCTCCACATCATCGTCGCCAAGCAGTATGGCGTGGATGGCATAGTCAAGGTAGGATGTCTCCGCCGCCTCGTCCATGAACTCCCGAATTATGTCCGATACGGTGCCTTCCACGCCCTCACGCCGCCTGTTCGAGATGAACGGCACGACCGTAGTGATGCCGCCGAAAGCCGCGCTCAGGGAGAATGTCTCGATTCGGTCCGCATAGACGGGATGATTGTGCGCGTCAACGATGCCGGGCATCACATACAGGCCCGAAGCGTCAATCACCCGAGCCGCGTCCTCCAGCCTGTACTGGTCGGCGTCCGCGCAAATCTTGCCGTCCTTCACCACGATGTCCTCGCGCGTTACGCCCGTGCCGCGCACCGCAAGCCCGCCGTGAATGATGTAGTCGGCGCTTCTGCTTGTCATTTGCAGCTCCCTTCCTGCACATCTGCATAAGGTCCCTTCCCCCTCGATGGGGGAAGGTTAGGATGGGGGTGAGTTCTCAGTCTTTCAGGCCATCCGACGCCGCTTACCTCGCCGTCAGCCTTTCCTCTCTCCCGGCAGCTTCATCAGCAGCCAGTGCCTCCGCCGCTCGCTCGTTCTCATCTATCTTCGATCTGATAGCCTTCTGCGCCCGGTTCCAGTAGTCGCGATTGTCCGTGACAAACCTGTGAGACTCGAAGTAGTCGTCCAGCAGACCGTTAATCTGCGGCACGACATACCGGGCGACCATGTCCCAGCTTCGGCGCGTGTTCTCGCGGTTAGCCCAGTCATGCACGAACCCGATGACGCAACCGAACCCTCCGGTGAGCTCCATCATCTCGCGGATTCTCGCAACGAGGTCGTCCGGCGTACCAATAACCGCCGTGCTAAGTTCGGAGAATGCGACGCCGTCCACAGCCTCGTCCGGCGTCTTGTAGATCGTCCCAACTCCGCCCGCAAGAGTGCCAATCGAATACTCGTTGTTGTGCCTCATAAGCCCGTGCTTTGCCTGTTCGCGAGCTTCCTTGCGCGTTTCGGCGATGTGCCAGTTCAACACGATACGCCAGTTCTTGCGGTCAACCGTGTTGCCGTGCTCCTTCGCGGACTCCTCGGCGAAACTCCACTGCAGCGGCAGCGCCCTGATGCCGTCTTGAGTAAGCGAACCGATCGACAGCACTCCCGCGCGGTGCTTCCCTGCAAGCGTCATCCCCGAAGGGCTGACAATCGAGGCGACCGCGAACTCCATATCCTCCTGCAGCGGCCTCAGCTGCAGCTTCGCATCGTTCAGCTTGAACCATTCCGATTCGTAGCTGAAGCGCTCTTTTTCGGTGAACAGGCGACGGATTATTCCCATAGCTTCATCCTGCCTGTCCCGCAGCACCATCGGATCGATGCCAAGCGTGTGAGCGTCCGACGGCAGTGCGCCGGGGCCTGAGCCGAATATCACCCGGCCGCGCGACTGATGGTCAAGCTGCACCATCCGTTGCGCAACCATGAACGGGTGATGATACGGCAGGGATACGACTCCTGTACCCAGCATTATCCGCTGAGTACGCTCCGCCGCCGCCGCCAGGAACAACTCCGGCGACGCGATTATCTCCCAGCCCGTTGAGTGATGCTCCCCGCACCAGAACTCGTCATAACCGAGTTTGTCCATCAGTTCCACCAGCTCCAGATTGCTCTGAAATTGCAGGGTGGGATTCTCGCCTATCGGGTGATGTGGCGCGAGAAATGCGCCGAATCGCATCTTAGCCAAGTTTGTCCTCCATATATGCTCGTGTTCGCCATTTCGACGGCGTGTTTAATTCCCGGATGGCAGCCAGTGCTGCTCCGCACATCATACAACAAAGCGCCGTTAACCATGTGTTTCAGCCCCGTAATCACCGATTTCCTGTGTGAGAGCGCACCAACCGCCGCAACTTGACAAGAACGGCATATGAACAGACAATCAGGGCGATTCGACAGCAGCCGCATACAACGAACCTGCTAACACATACAGGAGACCTGAATGACTACGGCTACAAGCACATGGACGGAAGAAATAATAGAGGTGGCGGGCAGCCGCCTGCAGATCGCCAGGGGCGGCAGCGGTGACCCTCTGCTGGTACTCCACGATGAGATGGGCCACCACGGTGCCCTGCGATGGCACGAAGCGCTTGCCGAAAGCAACACACTCCACATCCCCTCACATCCCGGCTTCGGTGAGTCGCCAAGGATGGACTGGGTTATGAACATGCGCGACCTCGCCGGCTGGTATCTCCGGGCGCTGGACGAACTGGGACTGCAGGGCGTGAACGTCATCGGCTTCTCGCTCGGCGGATGGCTCGCAGCGGAAATGGCGACGATGTGCCCGCAGCAGTTCAACAAGATGGTCCTCGTCGGCGCGGCAGGCATCAAGCCCGAAGTCGGTGAGATTTTCGACATATTCCTTGTAACCGCACAGGAATACCTTGACGAAATGTGCCTGAACAACGATTCCGTTCCGGAGTTCAAGACGGTCCGCCCTGACGAGCCTTCGCCGGAGCAGTTGGAGGCATGGTTTGTCGCACGCGAAGAGGCATGCCGCCTGAGCTGGAAACCCTACATGCACTATCCAGGATTGCCCCATCTCCTGGGGCGCGCGCATGATCTGCCCACTCTCCTTATATGGGGTGCGCAGGACTCGATGGTGCCCGTAAACGCCGGCGAGATATACAACCGGTCAATCGAAGGCTCCCGCCTCGAAGTC
>CAZWDM010000041.1:3305-26733 GCA_964632415.1 uncultured Dehalococcoidia bacterium | reverse complement strand
TCGCCCACCCCACAGATTGGACCATCTGAGGGGCAATTACAACATACAAGTGTGGGGGTTGCCCACGCTCTTTTGGCAATCCTTTGACGGGCGCTAGTTTTCAGCCGTCAAGGGCAGACGGGGGTGGGTGTTCGGCTTCGTGTTCGATTTGGCGTTCTTCGGCGGGGGCGACCGGCCGGTCGCCCCTACAGCTGCCCCTGTAAGTCCGTACCCAAGTTTCATATTGTCATTCCGAATGGAGTGGGGAATCTGAACAAGCTGACTAAAGATAAACGTGTCTCGTTACGAGAAGTTTAGATTCTTTACTCCGCTACGCTGCGTTCAGAATGACAATAGTAAGCGTGCCTGTTTTGAAACACCGATGGTGAGCCGAATTCCGCACCTGTTTCAAATCATTTATCTACCCCTTTGAACCGGGGAGAGGGGATATTTTGTTCGGGGGGCCTAATCTGCTAAGGGGTTCACCCCCATTCCTTCGGCAAGCTCAGGACAGGCTCTAACCTTTCCCCGTCAAGGGCTGACAGGGGTAGGTATTGAAATAATTGTACCTGCATTTGCGATTTCACCCCCATCCCAGCCTTCCCCCATCGAGGGGGAAGGAGTTTTGGCCCCCTCCCTAACCCTCCCCCAGAGGGGGAGGGGACTTTACCTACCCCTGTGAACCCGTCAAGGGGGAAGGGATTTTTGGGAAAGGGGGATGGTGAGTTTGGGGGTGCGGATTGAGGCGGCAGCGGTGTTTGGGGTTGCCTTGTCCCGCTTCTGGGCGAGGTGGCGGGCTACCTGGCGGTCGAATTTCGCCTGCTCCTGCTTGTTCAGGCCCGGGCGGTAGAAGTCGACGGTCGGGTCTGGGTCGGCGGGGCCGTATCCGGCGTAGTCTATGGGGTCGTCAGGATTACCCGCTTCGCCGTACCTCACATAGTCGGCGAACTTCTTCTCCGCGGCGTTCATAGCGTCCTCATCGTCAGCGGCGCGGGCTTCGTCGAATTCCGCGATGAGCTCGGAGAGGCGTGCCTGACGGCGTGCCCGTCTCAGATCCACATGCTCGGCAGCGTCCTTGTCCTCGATGGCACGGCGGTATGCGTCGAGATGTTCCCACGTAACGGCGTCGTAGTTGAGGTCGTAGGCGCGGTGAACCAGCTCTTTGGCGGCTGTGAGGCGGTGCGCGGGCAGCCACCCGTCTTCGTATTCCGAGTTTTCCACGATGCGAATCATGGTCTCGGCGGCGTCCACGCCGTTATTGGTCCTGTCGCGGACGAGCCTTGCGAATCTGGAATTGACGGGGTCGTCCTGGTCGAAGACTCCGTCCGCATCGAAGTGCGAAGACTCGGCGCGAGGCGGGCGGGACTCGCCCATTGCGCGTACCATGAGTTCCTTGGCGGCCGCGAGACGCTGGTGGGGCTTGACAAGGGGCGGGCTGTTGAATTCGCTGTCAAAGCGTGTGTGCGAGCCGCCCTCCATGATGTCACTGAGCGCATCGAGGATGATTTCGCCGTCGCCGGTGCGTTCGCGAATGTAGCGGGCGACCGGGTATGCGACGATGTCGCGGAGGGTGGGACGGGAAGGAACTGACATTGATACAGGGGGTGAAGCGGGCTCTTCTTCTCCCCTCACTCCTTCGGCAGGCTCAGGACGAACGGGACTTTCACCCCCATCCTGCCCATCCTGCCCCCTGCCTTCGCCAGGGGCAGGCTCTTCCCCCATCAAGGGGGAAGGAAGCTGTGCAACACTGCCCTGCAGCAGGGCGCCATACCTTGCGAGCGTCTTTGCGGCGTCGAGGCGGTGATGGAACTTGGCACCGGGTATGGCGCCGTGCGCGGTGTCTGCAAGGAAGCGGGCGATGGTGTCGCCGTCGTTAGTCAGCTTGGCTATTTTGTTTTGCAGGGCTGTCTGGATGCACATTTCAGCTTTCAGGTGTCAGCGGTCAGGTTTCAGGGTGATATTCACAGAGGGCACACGACTTACAAAGCGAATGTATGTTCCATGTCCTGGCATCTATGTTACGCACGGATGTTTGGTTTGTCAAGGGTGTGGTGGTGGGTTTCAGGGTTGGGCGCGATTCATTCATTTCCCCTCACCCCCTGCCTTCGCAGGGGCAGGCTCTAGCCCTCTCCCCAGGGAGAGGGGACATCACCTAACGAGAGGAGGGGGTGTGGTAGAATTACGGGGCTGTGGCGGCACCTCTTGCTGCCACCGCAGGAGGGGAACTTTGGCATTCGGAGCTGGGGCGTTCAATCCTGCTCAGGCCCGCTCTCGATTGCGCGGCGTGTTCTACGGGTGGTGGCTGGTGCCCATCAGCGGCATCGTTCACATGACTACGAGCGTGCCGCTTTTTCACGCGATGGGGCTGTGGTTTGTGGCGCTGGAGTCGGCGTTCGGGTGGAACAGGACTCAGCTCTCGCTTGCGTTCTCCTTCACGCGGATCGAGGGCGGCATACTGGGGCCAATCGAGGGTTACCTGGTGGACCGGCTGGGCGTGCGGCGGATGGTGTTGATCGGTCTGAGTATCCTGGGGGTGGGGTTCCTGCTGCTGAGCCAGGTGCGCGATTCCAAGGACATTCCCATCGTGCGGGACCTGCCGTTCGAGATTCTGCCCGATTTCATGCGTGTCGTCGAGCCTGCGCTGATGTTCTACCTGGTGTTCATGGTGATGGCGCTCGGGCAGGGTCTGAGCGGGTGGCTGACGATGAACACGATGCTGAACAACTGGTTCACGCGGCACAAGGCGAAGGCGATGGGGTATTCGAGCGCGATCGGGCGGCTGGGGGCGCTGGTGCTGATACCGGCGATCGCGTGGGCGGTTGACCCGGAGCAGGACAACTTCGGGTGGTCGATGACGGCGATGCTGCTTGGGGTCGTTACGCTGGCGATGGTGATTCCGGTTACGCGGCTGATACGCAACAAGCCTGAAGACTACGGGTTGATGCCGGACGGGGACGAACCGAGGGAGCCGGCAACGACGAGCCGGACGGAGCGACCTGCCACTGCGAGGAGGACGCCGCCGTCGGATGGGGATTTCACGCTGCGGGATGCGATGCGGACGCCGACATTCTGGCTGATATCGTTCGGGCAGGGGTTCACGTCGATGGTGCTGATAGCGATGATGGCGCACCTTGCGCCGATGCTGTGGGACCAGGGGGTTTCGGTGCCGATGGCGGGCTGGGTGGTGTCCACTTACACGGCGATGTCGATGATATTCCAGATCGTGGGCGGGTACGTGGGGGACATGATATCGAAGCGGTTCGCGTACTTCGTGTTCACTTCGATACAGGCGGGGGCGGTGGTGGTGCTGGTGTTCGTGCCGGAGCTTTCGGAGCTGGTGGGGGTGCCGAGCCTGGTGGTGGTGTTCGGGTTCGCGATAATGTTCGGGATCGGGTTCGGGGGGCGCAATCCGATCAGCACTTCGATACGGGGGGAGTATTTCGGGCGGAGCTCGTTCGGGAAGATTATGGGGATGTCGCAGGTGCCGATGAACATAATGCTGCTGGGCGCGCCGATATACCCGGCGATCCTGCATGACATGCAGGGGAGCTACGACTTCGCGTTCCTGTCGCTGGCGTTCCTGAACTTCATAGGCGGGGCGATGTTCTTGCTGGCGAAGAAGCCGGTGAAGCCGGGGAGCGGTCAGCGGTCAGGTGTCAGTCGTCAGCCGTCGGGTAGCGGGGGGTGATGGGAACTAACATAGATGGACAGTATATTCGACCTGTCTTCCCGCATAAAATGAGAGGGCGCTCCCCATTACGGAGAACGCCCCTTGCGCCAGATTAGTCCAACCGGACTTTTCACTGCGCCCTAACTCATGAATTAGGATACCATACTTTCTCGCATACTTGTCAATTCCTTGCTGATGGTATAGTTGTAGAACCCCCGACGGGACTCGAACCCACATCGTGCGCTGAGTTAGGGCGAAGTTTTATCCAATTAAACTACGGGGGCTGGCGAATTATACAATAATCAGCAAGATATATCCAAGTCATAATAGTATTTCAGGGAGATGGGGAATCATGGCGATACGGCCGTTTACGATTGATATTTCGGATGAGGTTCTTGAGGATATGCGGCGGCGCATTGCGGATACGCGGTGGCCGGACGAGATACCGAACAGCGACTGGGACTATGGGTCGAACATGGCTTATGTTCGGGAGCTGGCGGACTACTGGCTGAACGAGTTCGACTGGCGGAAGCAGGAGGCGATGCTGAACGGGTTCTCGCAGTTCAAGGCGGATGTTGAGGGTATGAGCATCCACTACATCCATGAGCGAGGCAAGGGGCCGAATCCGATTCCGCTGGTGATCACGCACGGGTGGCCGAGCACGTTTTTCGAGATGCACAAGATCATTCCGCTGCTGTCTGATCCGGGGGCGCACGGCGGCGATCCTGCGGATGCTTTCGATGTGATTGCGCCGTCGATGCCGAGCTACGGGTTTTCGGACAGGACGACGGAGCGCGGGTGGAGCGTGTCGCGGGTGGGGGACTTCTGGGTGAGCCTGATGGATGTGCTTGGGTACGACAAGTTCGGGGCGCACGGCGGGGACTGGGGCGCTGGCGTTACGGCGCGGCTGGGACATTCGCATGCGGACAGGATGATCGGGATACATGTGACTGCCGTGTCTGCAACGCCGCACCTGGACGATGACACGCCGCCGCTGACGGAGGCCGAGGAGGAGTTCCTGCGGGCACGGGCGCAGTGGCGCGAGGATGAGGGGGCGTATGGGCATATACAGGGGACGAAGCCGCAGACGCTGTCGTATGGGTTGATGGACTCGCCGGTGGGGCTTGCCGCGTGGATCGTGGAGAAGTTCAGGGCGTGGTCGGACTGCAACGGGGATGTGGAGAGCGTCTATACGAAGGACGAACTGCTGACGAATATCACGATCTACTGGGTTACGCAGACGATAAGCTCGTCGGTGCGGATCTACTACGAGTCGCAGCGGGCGCCGCTGATGCTGGAGAAGGGGCAGAAGATCACGCCGCCGTCTGCCGTGGCGCGGTTCCCGAAGGATATCGGGTATCCGCCGCGTGAGTATGCGGAGCGGGTGTTCAACCTGCAGCAGTGGACGGAGATGCCGGACGGCGGGCACTTCGCGGCGCTGGAGAAGCCGGAGGCGCTGGTGGAGGACTTGCGGTCGTTCTTCAGGCCGTTGAGGTAGGGGGGTAGTCTGTCAGTCTGTCAGTGGGTTAGTTCGTCAGTATGGGGCGTGCTTTGACAAGGTCAGGACAGGGATGAACTGACATTGATGGACAGGATGGGGAGGATTGGGATGGGGGAGACGCCCGAACTTGCCTTGCGACGGTGTGGCGGGACTTACTAGCATGTACCGACATTTCGGAGCGGAGGCCGTTTGCGTCGCGGAGGGCGCGGAACTGGGGGTATTACAATGACAACGAAGAGGTCTTACGGGACGCCGGCAACGGATGTGCATGGGAATCCGGTGCTGCTGCTGTCGGGCGGGAATCCGCAGATCGCGAAGGGGGACGGGGATGCGCCCGTGCAGGCTTATATCGCGGCCATGCCGGAGTGGAAGTACGAACTGGGGCGACAGCTGGATGCGATGATAGAGCGGAATGTGCCGGGTGTGCAGAAGGCGGTCAGGTGGAACTCGCCGTGGTACGGTGTGGAGGGCATGGGGTGGTTCCTGAGCACGCATTGCTTCGCGAAGTATGTGAAGGTTACGTTTATGAATGGCAGCTCGCTCGATCCACTGCCGCCGGAAGCGGGGAAGGACCCGGACGCGCGGTGGATAAATGTCAGAGAGGGGAAGCTGGACGAGGAGCAGATGGCGGAGTGGATCAGGCAGTCGGCTGCGCTGCCGGGTTGGGACGGGTTCTGATTCTTCCTGCGTTCGGTACCTATTGTCGCGAATTTAAGGGGCCCGCCGTGGATGGCGGGGTCTTCTGACGCAGGAGTGGTGGGCATGATTGGGGCGTGGATGTCGCGGCCGATGCTGTCTTCTTATATGTTACTATGGGTTCGTTGGCGCGGCTTAAATTTACAAACTCTTCTGAAAATTGCATTAGTGCGATTTACAGGGTTGGAGACGTGCTTTCACCCCCATCCTAACCTTCCCCCATCAAGGGGGAAGGGACAAATACAAGAATTTCAAAATGTTGAAACACCAAGCGCGAGGAGATGAGAACGATGCCTGTCTGGAATGGCAAGTACGTTTCCAAAGAGAAGCTGGATGCGGCGTTCAAGAAGTTTGAGTCCCCTGCCGTGCAGGCTAGAATAAAAGAGGGATTCGATCAGATAGAACGCGGAGAATATGTCGAAATAACAGTCGAAGAGATTAACCAGAGACTGCGTCTTGACTAGCGGACATGTCCCTAGATTACGTTTGTCCGACAATACCAGGCAGTCGGTGAACGAATATGGCATGTCTGCGTAGATCATTTTGTTCTCTCCTCTGTTCGACCCTGAAGTGGATGGCGAGTACAAGCGCCGCCACGCATCGGATATGATACTGTTCACGGACGAAAGTCTGTATGTTGCAAACAGAATCCTGGCGAACGGAGACTTATACACTGGCTTCGTTCATAATGAAGCGGACATAGACCGCCTGAGTCCGTAATGACAAAGACTCCACCTTGTGCGGTGGGGTCTTTTCTTTTATCGAGAGTGTAAGCTTCTGTCTGCAGGAGCGGTGGTGCGAATCTAAATGCAGATATAAACTGTGTGCTTCGCGTCAAAATTGACACCATTTCTTGCACAACTATAAAATGCATGGTGATTTAGAACCAATTTACTTGGAAAGTGGCGTCTGCATGGTTCTTGAAGTGCATATCGTAAGCACTGAGGGGAAACAGCCAACGCGTTCGTTTGAGAGGAGCAGGAATTGTCAACAAAGGCGTATATTCTGATTGAGACTTCGGTGGGCAAGTCGCGGGAAGTGGCGAACACGCTCAGGTCGCTGGACGGCATAGAGACGGTTGATGCGGTTACGGGGCCATACGACATTATTGCCGTGGTGGCGGCGCCGGACCTGAATTCGGTCGGGGACATGGTTACCAGCCAGATTCACACGATAAACGGGATAGTCCGCACCGTGACCTGCCTTTCGGTCGGCAGCGTGTAAGCTGCGGGGCGAGACCGGATGTAGGGGGCGGAGGGGGTTTATTGCCCCCACCCTAACCCTCCCCCATCAGGGGGAGGGGACAGAACGGGGGCACCCTCGCCCATCGAGGTAGAGGGGACAGAATGGGGGCACCCTCGCCCATAGAGGTAGAGGGGGCAGAATGGGGGGAACCCTCACCCATCGAGGGGGAGGGGGCAGAATGGGGGCATCCTCGCCCATAGAGGTAGAGGGGGCAGAATGGGGGCACCTTCTCCCATCGAGGGGGAGGGGACATTATTTGAATGTACCGGAGGCAGTGCAATGGAGTTCAAGTTCACGGCTGAGGAAGAGAATTTTCGCGCTGAGTTGCGAGAGTTTCTGACGAAGGAACTTCCCGAAGGCTGGACCGGCGGTGGTGACGAAGAAGGCGAAGACTGGGATTTCGAGCTGGAGATGCGGAAGAAGCTGGCGGACAAGGGCTGGCTGACGATGGCATGGCCGGAGGAGTACGGCGGAAGCGGCGCATCTCACATGATGCAGCTCATCTTCGCGGAGGAGATGGCGTACCAGCGCGCGCCGGGCCGGGACCAGTTCGGGACGAAGATGCTTGCTCCGACGCTGATGATTCACGGCACGGAGGAGCAGAAGCGCGAGTACCTGCCACCTATCGCGCGCGGCGAGGTGCAGTGGTGCCAGGGGTACTCGGAGCCGGAGTCGGGGTCGGACCTCGCTTCGCTGCAGACACGTGCGGTGGAGGACGGCGACGACTTCGTGATCAACGGCACGAAGATATGGACTTCCAACGCGCACCACGCGGACCATGTGATGGTGCTGACGCGGACCGACCCGGATGCGCCCAAGCACAGGGGCATCAGCTTCCTGCTGGCGGATATGCGGCAGCCGGGGGTGGAGGTTCGACCGATCATCAACATGGCGAACAACCACAACTTCAACATGGTCATCTTCGACAATGTGCGCGTTCCGAAGCGCAACCTAGTGGGCGAGTTGAACCGAGGGTGGTATGTGGGCGCGACGCTGCTGGACTTCGAGCGCTCCGGCGTGGAGTACTCGGCGGGCATGAAGCGTATGCTGGAAGAGCTTATCCAGTTCTGCAAGGACAATTCACGAAACGGCCGGCGCCTGATCGACGACCCGAAGATCAGCCGGAAGCTAGCTGACCTGATGGTGAAGACGGAGATCAGCAAACTCATTTCGTACCAGATCGCGTGGATGCAGAGCGCGGGACTGGTTCCGAACAAGGAATCGTCCATGGGTAAGAGCTTCGGTACGGAACTGCAGCAGGCCGTAGCCAGCGCGGGCATGGAGATCCTTGGGCTGTACGGTCAGCTGGAGCCGGAGTCGAAGTATGCTCCGCTGCAGGGACGAATCGAGCAGAGCTACATGACGAGCGTGTCAGCGACGATCGCGGCGGGAACATCGGAGATTCAGCGCAACATCATCGCGACTCGCGGACTTGGGCTGCCGAGGTAGCGTCAGCCTTCAGGTATCAGGTGTCAGCAGTCAGGTAGCGCGTCGGGGGCAAACACAAAGGGTTGCTCCAAAGATGAGGTGCAGATATGGATTTTCGATTTAGCTCTGATGACGATGCTTTTCGCCAGGAAGTAGGCGAATTTGTGGAGAGCGAGTTGCCGTGGGACTGGCGGGAGCGCTCGGTGGATGCCGAAGAGCCGGAGGATGCGGGGTTGGTGCGTGAGTTCAAGAGGAAGCTCGCGGGGAACGGGTGGCTGACGATGGCGTGGCCGGAGGAGTACGGCGGACAGGCGGCGCCGCACATGCGCCAGATGATCTTCAATGAGGAGATGGCGTACAGGGGCGTGCCTGCGGGTGATTCCGGCGTGCGGATGGTGGGGCCGATACTGATGCTCTACGGCACGGAGGAGCAGAAGCAGTATTTCCTGCCGCGCATCGCACAGGCGGACATCGACTGGTCGCAGGGGTACTCTGAGCCGGACAGCGGTTCGGACCTTGCTTCGCTTCAGACGCGGGCGGTCGAGGACGGCGACGACTTCGTGATCAACGGGTCGAAGATATGGAACGGGGCGCATTCAGGCTCGGACTGGATGTTCATGCTGGCGCGAACGGAGCCGGATGCGCCGAAGCACAGGGGCATCAGCTTCTTGCTGACGGAGATGCAGCAGCCGGGCGTTACGGTCGAGAAGATACCGATGATGTGGGACGCACATCGCGCGCTGGTGACATTCGAGGATGTGCGCGTGCCGAAGAAGAACCTCGTCGGCGAACAGAACCGCGGCTGGTATGTGGGCGCGGCGTTGCTGGACTTCGAACGGTCGGGCGTTGACCGCCCGGCGAGAGCGAAGCGGCTGCTTGAGGACATCGTGGAATTCTGCAAGGAGAACCGGCGCAACGGCAGGACGCTCGCAGAGGATGTGACCGTCAGGCAGCGGATCTCCGAGATGGCGGTGCAGATCGAGTCGTGCCGGCTGATGTGCTACAACGTGGCGTGGATGCAGAGCCAGGAGATGATTCCGAACAAGGAGGCGTCGATCACGAAGGCTTACGGGACGGAGATGATGATACGGCTGTACAGCCTGGGCATGCAGGTGATGGGGCTGTACGGTCAGCTTGACCCGGAGTCGAAGTGGGCGCCGCTGCGGGGTCGGATCGAGAATGGCTGGATGCGCTCGCACGGCGGAACGGTCGCGGCGGGGACGTCGGAGATCAACCGTAATGTGATAGCGACGCGGGGGCTGGGGCTGCCGAGGTAGATGTTAGTCTGTCAGTTGGTCAGGAGGCTTTAGCGGACGCGCTTTGTTTCCGCGCAGTAGCAAGGTCATCGAGGTATAGGTATGCGGCTAGCGAAGTGCGAAATTCTTCCTCGTCGAAATGTCCGTGTATCTCTTTCACGAGATTGCCATCGCAGAATAGGCGCAGAATCTCGGCAGCGAGACCGGACTCTTTGACATCGCGTTCTCCGTGGCGCATTTCGTAAACGATGCTATCGGACATGCAGTCGTTCAATTGCTCAAGGGTCAGTTCCTCAACAAGATAGCGATCAGCCTGTTCGCGAAGAGTGAATTCAGCCATTATGACATTTCATCCTTTCGGACACTCTCAGATAGAGGTTGTTCCACCGTCCATTATACGGGACGCGTTCAATTCGGGACAGTTCTGGGAAAGGGCGCGTCAGGGTGAATTCAGAGTGCAGATAGAGGGTGATAACCATTTGAGCAGGAGGAAAGCGCGGGATGTGAGTCAAGTGTATTGTACTCGAAGCCAAATTGTTCACTACTATGATGCCAGAGGGCTGGTTGCCGTCATGCATCAGTACCGAAGTCCTGATGGAGGGCTCGGAGCAAGTGGAATGCCTGACCCTAAGTTCCTGAATACTGGAGTTCGGATACTCAGAACCAGAACTTAATCAATTGGTCAAATCAAGAGACGCAAATTAGGAGAAGCGAGAAATGGACCTTGGACTGAACGAGACGCAGCAGATGCTCAGGAACAGCGCGCGCGAGTTCCTGCAGGCGGAGTGCCCGGATACTTATGTGCGCGAGATGGAAGAGGATGAGCGCGGCTACACGCCGGAGATGTGGCAGAAGGTGGCGGAGCAGGGCTGGCTGGGGCTGATCTTCCCGGAGGAGTACGGCGGAGTGGGTCTGAGCTACCTGGACCTGTCGGTGCTGCTGGAGGAGACGGGACGCGCGTTGCTGCCGGGTCCGTTCTTTTCGACGGTGGTGATGGGCGGAATGGCGATCATGGATGCAGGGTCCGAGGAGCAGAAGCTGGAGCTGCTGCCGCAGATCAGCGAGGGTCAGCTCATCGTTACGCTGGCGCTGACGGAGCCGAGCGCGCGGTGGGATGCCGAGGGCGTGGAGATGACCGCCACCCAGAGCGGCGACGGCTGGGTGCTGAACGGCGTGAAGCTGTTCGTGCCGAACGCGCATGTGTCGGACACATACGTGGTGGCGGCGCGGACCGGTGACGGCGAGAAGGATGTGACGCTGTTCCTGGTGCCGAGGGGAACCGACGGTGTGAGCCATACGCTGCTGAAGACTATCGCGTCGGACAGGCAGTCGGAACTGGCATTCGAGAATGCCAGCGTACCGGCGTCCGCAGTGCTGGGTGATGTCAACGGCGGATGGAACACGATCGAGAAGGTGCTTGCCTGGGGCGCGATCGGCAAGTGCGCGGAGATGGTCGGCGGCGCTGAGCAGGTGCTCGATATGACTGTGGAGTATGCCAAGCAGCGGACGCAGTTCGGCAGGCCGATCGGCTCGTTCCAGGCGATCCAGCACCACTGCGCGAACATGGCGACCGATGTGGAGGGCTCGCGATACATCACTTACCAGGCGGCGTGGAGGCTGTCGGAGGGCGATGCCGCTTCGCAGGAAGTTGCGATGGCGAAGGCGTGGGTGAGCGACGCTTACAGACGGATATGCGCGCTTGGGCACCAGTGCCATGGGGCGATCGGGTTCACGAAGGAGCACAACATGCAGTTGTACTCGCGGCGGGCGAAGGCTGCTGAGCTTGCGTTCGGGGATACGGACTTTCACCTGGAGACGGTGGCGGATGGGATTGGGTTGTAAGGGCTAATTGAGTGCTTCCAGGCAGCCCACTGGAATTCATTTAACGCTGTGTTAACCAACGCAAATTGCGGTGGACGCTCCATGCGGATCTGCAAATGCGCGACAGGACCATCGCAGGCAGGCGATTATCGGTTCGGTGCACTCGTATGAGGTAATAGAAGAGTACCCAGATGACAAGTATCTTCCGAGTTACCTTGTATATGCTAGGTCCGGCAGTCTCATCATCCATACGCTATTTGCAGTAGATGTCGAAGGCGACAACGTTCGTGTAGTTACGGCATATTCTCCAAACCTTGTAGAATGGGAAAGCGAAATGAAGACAAGGAGGGGAGAGGCATGAAATGCACAGTGTGCGGCTACATTATGGGCGCTGCCGTCACTGACATGCCGTTCAAGGTGTCTGACGAAACCATCGTCATCATCAAGAAGATGCCGGTAGATAAGTGCGCTAACTGCGGACAATACCTGATTGACGACCCAGTAATGGAGCGGGTGGAAGACATTATCAAAGATGTGAATGCCGCTGCGGAACTGGAGATTGTTCAATACAGCAGCTAGACGTTCCTGCTTACGAGGCTCGTGTACCTGAAATGGATGACGCTGACGTAATGAGGAAGGCGAAAATGGACTGCACGATACAGGGGTGTGAGGGCAAGTACGAAGAGCAGTTTATCGTGCATACGGCGCGGCACAATGAGCGGATAGTGGTGATTGACAATGTGCCGGCGGAGGTGTGCGGTGTGTGCGGAGATACGCTGCTGAGTTCCATCGCGGCACAACGGATCAACGATATTCTTACGGACGGGTCCCGACCGACGGGGGTCGTGCCGCTGTATGATTTTCTGGCTCAGTAGGTCAGAGGAAAGGCGCAGGAGGGCGATTTTGACGACATCGGGCCGGCATTTTCACCCCCATCCTAGCCTTCCCCCATCAAGGGGGAAGGAACTTCTCGAATTGTCCTTGTGAAGATCGAGACTGCCGCTGCGCGGGCGAGCCACCACTTTGACTGCTTCACGCTCTTACTCTAATGGAAATCCGAACCGAGCCACACACATTGGAACGCGCCCGAATGCGTGGAGTCAGTGAATGGGAGATAGAAGATACCATTCGCACAGGACTTTCCTTTTTTGCCAGGCGCGGGCGCGTGGGCAAAGCCAAAGTGTATGATTATGGGCAAGAGTGGAATGGCAAACCCTATGAGCAGAAGCGCGTAGAGGTGATATACGCGGTGGAGGACGATGTGCTTGTTACCGTAACTGTCTATGCGTTTTACGGGAAATGGGAGGGTTGATGTGCAGATAATCTACAATGCGGCGACGGACCTCGGTTATATTCAGATAGACGACGCGCAGCAATCGGTGATTAACCGACGAGTAACCGACGACATTGTGCTTGATATCGACGAGGACGAGCGGATAGTGGGGATAGAGATTCTGGACGCCTCCAAGCATCTGGACCTCACGAAGATGCTGCCCGTAGAGTTTCGTTCGGCCGTTTGAGGTTCTCTCGTCTATGAACAACGAGACTACCGCTGCGCGGGCGAGTCATCATGTGGACCCGGAGTCGGGGGCGATACTTGCGCCGATTCAGCCATCCACCACGTTTGAGCGGGAGGCTGATGGCGAGTACCCGGGCGGGTACATTTACTCGCGGACCGGGAACCCGAACCGGCGGCAACTTGAAGATGTCCTGGCTACACTGGAGGGCGGCTCTGCGTGCGCCGCTTTTTCGTCGGGGTCGGCGGCGAGCGCGGCTGTGTTCCAGGCACTGGCAAGCGGCGACCATGTGGTGGCGCCGAACGACTGCTATCACGGCACGCGGGCGATACTTCGTGATGTGTTCGAGCGGTGGGGGCTGCAGGTTACCTTTACCGATGTGACGGACCCGGAGCAGGTGCGGAAGGCGATGCAGTCCAACACGCGGCTTGTGTGGGTGGAGACGCCGTCCAACCCGATGCTGAAGGTTACGGACATCAAACGGACGGCGGAGATTGCGCACGATGCGGGGGCAATGTGCGTGTGCGACAACACATGGGCGACGCCGATGCTGCAGCGGCCGATAGAGCTGGGCGCGGATGCGGTGGTGCACTCGACGACGAAGTACATTTCCGGGCACAGCGACGTGATGGGCGGGGCTGTCATTGGGGCGCGGGAGGATGCGCTGTTCGACGGGGTGCGGCAGGTGCAGGGAACATACGGTGCGGTGCCGTCGGCGTTCGATTGCTGGCTGGCGCTGCGGGGGATACGCACGCTCCATTTGCGGATGCGCGCGCACTGCGAGAATGCGGGGGCGGTCGCGGCGTTTCTTAGTGAGCATCCGAGGGTGGAAGCCGTACATTATCCCGGGCTGATCGGGCCGGGGTTGACCGGGCCGGGGCTGGCGACTCCCGAAGAGCGGTCTATTGCGGAAGGGCAGATGTCGGGATTCGGGGGGATGCTGTCGCTACAGGTCGTCGGAGGCAGGCGGGAGGCGATGGAGGTTGCCGCCAGGCTGAGGCTGTTTACACGAGCAACGAGCCTGGGGGGAACAGAGAGCCTGATAGAGCACCGAGCCTCGGTGGAGGGACCGGATACGAGAACGCCGGACAACCTGCTGCGGGTGTCGGTGGGGATCGAGAATGTTGACGACCTGCTGGCGGACCTCAAGCAGGCGTTGGAGTGGTAATCGGACCGCGTACAGCCATCATTTCCGACTTCACACTCGCTGTACAATAATGTGCTAGTATGGCGTTGCGGATGTCAAAGGTGCTTCGGCTATCATAACGAGTTGAGGGCTTCAGCATTTGCCTGCCCTTGAAATAGTGGTGGCATTGTTCATTTCACCCCCACCCTAGCCTTCCCCCAACGAGGGGGAAGGGACAGTTTGATTGTAAATGCGTTCATTTTCGACCTTCGGCTTCATCTTCAAGCGCCTTTCCTCCGACTGGAAGCTGCTTCTCAGCATATTCGCAGGTATTCTGATAGCGTCCACGCTGGTTGCGGGGGCTCCCGTGTACCTGAACTCGCTGTCGCGGCTGACGCTGAACACCTCGATTGACCGCGCTTCCATTCTCTTCCTCAACATCTTCGCCTATGCACCCAATGTGCCGCTCAACGAAAGCAGCCTGAACAAGACGGACGGCGAAATAGACAGGCTGATCGAAGAGAACATATCCGACTTCTATGTGAACCGGGAGCGGTTCCTCAAGGCCACTACGATGCTGGTGGGCACGCCCAGGCGACCGCTGGAGAACGCGGATGTGGACCTCGTATCACGGGGTTACCTGCAGTACCTGTCCAATGTGGAGAATCATGTCGAATTTACTTCGGGACAGGCGTACTCCGACACGGTTACGCAGACCGGCGACGAGTACCACGTGGAAGTGCTATTGGGGAGAACTCCCTCCAATGTATTCAGCCTGAAGGTGGGCGACCGGCTTGAGATGCGGCCGTCCCTCGGCAGCAGCAAGTACATAACGGCGGAGATTGTGGGCATTATCGAGCCCAGCGATCAGACCGAGGATTACTGGCAGCAGAATGCCAATGTGTTCATGGAGCCCGCACCGCTGGAGGAGATCCCGGATGTGGGGATCGAAGTTGACCCTGAAGAGCCCCCCATCGCACTGTTCGTCACTAGGCAGGCTCTGTTGGACAGCATGGGGAAGGCTTACCCGGGCAGCCTGGTTTCGTCGTCCTGGTTCATCTTCGTCGATAAGGAGCCGCTGAAGAGGATCTGGCCGGAGGAACTGCGGCAGCGCCTCGACAACCTCGAGAACGGCATGGCCATCCAGATGCAGGGCAGCGCGGTGTTCACGGGGATCAATGCGCTGCTGGACCGCTTCGAAAGGCGGAGCTTCTTCACGAGCATTCCGCTGCTGCTTCTGCTCACGATAATGGTAATCACGGTGCTGTACTACATGGCGATGATGGTGTCGTACCTGGTGCAGAGCCGGGAGGACGATGTCGCTTTGCTGCGAAGCCGGGGGGTGAGCATGGCGCAGCTGGTCCGGCTGTACGCCATAGAAGGGCTGGCGATCACGGCGGTGGCGGTGGTGATAGCGCCGCTGCTCGCGATGGGAAGCATAGCGATATCGGGCAAGCTGCCGTACTTCGCCGACATTTCGACCGGCGAACTGCTGCCGGTCAACTGGCGTTGGACGCCGTTCCTGATTGCCGCCGCGGTGGGAGCGCTCAGCCTTGCCATATATGTCATCCCGAGCGTCATCGGGGCGCGGACGGGGCTGATCATACATAAGCTGCGGTCATCGCGACCGCCGGAGGTGCCGTTCTTCCAGAGGTATTATCTCGATGTGATGGTGCTGGTGATTGGGGGGCTGGTCTTCTGGGAGCTAAACGCCAGAGGGCGGCTCGTTTCGGGCGGGCTGTTCAGCGGAGTGGAGATAAACGAGGCGCTGCTGTTCGCGCCCGTGCTGCTGCTGACGCTTGTGGCGCTGGTGTTCATGCGTTTCTTTCCGATGTTCGTGCGGTTCATAAGCGGGGAGTCGCCGAGCCTGATACACCTCTATGTGTGGGTTGTGACGGCTGCGCTCGCGCTTACGCTGACGCTGGATGCAATGCGCCGCGCAGACATCGCAAGCGCGGCGCTGCCGATTGCGATTGCCGTGGGCGCGGCGGCGGCGTACTGGGTGACGCAGCGAGCAGAGCGGAAGCGCTCCACGCTGTACGGCGTAGTTGCGCAGGTCATACTGATCGCAGCGCTGATCTACTTCTACCGGCCTACGGAAGGGACTACCGCATATCTGCCCACGCTGGGGTTTGGCGCAATCGTGCCGCTGCAACTGGTGTACTTCGGCCTGGTCCGGCTGTCGCAGAGAGCGCCGGTGTGGGTGTCGCTGAGCCTTTGGCACATGGCGCGCAACCCTCTGCAATACAGCTGGCTCGTGCTGCTTCTCGTGATGGTGACGGGGCTTGCGGTGCTCGCGACAACGGTTGGGGGCACGCTGAACAGGAGCTACCAGGAGCGGGTGAAGTACGATGTGGCGAGCGACCTGCGGGTGTCGAACATACCGGGTTACATTTCGCGCAGCGTGGAGGGGCTGAAGGCCCGATACCAGACAATACCAGGCGTGACCTCGGTTACGATGGCGTTCCGGGACAGCGGCACACTGGGCGCAAACTATACCGGAAACAGTTTCCGCATGCTGGGGGTGGAAGCGGATGACTTCCACTACTATTCCTGGTACCGGGACGACTTCTCGCGAAGCTCGCTGCCGGAAGTCATGGGAGCGCTCAAGCCCCTGAGCGTGAATGAGCCGATTTCGCTGCCGGAAGACGCAGTAGGAGTCGGCCTCTGGGTGAATCCGGAGGAGAATTACCCGAATATGTACATGTGGGTGGTGCTGCAGGACGCAGACGGCGTACTCGATACGCTGTCGCTCGGCAATATGGGGCCGCCGGAGTGGTACTTGCGCAGGCTGGAAATCCCGCCGAGGTTGAAGCACCCGATTCAGATTGCCTCTGTGCAGATTTACGAGCCGGTCTTCGGGCCCGCCGGAACCGCGGGGTCGATTTTGATCGACGACCTGCACGCCATCAAGAGGGACGGCACTGTCGAATACATTGAGGACTTCGAGGATCCACGATCGTCCTGGCTGCCGCTGGCGACCTCTACGCTGTCGTCGGACTCGCTGGAATTCACGAACTCCGACGCAAGCCGGGGCGAGCTGTCGGGGCTGTTCACTTTCGGCAAGGATACGGACAACGGGCTGCGGGGGATATACAGGAGTCCGAGCGGAGGGCCGGTTCCGGTCGTCGCGAGCAGTAGTTTCCTGCGAACGTCGGGCGCGCGGATCGGGGACGCGTTCATCGTGGAGTTGAAGGGGCGGTTCGTGCCGATACATGTGCGCGACTCGGTGGACTTCTTCCCTACCCTTGACCCGCGAGGCGCCGGCTTCCTGATTGCGGACCTGGAGACGCTGATCCGTCACATCAATATCCTGAGCCCTTCCCTGGTGGCAACGCCCAACGAGATGTTCATCGAGAAAGCGTCGGGGGCGGGAGACTCGGTGAATGCGATTGTATCGAGGATGGTCGGGAGGGACCTGGTACACGACCGCGAGCAGCAACTCGAACAGATACGGCTCGATCCGCTGATTACGGCGGGGTGGCAGGCGATGGTGCTGCTGTCGATGGCGATTATCATATTCACGGCGGGTCTGGGGTATGTCACATACCTGCTGGCGTTCGCGAATCGCAGCCGGAACGAGATGGGCTTCCTGCAGTCGGTCGGGCTTTCCACGCGGCAGATGGCGGGGCTGCTGATACTGGAGCACTTCATCATCGTCGCGGTGGGGATCGGGCTGGGAAGCGGCGCGGGCTGGTTGATGAGCGACCTCATGGTATCATCGGTGGCGGTTACGGAGAATGGACGGCAGGTCATACCGCCGTTCATCATGGAGACGGACTTCCGTTTCCTGATTCCGATATATGCCATTCTGATTGGGATATTCGCTCTTGCCGTGTATCGCCTTACGCAGGGGATGCGTCACCTTGACTTTCACGCTATTTCCAGAATGGAGTGATGTGGGCGGGGGCTAACAAGATACACGGGATGGGGAGGATTGAACCCCCTTCCTAATCTTCCCCCAATGGGGGGGAAGGGACTGATTTGAACCTATTCTTTCATGAGAGCAGGGACTTAAGGACTGACGGGCTTATATGCGCCAGATAGCATCGGCAATAGTCGCAGCGTGGCCGCTAGTGGCCAAGCGCAGCCTGTCGCACTGGCGGCTGCTCTCCACCGTGGTCATAGGCGTGCTGCTGTCATCGACAGTGATGGCGGGCACCGTCATATACTTCGACGCGCTGCGCGAGCTGGCGCTGAAGAACTCCCTGAACAAGGTGGAGCCTCTCGACCTCGACATACTGGTGAAAGCCGAGCGCGGCCCGACGACCGTCGAGGAGTACGAGAAGGTAAGCAATGTAACGCGCACCCAGTTCGAGGCGCGGCTGGGGTGGCTGTTCCAGGATGTGCAGCGGAGCGCAAAGTCCGCGACATTCTACCTCTCGGCGCCCGGGGACGAGGTCAATGCGGGGCAGGACGACGCGCGCGCGTTCTTCACATTCAATCCACGCCTGCAGGACAACATCACGCTGCTGCCCGGCGGCAGGTATCCGAGTGAGCAGCCGCTGCAGACATCGAGCGCGCCACTGGAGTTCGAGGTGATCGTGCCAGCGGAGGCTGCCGCGCTCTTCGATGTGGGAGTGGGCGACAGGGTTTCCGCGGTGCCGTACTGGCGCGACCGCCTGCCCTACACCAGCGTTGTCATCACAGGCCTGTTCGAGCGCAACGATCCCGATTCCGAATACTGGCACCAGGACGATACGCTGTTCAAATCGGTTACATCCGGCTCGTTCCGCACGCTGCCGATGTACATCTCCGAGCAGATGTTTTTCAACATCCTCGGGGCGAACTTCACGGACCTCGACGCTTCCTACGCCTGGCATCTGGATACCGACCGCGAGCGTCTCAACGCGGGCAATACGACCATAACCTTCCTGCATATACGAGGGATGCGGACGCAGCTCGGCACCCACCTCTTCGGCTACCGGCAGATTACTTCGCTCGATTCGACCCTTGCGGAGTACGACCGGCGCCTGTTCTTCAGCAAGATCCCGATGTTCGTGGTGATGGTGCTGATTGCGGTCGTCATACTTTACTACGTGGTTACATTGTCCTCGCTGCTCGTCGAGCAGCAGCGCGGGGAGCTGGCACTGCTTCGCAGCCGGGGAGCGAGTTCGGGGCAGATACTGGCGGTGTTCGTGCTGGAGGGGGCGACGATATCGCTGATCGCTATCCTGGTGGCGCCGCTGCTTGCCGCCACAATAATAAGCCTCATGGGCTACACGCCCGCTTTTGCGGGGCTGAGCGACGGCGAGCGGCTGAATGTGTTCGTTACGAGGGGCGCTTATGTGATGAGCGGGCTTGGCGGGCTATTCAGCTTCGGCGCGCTGCTGATACCCGCGGTGCGCGCGTCACGGATCGGCGTAACGCGGCACAGACAGCAGTCCGCCAGACCGACGGGGCCGCCATTCTATCAGAGGTACTACCTCGATGTGATGCTGCTGGTCGTGAGCATCTTCCTGTTCAGGCAGCTGCACGACCAGGGATCAGTGGTGGCGACCGGGCTGTTCGGTGGCGTGGCGGTCAACCAGGCGTTGCTTGCCGTGCCCGCGCTGATACTCGTGGCGTTTGCGGTGGCGCTGCTGCGTCTGTTCCCGCTGTCGATACGGTACATCAGCGGCGAATCGCCGAACCTGATGCACCTGATCGTGGGCGTAGCGGCGGCCGTTCAGGCGGCGTCGATAGTTTTCGGCAACGGCGGCGGGGCGGACTGGGCGGCGCGCGGGGTGTCGCTGGGGATTATCGCGGTGATGGCAGCGCTGTATGGGGTTACGGAGCGGGTATCCGACGGGAGGCTGCGCGCTGCGGGCCTTGTGGCGCAGCTGGTGGTGGTGAGCGGGCTGATGCTGAGTCCTTTCAGCGTGCCGATACTGGAGTTCCTTGCGTACAGCAGCGGCGGGACGAGCGTAACGCCGGGGATTGTAGGCGGCATGCTTGTCGTGGGAGTGTCGGCAGGAGCGAGCCTGTTCGTACCGTTGCCTCTGGGCCTGATATTCCTGGCGTTCAGCGCGTTTGCGCGGAGGGCGCCGGTTGGCTTCTCGATGGGTATGTGGCAAATGGCGCGGAATCCCACGCACTACGCGCGCATGTCGCTGCTGCTAATTCTCATGGCGGGACTGGGCATATTCGCGGCCAGCTTCGGCGGCACGCTGGAGCGCAGCTTCGAGGAGCAGGCGCACTATGCAACCGGCTCGGACATACGAGTGGAGGGGCTGACGGTCAACAACCGCGGTCAGAGCATTTCGATTGTAGATGCCTACGAGGCGATACCGATCGTGGATGTGGCGTCGCCCCTGGTTAAAGCCTTCGGGTCCGACCTGTCGAAGCTGCTCGGCGAGAGCTACACGATGGTCGGCGTGGACGGGGAGACGATGAGCCGCATCGGGTGGTTCCGCGGGGACTTCGCGGACAGTCCGGTGGAGCATATGATCACGCAACTCGGGCACGACGACCCGCCGATCGGCATCGACCTGCCGGAGGATGCGCGCGGCATAGGCATGCTCGTAAAGCCGGACAGGCCGAGGGAGAGCCTCGCGGTATCCATACGCATAAAGGACGCGAACGACAGGTATTTCACATACGTGATGGGACGGCTGGGCGGCGGCGGTGAATGGCTGACACTGGAGCGAGGACTCGAGCGCGGCAGCACTTTCAGGCGGTTCAGGCCGCTCCAGCCTAAGCCACCGCTGACGATGGTGTCGCTTGCGGTCCATGACACGAACGCTCGCGGGAGGCTGCGCGCGGGCAATGTCTCAATCGACAGGATCTGGGTGAGGAACGGCACCAACGAGATGATCGTCCTCGAAGACTTCGACTCAGTATCCGAATGGACGGTGCTGCGGGGGGCGCGGGAGTCTATAACCGACAATCTGCAGTCGATAAGCACGAGCGCCGACAACCCGTCCGATCACGATGCGGCGCAGTTCATCTGGTCGGAGGGACCGCCGCTTACGGGGCGCGGGATTTATCACGGGCCGCCCGCGAGTCCGCTGCCGGTGCTGGCGAGCAAGTCGTTCCTGTCGGAGACGGGGCACAGCGTAGGGGAAGAGTTCACGGTGTCGATTGCGGGGCATCGCGTCCCGATTCGCATCATAGACTCGTTCGAGTACTTCCCGACGCTGGACACAGTGAGGAAGCGCTACCTGGTCGGCGATTTGGCGGCGATAATGCGGTACGCGAATCTCGAGCCAACATCGGCCGAGGTGAAGCCGAACGAGATATGGCTGAGCACGGCGGCGAACGGCAGCGAGCGGGCGGAACTCGTCAACGATATGCGCGACCAGGGAGAGCCTTTCAGGAGCCGTGCGATTTACGACCGCGTGGAGGAGCTGGCGGACGCGGAGGTTGACCCTCTGGTGCAAGCCGGCTGGCGCGCGCTGCTGTTCATGGCGTTCGGGGCGGTGCTGATTCTGAGCTGCCTGGGATTCCTGGTGCACTCGTATGTGTCGTTCAGGGAGCGCGAAATGCAGTTCGGGCTGATGCGAACTGTCGGATTCTCGATGCGGCAGCTGGTGACGCTGGTGTGGCTGGAGCAGGCGATTGTAATCGGGGTGGGAATGGCGCTGGGCGCGGAGATGGGACGAAGGCTGGGGGCGATAATCATGCCGTTCCTGAGCCACAATGACCGGGGCACGGAGGTGCTGCCGCCGTTCGTTCTGGAAATAGACTGGGGTACGCTGGCTATCACCTACGGATTCATGATAGCGGTGTTCACGGCGATAATACTGGGCATGATCTGGTTCATACGCAGGATATCGCTGCAGAGGATACTGCGGCTGGGCGAGCTGTAAGTCAGCGGTCAGCGGTCAGGTGACAGGGGTCAGGCGGCGAGGGATAACAGGATTTACAGGATGGATAGGATTGGTGGGTTTGTGAAGATGCCGATTAAGGAACACAGGGCGAGCGATTATCTGCAAACTCCTGAGGACATAGCGGAGTATCTGAACGCGGCGATTGAGGAAATGGGGGATGACCCGCGCCTGCTGATGGTAGCATTTCGCAATGTAACTGAAGCACGGGGTGGGGTGTCCGAAGTCGCGCGTCAGGCAAATGTTGATAGAGTGGCTTTGTCCCGCGCGCTATCGGGCAAGCGCACTCCAAGATTGGACACGCTTGGCAAAGTTTCGGCCGCTTGCAGTGTAAAATTGCGATTCTCGGCATAGAGAATGCGTCTGTGTTTCGGAAAGAAAGTGAATTACGAGGGTTAAAGATATGACTTATGCGAACAGGGAGGCGTATATCGTCTGTGAGGACCTGTTCAAGATATACAAGATTGCCGACCTTGAAGTCGTGGCGCTGCGGGGGCTTGACCTGAATGTGCAGCGCAGCGAGGTGGTGGCAATCGTTGGGGCGAGCGGGAGCGGCAAGAGCACGCTGCTGAACATTCTCGCCGGGTACGACTCGCCGTCGGCGGGGCGCGTGAGCGTGGGCGACAAGGACCTGCTGCGAATGACGCCGAACGAGACCGAGCTTTACAGGCGAGACGAGGTCGGGTTCATCTGGCAGCAGACAAGCCGCAACATGTTCCCGTACCTGACGGCGGTGGAGAATGTGGCGCTGCCGATGATGCTGACATTCACGTCGCCGGGGGAGCGGAGAAGGCGCGCGGAGGAGCTGCTCGAACTCGTCGGGCTGGGGCACCGAATGGACCATACGCCGGAGAAACTGAGCGGCGGCGAGCAGCAGCGCGTGGCAATTGCGATTGCGCTCGCCAACCACCCGCCTCTGCTGCTTGCGGACGAGCCTACGGGCGAGCTCGACGACAACACGGCGGCAGAGATTCTGGACCTGTTCGGCGAGATCAACCGGGAGCTGAACACCACTATAATGATCGTGACGCACGACCCGGACATCGCGTACAAGGTGGGGCGCGTGGTGATGATTCGAGACGGCAAGATGGCGACGGAAGTGCGGCGCAGGGTTACATTCCAGAGGCTGTCCGGGTCAGTCGAGACCAACCAACCACTGGAGGAGTTCATCCTTGTTGACGGCAGCGGCAGGGTGCAGATTCCGCGGGATATCATCGACCGGCTGAAGATTGGCGAGCGGGCGCGAATAGATACACAGGACGGGATGGTGACGCTGACGCCGGACGACGTGCAGTAGGGAGTTTTCAGTTCGCAGTTATCAGTTTTCAGTTTTCAGTTGGCGGGATAGTATTTCGACAGGTTCGGGACGAACGGAGAGAGA
>CAZWDM010000041.1:0-3205 GCA_964632415.1 uncultured Dehalococcoidia bacterium | reverse complement strand
TCAGTTGGCGGGATAGTATTTCGACAGGTTCGGGACGAACGGAGAGAGAATTGACATGATAGATAGGATGGTTGGGATATATCACCCCCATCCTATCCTTCCCCCGTCAAGGGGGAAGGGACTTTGACGCAGGGAGAGCGAGCAGTTGAGCAGAGTACAGAGGCTATTGGCGGCGGTCGATGTCGAGCGGACTTATGAGCTGGACTCGGAGGAGGTGCATGCGCTGCGGGGCGTGAACCTCAATGTGTTTCCGGGGCAGTTCATCGCGGTGGTGGGCAGGTCGGGATCGGGCAAGACGTCGCTGCTGAACATTATGGCGGGGCTGGACACGCCGAGCGACGGTCAGGTGCTGTTCGAGGAGCAGGACCTGGCGGAAATGACGGAGCAGGAGCTGACTGACCTGCGCCGCCACCGGATCGGGTTCATATTCCAGTCGTTCGGGCTGCTGCCGCTGCTTTCGGCGTTCGAGAATGTGGAGCTACCCCTGCGGATACGGGGAATGAATGCGGGGGAGAGAGCGGAGAGGACGCGCGAGGCGCTGGACATCGTGGGGCTGTGGACGCGCTCGCGGCACCGGCCGTACGAGCTTTCGGGCGGGGAGCAGCAGCGGGTTGCCATAGCGCGGGCGATCGTGATCCGGCCGTCGCTGATACTGGCGGACGAGCCGACGGGCGAACTGGACTCGACGAACGCGCACGCGATATTCGGGCTGTTCAAGGACATGGTGATCAAGCAGGGGATCAGCGTGGTGTCGGCGACGCATGACTCGACGCTGCTGTCGATGGCGGACGAGGTGAAGGAGATTCGGGACGGTCAGCTGCTGGAGCAGGCGGAGATCGGGCTGCGGTATAGGAGTTAGCCTGTCAGTCCGTCAGTTTATCAGTCGGTCAGTGGATTAGTAGCGTATATGAGTGCATGCCTAGAGGTCTTCTGCATTTAGCGGCTTAGTCAGGCCGGCTTTATGCGCTTCGAGGGCCTCGGCGGCCAGCTTTTCGAGCAATTCATCTGATTCGGGCCGGCTGAATAGCTCGTCCCAGATCCGCTTTGGTTCGAGTTCTGCCAGCAGGAAGCGTGCGAAGTCGTCCTGCTGTTCCTTGGGCAATTCTGCGGCTTTGTCAAAAGCCTGCTGTAAAAGATCAGTCATTGTCATGCTCTTGTCTCAAAGGTATTACGGGTAGTTTAATGGTGGATGTAATTGCTGACACCCCCGTCCTAACCTTCCTCCGTCAAGGGGGAAGGGACTAATCGGGATTATGCCATGGGCTTGACTTCGGGGATGTCGAGGAGGGTTGCGCCGTAGTTTTCCATTGCGCTGTCGCTGACCATGAAGTGCTGCGCGGCGGCGTTGATGTTGCGGAGGCAACGCTGGAGGATGTTGCCGCGGTGGATGGCAGAGCCACCGGCATATCGGAAGGCGGTGGTGGCGACATCGACTGCCTCGAATGTCACATGGGCAGCGACGGCTCGCATCTCCGCCTGCACGTCGTCGTCGGGCACTTCGCCGGAGCAGGTGATTTCGTATGCGCGCTCGAACACCTCGTGCGAGAGTGCGCGGGCGGCGCGGAGCCTGAAGTCGCAGGCGGCGATGTCACCGCGGAATGCTTCGCGGTCTGCCAGTGATGATGTGGGCGGGTTGCCGCGCTTCTTGTTTGGAGCGGCACCGATGATTTCGTCGAGGGCGCGGCGCGCGATGCCGAGGGCAACGGCAGGGTGCTCGTTGGCGACGAAGCCGGGCCTGCCCATGCGATAGATGGCATCGCCGCGCAGAGGATTCCACATTGCGGTTTCCCAGGTGAATTCGGCAGGAACGAAGAGTTCGCTGGCGGAGATGTCGTTGCTTCCGCTGCCCTCGAGTCCCATTACATGCCAGTTGTCGTGAATCTTGCCCTTCGAGACCGGATACACGAGAGTCAGGCTTGTCTCCTCAGTGTTCTCCCTTGCAGGCACCTTTGCGCCCGCGACCATCCACTCTGCGTGTCGGACGCCGCTTGCGAAGGGCCACCTGCCGGTGAGTATGTAGCCGCCATCGACCGGGACCGCCTCGCCGCTGATCGAAGTGGCAGTCGCGGCAGTGGGTATGCGGCCGTTGCGGAACATCCTGGAGATGGCTTCGTCGCAGAGGAACGCGCCCGGGCGTCCGATGGCGGTCGCGCCGATCATCAAGCACCATCCGGCGGCGGCGTCAATGTACGCCAACTCTTCGATGATCTCGATCTGGGTAACGGGGTCGGCTTCGGCGCCGCCGAGTGGCATAGGCAGCTTGAGCGTGAACAGGCCGGCGTCCCGGATGGCTTCAACCGCGGGAGGAGCGAGGGTGCCAAGGCGCTCGGACTCGGCAGCGCAGGATTCTACGGTGTCGCGCACTGCCGCTACTGCGTCTAGGAGGCACTGGCGCTTTGCTCTGCGGTCTGCGGGGAAGTTCATGGTCATACTCTATCATAACGGGGGTTGACGGGAGCTAACATGGATAGGGAGGATTTGCCCCCTCCCTAACCCTCCCCCAAAGGGGAAGGGGACTTAATGTAGGTCAGGGGAGGGATACGAGGAGGGATATTGCGTCTTCGCGCTGCTGGGGGTTCAAGCCGGGCAGGCGCAAGGAGGCGCTGAGGTCGGCCTTGGCGCGGTCGGAGGAGCCGATGCGCGCCATGATTTTGCCGCGCGTGTAGAATGCCTGACCGCTGAGGGCGTCCAGTGTCACGGCGCGTTCGGCGTGCTCTAGGGCACTCATAGCGTCGCCGTCCTGCAACAGTCTCTCGGCGCGGATGACGAGAATCTGGGATTGCTGGGTGTCGGACACATCGGTGCCGATGTACCAGATAAGCGCGCCAAGAAGGACGAGAAATGCCGGAACCGCGAGCCAGCGGATGCCAAGAGGAATCTGGCCGGCGATGCGACGCGCGAATCCCAGCGGCGTCTGGACAAGCTCGTAAGTGTATCGGGGGGCGAGCGCCAAGCCCATGACGAGGCCGCCGGCGAGTCCACCGAAGTGCGCCCAATGGTCGATGTTGGGGATAACCAGGCCAATGCCAAGATTTATGGCGGCGATTGTTGCCAAGCCGATGAGGTTGCGCCTGCCCATGTCGCCAAGTGTGTCGAGGTTTGCGAGGAAGTATGCCGCGAGCGCGCCCAGAATCCCGAATATGGCGCCACTCGCGCCCACGGCGATGGCGGTCTTGTTGAACATGTAGCTGAGGACGCCGCCCGC
>CAZWDM010000040.1:24575-27600 GCA_964632415.1 uncultured Dehalococcoidia bacterium | reverse complement strand
TCCACCACTCCGCCGCTCACCCCTCGCACATCACCCTCCCGGTAGTTCCGCAAGACTAGTCATAAGCAAGATTGGGGCAGGCACAGCAGCCTGCCCCTCCTCATCTCCAAAAATCGCCGAATTGCAGATGCCTCTCAACCTCTTCGACCTCCCCGACCCACTCCCGAACGACGAAGAATTCATCGATCTGCTCCACGCTCCCAACCTCAGAATCGAGCGCATCGTCTCCACGGGCCAAGCCACACCCAGCGGCAAATGGTACGACCAGGAGGAAGACGAGTGGGTTGCCCTCCTGCAAGGCAATGCCGTCATAGAATACGACGACGGTGAAGAGATCAGATTATCCGCCGGCGATCACATCCTCCTGCCCGCTCACCGCCGCCACCGCGTCGCCTGCACCAGCGCCGATCCACCCTGCATCTGGATCGCCGTTTTCTTCACCCAACCTTAAACAAAAAAGACAGGCCCAAAGACCTGTCTCAACCTGAAGTCTGACAACTATCACCTGACAGCTATCTTGGCGCGCCTGAAGGGATTCGAACCCCCAACCCTCGGTTCCGAAGACCGATGCTCTGTCCATTGAGCTACAGGCGCGCAACCTTGCAGAACATTATAGCAGGTGTATGCCGTCTGACACTTGCAGAAGCGCGAGCTGTATCAATTCCTCCCCGGCCCGTCCGGGGACCATCGCCCACGTCAGCCCAACCCCGCAACCAAATCCCTGAAATTCTCGCTGCCCCTCGACCGAAGCCGCAAGTCTTCCCCGACCTCCAGGTCCTCCGCATCCTCCAGCAGCTCAATATGCGCCACGATCTCCGACAGCGCCATGTACAGGTTCCCGCCGACAAGCTTCCGCCGCGCGAACACGCCCCGCGTGATGTGTTCAAGCGACCTGGGCTCCGTCCCCATCCTGTGCAGGATTCGCCCCAGCCGCACCACATGATGCTCTAAGATCTCCTCTGCCCGCGCCGTCGTTTCGAAGTTGAACCTGCCCTTACTGAAAAGCCTGTGCGCAGGCAGAACCATTATATCTTCCCCAAGGTTCGCAATCAGCCGCAGCGAACGCAGGTAGGTCTCCAGGCCATATATCTCATCCTCGCAGTGATAGTGCTCAGGCACCCTCTGGCGAATCTCCGCGCTGAATCGCGCCTTCGTCGTCGGATGCGGTGTAATCTCCGGCAGCACATGGTCACCCGTGAAAACAAGCCCGTCCATCGTCACGCATATCTCGTCCGGCGAGTGCCCCGGAGCGTGCATAAAGCCGAGGTCCCCGGAGGTCTCTCCCTCCTCCAGCCTGCGGCTGACCTCAAACCGCCGACGCGTCTCCACGTACCTCTTCTGCCGCTCTGCATACCCGGCAGACTGCCTGGCAGCCTCATCCTCATTACTCACGCGATCGGCAATCATCACCCGTTGCATCTCACGCTGCAGCGGCGACGACGGATTCCGCTGAATATCCCACGGGTTGTACTGAAGCAGGCTGGCGTAGATGTCGTGCGCCCAAATCTCCGCATCGGCCTCCACCGCCAGTTGCCCGGCAGCGCCGTCGTGATCCTGGTGGCCATGCGTGATTACGACTCGCTCGATGTCTCGCACCTGGTATCCCGTCGCCTCAATCCCATCCGCCAGGTGCTGGTACGAACCGGTGGCGCCCGCGTCAATCAGCGTCATGCCGTCGTTCTCGAAAAGGTACGCCCAAGTCGGCCCAGTGCGCGAGTTATTGTCCTGCGGCACCCCGACTGCGTGTATCTGTCTGCCTCGTTCGGTCTTCAGTCGCACTACCTTGCGGTTGCCGTCCGCATCCCCTTCGCGAACAGTAACCACATCCTTGAACTGCGACATGATGGCAAACTCCATTCTCAGTCAAAGTCGCGCAAACGGGCGCGGCGTACGGGAACTCTGGGGTGGGCGAGAGGCTAAATCATGTGGGGTGGGTGAGGAGATTTGAACTCCCGATCTCCAGGGCCACAACCTGGCGCCTTAACCGCTTGGCCACACCCACCACATAAGCCGATTTTAGCAGTCTGCTTGCAACACGGCAACCATTCCAACTGTACATACAGCACCCAACCTGGCGGGTCGTAGCCTGCTGCCGTCTTGAATGTGACAATCAAGACTCGCTGAGAGTTCTGCGCCGTACAGCGTCCAAGAAAAGAGGGCAACCAATCGGCTGCCCACATAGTTCGACCCTCTCATCCTGCCCCGTGACGACGCATTGCTCAAGCTTCCTCTGCTTGCCCTCCATTCGAATTCTTCGTCGTCAGGGCCTCCAGTAGCTCGTCCACCATCACATCCTGCTTCGTGTGGTGCCGCAGTGGCAGCGACGGGTCAACTCGGTAAACATTGCGGCGCCCTTCTCTCCGGCGCTCGATATACCCCGCCGTCTCCAGGTCCGAGATAATCTTATGCGTTGTCCGCTCCGTCACCCCGATATAATTCGCAATTTCACGAGCCGTGCTTCGCGGATAATGAAAAATGAACGACAAGACGAGGCCGTGGTTAGTTATGAAAGTCCAGCGCGGAGTCGAAGTCGTCATTACCCCTTCCCAGTCCCCATTCGTTGAAATCGGATCTTATCACAGGCCAAATACCCACACAACAACACAAAACATCTAGGAGAAATATTCAAACCCTCCTCCACCTTGCAGTGCTCACAAGTGTATGCAAGTGATCCATTCATTACAAGAACCCTTACAGCCTGCCATTTCAGCCGCAGTGCCTCTTGACAAGCCAAACATCCGTGCGTATTATGAACCCAATCAAACAATACAAACGTTCTCAAGAGGCGCAGTGCCAATCACCTTTGTGATTCCTGCGCCTCTTGTGGCAATTGAACTAATTACTCTGAACTGGCAACTGGTAACTCACCAATGTGCACAACCAACACCCTACAACAGCACATCCGCGACCTCACCAACGACGGTGAACTCGTCGCGCGCTTCCTAGTTGACACGGTCAGCGGCAAGCACACCGACGCCAAGTTCCATCACCGCATCGAAGCCGCAAAGCAACTCAACCGATACTT
>CAZWDM010000040.1:0-24475 GCA_964632415.1 uncultured Dehalococcoidia bacterium | reverse complement strand
AACTTCCTTGACATCCTCAACTACGACATGGCACACCTCATCCGCACCGAAACGGCGGACGGCCGCACCATCGCGGAGTTCCTCGTCAACACGATGACACTCAGCGACAAGCCCTACACATCGAAGAAACTCCGCATCAAGCCTGCAGACCGTATGGCAGCTTCAAGGGAAATCATCAATCGCGGCTTCGGCCACTTCGGCAGAAAACGCAAGCTCGTCATCGACGACTGCAACGACACCAACGACTACGATACCCTGCACACCGACCTAGCCAGGCGACTGCGCGAGTACAGCGAGAACGGCACCGACGCCGTCCGCTTCCTCATCGAAGTGATGTCAAATAAAGACCCGGAGCAGGAGTTCACCCGTCACCACCGCGTTTCGGCTGCACAGGAACTTCTCCGCCGCGGCTGGGACACCAACTACGACAGAATCACTCCTGAAATGCTTCAAGCCTTCTGGCGAAACCAGCACTCTCCGCGCCTTTCCGTAGGCCAGAATTTCCGAGAAACAGAAGACAGCATTTCCGCAGGTGTATCGGGCATAACGCCCCAGTCCCCCACAAGTATGCCCCCTCTCCCCGAGGGAGAGGGTTGCGGTGAGGGGACCGCAAATACCCCTTCCCTCTCGAACGATGAAACCGGCGTCGAGCGCGAATGCCCCGCCATCGACCAGCCCGAATACAACGCTGCCATATCCGATTCAACGTCCCTTCCCCCTCGATGGGGGAAGGTTAGGATGGGGGTGGCAGACTCCATTCGAAGCCATTCGGAAAATCAGGAGTCAGGCGATGACTGCACAGAAAATCCCCGCTCCTCCGGGGAGTGGGCTGGGGCCTGTCCAGAGCCTGCCGGAGGAATGAAGGGAGCCGACAACACCCCTTCCCTTTCGATGAGGGAAGACCGGAATGGGAGTGAATACCCCGCCGACTCGCAGAACCAGGCAGCCACGCCAGCGAACCCCACCATCGACGACCACGACAAGACCATCATCCGCGAGTTCCAGCAGGCAATGAACAGCGGCGACCTCCAAAGCGCCATTCGCGCCGAGATGAAATTCGCAGGCAGAATGCTCGACCGCAGATTCCAGCCATACACCGCGCCCACGCCGGACTCGTCACCCCAGAAACAGCACGCCCAATCAGGCACGTCAGGACAGCCGGATTCCAATCACAGACCGCCGCCGGAAGCTGCCCGCCGCGGCTACTACGACCTCCTTGATGTGCCCCTGATCGGCTCAACCGTGAACGGCATGCCCGTCAGCGCCGCGCCACCCACCGGCACACCCCGCAAGCCAAACATCCGCGGTCCATAAATTAACCTGAACTCGTACATCGCTCAGAGGACAAGGATATTAACCCTGTAAAGCTGTCTCGAAAAAGACGCCCTGCCCTCCGACAACCGGCCCTAGCCCTCCGCCAGGTCGCACACCAGTCTTACTAGTGTCCTGACGGGCACACCGGTCGCGCCCTTGATGGCCGCGCCCTTGGTGCTGCGTGTTCTCGATGTGCCCGCAATGTCCAGGTGTACCCACGGCGCGCCGTCATTGAACTCGCCGATTATCAGCGCCCCGGTAATCGAACCTGCGCCGCGGCCACCCGTGTTCTTGATATCGGCAATGTCGCTGCTGTACTGCGACTTGTACTCGTCGAACATCGGCAGCGGCCACGCCCTCTCACCCACTGCGTTCCCGGCGTCCACCACCTTCTGCGTGAACTCTTCATCGTTCCCGAATGCACCCATGCATTGGTCTCCCAGCGCCACCGACATCGCGCCCGTAAGCGTGGCGACATCCACCAGCCTGTTCAGCCCTACCGACCTCGCATACGACATCGCGTCCGCCAGTACCAGCCTGCCCTCCGCGTCCGTGTTGTCGATCTCGATAGTCTTCCCGTTCATCGCCCGCACCACGTCCCCCGGGCGCTGCGCCGACCCGCTCACCATATTCTCCGTCGCCGGCACAATCACCGTAACATTGATCCGCGGCTTCAGCTGCGCGATTGCCTTCATCGCAGCTATCACTGACGCGCCGCCGGCCATGTCGCCCTTCATCGTTGACATGCCCACCGCATTCTTGATATCCAGCCCACCGCTGTCGAAGGTAATCCCCTTCCCCAGAAGCCCGATGTTATTCTCCTCATTGTCCGGGTCTCCGCTATACCGCATAATGATGAACTTTGGCGGCTCATCGCTCCCCTGCGCCACCCCCAGCAGCGCCCCCATCCCCATCTCGGTCATCCACGCGCGCTCCTTCACTTCGAGAACTACGCCGTGCGCGTTTGCCACATCCAAGGCCCGCTCAGCCATTTCCGATGGTGTCATGTTGTTGGCAGGCTCGTTGGCCATGTTCCTGCAAAGGTTCACCGCCTCCCCAATCACAGCCCCATCGGCGACGCCTTTCCGCAAGGCATCCAGCTTGGACTCATCGAATTCGACTATGGTCATCTCGGCCAGGCTGCCGTCATCCGAGTTGGACTTGTACTTGTCGAAGCGGTACATCCCCATTACCAGCCCTTCGGCCAGCGCCTGGGCGCTCTCCCGATCGTCCAGCCCGGCGATGCCCGCCCCGTGTACTATGCTCGCCGCCGACGCCACACCGATTCCGTTCAAGTGCCGCGCGGTCGAGGCCGCAACATCCCTTACTCCTTCAAGCGAAAAAGATTCCGCTTTCCCCAACCCGGCGACTAGGACCCGCTTCGGCGCGATTCTCCCAAGCGTGTGTATCACCGTCAACTCACCACGCTTCCCCTTGATCTCGCCATCCGCAATAAGCGCTGATATTGCGCCGCCCATCGCCAGGTCGGCGGCGCCCGTCGCTCCTCCCGGCGTCGTTACTCCCTCAAACAGGTTGACCACTGCCGCGCCCACATCCTGCTTCGCTATATCTCCAGCAACCACTCTGATTTCCATGTGGAATCCTCCAGTAATTTCCGTATTGGCGCCAATTATATGCCAGCATTCGCTCGTTCTGCTATCCTTGCATGGGCTCCCAGACACCACCGCCCCAACCTCGACCAAAAAGGAGCAGCCAAGTGGCAGAGCGCACGATATCCTCAGCGGAAACAGATCTCATTCGTAGGGCGCGCCGTGTGTTGCCGGGCGGCAGCCTCGGTAACATCGGCAGAGACATCGTAGTCACCGAAGGTAAGGCAGGACGTGTACGGGATGCCAGCGGCAACGAATACGTGGACTTCCTCCTTGGCTCAGGACCCATGCTCATAGGCCACGCGCACCCCGAAGTCAACGAGGTTGTCCGCCGCCAAATCGAGAAGGGTACAACCTTCTTTGCCGGCAACGATCAAGCAATTATGCTCGCGGAAGAAATCGTGGACGCCGTCGCTTGCGCTGACAAGGTCCGTTTTACCAGCAGCGGTACGGAGGCGACATTCTACGCCTTGCGCACTGCACGAGCCTACCGCCAGCGCGACAAGATCCTGAAGTTCGAGGGCGGCTACCACGGAATGCACGACTACGCCCTGATGAGCATGTCTCCTTCCGATCCGCACGACTTCCCACGTCCTACACCGGACTCCGCCGGAATCCCGCGCGCCATTGAGGATCAGGTTCTGATAGCTCCTTTCAACGATCTCGAAACCGCTAACTCGATAATAGAAGAGCACCACGACGACTTGGGCGCCGTGATTGTCGAGCCTTTCCAGCGGCTTCTGCCGCCCAGGCAGGGCTTTCTCCAGGGCCTGCGTGAAGTAACATCTCAGTACGGCATCCCTCTTATTTTTGATGAAGTCGTCACTGGATTCCGTTTCGCCTACGGAGGTGCCCAGGAATACTATGGTGTTGAGCCTGACATGTGCTCTCTTGGCAAGGTAATAGCCGGCGGATTCCCCCTCGCCGCAGTCGCGGGCAAAGAAGAGATGATGAGCCACTTCGACGCCTCGTCCGGGGATGGCAGCGGCTTCCTACCACAAATTGGCACTCTCAGTGGTAACCCGGTTGCGGCAGCAGCCGGACTCAAGACGCTGGAGATTCTCAAACGTGAAGGCGCTTACGACCGCATATTCGCCACCGGGAATCGATTGAAGGACGAACTTCAGCGCATGCTAAGCGAGGCTGAGATTCCAGCCACCGTGGTCGGAGAAGCCCCGCTCTTCGATGTCTTCTTCACCGATCATGAAATTACCGACTACCGTTCCACTCTGCTGGCCGACAAGCAGATGCTCGCTCGCTTCAACGAGCTCCTGCTCTCTTCCGGCGTCCTGAAGGGAGACACCAAATTCTACGTTTCCCTCGCACACACCGCGGCAGATGTTCAGCATACCCTCGACGCTTTCAGCTCAGCCATAGACGAATTGAAGGGCTGACCGCGCGATGACGGGAATCGCCGATTATGCGTTCTCATAGCATAATCGGCGTCTCATTATAGGGCCACGCTTTCACAGCTTGAATCCCGCAACTTGTCGCCTTACGCAAGGCGAATTGAGTTACGAAATTCGTCAGTTTCACATCCCATTTCGTGAGCAACGCTCCATTTGAATGGGCACAGTGTATCGTTTCGTTTGGCGTTTTTCCAAAACTGTGTATGGTTTTCTGATTGACTCAATTTCGGGACAAAGGATACCTTTGATACACAGGGCGGGAAGGCTGGAAGTGGATGGCCTTCGGAGAAGTAGGACCCTTCCCTGCCCTTCGGTTTGCCCCTGAATCCTGCAATTTGCAGCGAAATGTACGAAACTACCGGGTCATGAACTTTTCTTCAGCCGGCGGTTTCAAATTGGGGCGACTATCTTCTCAAACATGTCCACTGTGGGATGGTGTCCATATTGCCCTCGGCAATGGGCCCGAAGGAGACGACTGTGAATCTTGGGACTACCATAATCGACATTGTCAGCGACGGAACATTCTTGATGGACGGCGGATGCCTATTCGGGCAGGTACCAAAGACCGAGTGGGAGCTTCAAATTAAGCCTGACCGTCGCAACCGTATTCGGCTCGCGCTCAACTGCATGCTCATCCAGACTCCTGAGTTGAATGTCCTGGTCGACACTGGGGTCGGCTCGAAACGACAGGACAGGATGAAAGAAACAATTCGTCTGAACGGGAACAAGTTGCTGAAGGGCCTGAAGGCACAAGGCATAACGGCACGAGATATAGACGCTGTAATTCTCAGTAACCTTCACTTCGACCATTCCGGTGGGTGCACGAAACTTGATCGATCAGGGAGCCCAGTTCCCACCTTTCCCAAGGCACGATATCTCGTGCAAAAGAGCAGCTGGGACGAAGCGAACTCCCCAAACGAACGTTACAGTGACACTTTCAATCCTGACGACTTCATGCCACTAGCTGAACGCGAAATGATCGACTTCGTTGATGACGACTTTGAGGTGATCCCCGGACTGAATCTTAAGGTTACCAATGGTCCCTCTGCTGGACACCAGATCGTTCTGGTCGAGCGAGGAAGCGAGAAGATCGCCTACGTGAGCGACCTCATTCCGACACCTTACCACCTCCCACTCCCCTACATACCGGCCATGCACGAGTACCCGAACACGACCCTCGAGCAGAAGCGCGAATTCATCGAGATGGCGATCGAAGGCGGCTGGTTGGTTGTTTTCGGTCACGCTTTCGAACAGAACGCCGGCTACATCGTGCAGAAGAACGGCGCAACCCATTTCCTTCCTGTAGAGGTGTAGAGCCTTCCGATTGGTGAGTTAAGGCAGCAGACAGCTAAGAGAGGGGCGAAGTATTTCGCCCCTTCACGGCTATGAAGACCTGCCCTATGAGTCTCGTACTCTCTCAGCAACTACCACGCCGTCGTCCTCAATTGTGAGCAACTCAGCGGGTGAAATCACATTTTGCAAGTCATCGTCGCACTTTGTCCGAACGCGCAGGTAATTTGCAGTAAGCCCTCCCCACCACTTCTCTCCTCCGCGAATCGTCTGACTCTCCCACAGAACGGAGTGCGTCTCTCCAATACTCTGGCGCCGGAACTGATCTGCTTTAACTCGTGATAGGGTTAGCAGCTCACTCATTCTCTCGTTTCTCACATCTACTGCAACATGGTCATCGAAATGTGCTGCGCTTGTTCCGGGTCTCATCGAATAGGGAAACACGTGCAAGTCTCCAAAACCTACTCGCTCGCAGAGTTCGTACGTCGCCGCGAAGTCCGAATCCGTCTCGCCAGGAAAGCCCGCAATGACATCTGCTGTGACGCAGGCCAACGGGACCTGATCGCGGATACGTTCCACCGTTTCCACATACTCCCCGGCGGTGTAGCGGCGCCTCATTCGCTCAAGGACGACATTGCTCCCGCTTTGCAATGGCATATGAAAATGTGGGCATAAGCGCTTGTCGTCCCAAAGGCGTAGCAAGTCGCCGGTGATTTCCTTCGGTTGCAATGACGACACTCGGAGTCGCTCAATATCAGTCTCTGAGAGTATCGTAGAAATTAGTGAATGTAGTGAGCTCTCTTGCAGATCAAATCCATACGAGCCCAACTGAGTTCCCGTCAGCACCACTTCCCTGTATCCGAACTTTACATTCTTATTGATCTCGTTTACGAGCTGCTCCGTGGGCACGCTACGCTCCCTGCCCCGTACTCTAGGCACGATGCAATAGGCGCATACCTGATCGCAGCCCTCCTGAATCTTCACCATTGCCCGACTTCGAAGGGCCCGCGGGCTTACGAACTCGTCCACGTCTCCTTTCGTGCAAGGAACAACTTCATCGTCTCGCCAATCAAGCACCTGCTGCACAAGTCGTGATTTTTCCACATTGCCGAATACGAGGTCAATTTCTTCCATCGAGCGAAGCGTGTCTGGAGATCGTTCTGCGTAGCATCCAGTAGCAACAATCGTGGAATAGGGATTCCGGCGTCTCGCCGACCTAAGGGATTGTCTTGCTTTCCTATCAGCCACATGTGTCACGGTGCAGCTATTGAGCACATATATATCCGCAGCCTCATTCTCTCTGACCTGAGTCAGACCGGCCTGAATGAACTCGCGGGAGATCGCGAGCGTGTCCGCCTGATTGAGCTTGCAGCCATGAGTCTCAACAGCGAATGTTGTTGTAGCTCCATCTTCGCGCATTAACACTTACAACTCTCCGTCACATTCGATTGCCTATGCTATTATAGAAATCCTCGGAATGGGTGGTCAATTCTACGCGCTCGATCCTCTCCTATCACCTCAACAGGTGCGAAAGCATGTCTGTCAACGACTTCAACAGTAAGCCAAAGGTAAATCATCCTCTGGCGGATGAGTCATGGACAGGGCGGGCGCAACGAATGCTGGGGTATTATCCTGAAGCTTCAGCATTCATACGGCGTGCTTCACAACACTTTCCAGTCACGTCCGAACACACTCAGCTTCTCCTGCACTTATGGATTGAAATAGAGACCCTTGACGCTCTAATACTGCCAGCGCTCGACGAGCTGAACGCTGAACTCCTTGGACATCGTGGTGTACTGGACACCACGCGTGGAGTATCAATGCGGGAAAGTGTACAGGGCGAGTTTGATGGCGGCGAAACGGGCGAGGTTGTTTTCGAGTTCACCTGGTCGGTTAGTTGGTCAGAGGGCCGCTGCGCATCGGTGATACTTTCGTCTGACGAGAGTGGCGTTAAGGTGGTGCTAGCCCAGGGAAGTTTATCCTCACTACAGCATCGAGTTGGCTACCCTGTAACGAGGAGCGCGCTGGAAGAGGCGCTTACTGCTGTCTTTGTAGCCGAAGAGACCTGCATATGAGGGACCTAGGCCCCCATTAGGTATCCATAATGTTCCAAGACTGCTATAGTGCTTGGTATAGTCGCATATACGTTGTCTGCAACCGGACATTCCAGGGTCTGCAGGGTGAGATTCCCCCCAGCACTCTGGACGGCGATACCGAAACACAGATGTTGGAGCATTCTCCCGATGAAGAACCGAGTAGTCATTACGGGCATAGGCGTGGTCAGTCCGATCGGTCTGGACAGACAATCCACATGGGAAGGTCTGCTTGCTGGAAAGTCGGGTGTGGCGCAGATATCTTCGTTCGACCCGGATGGCTACCGTACAACCATAGCTGCAGAGGTCAAGGGGTTTGACGCAGCACCGTTCGTCGGCAGGAAAGAGGCACGCCGGATGGACCGTTTCGTGCAACTGGGTGCGGTTGCAGCCCTTGAAGCGGTGGAGCACGCGGGATTGAGCGTCACCGCCAAGAACAGCACCCAGGTATCTGTCATGATATCAAGCGGTATTGGAGGCATCATAACCCTGTCCGAACAGGTTGCCGTCCTCGGGTCGCGTGGTCCCTCTCGAATCAGCCCGTTTCTGGTTCCGATGATGCTGCCTGATATGGCATCAGGCCAAGTGTCGATAATGCTGGGCGCAAAGGGACCCAATTACTCCACCGTGTCAGCCTGCTCCAGCGGGGCCGATGCCATTGGACAGGCTTTTGAAGTCCTGCAGGAAGGGGACGCGGAGGTTGTTCTGGCAGGTGGGGCAGAAGCCGCCATCTGCCCTATTGGTGTCGCCGGATTCAATGCGTGTCAAGCTCTCTCCACCCGAAATGACGATCCTGCAGGTGCATCTCGTCCATTCGACGCAGAACGGGACGGATTCGTCATGGGTGAGGGCGCGGCGGTTCTCGTGATGGAGACACTTCAGAGTGCGATGGACAGAGGTTCCCAGCCCATTGTAGAGGTCGCAGGATACGGTTCCACTGCAGACGCGAATCATATTACTCAACCTGCACCCGAAGGTGAAGGCGCGGCCAGAGCTATGAAAATCGCCATCAGGAAGGCAGGATTGCAACCTGACGACATAGGTTATGTCAATGCTCACGGTACCTCCACTCCATTGAACGACAAGTACGAGACCTTGGCTATGAAGGGCGTTTTCGATGAACAAGCTTACAGTGTTCCCATCAGTTCCACCAAGTCGATGACGGGACATCTTCTTGGGGCAAGTGGCGCGCTAGAAGCCGCGATCTCGTCCATGGTAATTGCCGATGAGATGATTCCACCGACCATCAATCTGCAAAACGCCGACCCCGAGTGTGACCTTGACTACACGCCAAATGTAGCCCGACGGGAAGAAATCAACGCCGTGCTAAGCAACTCGTTCGGCTTCGGCGGCCACAATGCCTCGCTTGCCTTCATGCGTTTTGAAGAGTAGGAAGAGTGAAACTGGAGACCTTCCTACGAGAAGGCTGTAATACCAACTGATGAGTGCGACAAGAAAGCGCTGGCTCCTGAGGGAGTTTCCGCCCGTTGGCTTCGCCAGGCAGCTGGGATATACACCTTTCCACGCACATCTCTTGTACAACAGGAACATTCGAACTCCCGACGAAGCTGAGCAGTTTATTCACGCCGACGAGAGGCACTTAAACGATCCATATCTCCTACCCGAGATGGATAAAGCGGTGGTTAGGCTCCGTCGAGCTCTTGATAGCTGCGAACACATAGGTGTCTTTGGGGACTTCGACGCCGATGGCATAACCGGCACCGCCCTCCTCACAACTGCCCTGAGGGATCTGGGCGCAAACGTCACACCATACATACCGGATCGTGTCGAAGAAGGTCACGGTCTGAACAGCGATGCCATTTTCAGCTTGCACGAGGCGGGGGTGTCGCTAATTGTAACGGTAGATTGTGGCGCTACTTCAGTCTCTGAAGTTGATCAGGCGTTGGATCTAGGCATCGACACCATCATCACCGACCATCATAGCGTGCTGCCAATTCTGCCCGCGTCTCACGCTCTCATAAATCCTAGACATCCCGATTCGTTCTATCCATTTGGTGAATTGACGGGAGTCGGCATGTCGTTCAAGCTTGTTGAAGCGCTATACCAGTCCCTCGATCTCGCTTGGCCTGAACGGTTCCTGGAATTCGTGGCACTCGGTACTGTCGCGGATGTCGGGCTACTAACAGGCGAGAATCGCTTTCTGGTCAAGCGGGGCTTGGAGCTCATAAATCGCACCAGTAATCCCGGAATACGCGCACTCGCAGCCAGTTCCAAGAATAAGATGGGAACGATAGACACTGAAGCGCTGTCGTTCGGTATCATACCTCGACTCAACGTAGCCGGCAGGCTTGGAAATGCCGGCCTTAGTCTGGAATTACTGACTACGGAGAGCACAAATAGAGCCCGCATTTTGACGGAGAAAATAGAGAGCCAGAACCTTGAACGCCAGGCACTGACGCGTCGAGCAGTCGCCGAGGCAGAGACGCAAATCGACTTGGGTGCGGGAGAACCACCTGCAATTATCATCGTGAAGAATCGAGAATGGATTCCGGGCGTTCTGGGACTGATAGCCGGGAGACTGGCGGAGGAATACTACCGGCCAGCGATTGCGATCTCGGAAGGGGAAATGACGAGCCGCGCCAGTGCCCGGAGCATACCTGAGTTCGACATTGTCAAGGCGTTGCAAGAAAATGCGCAACTTTTCGACCGCCACGGAGGACACCCGCAGGCGGCGGGCTTTACTATCCCCACGGCTAATCTTCCTGTACTTGAGGAAAACCTAGGTCGGATCGCGGCCGAGCGTCTTGATGGCGAGGAACTGGCACCATCTATTGATATAGACTGCGAAGTTCAATTATCAGCGCTCACGCCACAGAGCTTCGAATTCATTCAATCTCTAGCTCCTTTTGGCGAGGGGAATCCAGCACCGGTTTTCCTCACCCGAGGTATAAGACCGATCGAAACTCGGTTGGTCGGTGCAAACAGGCAGCACATCAGAATGCGATTGCAACAGGGCGGCACAACAATAAGCGCGATCGGTTTCAATCTGGGGCATAAATCAAGAGAGACCCGCGGTGCCATTGATGTCGCGTACACCGTTGGACTAGACACCTGGGGCAGCCGACCGAGATTGCAACTTACTGTGCAGGACCTAAGATCGGCAAACTGATTAGCTGTCCCTCTCACGTCGTCTTCGCTCAGCGCGCGACAGCCTTCGAGTGCGCCTCTCCTCAATCACTTCCCCCTGTGCCACCAGCTGCTCGGCAGAAATGGGCCGCGCCCTTATGATCAGAAGTGGAATCACAATTAGAAGCACGAGGATGGCAATGTAGTGGGCTTCCTGAAGCCCAAACGCCCAGACTTTATCCTGACGCAAGAAAGTGACCATGAAGCGGCCAAGGGCGTACATTGCAAGATATACGGCAAACAGCATCCCGGCCGGCCTTAGTCTATCGCGGAGTTTCCATACAACGAAGAGTGCGGCTAGGTTCCAGAGCATTTCATAGGCTATCACTGGCTGCACGGGAACCCCTACGCCGTTGGCGCAACCGCGGGCATCGCTGTCCGGACTGATCCAGTTGAAGGCAAGGATGAAATCCGTCGCGGCCATCGCGCAGTGCTCTCCATTCACGATATCTCCCAGCCTGCCAATAGTCTGCACCAACAACAGGACTGGTGCGGTCAGATCCGCAATCATTCCAATAGGATGCTTCGCGATAAAAGCATAGGCGGCTCCGCCAAGGAAGCCTCCCAGGATTCCACCCCAAACACCTATGCCACCACTCCATACAAACAGGATCTGAAGCAAGTTGTACTGGTAGAAATTCCAGTTGTCGATAACGTGCACAAGGCGGGCACCAATGATTCCTCCGAGAATTGCCCAGATAGCGATAGAGTATATGTCGTCCGGGTCTATGCCCTTCATGGGCGCCCACCGTCCAACTAGATAGACGGCAGTTGCCACTGCTATGAAGCTGAAGAAACCATGCCAACTCAGCAGAAATGGTCCGGAAGAGATTAAGTAAGGGCCTATATCTATTTCGATCATTACCTTGCTACTCCCATCACCCGCTTCACATAGTAAATGGCACTGGAATTGCGCCAGACTAAACTCTGTTCTTGATTCTCTGGCTTCTGCTTATGTTGTTTCTTCAGCAGAACTCAAAATAGCCCCGGCAACGAAAAGTGTCAATAGAATGCCGGAACGACAGGCCCGATTTGGTTATGCTAGAATTAAATTTAGTCAGATAAATTATAGGAGTGTTCTTTACTGTTGCAGAGCTTTGTCGATGAATTTCTAAATTATATGACGGTTGAGCGCGGTATTTCGCCAAATACGCTGGCGGCATACAGAAGTGACCTCAGTCAACTGATCGATTATCTGAATACCTACCACTTCATTGCAAACGGTGATGGATGGGAAAGTGTGGACGAGGGTATAATGTCACAATACCTCCTGCATCTGCATTCTCTCGAATATTCTGATACTACACGCGCAAGAAAAGTTGCCTCTAGTAAATCGCTGTTTGGCTTTCTTTTGGACGAGGGCATCGTAAGCAGGGATCCCACCGAGAATATCAGCTCGCCACGCATTGGACGGTCGCTGCCCGACACCCTTAGTGTGGAGGAAATAGATAGTCTGCTCTTTTCGGCGTCGCAAGGGGACAAATCAGATAATCTGCGCGACCGTGCAATGTTCGAACTGATTTATGCTTGCGGACTGAGGGTAACGGAGCTCGTGTCTCTTGATTTGGAGGACCTTGACCTTGAACAAGGCAGTGTCCGATGCTTGGGTAAAGGGGGCAAGGAACGCCTGATACCTGTGCACTCAAGCGCTATCTCTGTCCTGAGACGATACATCAGCGAGTCTCGCCCCGGCCTTGTCAAGAAGGAGGCGGAGCGCTCACTGTTCCTAAACAGGAGAGGTCAGAGGCTTAGTCGCCAGGGTTTCTGGCTAATACTCAAGGCCCACGCGAAGAGGGCCGGCATCGCAAGGAAAATTACTCCTCACACTCTGCGCCACAGTTTTGCGACCCACCTTCTTCAGGGCGGCGCACCACTCAGACATGTGCAGGAGTTGCTTGGACATTCAAGTATAACTACCACTCAAGTCTATACGCACCTCACGAGCGAACACGTGCGAGCTGAGTATGACAGGTCTCATCCCAGGGCGTGAGATATGAACAGCTAAATCTCAGTTGAATTGAGTATAATTTGTCGTGTTCATAACCCGAATTTGAATGGTTAACAGGAGCCAGATCACATGCCAAGCAAAGCCCAACGAGCAGCTTCACGACAGGCTCGGCTCAGCCGGAGAAGGCGACGAGGTAAGGGGGCACCTCAGAATTTTCAGTCCGGACCCACTACACGATTAGCCGATGGTAAATCCGATTCAGATGAACAAGCCCGTTCGATAAGGCGCACGCCTGCGTTCAGCGGTGCAGCTGCGGCTCCATCCGTCGCCGTTGCTCAACCTACCCTCCGACCAAGACGTCGATCGGCAGATTCGGGAACATCCCAGGTCGGTCGTTACCTTGGCCGAGAACTGCGGCAGATTGGGTTCATCACCTCGTTGATTGCAGTCATACTTGTTGGGCTGACATTTGTTCTCGGCTAACTCCTTCTGATTTCGATCTATGTTCACATTTCTCCCCGGGCGATGCGAATGGGCAACATCGACTTTTCCGAACGCCTCAAAGCCACACCCACAAAGCCGGGTGTATATCTTATGCGCGACGAAAAAGGAGAAGTCCTTTATGTAGGTAAAGCGGCGGGCCTTAGAAGCCGCGTTAGTTCCTACTTTGCACCAAGCGCCATCCTACCGCGCAAGATTTCGAACATGATGGGCAGGGTCAACGACTTTGAGTACATTGTTACGGAGTCTGAGCAGGAGGCACTCATCCTTGAATGCAATCTGATCAAGGAACACCAGCCGCCCTACAATGCGCGCCTTAAAGACGACAAGAGCTACCCATTCATAAAGATCGACGTCTCTGAAGACTTCCCTCAAGTCTATATCACGAGGCGCGTCAACAAGGACGACTCGCGATATTTCGGCCCGTTTGCAAGCGCCGGCAGTGTGCGCCGCACACTCAGCTTGCTGAAAAAGCTCTTCCCTTATCGTTCCTGCACAAAGACGATCACGGGCAAAGATGCTCGCCCTTGCCTCGATTACCATATCCATCGCTGCGTTGGGCCATGCATAGGCGCAGTCGACAAGCGGGAGTACGCCGAAGTCATTGATCAGGTTGTCCTGTTTCTCGAAGGAAAGACCAACAGAGTTGTTGGCTCCATAAAGCGACGGATGCTGGAAGCTGCGGAGGACCTCGAATTTGAGAAGGCTGCCGTGCTGCGTGACCAGTTAACCGCCATTGAAAAGGTGAACGAAGGGCAGAAGGTCCTTCACCTTACGTCCGAGAACGCTGATGTAATCGCAATCGCCCCTGGAAGTCGCGAGGCGTGGGTGGAGGTATTTTTCATTCGCCAGGGAAAGCTCATTGGGCGTGACAATTTCCTGATGGCAGGAACTCAGGACGACGAACCGGACAGGATTCTCACAGCATTCGTTAAGCAGTTCTACGATGCGACTCCGTATGTGCCACCTCGTATTCTTGTTCAACATCAACTCGAAGAGGAAGATGGGATCGTGAGCTGGCTTCGCGTGAAGCGAAAGGGAAGTGTGCGGGTCCACGTTCCGAAGCGAGGCGAAAAGAGAAGACTCATTGAGATGGTCGCTGAGAATGCTGTGCAGGGACTAGAACAGTTGAGAATCAAGCAGATGTCCGATATTGCCGCAATGGACGCTGCGATGACTGAACTGCAGGAAGCACTGAGTCTCCCCCACCCTCCCAGGCGAATCGAGTGTTACGATATTTCCAACATTCAAGGGACGAACGCTGTCGGAAGCATGGTCGTTTTTGAGGATGGACGACCCAAGAAAGGTCACTATCGACGGTTTCAAATCAAGACAGTGGAAGGTGTGGACGATTACTCGATGATGCGAGAGATGCTGACTCGCCGATTTAAGCGTCTCGCAAATTCAAGGCGGCCTGGTGACACTGATAGGGATCATGTGACGACAAGTCCTGGCAGCAACAAGAACTCATGGGGTATTGAGCCGGACCTCGTTCTGATTGACGGAGGCAAAGGGCATCTTGGAGCCGCCCTGCAAGTCTTCTTGGAACTTGGGATAAACGACATTCCGCTCGCCAGTCTTGCGAAGGAGAATGAGGAGCTTTTCGTCCCTCTAATGACCGAAGGGATAGTTCTACCTCGCAACTCCCAGGGATTGTACCTTGTGCAGCGAGCCCGCGACGAGGCGCATCGTTTCGCCATCACATTCCATCGAGAACGCCGTTCCAAGAGGAGCGTCCAGTCTGCACTGGATCTCGTGCCAGGCATAGGGCCGAAACGCAAGCGTATGCTCATCCGCAGGTTCGGCTCATTGCGCGGTGTCAGTAATGCCTCAGTGGAAGAGATTGCTGCCGTTCCCGGCATGACCTTGTCACTCGCGCGCAGCGTGAAGAACTACGTTTAGAACCTTAATCAGACTTCAGCTTTGTGTCCGGCTGTGGCTTGGCTTGTCAGTCAGCAGCGGCCTCTCCCCTTTCGGAGGTTCTTCGCATTCCGCCGGTGAATGGTCTGAGCAAGTTTGTGAATTCCATCGGGAAAATGAACTTAGTCGAGGAGCTCTCCCCTAGCTTCTGAAGTGTTTCGAAGTACTGGAGGCTGAGAGTATTCGAGTCGATATTTTGTGCAACTCCATAGACCCTGTCAAGAGCCGTGCTGAATCCCTCTGCGCGCAAGACAGCCGCTTGCTGGTCACCTTCGGCAGCAAGTATCTCAGCCTGCCGTTCACCCTCCGCCTTAAGGATAGCAGCCTGCTTCTCGCCTTCGGCAACAGTGATTGCCGCCTGACGCGTGCCCTCTGCCTCAGTGACGGCGGCCCGGCGAACGCGCTCCGCAGACATCTGCCGGTTCATTGCCTCCTGAATGTCTCTCGGTGGCTCAATTTCACGGATCTCAACTTGTGTGACTTTAATGCCCCAGCGCTCGGTTATCTCGTCGAGCTTCAACCGAAGTTCCTCATTGATTCGTTCGCGCTGTGAAAGCACGTCATCTAGGGGCATTTCTCCAATTACCGCACGAAGAGTCGTTGTCGCAATCCCAATCACTGCACTGGTGTAGTCAACGACTTCCAGCACTGACTTCTGAGCTTCGTTCGGGATCACCCGCAGATACACCAGAAAGTCTATGTCAATGGGCGCGTTATCGCTTGTGATATTCGTCTGGCGCGGTATGTCGATAACGTCCTCCCGCAAATCGATCGTTTGCGTCCTGTGAAATGGCCAGAGTAAGACCTGTAGCCCGGGCGGCTTCAGGCCGGCAAATTTGCCGAGCCAGAACACGCCTAATAGTTCATATTGTTGAACAATCCTAAAATAAGGGATCATTGCTCTCTTCTCCTGAAACTCTTACTAGTCCTCATCGGCCTTGAACACCTTGAGGACCAGCCCTTCAACGTCCAGAATGATTACGCGCTCTCCGGTCGATACCGGCACGCCTGAATCAGCAACTGCAGTCCATTGCTCGCCTGCTATAAGCACACTTCCTCGAGGATTCAAGGCAGTCGTGGCTGTGCCAACTTGCCCAATTAGCCTCTTCGGATCAGTTGGACTGGCATACTTTCCCGCCTTCCGGGACTCGAATATTGCCTTAATCGTAATAGCTGCCGTGCCCAGAGAGACAATGGCAGTAACGCCCACAATGGCTGGGTTTCCACTGCTCAGCATAAACGCCCCGATCAATAGACAAGCTGCACCGCTTAGACCGAACACTCCCATACCGGGCATTTGTGTTTCAATAAAGAAAAGAACTAATGCTGCAACTATGAGCCCAGCCCACCACAGGTCAATTTCCATCAGTCTTCCCGCTCTCCTAAGAATGTGGCTTCCCTGGTAACTCTAAGAGTAAGCCCCTCCACGTCCACAATCATAACACGCTCGCCTCTTGAGACGGTTTCTTCCGTTTCCGTAGTGGCCCTCCAGTGTTCGCCTGCAACATGGACGCTGCCAACAGGATCTAGGTCGGTGGTGGCGGTGCCGTATGAACCTATGAGGTTGCCCGGATTGCTGGGGGAGAAATCGTAATACGACGGCGTTCGGCGAGCCTGCCTCACCGCGCGAATGGTCAGGGCCATTGATGAGAACAGCACAAGGCTGATCGCACCAATCATCCACAGGCTGACTTTGAAACTAGGGGCGTCGGGGAGGTCAGGTATTTCAGGGCTGAAGTTTATATTGCCAAAGAGCAGAAAAGCACCCACGAGAAAGCCAACCGAGCCTGTGATGCCAAAGATCCCAATGCCCGGCGCTTGAGTTTCAACATAGAAGAGAGCCATCGCCACGATAATGAGACCTACACCTACCCAATTGACGGGCAGGTTGCCAAACGCCAGGAATGCGAGTGCCAGTGCGATGACCCCCACGGCGCCTGGCCCTATTAGCCCGGGACTAAACAGCTCGATTACAATTCCTATCCCTCCAATTGTGAGGAGCAGAAGAGCGATATTAGGATTAGCGAGGAAACGAATGAAATGGTCGACTGGTGTTCTCTTGATGGCACTAAGCTGAAGTCCTTCCGTGTCCAATTCAACGTTTCGTCCGTTGAACTCAATTGTCATGCCGTGCAATTGGGTGATCAGATCCGGCAAATTCTCGGCAGTGAGATCAACCACACTCAGCTCTAGCGCTTCCTCAGCAGTGTAAGACTGTGCATCCACCACCGCAGCTTCAAGTGCTTCTACATTGCGATGGCGCTGGGAGGCTATACTTCGTAGAAATGCAGCGGCATCCTGTGTCGCCTTTTCCCTGATCGTTTCCGGAAGATCGTCTCCTCTCGCGCTGACGGGCGCAGCGGCCCCAATGTTGGTGGCGGGCGCCATCGCCGAAATGTGAGCCGCCGCCGCGATAAAGGTACCCGCCGAAGCTGCACGTGCACCGGGCGGTGATACATAAACGATGACTGGTACCGGTGAAGCAAAGATGTCCTCTACAATCTTCCTGGTAGATTCGAAGAGTCCTCCGGGAGTGCTCATCTCCACAATGAGAAATTCCGCGCTCTGAGCATCCGCCTCCTCAATTGCACCCTTGAATCGCTTCGCCTCCAATGGAGTTATAGCATCGTCGATAACGAGAGTAAGTGCGACGCCATCTGCAGCCTGTGCGGTTCGAGCAAACTGGACGGCCAACACTCCCAGGAGACAAGCCAGGACGAGTATAGAACTGATGACGTGTCTCATTACTCAATCCTGGGGGTAGTTAGTAGTCTGCGGGCGTTTTGCAATATAGGCGCATATTTGCTGCATTCGTCGTCTGAACGACCCGCTTAGCCGGCACCAAGTTCGTATTATTCAATCAGTAGCGAACCATCCTGCAGGTCAATCGTAACTACAAGCCATGGAACTCACAAGTCGGACAGGGCATAATTTGCGTTAAAGTTTGCTTACCTGGATATGGCAAGTAAGTGCAGGATGAAGCAGTTCGTACTGGGCATCCAGAGGCAAGAGAGGACGATACGGCGAGACTTTACGTGTTGGTTTGATAGGAAAACGGGGCCTCAGCCTTAGTATGGCGATATTTCCACTCTGTATTGCTCAAATGCGGATTCATCCCGCGTGCAGATCGGAATGCCTAGGCTTGACGCCGTCGCTGCAACCATCGCAACGGAGGCCGCATCCCGGTCAATCGAGTTATCAGCCTTGGTCAGCCAAAGCCCTGCAGTCTTGGCAATTTCAATACCGGGAGGGGCTTCTTCGACGAACCTGAGGACGCTCAGGAATCCTATCTCAGTGCGCCTATCAAAATCTCGATCTTGCCAGAGCTCATAAACTGTCATCGGCGAAATCGCAGCAGACACTTCGCCATCGAGGATAGCTTCGACTAGGCGTCGCGCGTCTGCCTCACCGTTTTTCAGGTCGTCGAAAACGGTTTTATCGAGGAGAATGTCAGCCATCTAGCAGTTTCCTTCGTGAATACTACCGAACTCAAAGGCCTCTCGAGCCATTCTGGCTGCGTCCTCTTCGGTAAAATCTACCGGATCGCCCACATTACCATAAGTATGCTCTTCCGAAATGTCTCGACTGCCACTGGTTCCTAGCTCGGCACCAGAATTCAAGGCACTAAAGCCCTCCAAGATTACGCGACGAGCTTCGTCCAGTGAAAGATCGAGAGGCGAGCCTAAAGGTTGACTGGCCTGGGCGCCGATGTACTGGTCATCCCATACGGTCGCCGGCTTCGTGTGCAATTGGCTCTTTTCACCCAATGGACTATAATCTGCCAGCCTTTCGCCATTGACGGCGTCAACAAGAGCCTCTTCAATGAACCGCCGCATCGGTAGGCGCAGCTGCGCTGCACGTGACTTCGCGGCAAGGTAAATGTCCTCTCTGATGGAGGCATATATCTGGCGAGTTGGCTCTGAGTGCTCTCGAGTTCTGGGCATGGTGAGAGATTATTTGAATATAAACATATAGTCAAGGTGCAAAAGGGCCCTTTTATCTACAGATCCAGGCTCATTGTGGGACTTTCAGATATCCAAATATGTCCGTGACTGCCCACGCCTAGATCTCGTATCAGCGTGGAGTCCGAAATACTACCCTGACGATTCATCGAGGGAATGGGGCAGGCGCACATCCGAATGTATCTTGATAAAGGCTGATTGACAATGCTCTGGCAAGACCAATACTGGAGCCAAGGTCGTAACATTGCGTGCCTGAGGTATTGAGCACTCCGTTTGCAGTATTCTGGGTCATCTAAGAACGAACTTTCACTTCCCTCCCCTGCCGCCAAGACTTCAGCACTTAATCGGCCATTCTAGTTTCACCCACAGCCAATTGCACTTGATGCTATAATTCACCATTATGAAAATTGTCATTGCACCACAGGCATTCAAGGGCAGCATATCAGCACTTGATGCAGCGACAGCTATAAGCGAGGGAATCCGTCGTGTTGTCCCTGATGCGGAAACCGTCATTGTGCCGGTAGCGGATGGCGGCGATGGCACCCTGGAGACGCTAATTGAGGGTTCTGGGGGTCAAATTCACAAGATCGATGTTACCGGTCCCTTGGGCGAGAATCGACCTGCTGAATGGGGCGCGATGGGTGACGGTTTAACCGCCGTCATTGAGATGGCGCGCACTTCAGGACTCGCTCTCGTGCCTGAAGACAAGCGAAACCCGCTCGTAACAACTACGTTTGGCCTGGGGGAAACGATTCAGCATGCCGTGGATGAAGGATACAGGCGTTTCATTATAGGGATAGGGGGCAGCGCGACAAATGACGCGGGGGCAGGAATGGCGCAGGCGTTGGGTATCAGGCTACTGGACGAATCCGACAATGACCTGAATTTCGGAGGCGCGGCGTTATCTGATTTGAAGAGAATAGACATGGCCGGCCTGGATAAGGTGGTTGGAGAGTGCGAATTCCTGGTTGCCTGCGACGTCAACAATCCGCTGACCGGACCGACTGGTGCGTCCGCCATATACGGACCCCAGAAGGGCGCAACGCCGGCGATGATCGAGGAACTGGACGCCGCACTTTCGCACTTCGCTGAAGTAGTGAAGCGGGACATCGGGATGGAAATTAGTGATGTGCCAGGTTCCGGTGCAGCCGGTGGATTGGGTGGAGGGTTGATTGCATTTCTGGGTGGCCAACTGCGCGCAGGCGTCGACATTGTGCTTGATGCGGTGGGACTGGATGCCTATCTCACGGGATGCGACCTCGTCATTGCCGGCGAGGGCAGCATGGACCACTCAACCATCTACAACAAGGCTCCAGTAGGCGTAGCAGAACGGGCGAAGAGGCTGGGAATCCCCGTAGTAGGTATTAGCGGCTCGCTGGGATCGGGATATCAAGACGTACATCGATACGGGATCGATGCCGTGACTTCGATCACTTCAGGGCCAATGACGCTCGATCAGGCTTCTCGTCAGGCCGGAGAACTTCTCGCTGACAGTGCCGAACAGGTTATGCGGATGCTAATGGTGGGCAGCACCGTATTCCAGGGGGAGTAATCTGGCCCCTACACTACCACTTATCCCAACATGACCATGTGGACTTCGCCTGGCCCGTGAACGCCGGTTACAAGCTGATATTCAATGTCTGCGGACCGGCTTGGGCCACTGATGAGATTCAGATAGCTTCCAATGTCACCGCTGAGAAAGTCCTGCCTGCGGAGCGTAAACAGCTCGTCCAGGCTGGGCAGCACTTGCCCTGACTCCACCACGGCAATGTGGACCGGAGGCAACAGCGAAATTACACGACTCAGCCCCTTTCGCGGCAGGAGCACGCAGGAACCAGTTTCCGCGATTGCGTAGTCGACTCCTGTGATTCCGATATCGGCCGCGATGGCCTGCTGTCGAAGCCGTTCGCGTTCAACTTGCCTTTCTTCATCAGGTCGAAGATCATCGAGCGCCATCACGTCCAGGGATATGCCGGTACCGTGCATTGCAGATTCAATATCAAGCTCATTGAGCGCCGAGTGAGTGGAGCGCAAGATGCTTCTGGCCTCTAAGTCCTGGGCGACACGGCGAATGTAATTGACGGCCTCCGACCTGGATTGAGTGCGGAAGACGTTCCATGCTGCCTCGGCAGCGGATTTCTCCAGGCGAGTCATCAATTCGTCGGCACGGGCAGCAATGTCTTCAGTGATGCGCTGTGCCCGAATCTCCACTTGTTCGCTGCCAAGGGAGAGATGGGTTGCGACATCAGGCGATAACTCAGCACCTTCTGAGCGCCCCAAGCTATCGCTGATATTCGAAAGGAAATCCTGACTCTTCATATTTATGACACTGCTACTGATGCCTGCTTTCAGGCCAGAGAATTCAACTGTCGATGCAAGGGCCACCGAGCAAAGTTAGAGATCTCCCTTCTTAAACATAGCTCGGAAGGGTCTTTTTGCAAGCTTAGGGAGGGAGCGATAGCGCGTCCATGAGCCGAGCGGTGATGAGGAGCGACTGCTATCTTTGCCCTCAGACAACAACGGTTGCACAAGCCTTCCGGCCTTGCCTGCCATCTTCATCATGAAGGGATTCGAGGCTGCAATGCGGAATGCCTTCATCGCGAGGCGTTCCCTTGCCGTCGATGTATTGTGCTCAGGGTAGTTCGTCCCTTCGGCCAACTGTCTGCGGAGATAGAGCAACATCCGAGGGATGTTAATCTTGACGGGACAGGCCTCCTTGCAGGCACCGCACAGGCTGCTTGCATATGGCAAGTCTTTCGCCTGGGACAGGTTTGTGAGCATAGGAGATACAATGGCTCCGATTGGGCCAGGATAAACCCAGCCGTAGGAGTGGCCGCCGACCTTCCGATACACAGGGCAGGCATTCAGACAGGCGCCGCAGCGAAGGCAATAGAGGGCTTCGCGCAGGTCGGGGTCGGAGAGCAGGCGCGAGCGGCCATTGTCCACAATAACGAGGTGGAATTCTTCCGGGCCGTCTTCGTCGTCCGCGCGGCGGGGGCCGGTGACAGCGGTTACATAGCTTGAGATGCGCTGCCCGGTGGCCGAACGAATTAGAAGGCGCAGCATAATTCCCATGTCCTCAATCGAAGGCACGACCTTTTCCATGCCCGTGATTGCGACGTGTATCCGGGGCATCGAGGTACACATGCGACCGTTGCCTTCGTTAGTAACGAGAACGAGAGTGCCGGTCTCCGCCACGATGAAATTAGCGCCCGTGATTCCCATGTCGGCCGTGATGAACTTCTCGCGGAGCTGGCGACGGGCTTCCTGCGCAAGATCATTTATTCCGGTGTACCTAGGAGCATTGAGCTTTTCTGCAAACAGCTCGGAGACATCTTCACGCGACTTGTGGATTGCAGGTGCAATGATGTGGAACGGCGCTTCACCGGCCAGCTGGATTATGTACTCGCCGAGGTCTGTTTCGACCGACTCAATACCCGCCTCTTCGAGGCGCTCGTTCAAGCCCATTTCTTCGGACACCATAGACTTGCTCTTCACAACGGTCTTGACGCCTCGTGACTGTGCGAGTTCGGTTACATAGCTGGTGGCTTCCTCAGAATCGCGGGCGAAGAAGACCTTGCCGCCAGCCTTGCGAACATTCTCTTCGGCCATTCGGAGGTAGATGTCTAGGTTGGCGATAGTATGCGCCTTGATAGCGCGACCGCGATCCTGCAGTTCATCCCAGTTGTGCGTGGCAGACGAGGCATCGAGGCGCGCTTGATGAAAGCCGCCGTACAGGCCGAGGAGATTTGCCTGAATCTTCTCGTCCTTGAGGGCGGTGGCTGCCGCCTCATTGAATTGCTTAGTCTTAACTTCCATCTGAAGTCGTTCCTGCGAGTTGTTCGTCGATCAGGGTGGCGAGGTGCAGCGGCTCGATGGGGATGCCGCGCTTCTCGATGCCACCACCGATATGCATGAGGCAACTGCTGTCGCAGGCGGTAACGCCGTCTGCGCCAGTAGCGGCTGCATTGTCAATCTTGTCGGTCAGCATTGCGCCGGAGATCTCGGGGTATTTTACGGAGAAGGTGCCACCGAAGCCGCAGCAGACTTCCGACTGTTCCATTTCCACCAGTTCTACGCCGGGGAGGGAATCGAGGAGGGTTCGAGGTTGAGTCAGGGCGCCCAGTTCCCTGCGGAGGTGACAGCCCTCGTGATAGGTGATTTTGCGTGCAGGATTGGTGGGTTCCTCTTCCATATAGGGGTTGAGGTCGGTGATTCCGAGGACGTCCACGATGAACTCGGAGAGCTCGAAGGTGCGGCTGGCCAGGGATGAAATGCGGGTCTGCATTTCGGGCTGGTCGTGGAAGAGCTCGGCGTAGAATACGCGGATCATGCTGGCGCAGGAGCCGGAGGGCACCACGATGTACCTGTCACTCTGCAGGACGTCTATGGTGCGGCGAGCCAGTGGCATTGCATCGCGCCAGAAGCCGGAGTTGAAGGCCGGCTGACCGCAGCAGGTCTGGCCCGAAGGGAAGTCGACCTCGACGCCGAGGCGCTTCAGGACGTTCACAGTGCTTAGCCCGACTTCGGGGTAAATCTGGTCGATGATGCAGGTAACGAAAAGAGATGCTCTTACGCCCGAGCCGGTGGATGTCATCAGAACACCAGGTTGTGGACGACGAAGCCGACCATCCAGGCGACTATGAACACCGGGCAGGCAGCGAAGAGCTTGCCCTCGGTCTCCTGGCGGGCCGGACCGTGCAAGAAGACATACAGCACGAATGCGCCAAGGCCGATCGCTACGAGAGCCACGGAGATGAAATTCACGCCGAGCGCTGCGCCAATGATAAAGCCGATGATCGCCCAGGATATGGGCGAGTCGATGTATCCGAGTATTGCCATGCAAGCCTTTCCATAGAGGGTGCGACGACGGGAAAATTCGCCGCCTAGTTTCTGATTTGCACGGCAAAGGATACTACCTAGGCGCTGCTGGCGCAATAAGGAAGCGTTTGCAGTCGGGATCCAGCGGATATTCCCTGAGTGGAGCGGCCATTTCCGGACTATGGGCTGCGGATGTTGGGATGGCGGAGTGTTCCGGCGAGTGGGTTGGGCAGAAGCGGGACGCCTTCGGCGGCGGCGAGCTTGGTTAGTTGCGCGAGGATTCGTTCGTATTCGCGCTGCGCTGCGGGGGTTGGGGGCTGGATGTCGATGTCTTCCGGCGTGAGTTCGCCGGATTCGATGCGGAGCCGGTGGTCGAAGATTGCTTGCTGGTCGGGGGTGAGGGGCTCGTAGTAGCAGTCGGGGGTGTCGGGGGAGTTTTGAGTTTTCAGTTTGGAGTTTT
>CAZWDM010000039.1:17735-27888 GCA_964632415.1 uncultured Dehalococcoidia bacterium | reverse complement strand
ATAACTCCCTTCCCCCTTGAGGGGGGAAGGTTAGGATGGGGGTGAAAAGTCCCCTCCCCCCTTGGGGAAGGGTTAGGGAGGGGGCAAGAACCCGTCCCGAGCTTGCCGAAGAGATGAGGATGAAAGAGTCCCCTCCCTCCTCGCAGGAGGGATACGGACGTGGCAAAATCCCCAACACCACGCACAACCGAATACCACCACACCCCCCCTCTGTGCCACTTTGTGCATCCTGTGGCCATCCCCCATCCCTGACCGCTCGCACCCGAACACTGATAACTGATAACTGATGACTGATAACTCACCCCCTCGGCGCCTCCCCAATCATCCGGTCCAGCACATTCGCCGTAATCCCCTGCGCCATCGGATGCACCCCGAACGTCCCCGGGCTGCTCCCCACCGTCACCGAGTTCGTCGCCAGCCGCGCCGGAATATGCCCCGGCGGATTCGACAGCCCCTCCGGCCACCAGATCGTCCCCGCGTTGAACACCCAGTTCCCCCGCTCGCACGGGTACACCACCGCCGCATGAGCAGGCTCCCGCGGCTCCTTGAACCCCTGGAACAGCTCGCTCCCCGCCACCACCTCCAGCCCCGGAATCTCCGCCGGCATCCCGTGATACTCCCACCCGATGATCGCCGGAATCCCGTCCCCCTCGCTCACACCCAGCCCCTCGTAAATCCAGTGCCCTGCGTTCCTCACCACCCAGTCCCCGTACCCCGGCCCGTAGCTCGTCACCCCCATCAGCCCGGCCTCCTCCCCATCGAACAGCCGCTTCCGAGAGAACACACGGCACAGCGCTCCACCCACCTCGCTCTCATGAAACTCGATCTCCCAGTACACCGAGTTCCCCGAGAAGAACCCGATGCTCATCCCCGCATCCCGCGCCGCCACCACATTCTCGAACATCTCCCTCGACCAGTACTCGTCGTGCCCCACCGACAGGAACGCCTTGCACCGCTCCAGCACCCCAGCGTCCAGGTGCAGGTCCATGTTCGAGCAGTACGCCACATCGTACCCCTGCTCCTCCAGCCAGAACGCCATCGGGAACTCCCACAGCAGGAACTCCCCCGACCCCAGCGACAGCGGCCCGTCCAGCACTTGGCAGTACTTCGCATACGGCCGGTCGAAGCTCGCCCGCACCTCCGTCCCCTGGTACCACACATTCGGCGTCCCGTCCGTGTATATCGAGTCGTTCCCCGGCCACTTGTTGTACGCCTGCCATGTCATGTCGCTCACCTGGAACAGCAGGTCCGCACGCCGCCTTGTCTTCACCACGAACGTGATGTAGCTCTGCACTCCGTAGGCACCGTTCTCCGCCCGCGCCAGCTTCGCAAGGTACACCCCGCTCGCCCAGTCGTCCGGCACCGTCAGCGTAACGCTCACCTCCCACGTGCACTCCCGCACCCGCTGCATCCCCATCGCCGGCACAGGCTGCGTCCTCCCCCGGTACGGCCCCATGCTGCCCACGTGCCTGCCCCCCAGCCCGCCATACCAGCCGAGCCGGTAGAAGTCGATAGTGTACTCCCCCTCCGGCTCCATGCTCACCATCAGGTCGATCGCCTCCCCCGGGTACACGCTCGTCTTCGACGCGTATCCCTGTATCGCCGACGAAGTCAGGTGCCGCACCAGCGGAAACGACGCCAGCGTAACCGGATCGTCGAACCGCACATTCCGCAGCTGCCACTCCGGCGTTCCCGCCCTTCGGTTCTCTTCCGCCGTCGGGTTGTCCTTCGCAATGTTCATCTTGCCCCCAGTTGTGCCATTTATGCTAATGTAGTCAGGAGCCACAGCCCCGCATCAAGTTACCACACGCCCCAGCCATTGAGTAGCGCGGCTTTACCTCCCCTGATAGCTCACTTGGACAGTCTCAGCGCACAAGCCATAGGAGGGAACCACATGGCAGCGAACCAGGAAGGCCGAATACTATCTCTGCACGTCTGCGTCGGGCATTTTGAGCCGATGAAGGACGCCGATCGCGTGAATGTGCTCACCGGCTTCGGTATCGAGGGCGACCGCCACGCCTCCGAGCACCCCGCACGCAGGCGACGGCAGGTCCTCCTTATGGACAAGGAAACGCTCGACCACTTCGGCCTTGAGCAGGGGCAGATCCGCGAGAACATCACCACCGCCGGAATAGACCTCGCATCGCTGCCCAGGGGACAGCAGCTCTCGCTCGGCGATGACGTCCGGCTGGAAATCACCGGCGACTGCGAGCCATGCGCCTTCATAGAGGGCATCCGCGACGGCCTGCGCGCTGAGATAGAAGGCAAACGCGGCATGCTCGCCTATGTCACGACCGGCGGCTCCCTGACGGTCGGCGACCCCGTAAGGCCCGTATAGAATTGCGACAAAGCGGAAGGTGTTGAACATTCCTTCCCCTTGATGGGGGAAGGCTAGGATGGGGGTGAAAATATGCTGCTCAAAATGCACCACACCGGCTTCGTGGTCAGCGACCTCGATCTAGTCGCGAACTTCTACGAGAACGTGATCGGCCTGACGCCACTGCCCAGGCGAGAGCGCGACGGCGGCGCCATCTCGCAGATTCTCGGCTATGAGGGAACGCACATCAAGATTGCCGAGTTCGTCCACGGCGAATACATGCTGGAACTGATCGAGTATGTGCATCCGCCCGGCTCGGACGCCCACATCAGGGAGCGCAACTCATTCGGCGCGTCCCACATCGCCTTCGTAGTGGAGGACATCAACGAGGCATACGAGCGGCTTGTCGCAAACGGCGCGCAACGGCTCAACCCTCCCATCGAGATTGTGGACGGCAAGAAGGGCTGCTACCTGCAAGACCCCGACGGCAACTGGGTTGAACTCCTCGAACTGGGTTAGAGCTTACACGGTTAAACAGGACTAGAAGGACATCTTCAGATAGTATCTATCCTGCCCATCCTGTCTATCAATGTAAATGTCCTACCCCTTGCGGCATGCCAGTACAGCGAATAAGATTAGTACCACTATGGCAGAACCAAAGTTGGAATTTACCAGTCTCAGCAGGCTGAACGCCGATTCTGTTGGCGAGCCGGGCAAGCGCACCTTTCGCATCCTGGCGGACAGCGACAGCAGCAGCGCCGTGCTCTGGCTCGAAAAGGAGCACCTCTACGAGCTCGCGATGGGCATCCAGCAGCTTATAGCCAACCTGCCGGAGGACGCCGGCGCGGAGGCAGATATCTCCCACGAGCGCGAGGCCCCGGGCCTTACGCGGCTGGAGTTCAAGATCGGCAAGCTCGCTCTCGGGCACGACGGCAACAACGGCATGTTCCTCATAGACGCCTACGATTTCGAGGACGCCAACGAAGAGGCCGCCACCATCCGCATCTGGATGGACCGCGAGCAGCTGGAGAACTTCTCTCAGGAAGCCCTGCAGGTCTGTGCGTCGGGCAGGCCCATCTGCCCGCTCTGTGACAGGCCAATCGACCCTTCCGGCCACGCCTGTCCCCGCGTCAACGGTCACGCCAAGATTGGCATCGAGTAGAAGCCTCACCCGCTGAGCAAGGCACTTCAACAGCCCTGTTCATCGGGACGGCGAGACGGTTAAAACGCCTTGTCTCCACGACGACGCAGACGCCGAAGCCAACCCCAGCCCCAGCGCTCGGATGCCGTCCCCATCCAGTTGCCGGAGGAGGACTCGATTCCCCTGCTGGAATCCGCCGAGGTTATCGGCGGCTACCGAATGCCATACGGCTCCAACTACACATTCCTGGTGCACCTCGACGCGGGCGACGGCAAGTGCATCCGCGCCATATACAAGCCCCGCGACGGCGAACGCCCCCTGTACGACTATCCCAGCGGCACTCTCTACCAGCGCGAGCACGCCACCTTCGTCCTCAGTCGCGCGCTCGGCTGGCCCAAAGTCCCATACACGCTAGTCCGCGAGGGACCCTACGGCATCGGCTCGATGCAGATGTACATCGACTGCGACCCCGACATCACCTACTTCAGCCTGATTGAAGAGAACCCGGACGAGCTTGCCAAATTTGCCGTGTTCGACCTCGTGGTGAACAACGGCGACCGCAAGGCCGGTCACTGCCTGCAGGACGACGCCGGCGACATCTGGAGCATAGATCACGGGCTGACGTTCCACCCGCAGTTCAAGCTCCGTACCGTGATGGTGGAGTTCTGGGGAAAGACCATTCCGAATGGGCTTACCGACGACCTGGAGAAACTGCTTGCAACCCTTCAGTCACCAACCGAGAACCTGCCCTACATCCTCGGAGATCTGATCGATACCAGGGAGATGCACGCGCTGATGCAGCGGCTCGAAATCGTCATCGACCAGGGCAAGCTCCCGGTGCTGGACCCGTACCGAAATGTCCCCTGGCCCTGGGTGTGAGCAGTGAAGCTGTCAGCCCTCAGTGTTCCGGTTTCCGTTCGAACTGAGCGTGCCGAGGGAAGAACGAAGACCCGCTCTCTCGTGGTTCCACAAGCTCACCACGAACCAAGTGGGCAGGTTCACCACAGAATAGATAAGGTGCCACGCATCATCAGAAGTGGCAGACTGATAACTGACTACTGTGCCCGCAGGTATCGCTCCATCTCGCAGGCGAACCAGAGAGACAAGGCGCCGCCGCGCTCGTCCCACCCGAATATCGCGGGCCTGTCAAGGTATTCGCGCGTGCCCGACATTACGCCGGTGCCCGTGCATACATCGACAAGACCGCCTTCGTCGTCAACTCGTTCCGACACACCCTGCCATGCGAGCCTGAGCGATTCCTCGTATGAATCGTCGAGCCAACCGAGACGCATGCCGCGCGCCATCGCGTATCCAACCATGCAGGTGACGGTCATCTCCTGGTACGAACCGGGAAAGTCGATAATCTGCCGCCACATGCCGGAAGGCTGCTGGTAGTCCAACAGCGCGGTCAGATGCCGCCTGTGCTGCGCCACCAGCGTATCCCGATCAGAGTGGTCTTCCGGCAGGTAAGTTAGCGTCTCGGCATAGGCGAGCGCTGCAAAGCCGTTGCCCCTGCCCCAGAACCACGCGGCGTTGTCGCAGTGCCAGAACAGCCCGTTATCCTGCTGAACATCTGCGTCCAGCAGAAAATGCGCCTGTATGTCCATGTAACTGCTATCGCCCCGTCCCAGTTTATTTTGAATGGCTTGCGCCCTGCCGAGCACGGCGCCATTGAAGAACATGTCCTCGACCCTGTAATCATCGTCTGCTGCCGGCGGGATCCCGCGCAAGTTCGTCGGACGGAATCGCTCGTCTGCCGCGCGAATCAGCAGGTCGTTGTAGTCCGCGTTGCCGGTGGCCTCAGCAAGCTCGTCCGCATACACCAGCCCAGCGAGATTCGCCCCGCCACTGTTCTCTCCGAAGACATCCGTAATCGAACTGACGGCATAACCCCTGACCATCTGCTCGATTTCAGCCACGGGGCTTTCGCCATCAGGGTCGAGCTCAAACAGCCGCAGCCTGCCGCTCAGGGCGACGCCTTGGGTATAAATCACGGGGTTCAGTTCGAATCCGTATGCTGACGCGAGTATTCGCGCAACCTCAATTGGGGTACGACCCCGCCTCCTGTCCAGCTCCCTTCGCGCAGGAGATGACAGCAGTACTGACTCCTGTGCAAGAATGCGCCACAGCTTGCTTATCTCCGATTCGACGGCATCGGTAGGGCAAGTCAATATCAGCGCCGGTATTGGGGCAAGACCGCTCGGACTGCCAACCGAAAGAGCGCTCACAAGTGAGTCGTCCGCAGTCAATGGATATGCGTTCAACGTATTGGCGACACGCTCGATTGGCCCGGCGTACTCCCAGCGCACGCTATAAGCCTCTCGCACTTCCAGCACGACGTCAGGCGCATGGAGGCTTATCCACCGCCACAGGTAGCGCGCCTCAGGGTCATTAGGATCGTAATAATAGTCGTCCTCGGGAGGGTAGCCCTCAGAAGGATTACCACCGGCACCATTACTGAGTAGGGTGCCTTGCGCGTATCCGTCCGGGTTCCCGCATGGGATCGCGCTCAGTGCGACATCTCGTTCCAAGGATTCGCCTCTGCTAGCGTAGGACTCCAGCACGCGAAAGCCATTCTCGACGCCCTCACTCCCGCCAGTCAGCCCACTCAGCAGCAGCACTCTGGTGCGGTCGGTTTCCGGGACATAAGCATCAGGATGAAGCAATGCCGGTATCTGAGTCTCCGAGCGGGTGACGCCGCAGGCGTCCAGCCTCCATAGGTCAGGGTTCTGGTTCACTAGAGATTCAATACGTTCGGCAAGGTTCATCTGCTACTCCCCTCAAATTAGTCTGGATATACCGGCAAGGGCGCGCCTGACGGTTCTATCCATCCTGGTTGTCTAGTTCACCTTCCTCCAATGGAGGCAAATGATTGATGAGCGAGGCGAGATAACCTGCACCGAAGCCGTTGTCGATATTCACGACGCCTATGCCCGTGGCGCAGCTATTGAGCATGGCAAGCAACGCTGCAAGCCCGTCGAAGCTCGCACCGTACCCCACACTCGTCGGAACGGCGATGACAGGCACCTGGACCAGCCCACCCACAACCGACGGCAGGGCACCTTCCATGCCCGCAACGGCCACGACTACGCGCGCGCGCTGAAGTGACGGCATCTGCGCAAGCAGGCGGTGAAGCCCGGCGACACCCACATCGAAGACGCGCTCCACCTCACAACCCATGATCTCGGCGGTTACGACGGCTTCGCTAGCCACCGGCAAATCTGCTGTTCCCGCGCATACTACCAGCACGCCAGGCGTCTGCTTACGCTCGGACTCCGGGCGATCATCAACCACGATGCAGCGCGCCATCTCCTCGTAACGAGCCTGAGGTATCTTCTCGTACACCGCATCGAACGCCTCTTCCGATGCGCGAGTTACCAGCAGGCGATCAGACCGCTGCAGCAACGCCTCTGAAATTGAAGCGATATGCCCCGGCGTCTTTCCCTGCCCGAAGATAACCTCCGGGAAGCCCTTTCGCAGTGCGCGATGATGGTCAACCTTGGCAAATTCCAGGTCCTCGAATGGCAGGTCTTTCAGGCGCGAAATGACATCATCTTCGCTGATGCCATCCGTCTTGAAATCCTGCAGCATGGCGCGCAGGCGCGTCTCGTCTATGATCGTCCTCCGGCTTAAGTTCGTCTCGAATCAAGTCTTCCGACAGGCTAAGAAAAGCGAACTGGTGATACTCATTAGTACGTCCAAGGAATTATAATGCGCGCCCAGACTTTGCGTAAAGTTCAGACTCCGAACGCAGCTTCTGTGCCCCCGGCGACCATTCCACTTCCACCCACAGTTCTTCGACCCCCCTTAGCACAACCTGCTCCCGATACACCGGCTCTGATTCCAGGGTGATGGACGAGAATCGGTCCAGGATCGCAGAGAAGGCGGCGCGGGCTTCCAGCATGGCGAGTGGCGCCCCCAGGCAGTGGTGGATGCCCCGGCCGAAAGCGATGTGGCTCCCCTCGTCGCGTCCGATATCGAGCCTGTCCGGTTCAGCAAAAACTGACGGGTCGCGGTTCGCCGCCCCAATGGAGCAAAGCACTCGCTGCCCGGCGCGGATTCGGTGTCCCGCCACCTCTACATCGTTATGCACGAGCCGCCCATCCAACTGCACCGGGCTGTCATACCTCAGCAATTCGTTAATTGCCGAATCCAGCAGTTCGGGGTTGTCCCGGAGCCTCTGCAACTGATCGGGGTTCTTCAGAAGCGCCAGCATCCCGTTGCCGATGAGGTTGCGCGTGGTCTCGTTGCCGGCGACGAGAAGCAGAATCAGCGTGCCGAGCAGCTCTTCATGTGTCAGCTTGTCGCCTTCGTCCTCGGCGTTCAGCAGGGCGGTGATCATGTCGTCCTGGGGTTCCCGGCGTCGCTCCTCGATAATGACCTCGAAGTAGTCGTACAGTTCCTCGGTTGCCTTATCCACACGACGAATCTGGTCTTCGCGCAGGGAAGGCTCGATCGTAAGAGAGACATCGTTCGACCAGTGCTTGAACACATCTATATCCCTTGAGGGCACGCCGAGCATTTCCGCTATGACTATCACTGGCATAGGGAAGGCGAAACTATCAATCAGGTCGAACCTGTTCTTGCCATCGAGTTCGCCAAGAAGGTCATCGACGATTCGCTGCACCCTTGGATGAAGTTCTCTCACAGACCGCGGGGTGAACGCCTTGGAGACTAGCGCCCTGAGCCTGGTGTGATCCGGCGGATCGTGATGCAGCATACTCCGGTACGCATCCTCGATTCCGTCGTCCTTGGAGAAACGCCGGTGGTCGCGGAGCACCATATCGACATCCTCGTACCGCGTCAGCACCCACCCATTAATCAGGCGCATTCGGTGAACGGGATCCGTGGAACGGAGCTTGTCGTATGTTTCGTATGGGTCGCTGAATATGCCGGCGGAGGTCGGGTCATAGCTGACGCCCGATTCCATCCGCTCCCAGGCGAGCAGCATCGGAGCCAACACGGGTTTAAGTGCCCGCCTTATGGTTCGTGGGACTATCGCCATACCTGCAAACTCCGCAACTGCATTCAATGCCAGTATAGCACGGGCACCGAAATAACCCGCCGGACGCGGGGTGGCAATCCGCCGCGCCAAATTGACACTCGTCCAGAGCCGATGCTACGATGGATTAATCCCCGGACACTCCTTTGGAGGCCCGTTTTGGCTGAAGATTACGCGGTAAACTGGACTGCGGTGCTCATTGTAGCGGGCATTGGCGCGGCAGCGGTTATTGCCATGTTCGTGGCCTCGTACCTCATCGCTCCCAAGCGTCCGTCGGCCCTCAAGGATATCCCCTACGAGTGCGGCATCGAGCCCGCGCCGTTCCGCTGGTCTCAGATTCAGATTCGATACTATGTGTTCGCCATCCTATTCCTGATCTTCGATGTGGAAGCGGTATTCCTCTTCCCCTGGGCAATGGTGTTCCTTGACACAATCCCCGCAGTATTCTACGAGATGCTGATCTTCATTGCGATTCTCTTCTTCGGCGTCATCTACGGCTGGCGGAAGGGGGTGTTGCATTGGAGATAAATTCAAACGGGGAACCGAAGCCCCTCGGCGTAGGCTACGAACCCGGAATGGGCAACTCGCCGGCTGACAGCGTGCTGCACAGGGCGCTCCCGAACGCAATTGTCGCAAAATCTGACGAGCTATTTGCGTTGGCGCGCAAGTCCTCTCTGTGGACGCTCTCCTTCGGCCTGGCGTGCTGCGCCATCGAGATGATAAGCACGCACATGTCCCACCACGACCTCGACCGCTTTGGCATCGTTACCTGGCCCTCGCCGAGGCAGGCGGATGTGATGATCGTCGCAGGCACTGTCGTCAAGAAGATGGCGGATCCCATCAAGCTCCTGTACGAGCAGATGCCTGATCCGAAGTGGGTGATCGCTATGGGCAGCTGCGCAACGAACGGCGGTCCATACTACCGCTCTTACTCCGTCGTGATGGGCGTCGACCACCTGATACCGGTAGATGTCTATGTGCCCGGCTGCCCGCCGCGGCCGGAAGCGCTGATGTACGGCCTGATGCAGCTGCAGGAGAAGATCCAGCAGGATGCCAAGCAGCGCGAATAGCTGTCAGGTGTCAGCAATCCGCAGCCAGCCAAGCGGCCAATTCGACCATCCCTTCTATCCTGTCCATCGATCTTAATTTCCGACAGGTGAGCCAATATGACAACGCCTACCGACCGTCCGCGGCGACAGCGCCGCGAGCCGGTGATACCGACCGCCGAGGTCGCGCTGGACAAGCGAGGGGAGGCGCTGTCCTATCTGCTGACACAGGTATTCGCGAACTTCGATACGGAGGTCGGAGCTGCCGTTGACGAGGTCACGCTGACGGTACAACCGCAGGACGTGCCAAGCATCTGTCGCATTGCACGGCAGCATCCTGATATAGACTGCAACTACTTGCGCTGCCTGTCAGTCGTCGATTATGTGGACAGGCTGGAAGTGAACTACCATCTCTTCTCACTTGAGAAGCGGCACAAGTTCGTGGTCAAGACGAACCTGTCCCCCGATGATCCTGTCGTACCTTCCATCGTGTCGATATGGTGTGGCGCGGACTGGTACGAGCGCGAGGCGCACGACCTGTTCGGCGTCGTTTTCGAGGGACATCCAGACTTATCGCCTCTGCTCCTGTATGAGGGATTCGAGGGCTTTCCCGGACGCAAGAGCTTCCCCTTCCACGACTACGACGA
>CAZWDM010000039.1:0-17635 GCA_964632415.1 uncultured Dehalococcoidia bacterium | reverse complement strand
AGGGATTCGAGGGCTTTCCCGGACGCAAGAGCTTCCCCTTCCACGACTACGACGAATGGTAGAATGGCGAGCGTGCGTCAGATTGGGCGAGGGCGGCAAGAAATCGCAACCGCTTGAATAAGGACTGTGAGCCATTGCGAGCTTTTATTGAAATCCATGAAGCAATTTCAGGCATAGTCAGCCCTGACCATTACAGGACGCGACATGCTGGGCATACTTCAACGGAAAAGGTTGGGATGCGATATGTTGCTCGCCCCATGGTCGAAGGCAAACCAGCGAGTGTAGAGATTCAGACATTACAGTTGCCTTTACGCCCTGGTTGGAGCGGATACATTCATGCCGTTCTGAGTGGACACACCCAACCACCAGTCAACGCAAAGCATGTCGAAATTATCGAAACTCGTGCAGGTAAGCCTGTCTTCCTGGTGACTGATTGGCCGACACCTGAGTTCCGTGAAGGACCAATCACGGCGTTCAGGGCAAGTTCGTTATTTTACGACATTCAATACTGATAAACCGGTACACGGACGAATCATCGTGCAACTACAACAACAGCCAACCGAACACGCCGACGCACTTGACCTGATGGTCAATATGGGACCGCAGCATCCCAGTACGCATGGCGTATTCCGCGTGGTTATCTGGATCGACGGGGAGCGCATCGTCCGGGCGGAGCCGCACATCGGATACCTGCATCGCGGCTCAGAGAAGCTGTGCGAGGGCGAGCTGTACAGCCAGATCATCACGCTCTTCGACCGCCTCGATTACGTGGGCAACCTGAACTGTGAGCTCGCATTCGTGCTTGCCGCCGAGAAACTGATGGGCATCGAGGTGCCGGAGCGCGCCGAGTACATCCGCGTCATCCTCTCCGAGCTGAACCGCATCGCCAGTCACATGCTGTTTTACGGCGTCTATGGCCTGGATGTGGGAGCGATGACTCCCGTGCTGTACGGATTCCGCGAGAGGGAGCGTATACAGGAACTGTTCGAGAGCGTCACGGGCGCGCGCATGATGCACAACTACTTCCGCATCGGCGGCGTCAAGGAAGACCTGCCCTCCGACTTTTCCGCACGTATGGCCCGGCTGACGGACCAGCTGAATCAGGGCATCGCCGAGTGTGACGAGCTGCTGTCGCAAAACGAGATGTTCCTGGCGCGGACTAAGGGTATCGGCTCAATCAGCGCGGAGGCCGCTTTGGACTACGGCATGACGGGCCCTGCGCTGCGGGCGTGTGGCGTACCGGAGGATGTTCGCATATCCGAGCCGTACTCCATATACGATCGTTTCGACTTCGGCATCCCGGTCGGCACTTACGGCGATTGCTGGGACAGATACTACGTGCGGGTCGAGGAGATGCGGCAGTCCATGCGAATCATCGAGCAGGCGATGTCTCAGATGGAGGACGGTCCTATCACGGCGAATGTGCGGCGCATCGCCCGCCCGCCGAAGGGCGAAGTCTATGTGCGTACCGAATCGCCCCGCGGCGACTTCGCGGTCTTCCTCGTCAGCGACGGCACGGACAAGCCCTACCGAGTGAAAGTCCGGGCGCCGTCATTCTCCAACCTTCACGCCTTCCAGCACATGCTTCGCGACGCCTATGTCGCGGATGCCGTGGTAATACTGGGTTCGATAGACATTATTCTGGGCGAAGTGGACCGGTGAGAGTTCGTCAGTCGGTCAGTATTTCAGTCGGTCAGAGAGTGTTGTAATGAAAGACTTCAAGATTAGACTCAGGGAATTCGATAAAGTTTTGAAGCAGGCTTTGGCACAGACTTACGCTTATAGTTCTGAATTCGCTAACGAGTCGGACTTCAAGCACGAACTCTTTCATCAGCTGCATGGAATGGAAATCAATGGATACAGGCTGGGTGATAGACTGCCGGCTCACAAGACCAGCATATTGCATTCAGAGGCGGATCCCATAGTCGGAGCGAGTTGGGTAACATCAAGGCAGAAGCCAAAGGCAGACATTTTGATATGCAACCCTGTTATTGAGCAAGAGTACAATTACAAGACAGAAATTGCTATTGAACTGAAAACAAGTCTGAACTCACAAAAACTTGACACCGAGATTAACAAGTTCTCAAACTACAAAGGCACCGTTCGCAAACTCTACATCGCATCGGCGAACAATCCAAAGATTGACAGAGCATTCGCCAAGCGCATCGCTTCAGAACACAAAGCCACTCGGCACAAGCATCGAAGTACATGACCGCAGTTCAATTCCATATACGTCTGCGTCCCAATCACGCCGACGAAGCAGGGCCAAGATCGCCTTATCCGAGCGCGTTGCGAAGTGCATTAAGGACACGCTTCACCTGTATGGAGATGACCTCACTGACAAGTTTCATAATTTCTTCTGGCGAAATTACATTTCACAGAGTGAACTCCATAAGCCTTGGACATTTCCTTGCGAAGGCGACTTCGTCGCACAACTCTACCATCGTCTGCGTGTGACTTTCGGGAAAGGCGCTGAAGTCAACACCGAATATCGCACTCCATCAGCTGATACTAAAAGGGTGGATTTGTTTGTAAGGGGAGGCGATGAGACGGTTGGTATAGAAGTAAAGATGAACTTTCGCCCCAACAACTGTTCCAATCCGGCCGTAGTCAAAGTGCTAGCACAGAAGTTTGATGCGATGAGCAAGGACAATCCCAACCATACTAACTTACTTGTGGTCATTCAGGGTCAGGATGGACACAACGGTGACGATAAATGGAACGCTCTTAATAGGCTGCGCCAAACGGATTCGGATGTCAGCCTACTGTACTACGCCGAACACGACAACAAGGCTATTGGTCCAATATCAGTGAAAGAATCGCAAGAACTAGCGACAAGAGGATGACACTCACACAAGGCATATACATACTCGGGGGCGCGGTGGCACTCCTGGCGTTCCTGTCAGTGATGGTGCTCGTGCTGACCTGGCTCGAGCGCAAGGCGCTGGCACGCATACAGATGCGGATGGGGCCGATGCGCGTGGGCTTTCACGGTGCCCTTCAGCCAATTGCCGACGCTATGAAGCTAGTGTCCAAGGAAGACATCCTGCCTTCCTGGGCTGACCGGCGAGTCTATTGGCTCGCGCCCCTGGCCGTATTCGTGCCTGCATTCCTGCTGTGGGTCACGATACCGGTCGCGCGCGACCTCGCGCTCGCCAACCTCGACCTGGGGCTGTTCTATATCGTGGCGATATCCGTGCTGTCGGTGATGGGCCTTGTGATGGCGGGCTGGAGTTCCGCGAACAAGTACGCGATGCTTGGCGGGCTGCGCGCTGCCGGGCAGCTCGTCAGCTACGAAATACCGTTCATCATGGCGATACTTGCAGTTGCTATGCTGGCGCAGACGCTGAATCTTCGCGACATCGTAGCGGCGCAGTCCACTTTCGCCTACGCGCTCTTCCTGCCGCTCGCACTGTTTCTCTTCCTGACGGCGGGCCTTGCCGAGCTTGGACGCACTCCCTTCGACATTCACCACGCCGAGTCTGAAGTCGTGGGCGGCCCGTTCGTTGAGTACAGCGGCGCGCACTGGGCGGTCTTCTTCCTCGCGGAGTACATCAACACCTTCACGATAGCGGCTCTGACCGCGCTGCTGTTCCTAGGCGGCTGGGGCTGGCCCACGATGCCCTTCGATGGGCTGCTTCACTCGGCGCTCTCCGTGCTCTGGTTCATGCTCAAGACATACGCCGTGATCCTCGTCATATTCTGGATACGCGGCACCTACCCGCGCCTGCGGATAGACCAGCTCATGGCGTTCGGGTGGAAGCTGCTGGTACCTCTGTCGTTCATAAACATCGCGCTGGTGGGCGTGGTGTTGTTCTACGGCTTGCCGCTGTGGATGCTGAGCCTGCTCTCTGTGATAACATTAGCCATAACCTTTTACATCATCGTCAGGAACGCGGGCACGCGCATGGAGCGCAGCACGGTCACGGTTTACAGCGCGGCGAGCCTGCGGAGATAGACGAAAGGGCCAGGAGAGAACAATTTGACCACGGCTACAGGAGACCGCACAAACCGAACAGAAGACAAGCTCGATGACATCATCGGGCGTGTCGGACGCTTGGAAGGCAGCCATGAACAGATGAGCAAGCGCCTTGATGATATTCACAAACTGCTGATAACTCTAATCGCCATTGGCGGCGGCGGACTGATAACGGCCGTGGTCAGTCTTGTCTTGCAGTTAGTAAAGTAAGCACCGGAAACTGACATGGTAGGCTTTCTCGAAGGACTGAAAATTACACTGAAGACGGCGGGTCGCAAGCCCGTTACCGCGCAGTACCCGGAGCCGGATAAGCGGCTTGAGGTGCAGGACCGCTACATGGGCTTTCCGGCGCTGACCTGGGACGGCGATGTGGACGAGCCGTACTGCACCGGCTGCATGGTGTGCATCCGCAACTGCCCGACCCAGTGCATGAGCGCGCAGATGAAGGACAACCCGCTGCACGCCGAGGGCAAGAGCCGCCGACGCAAGATCATCGACGAGTTCGAGATCAACCTGGGCCGCTGCATCCTCTGCGGCATCTGCGTGGATGTGTGCAACTTCGACGCCATCGAGATGAGCCACGAGCACGAGCTGAGCAAGTACGAGCGCAATGGCAACCGCGTTGACCTGCCGGGCCTGCTTGACATGGGAAGGCGATACCAGGAATCTACAGCCTGGCAGCCGAAGCAGCCCGAGAAGAACAGCGGAGTCCCACCTCCGCCAAGGGAACCGGCCAAGAAAGCCGAGCCGATCGAGCTCGCAGCCGTCTCAAGGGAAGCCGTGGAGCATCGAAAGGCAGTGATGCGCGCACGGGCTGAGGCGGCACGGAGCGACTCTGAGGTCAGGGAACAGGCGGATCGTCCGACGCATTCAGGGCAGACATAGACTTGATTACTCCTTTGCTGGTGCTGTTCTATGTTGCCGGAGCGCTCACACTTGGGGGCGCTCTCGTTGTGGTTATGAGCCGCAACATCGTCTATGCGGCTTTCGGTCTGCTTGCTTCGATGGTTGGCGTGGCAGGACTGTTTCTCATCGCGCTCGCTGAGTTTCTCGCGCTGGCGCAACTCCTGATATACGGCGGCGCAGTCGTCATTGTCATCCTGTTCGCTCTCATGCTCACGCGCATCGAGGACTTCGAGAACCTGTCCGACCATCCGCAGTGGCCCGTCGCCGCCGTAGTCGCCATAGCCGTATTCGGCGTCATAGCGGCGACCATCGTGGGCACCGCCGCGCCTGAATCGGAGCGCGTCAGCTTGAGCTTCACGGCGCTGGGCAGCTCGCTGTTCGTCGAATGGGCGGTGGCATTCGAGGTGGCGTCGCTGGTGCTTCTTGTCGCCCTCATCGGGGCGGTGGTGATGGTACGAACATCGGGCGGCAGAGACTGACATGTGAATTAAGTCCCTTCCCCCTCGATGGGGAAAGGCCAGGATGGGGGTGACGAGCCAGACATCCCCCGGAGACGAAGAGTTTGCTGGAACTGGCACACTTTCAGGTCATAAGCGCGGCGCTGTTCGCCATCGGCATATATGGCGTGCTGGCGCGGCGCAGTGCCGTCCTCATCCTCATGTCCATCGAGCTGATGCTCAACGCCGTGAATGTGAATCTCATCGGCTTCGCCGCCTTTGGAGACTTCACCGAGGGGCAGCGCGCTCTGGGGCAGGTGCTCATCATATTCGTCATCACGATAGCCGCCGCCGAACTCGCGCTTGCCATAGCCATCATCCTGCGCCTCTACCGCAACCGCTCGTCCGTAAACGTCGACGAGATAAACCTGATGAAGTGGTAGGAGCGTCCTGATTGCACCTCGCATGGCTCATACCCGCACTTAGCGCCGCAGCGTTCGTCATAGTTGCGCTCGCCAGTCGCTGGCTGCCCGGACGCGGCGCGTTCGTCTCCATTCTGGCGATGGCGGCGGGCTTTGCGCTCTGGCTGCTCGCCCTTGGCGACATGCTCGGCAGCGGGCAGTCCGTCGTCTCTTACGGCGTGGAGTGGCTGACGGCGGGTGGGACAAGCATCGGCTGGGGCGTGCATATCGACCGCCTCACAATTGTAATGCTGGGGCTGGTCACTTTCGTCGCGCTGCTGGTGCAGGTCTATTCGCTGGAATACATGCGCGGCGACTCGCGCTTCGGCTGGTACTTCGCGGTGCATTCGCTGTTCGGCGCGGCGATGCTGGCGCTGGTGGTCGCTGACAACCTGCTGTTCCTCTACATCGCATGGGAGCTTGTCGGGTTGGGATCGTACCTGCTGATCGGGCACTGGTGGGAGCGACGCTCGGCGGCAGAAGCCGCAAAGAAGGCATTCATCACCACGCGCATCGGTGATGTCGGCTTGCTCATCGGCATCATCCTGCTATTCCGCGCAACCGGCACATTCGACATCAGCGACATCATCGAAATGGCGCAGTCCGGCGCGATAGGGCAAGGCACACTCACAGCATCCGCTCTGCTTCTGTTCATGGGCGCAATGGGCAAGTCAGCGCAGTTCCCGTTCCACGTCTGGCTGCCGGACGCTATGGAAGGCCCCACACCGGTCAGCGCACTGATACACGCAGCCACTATGGTCGCAGCGGGCGTATATCTAGTCGCTCGCATGCTTCCCCTGTTCGAGCTTGCGCCGGTGGTGATGCTCGTAGTCACGCTAATAGGACTGATAACCTTCCTGTACGCCGGGATGCTCGCGCTGGTGATGACCGACATCAAGCGCGCGCTGGCGTACTCCACGGTGAGCCACCTCGGACTGATGATGCTGTCTCTGGGCGCCTTCGGACTCGCCGCCGCAATCTTCCACCTGGTGGCGCACGGCGTATCCAAGGCGATGCTGTTCCTCGGTGCTGGCAGCGTGATGCACGGCATGCACGAAGAGACCGACATGCGCCGCATGGGTGGCTTGCGACGCGCAATGCCGCTTACAGCGATCACATTTATCATTGGCGCTCTGGCGCTCGCAGGCATCGCACCTCTCAGCGGTTTCTTCAGCAAGGATGAGATACTCGTTGCCGTGCTCGAGCATCGCAGTCCCGCGTTCCTCGCCCTCACGCTCGCCGGTGTCATACTGAGCGCAATCTACGTGGCGCGCATCGTATGGCTCACCTTCATCGGCAGCCCGCGCAGCGCCGACGCCGAGCATGCGCACGAATCTCCTGCGCTTATGACCGTGCCCCTGCTGCTGCTGGCTATTTTCGCAGTGACACTTGGTGTGATAGCAATCGACTGGGGCAACTCCTATCACGGCTTCGCGTACTGGATGACCCAGGGACACGAAAAGTTCCACATCGTGCCGTGGCTGACGATTGCGTCGCTCGTGCTGGCGCTCGGCGGAATAGCGATCGGATGGCATATCTACGGCAGGCGCGAATACGCTGCCCAGCCGCACCACGCCATAGCGTCTCGCCTGCCGGCACTACACCGAATCCTGCTGAACAAGTGCTACATAGACGATCTGTACCAGTGGTGCATTGACCGCATCGCGTTGACATTCAGCCGTTTCATCGCGCTGTTCGACCGCGCAGTGGTGAACGACCGCGCCGTTGACGGCTCCGCCCTCGCGGTCCGTCTAACCGGCTGGTGGCTGCGCCTGACGCAAACAGGCCGCCTGTACAATTACGGCGCTGCAATGGCTGCGGGCGCGGTGGTGCTGGTGGTCGCCTGGTGGGTACTGCTTAGCTGACAAGCAATCCGAGTTACGAATCAGGAGGCAAGACAATGGCTGACTATATTATGGTTGTGCAACTGGACATACCGAATGAACTGGAAGACGACTTCAACCGAGCCTATGACGACGAACATGTGCCGAACCTGCTGAATGTCTCCGGTGTACATGGCTGCGACAGGTACAAGCTGGAGAGTTCCACCGACGAGGGTATGGCGCGATACGCCGCCGTCTATCACATGGACTCGCCGGACATCCCCGACAGCGACGAATGGCGAAAATGGGCGGACAAGGAAGGCGAATGGGTCTCCAAGATTCGCCCGAACTACTCCAATCGCACCCGCTCGATATTCAGGAAGATCAACTGAGGAATCGCCCTCCGACAATCTCAGGGCAAACGGATACTGGGAAAGAGAATACAGAGAATGGCAGACTATATCCTGCTCATCCAGATGGACATCCCCACCGAACTCGAGGACGACTTCAACCTGTACTACAACACCCAGCATGTCCCCAACCTGCTGCAGGTCGAAGGTGTGCATAGCTGCACGCGATTCAGGCTGGAGAAGTCGTCGCAAGAAGGCATGGCACGCTACGCAGCCATCTACGAGGTGGACGAGCCCAACATACATGAGACCGACAAGTGGAGTCGGCAAGCGGACATAGAGTGCGAGTGGATGACGGAGATTCGCCCTAACACCTACAATCGCACCTTCTCTTCATTCAAGAAGATTAGCTGATCCAAGAGTCGTCCCGCCTTTCAGAAAAGGAGCCACCGCAGATGTGCAGGAGCATCAAGACCCTCAGGCGACCCGACGAACCCGCCACGGACGAGGAACTGCGCGCCGCCGCCCTCCAGTTCGTGCGCAAAATCAGCGGCTACCGCAAGCCCTCGCGCGCCAACGAGCAGGCATTCAACCGCGCCGTCGATGAGATTGCCTTGACATCGCAGACACTGCTGGAGTCGCTCATTGTTCGAGGATGATCAATTACCAGCCCAGAGGTCCTATCATCCCTCCCGTGCTCCAATAGGTTCCTACATCAAGAGCAACGCGCCGTCAATCCGATTCTGAGCAGGAAGTCGCCGCTGCTCATTCGCGGTGCGCTGTAGTAAGATACCTCTCGTCCATAATTCGATGACGAGTGACCCTTATCTGGGAATAGGGAAAGGACGGATGTAGTGAGAATCGGCATTGACGTCGGCGGCACCTTTACAGACCTCGTTGCGATTGACGACGGAGGCTCGGCTCCGACGGTCTTCAAGACGCCAACAACTCCCGATGATCCATCGAACGGTGTGCTCGACGGCATACGGGGGCTGGCTTCATCGATGGGGATGGACGCGCAAAAGCTGCTAGGCAAGACGCGGGTCATCATCCACGGCACCACGGTCGCCACCAATACACTCGTCGAAAGAAAGGGCGCGAAGGTCGGGCTGATTACGACGGAAGGCTTCCGCGACCTTCTGGAGATCCGCGAAGGATTGAAGGAGGACAGGTACAACCTGAGAATGGACCAGGTCGAGCCGCTCGCACCGCGATACCTGCGTGTCGGCGTGGCCGAGCGCGTGGATGCCGCCGGCAAGGTCAGGCGCGAGTTGGATGTGGAAGGACTGCGGCGTCAGGTCGAGTACCTGAAGTCGGAGGGCGTCGACTCTGTGGCGATCTGCTTTCTGTTCTCGTTTCTGAACCCCGACCACGAGCGAGAAGCCGAGAGAATCGTGCGCGGGATGCTGCCGGACGCCTATGTTTCGTCATCACATGTCATCCTGCCCCAGATCAAAGAATTCGACCGCCTCTCTACTACCTCGCTTAACGCCTATGTGGGCCCATCTCTTGCAAACTACCTTGAACGCCTGGAAACTCGCCTATCGGAGGCTGGTGGTTCCGCGCCGCTGTTCGTGATCCAGTCCAACGGAGGCATTGCTCCGGTAAAGGACAGCTCCGAGCAGGCAGTGAGGTCCATTCTCTCCGGACCTGCCGGAGGGGCGGCAGGCGCGGCGCATGTGGCCCGTCAGCTCGATGAGAAGCGCGTCATTGCGCTCGATATGGGCGGCACCAGCACCGACATCACCCTGATCGAAGACGGCAGTCCACACATTACCGGGGAAATGTTCGAATCGGGCTGGAAGATCGCCGTTCCCACCGTGGATATCCACACGCTCGGAGCCGGTGGAGGAAGCATCGCGCGGGTTGACGAGGGCGGCGTCCTGCGTGTCGGCCCCACAAGCGCGGGTGCCGTTCCCGGTCCCGCCTGCTACGGTCGGGGCGGTACGCAGCCCACAGTTACCGATGCAGCTCTGGTCCTGGGACTACTGAATACCGAGAACTTCCTGGGCGGCGCGGTCAGCCTGGACAGAGACATTGCGATCGAGGCAATCCAGAGCGCCGTCGCCGGCCCCCTGGCACTAACCGTAGAAGAGGCGGCCGAAGGCATTCTCCGCGTCGTTTCCAGCTCTATCGCGGAGGGCATTCGTCTGGCATCCGTCAGCCGTGGCTTGGATCCCCGAGAGTTCGCTCTCATGGGATTCGGGGGCGCCGCGGGCCTTGTCGCGACAAGGGTTGCACGTGAAATCGGAATAAGCCGCGTGCTGATTCCGCCGGCCGGTCCCGTCCTGTCGGCATTCGGCATGATGTCAACCGACCTCAAGCACGACCTTGCACTGTCAGACCCGTCCAGCCTGAGCACCGTGGACCTCGACGGACTGCGGTCAGCCTACGCGACTCTGACGCAGGACGGACGGGAACGTATTCTCGCCGCCGGCGCAGCCGAGTCTGACATCGGCATGCATCTCTCTGCCGACATGCGCTACCTCGACCAGATTTATGAAGTCACGGTGGATGTGCCTGACCTCGGTCTGCCCGACGACGAACTGCGACTGCGCTGGGCGGAAAACATGCATGCGCGATTCGAGCAGCTGTATGCCTACCGCCAGCAGGAGCAGGACATAAGGATCGTCACATTGAGGGCCAGCGCGGTCGGGCGTCTGCCGGTCGATGGTGGTGACCCGTCTGCGGGAAACTCTAAGAGCAATGTCATGGCCGCTTCGGCGCAAGTCGACTCTCCTCACGATGCCATTACAGGACCGACCGTTATCAACACGGACTACAACACCGTCGTAGTCGGCGACGGATGCACGGCAAAATACGACAGGCGCGGCATTCTGCACATCGATGTGGAGACCGATAATCAGACCGTCGAAGCGCAGGCGGACTCGGTCACGCTCTCCGTCGTAGGCAACCGACTGGAGTCTATCGCCATAGAGATGATGGACGTCATGCTCCGCACGGCGCTCTCGCAGATACTCAACGCCAGCAGAGACTTTTCCACGGCGATTCTCGACGGGCAGTGCCGCCTGGTGGCGCAGGGCGAGGGCATACCCGTGCATGTGAGCGCGCTTCCGGTCGCCGGCCGTGCCGTCCTGGACTATTTCGGGGACAGCATCGCGCCGGGTGACGTGTTCATGCTCAACGACCCATATTTCGGCGGGTCGCACCTGCCGGATATCACCGTCATTCGCCCGGTCTTCGTGGATGGCGCGCTCAGGTTCATGACCGTTAACAGGGCGCACCACACGGATGTCGGCGGCGGCACGCATGGCGGCTACAACCCGTCGGCGAGCGAGATATTCCACGAGGGCTTGCGGATTCCGCCGCTGAGAATATACGACGATGATGTTCCGCGTGACGACCTGCTCCAGATGATGTCGTTCAATGTCAGATATCCGAAGAACTTCCTTGGAGACCTGAACGCGCAGATCGGCTCCGTGTTGACAGCGGAACGGCGAATTCGCGAGCTCGTCAGTCATTACGGCGCTGACCGTCTGTCCCATATTGTGGACGGCATTCTGGACGCCACAGAGGTGCAGGTCCGAAGCTTTATATCAGATTGGCCCGACGGCGAATATCACGGCGAGTCCCTTGTGGACGACGACGGCTTTGACTCAAAGCTCATCCCAATAAGGGCAAAGGTGACGATAAGAGACGATACGATGACCATAGACCTGAGCGAGTCGGCGCCGCAGGTTACCGGGTTCATCAACAGCGCGTACGCTAATACGAGATCGCTTGCGCACGCGGCGATAATGTACCTCGCGCCCTACGATGTCCCGAAGAACGACGGCTCCATGGGGCCGCTGGAAGTCATCGCTCCCAAGGGGCTGATCGTCAATGCGAACGCTCCTGCGCCCGTGTGCATGAGCACCAACCACTGCGCCGAGGAGATAGTAGAAGCAATCTTCAAGGCTCTATCGCAGGCGGTGCCTGAATCGGTCAACGCCGGCTTCTCCCGCCGGCTGCGTTACGCGATAACGGGCATCGACCCGCGGACAGGCGAGTCGTTCCTCTGGCACTTCTTCATGGCAAGAGGCGGCGGCGGCGCGGCACTCGGCCACGACGGGTGGAGCTGCGTCGGCGAGGTGAATGTCGCTGGCGGAATCCGCGCCAACAGCGTCGAGGTCACGGAGGAGCGCTTCCCGCTTTTCGTGATAAACCACGAGTTGCGACCGGGTTCAGCGGGCAAGGGACAATGGAGGGGCGGACTAGGAGCCGTGTGCGAGATCATCTACGAAGGCGAGGGCGAAGCCCTGCTCAACACTGCCGGAGACGGAGCGATCGTGCCGCCGTTCGGAGTGCTGGGCGGCGAGCCCGGCCTTCCACACAGATACTCGATAGAGTCGGGCGGCGTGGAGACGGTGCTGCGAACCAAGCAGACAGGCGTGGTAGTCAAGCCTGGAGATCGCATCGTCGCGTTGTCATCAGGCGGAGGCGGGTACGGCGATCCGGCACACAGGGATTCCGAAGAGGACGCCTGGGACCGTCGGAACGGCTACGTCTAGCATAGCCATGGATGAGGCAATTGTCTTCGGAGTGCTGTTCGTAGCCCTCCTGATGTTCATAACTGGCAGGATACGCTACGACATCGTCGCCGTCGGAGCTCTGCTTATCCTCACGGTCTTGCAGATCATCCCTCCCTCGGTGGCATATCACGGCTTTGGCCACCCCGCGGTCGTCACCGTAGCCGCAGTTCTCGTTCTTAGCAAGGTGCTCGAAAACTCCGGCGTCATCGACGTCATGGAGGGCTGGTATTCTCGCGTCGGGCGACGGCTTACCGTTCAGGTACTGTCACTGTCCGGACTGGTAGCCGTCCTGTCCGCATTCATGAACAACGTCGGCGCGCTCAGTCTGCTGATGCCGCTCGCCGTCAGGGCCGCGAACATCGCCAGGCGGCCGTACTCGCCATACCTCATGCCGCTGTCCTTCGCGTCACTGCTGGGTGGCCTCACCACCCTGGTCGGCACGCCGCCCAACATCATAATCTCCGCATTTCGGCAGGACGCGGTGGGTGACGCCTTCAGCATGTTCGACTTCACTCCCGTGGGTGCTGCCGTAGCCATTGCCGGGGTTGCCTTCATCTCCCTCATAGGATGGCGGCTCATTCCTTCCAGGCGACCCCAGCCCAGCCTTTCCGACGCCATAGACATCGCGGGCTACATGGTGGAAGTGCGGGTAACCGAAAACTCAAGGTTTGCCGGGAGACTAGTCCGTGACTTGGAGGAAATTGTCGCGGAAAACGTGGCGATAGTCGGGCTCATACGCGGCGACGTGGGCTATGGTGCCCCGTCCAGCTACCAGATCATCGACGTGGGCGACATCTTCATTGTCGAAGTCGCACCTGAAGACCTCAGAACATTCATGATCCAGACGGGCTTCGCCCTGGAAATCTTCAGAGACCTGCGATCTGACGTGGCGCAGGCCGTGGAGGCGGAGGATGTGACACTGCTCGAAGCGGTAGTGATGCGAAACGGCCTCGCGGACGGGAACACGGTGCGAAATCTCCACATGCATGCATCGTTTGGCGTCAACCTGCTTGGCGTCTCACGCAGAGGCACAAGGCTGATGACGCGGCTCAGTCAGATGGTTCTGCAGGTAGGCGATGTGCTGCTTCTTCAGGGCAGAACCGAGGTACTTCAGGCCGCATTGCCGCAATTGGGAGTGCTGCCTCTCGCTCAGCGTGACCTGGCAGTCGGCCAGCGCCGCAGGATCCTGGTTCCCGTAGCTACTTTTGCTGCCGCGCTCCTGCTGACAATCTTCGGCGTTGTCCCGATCCAAGTATCTCTGCCGTGCGCGGTCGTCGTGCTGCTGGTAAGTCGCTTCCTCTCGCTTCAAGCCGCGTACCAGGCGGTGAACTGGCCTGTCATCATACTGCTGGGCGCGATGATTCCCGTTGGCGAAGCCCTGGAAACTACCGGCGGCGCGCTCCGCATTGCGTCCATGGTCACCGACGTGGGCGAGTCGCTTCCGCCCTGGGCACTTGTTATGCTGATGCTCGTTATCACGATGCTACTGTCGGACTGGATTAACAACGCCACCGCGGTCATACTGATGGCTCCCGTCGGCCTCGGAGTCGCAGCATCCATCGGAGCTTCCGTTGACCCGTTCCTGATGGCAGTCGCAATCGGAGGATCGTCCGCCTTCCTGTCGCCCATAGGTCACCAGTCCAACACCATCGTAATGGGTCCCGGCGGCTATCACTTCGGCGACTACTGGCGAATGGGCTTACCGCTGGACATAATAATCGTCGCCGTTGCCACCCCGCTTATTGTCCATTTCTGGCCCCTCGGCGTGTGATTGCCAGTGCAGCGTACCCACCATTGGCAGTTTAGAATAGCGCGTCGCTCGCATGCTGTATTGCGCGCATCAGAGGCGCAGGATATACCCCCAGCACGATCATGCCCGCGAACAGCGCCCCGAGCACGCCAAGCGTAAGGCGTGGCACGGGTATGCTCGTAGCGTCTTCCGCAGGCTCGATGTACAGCTGACGCACCACCATCAGGTAGTAGTACAGCGAAATCAGGCTGGCAAAGATGGCAACTCCCGCCACCCACAGCAGGCCCTGTGCGGCGGCAGCGTTGAACAGGTAGAACTTGCTGGTGAACCCCACGAAGATGGGCAGCCCTGCGAGCGAGAAGAGCGAAACGGCGAAGACCATCCCCACCAACGGCGCGCGCCGTGCAACGCCCGCCATTCCCGCGATGTCGTCACGCCCGGTGATGTTGAAGACGGCTGCCAGGCACAGGAACGCCGCCATATTCGTCACGGCATACGCGACGAGGTGCAGAATTACACCGTTGGACGCCAGGTGCGATAGCTCGACCGACGCGCCGCCCTCCCCTGTCTTCGCGAACGCGGCGACACCCATCAGCAAGTAGCCGACCTGCCCCACACTGGAGTACGCCAGCAGCCGCTTCAGGTTGCGCTGCGCCAGGGCGACCAGGTTTCCAAACAACATCGTTATCACAGCGAGGGCTATCAGCAGAATCTGCCACTGTTCCACGATGGGCATGAACGCCTCTGCGAACAGGCGCAGCACCAGGGCGAACGCCGCCGCCTTCGATCCGACGGCAAGGTGCGCCGTGATCGGTATCGGCGCGCCCTCGTAGGCGTCCGGCGCCCACATGTGGAACGGCACGGCGGCGACCTTAAAACCGAGCCCCGCGACTATCAGCGCGATGCCCAGTATCAACCCCGGGCTGAGCGCGTCCGCCGAAGCGAGCGCCCTGCTGATCTCGTCGAAGCGCGTCGTCCCCAGCAGTCCATAGACCTGGCTGATGCCGAATAGCAGCAGTGCCGACGAAAACGCGCCCAGCAGTATGTACTTGGTCGCGCCCTCGTTGGACTTGGGATTGTAGCGGTCGTAAGCAACTAGCACATAAAGCCCGAAGCTCAGCAGCTCCAGAGATATGTACGCCGTCAGCAGCTCTCCGGACGCTGCCATCAGCATCGCCGCGACGACCGTGAACAGCAGGATGCCGTAGTACTCGCCGGGATGATCGAGGTTGCGCCGCACGAAGTCCACGGACACCAGGACCACGACACCGCCCAGCGCGATGAAGAACGCCTTGAAGAACAGTGCGTATCCGTCCACGCGAATCACGCCCTCGTACAGCGAGTCCGTCACGCCCCACAGGTACGCCAGCGACACTACGAACGCAACCACCAGTCCCGCGACGGCCACGAACGGCAGCACCCACTTCCTGCGCTCAGGCAGGAACAGGTCCAGCGTCAGCACCACGAACGCAAGGCCCGCAACGATGAACTCCGGTATGAGTAGCAAAAAGTTGTTGTTCATAGGGTGGCGTCAGATATTGTGTGTGTTCCAGTCGGTGCGGAAGTCCAATTCGTCAATGAGTCCGGGGGTGTGGCGGCGCCTGAAAATGTGAAGGCAGCGTACTCCAAAATCATCGCACACATCGGGGATATGACGATTTGCCCTTTGCCTGCTTGGTCTTGACTGTTCGGTTGTAACAACGCAGCGCTGTCCAATGTCTCCAAGCGCATACGCAACCATAAAAGGATCTTCGTTCAATTGTTCAATCTCATCATCGGTTAAGTTGTCCGCATAGCCCTGGCGAATCACAAGGTCAACCAGCGACGCATCGACATCTTCCGAAAGAAGCATCATGTCTCTGTTTTCTTTCAGCCACTCTGCCAGCCTGTCATCGGCTTCCGTCACTTTCTCATAGACTTCCTGCGGAATCTTCACTTGCCCTTGTTCGCCAAAGTACGCCAGCCATTCCCAGAATTCAGGTATCCTACGGATAGGATAGTAATCGCGGTTTGCATCTATGAGCACATTTGCGTCAAGAAGATACAGCAAACTTACTCATCCTACTATCGGGATTCTACAAGACTCTGTACTTGGTGCGGCTTGACGCCCAAGACAGTAGCTGTTTTCGTTGTCGATAGCGCCCCGGCAGCCATCATCCGTCCGGCCAGCGCTATCAGCCCATTCCCCGTGCGATGGCGACGGGTTACATAATAGTCTCCTCCTCCACCGGACTCCCTCCGGCGTTCTCTGCGATTGTTACGGTTAGCGAGCCATTGTTGGCGGAAAAGGCTCGATAGCTGTGCATAGGTAAGCTGGTCTATTTCGCCTATGCGATACGCTCTGTACGCAACCATCGTGCGACTCAGATTTCGACCATTGGCGACCTCGCCGATATAGTCCGCAAGTTCGTCGATACTGTTCGCGCGCTCTAATCGAAGTTCAGTTATCTCACTGTCCTGCAGTAAGAACCTTCCCGCCACATCATCGCAGAACCGCTCAATTTCATTTTCGGCATTGGCGCTGCTTACTCCGGTTTGCCCCAAAATAAGGTGTGTAAGTTCGTGAAGCAGCGTGAACGACCAAGCTGTCCTTGCGTCATACTCGTTGATCACAATAAACGGGGCTATCTCATCGGCGATAGAGAACCCTCGAAAGACCTCTGTGCCAATCTCGGTATGGTGAGTGCCTAAATTGCCTTTGAGCAGCACGAACACTCCGGCATCTTCCGCAGCATCTCGGAGGAGATCGAATGCGGCGCTCGTGTCAGGTTGGGCGCGATATTCCCTTCGCTGCACGCCGAGCAGGTCCCTCAGTTCTGAAATAACTTCCTTCCAACCATCTGATATTTTTCGCGAACCTACAAATGGGAGGAATCCCACCTCGTCCTCATCCTCCAGCACGGCGCGCACCATGCTCTGGCGCGCCGTCACATCCCGCATTAGCGCATCAAGTATCGCCTCGTCCTTAACGGAACGGTCAGCAGGCAGCGTGCGGAAATCAATGCCGCGCTCGCCCTCTTTCGGCTGCTGTGAAAGGTAAAACGTCAGAAGCGGTCGATGGTACTGCTTCGACATCTTGACCAGTACGCTGCGGCTGGGGTCATCCCATCCATCTTCATAGGCGCTTAGACGCTCCACGGCCGTCCATTTGCAGACATCCTTGAACCCGAGTTTTCGGGCAGCTTCTTCAGGTGTTAGTCCGGCTGTCTCGCGCGCCCAGGTTAGTATTTCAGGATTTACTTTAGGCATTGTCCGATTGCCCCAAGAAAATTTGCTGTATATGGCATTTTACACCCTGATAGTAACGATGGTTATTCCCATCACCCAAACCGCGCCAGCACGTCCGCCACGCCGCCGTTTATGACGCGCATGAACGGGAACGGGAAAAGCCCCACAA
>CAZWDM010000038.1:0-29206 GCA_964632415.1 uncultured Dehalococcoidia bacterium | reverse complement strand
CGGCGATACACCTTCTGCTGTGTTATATTTGTCGCGAGACGACGGGCCACCGACTTACCGAGTAGCACATCAAGAGGTGTTTGATGAGCAGTAGTTTTTCCGAGGAATTGAGGGAACAGGCACTACCCATCTGGGAGAGCATATTTGCACACCCGTTCCTCGACGAGATCCAGGCGGCGACGCTTCCAGTAGAGAAGTTCCGCTACTATGTGGAGCAGGACTATCACTACCTCGCCGGATTCGGGCAGGTCGTCGCGACTGCGCTCTCCAAGGCTCCGGACACCAGGACGCTACAGAGGCTAACCCGCCGAATAACTGCGCCGGTTGAACGGCCGCTCCATGGCAAGATGTTTGAGCTGCTGGAGATGGACGAGGCGGAAGTGGAAGAGGTAGCGATCTCCCCTACTAATATGGCTTACGTCAACCACATGCAGACTGCCGCATCGGCGGGTGGTGTGGGCGAAGCAGCGGCGGCACTTCTTCCGTGTCCGTGGACATACCATGAAATCGGCTCGAAGATATCTGTCCCGGAGCATCCCGTTTACAGCTACTGGGCTGAGCCGTATCGCGACGGTCTGCTCGAGGAGAGTACCGCTGCCTGGCGTGAACTGGTTGATGAGTTCGCCGCGAATGGTGGGCCGGCCGTGCGAGAGGCGATGCGAGATGCCTTCATTACCAGTTCGCGGTACGAGTTCATGTTCTGGTCAATGGCGTACAACATGGAAGAGTGGCCTGTTTAGAGCCGTTAACCTTGCAATAGCGCGGAGATATACACACCAGGTAGTTTATGGAGGTCGGCATGAGTCCGAGAATGTACGCGGGTCAGGTGAATGCCCCGGAGTTCCCCGCCGGGCTGGAATGGATGAACACGGAAAGACCCCTTACGATGACGGACCTTCGTGGTAAGGTGGTCGTTCTGGATTTCTGGACATACTGCTGAATCAACTGCATGCATGTATTTCCGCAGTTGCGGAAACTGGAAGAGAAGTATGCCGAAGAGCTGGTGGTCGTCGGTGTGCATTCCGCGAAATTCTCTGCGGAGAAGGACTACGAGAATGTGCGCAAGGCGGTGCTGAGATACGAGATCGAGCACCCGGTCGTCAATGACAAGGACTTCCAAGTGTGGCAGCAGTATGGCGCGAGGGCGTGGCCGACGCTGATGTTCATCGATCCTGAGGGCAAGGTGCTGGGCAAGCATGAGGGCGAGTTTGCAGTCTCCGATCTGGACGGTCTGCTCTCAAAGATGATCGAGGAGTACGACAATAACCAGCTGGTCAATCGCACTCCGATAACGCTCAACCTGGAAAAGGACAAGGAGTGGGAGCGGCCGCTGTCGTTCCCGGGGAAGGTGCTTGCGGATGAGGCGTCGGACCGGCTGTTCATAGCCGACTCGAATCACAATCGCATTGTTGTGACAAACCTTCGAGGGAAGCTCATTCACGTGATCGGAAGTGGTGAGCAAGGGCTGAGAGACGGCGGATTCGACAATGCGGAGTTCTATGATCCGCAGGGAATGGACGTCCGCGAGGACACATTGTATGTGGCGGACACGAAGAACCACGCAATACGGGAGATAGACCTAGCAAATCAAAGCGTAAAAACGATCTCCGGGACCGGCGAACAGGCTCGCATGTTCCACCGTGGGGGAAACGCACGATTCGTGCAGCTGAATTCACCGTGGGATGTTGTGCTCGACGGCCAGAGCCTCTATATAGCGATGGCGGGATTCCACCAGCTGTGGCGGTATGACCTGCTAACTATGGAAGCGAACCCGTATGCCGGCAACGGCAGGGAGCGGATTACGGACGGCGTGCTGTTCAGAGCTGAGCTTGCGCAGCCCAGCGGCATCGTCAGCGACGGCGAGAAACTATATTTCACGGACAGCGAGACTAGCGCTGTGCGGTCAGCTGACATAAACGGAAAAGGCTTGGTTGAAACGATCGTGGGACTTCACCTGTTTGAGTTCGGGGATGTTGACGGCGTTGGCGACGAGGTACGGCTGCAGCACCCGATCGGGATCGAGATTCACGACGGCGTTCTTTATGTTGCCGACTCGTACAACAACAAGATCAAGCGCATCTATCCGAAGACACGAGGAGCATCGTCGTTCCTCGGCATCGGTACGCCGGGACATGAGGATGGAGCGGGCGTGTTCGCGCAGTTCCACGAGCCCGCAGGACTGAGCATTGCCCACGGCAAGCTGTACATCGCCGACACGAACAACCATGCCGTCCGGATAGCCGACCTGGAAACGCAAGAAGTCAGCACCCTGGAGATCGATGGACTTTAGGCATAGGCCTGCGCCAGAGCGAGGCCAGACGGAGTGACAATGCCGAATCGGCTGATCAATGAGACCAGTCCTTACCTTTTGCAGCATGCGAACAACCCGGTGGACTGGTATCCGTGGGGCGAGGAGGCATTGGAGCGGGCGCGAGCCGAGGATAAGCCGATACTGCTCAGTGTGGGCTACTCGGCGTGCCATTGGTGCCATGTGATGGAGCGGGAGTCGTTCGAGAACCCGGACATCGCGGCGCGGATGAACGAAGGTTTCGTCAGCGTAAAGGTTGACCGCGAAGAGCGCCCGGACATCGACTCCATCTATATGACAGCAGTACAAGCGATGACAGGGCACGGCGGCTGGCCGATGACAGTGTTCCTGACTCCTGACGGGAAGCCGTTCTACGGAGGGACATACTTCCCCCCGGAGGACCGGGGCGGTATGCCCAGCTTCCCTCGCGTGCTTGAGGCGATTTCCGACGCGTACACGAACAGCCGGGGAGATGTGCTGACGACTACCGAGCATCTGCTGGAGCGCATGCAGCAGATGGCTGCTGTCGGGCAGCAGGGGTTCGAGCCTCTTACGGATGAGGTGATGCGAGTCGCGATGCGGAAGGCTGCAAGCGACTTCGACGACAGGCACGGTGGATTCGGCTTGCAGCCCAAGTTTCCGCAGCCGATGACCTATGAGTTCCTGCTGCGCCACTACCTGCGCTTCGAAGACTCGGACGCGCTGCACATGGTCGAGCTGACATTGCAACGGATGGCGACGGCTGGAATATACGACCAGATTGGCGGCGGGTTCCACCGCTACTCTACGGACGCCTTCTGGATGGTGCCGCACTTCGAAAAGATGCTGTACGACAATGCCCTGCTCGTCCGGTTGTACCTGCATGCGTACCAGGTCACAGGCAATCCTCTATACAGGCGTATAGTCGAGGAGACGCTGGAGTACGTGTCGCGGGAGATGACATCGGCTGAGGGCGGGTTCTACTCTGCGCAGGACGCGGACAGCGAGGGCGAGGAGGGCAAGTTCTTCATATGGCTGCCGCAAGAGATTACGGCAGTGCTTGGTGACGAGGACGGGGAGGTAATCTGCCGTTACTTCGGAGTGACGCCGCACGGCAACTTCGAAGGGCGGAACATTCTGCGTGTGGCGATGGACGCCGCGAACCTAGCCCGAGAAGAGGGCATGGATGCCGACGAGTTCGGGGGGCTGCTTGCGCGAGCAAAGAGCAGGCTACTTGCCGTCAGGAATCAGCGCGTCGCGCCGGGACTCGACGACAAGATTCTTACGTCGTGGAACGGTCTTATGCTCGCGGCGTATGCTGAAGCTGCGGCGGTGCTGGGGCGGGACGATTACGCCGAGATTGCCGAGCGGAACGCCGAGTTTCTGCTGGACAATCTCCAGCGCGATGGGAGACTCCTCCGCACGTACAAGGACGGCGAGGCGAAGCTCAACGGCTACTTGGAGGACTATGCATTCCTGATTGACGGCTTGCTGGCATTGCACGAGGTCAATTTCAGCCGACGGACCTTGAATGCGGCCATCGAGCTTGGAAGCGCGATGGTGGAACTGTTCTGGGATAACGCAACAGGTCAGTTCTTCGATACGGGGCACGATCATGAAGAGCTGGTGGTGCGTCCGAAGGACCTGACGGACAACGCGATACCTTGCGGCAGTTCGATGGCGGTGGATGTATTGCTGAGACTGGCGGTCATTACGGGGGACGGCGACCTCGAGCGCAGGGCGAGCGGGGCACTCCGGGCCGTGCGGCAGCTGATGATGACCTTCCCCACTGCAGCGGGACACTGGCTTGGCGCTCTCGACTTCTATCTTTCGACACCGAAAGAGATTGTCATTGCCGGTGGGCGAGGCGACGATGATGCAGGCGCGTTGCTGGCGGAAGTTTACAGGCGCTACATTCCCAATCGCGTGCTGCTTGGTGTGGAGGACGGCGATGTTGTGCCAGAGATTCTGCCACTGCTTGCAGAGCGGCGGAGGATAGACGGCACGGCAACGGCGTATGTGTGCGAGAACTATGTGTGCCAGTTGCCTGTTACTGACGCACAGGCGCTTGCGCGACAGCTTGTGGACTGAATGTTTGCCGGCGGGCTGTCGTTTGGCGCCATCTGGCATCGTGATCGTTCCACCTGATATCATGTCGGCCGGCCTGACGCACAACGAATGCCGCCCCAGGGACTTGCATGACAGACTCATCTGGCGCCTCTGACACGGTCATTCAGGTGGATGGCCTTTCCAAGCACTACGGCGATTTGAAGGCTGTGGACGACATTTCCTTTGGCGTTGAGCGGGGCGAGGTTTTCGGCATACTTGGGCCGAACGGCGCGGGGAAGACGACAACGCTGGAGTGCATCGAGGGCTTGGTGCAGCCGACTAGCGGCAATACAACGGTGCTCGGGATAGACACGCAGCGCGAGCCTCAGAGAGTCAAGCAACGCATTGGTGTCCAACTTCAGGCGTCGGCGTACTTCGACTACTTGACGCTCAAGGAGATTCTCGAACTGTTCGGATTGTTCTACGAACAGAGGGTGAATCCCATGGAACTGCTGGAGCAGGTTAGCCTCGAGGACCGTGCCAATACGACCGTGAACAAGCTGTCCGGCGGCCAGCAGCAGCGGTTTAGCATTGCCGCGACCCTAGTGAACGATCCCGAGGTGGTATTCCTCGATGAGCCAACGACGGGGCTGGATCCACAGGCACGGCGAAGCCTCTGGGAGTTTGTTACGTCCATCAACGAGGTCGGTCGAACCGTCGTGCTTACGACGCACTACATGGAGGAGGCGGAGTATCTTTGCGACCGCATTGCGATAATGGACCGGGGCAACATAGTCGCACTTGATACGCCTGAGAACCTGGTGCGCTCCCTACCCGTGCCATACCAGATCAAGCTTGGTCCGGAGTGCTCGGATGGGGTGGATGAATTGCGAAACCTCGCAGGGGTGCAGGGCGCAGCGGCGGAGGATTACGGTGTGCGGCTTCTGTCCAAGGATGCATCTGCCACAGTACCCGCTCTGATGGAGTGGAGCAGGAAGGCCGGAGTTGACCTTACACATCTCGAAGTGGTGCCTTCGGACCTGGAGGATGTGTTCCTGTCCATCACCGGACACGCGCTGAGGGAATAGCGGCCTAATTCTATGCTTCTCTTTCACCTGACAGTTGCTAACCTGAAAATGCTCGCCCGAGACAGGCAGGCGATATTCTGGGCGCTGGCGTTTCCCCTGATTTTCGTGGTCGTATTCGGCCTGTTCTTCAGGGAGACCGAATCAACTCGGACGCTTGGCGTCATCGACTACGCGAATGACTCAGTTTCGGAGCAGCTGATCGACAGCCTTGAGCGGGTGGATAACCTTGTGGTGGATGTCCGCAGGGACGAAGCGAAGGCAAGACAGGAGATACACGACGGCGATCTGAGTCATCTGTTGATCATACCCGAAGGACTTGAGACGGCGATCTCCGATAACCCTCCTGCCACAATTACCCTGCTCTATGATGACGCCGACCCTCTCGGCGGGATAGTTCTGGGCATGGTGTGGAGCTTCATCGACAGGGCGAATCTACAGATGGCGGAAGCGCCTGCACGACTCGAACTCGCGCCGGAAGGGTTGTCGAGCCGCAACATAGGATACCTGGACTTCCTCATCCCCGGGCTGGCGATTTGGGGTGTGATGAACTTCTCCATAATCGGGATCGCGACATCGATGGCCGCATACCGGGAGAAGCAGATTCTCATCCGTCTTCTGGCCACGCCCATGAAGGTCCGCGTCTTCTTTGCCGCACGCGTGCTGTCCGCCCTGCTGCTGTCTGTGCTGCAGGCGGCGATAATTCTGGCTGCGGGCTGGATTCTGTTTGGTGTGGCCGTGGAAGGGAACCTGTTGCACATCGCCCTGCTTGTGGTTCTGGGCAACCTGGTCTTCCTGAGCCTGGGATTCGTCGTAGGGGCATTCTCGAAGACCGTGGCGGCGGCAAGCGGGCTAGGCAATGCCGTGGGTCTGCCCCTGATGTTCATGTCGGGCGTCTTTTTCCCAATTGAGAATTTGCCGACGGTATTGCGACTCATCGTGGAGTACCTGCCACTTGCGCCCATCCTGGAGATTGTGAGGGGGATTGTCCTGTACTCCGATGCCTTCTGGGAGTACCCGCTGCAGCTTGCGATAATCGGCGGCTGGATCGCGTTGTCCGCCGTCGCCGCAATACGCACTTTCCGCTTCCGGTGAAGTGTTCAGCCGGCCCACCTCGTTTGCAACGCACCAGTCAATCTACTATCATACTCGCATTGCGCGGCGGCGCACCGACGCCGCCAAACAGAGGTGAAAATTCGTGACAACTGAAGGCGTCAAGCTCGACATCATCAGGCAATTGCAGGGCGTTGTGGGCGAGGAGTATGTCGTTTACAAGCCGGAAGACCTGATCGTGTACGAGTATGACGGTTCGGCCGACAAGGCAATGCCCGCGATCGTGGTAATACCCGATACGGCGGAGCAGGTCGCCGAGGTTGTAAAGCTCGCCCGCGAGAATGATGTGCCGATTGTGGCACGCGGCGCAGGGACCGGGCTGAGTGGTGGCGCGGTCGCCCAGATGGGCGGAATCGTCCTGTCTCTGACGAGAATGACGCGTATTCTCGAAGTTGATGTGGAGAACCGCATCGCGGTCGTGGAACCTGGCGTCATCAACTTGCATCTGACGGAGCACGTCTCACAGTATGGACTCTGCTACGCGCCGGATCCCTCCAGCCAGAAGGCTTGCACGATTGGCGGAAATGTCGCCGAGAACTCGGGCGGGCCTCACTGCCTTGCCTATGGCGTAACCACGAATCATGTGCTTGGCATGGAAGTGGTGATGGCGGACGGCTCGCTGCAGTGGGTAGGTGGGCGGACGCGCGAGACTCCGGGGTACGACCTGCGGGGCATAATCATAGGCTCAGAAGGCACACTTGCGATTGTGACGAAGGTCATAGTGCGGCTGCTGCGGCAACCGGAGGCCGTTAAGACCCTGCTTGCCGTATTCCGCGAACTCGACCAGGCGAGCGCGGCGGTTTCAGGCATTATCGGCGCGGGAATCGTGCCTGCCGCAATCGAAATGATGGACGACCTGTGTATTCAGGCGGTGGAGCCCGCGGTGAATGCGGGTTATCCGGCCGATGCGGGCGCGGTGCTGCTCGTGGAGGTGGAAGGACTTGCCGAGTCGGTGGAGGAAGAGGTGGAGGAGATCGAGAATGTGTGCAGCGAGTTCAATCCCATAGAAATCCGCACGGCGACGGATCAGGACGCTCGGGACCGCCTGTGGGCTGGCCGCAAGGGTGTGCTGGGCGCCTTAGGCCGGCTGGCACCCAACTACCTGCTTGTGGACGGCACGGTGCCTCGCACGAAGCTCGTGGAGGTGCTTTCGCAGATCCGCCAGCTTTCTCGCGACAGCGGATATCCAATCGCCAACCTGCTGCACGCAGGGGACGGTAACCTGCACCCGTCGGTTCTCTTCGATGAGCGCAAGCCGGGCGACACGGAGAAAGCCCTTGCGCTTGGAGGCGAAATCCTGAAGATGTGCGTGGATGCGGGCGGAGTGTTGTCCGGGGAGCACGGAATCGGGTTGGAGAAGCAGGAGCACATGCCGTTCATGTTCAATGACGACGACATGGAGTCGATGGCGCGGCTGAAGCCGGCATTCGACACGCGCGACCTGCTCAATCCGGCGAAGATATTCCCGACCGGAGCATCCTGCAACGAAGTGGCATTTGCGGGCGCAATCGCCCGCGCCGGCGCAGACGCATGGATATAGTTTCCAGTGTTCAGTAATCAGTCGACAGTTATCAGGAAAGGGTTGCTTGCGGGCGTCTTGTTAAAGTCACCTACCTTTAGCGTATCGGATGGCGATGACGACTGATAGCTCCACTTCCATGACGGACGGCATCAAGAGACTGGTCAGCGGAGGCACTGGTGCCCCGGGAGCAGTCTCGGACGCCATAGACGGCATCACTCCGCAGGCTGTCGTCTCGCCGGGCAGCACGGGTGAACTCTCCGAGTTACTGGCAATCGCGAACCGCGAAGGTCTGGCAGTCGCTCCACGAGGCGGCGGCACGCAGCTTCTCTTGGGCAACCCCATAAGCCGGCTTGATGTCATTGCGGACATGTCCCGGCTCAACGGCGTTGTGCAGCACAATGCAGCCGATCTCACTCTTGTCGTTGAAGCGGGGATCACGCTGGGGGTGCTGCGTGAGGCTCTTGCTGTACAAGGGCAGTTTCTCCCGCTTGACGCTCCCCTTCCCGATCGCGCGACGATTGGAGGCACACTCGCCTCCGGGGTGAGCGGACCGCTCAAGTGGCAATATGGCAGCGCCCGCGACCTGGTGATCGGAATGAAGGTTGCGCAGGCGGACGGCAGAATTACGCAGAGCGGCGGCAATGTGGTGAAGAACGTGAGCGGATACGACATGGCGCGCCTCCATGTGGGCGGGCTGGGGACGCTCGGCATCATAACGGAGGTGTCGTTCAAGCTCACTCCTATGCCCCGTCAGGAGACGACACTGCTGGCGTTGTTCGGCTCGGCTGACGACTGCCGGAGCGCCGCCCTTGGCATATTCAACAGCGGGGTGATGCCAATCGCATTGACCGCCTTCAATCGTGCAGTTGCAGAGCGCCTGGGACTGGAGGGCGCAGAAGGATATGAGCATGCGCTTGCAGTGCGGCTAGGTGGCAGGCCGCGCACGCTCAGGCGAATGGAGAATGAAGCATTCTTTACCATCAGAGAACAGACTGACCGGGTGGAGAGACTGGAGGAAGAGGCAGGGGAAATCTGGTCGAAGCTGGCCGATTTCGGTTACGATGAGGGGCAAAAGTCCGTAGTTTCTGTTCGCATTGCACTGCTGCCGGGAGTCGTCGCCGAAGCGATGGGCGCAGTTTCCCAAATCGAAGGCGCGGCGATTGTGGCGCAGCCCGGCTATGGTATGATGAGCGTCCACTGGTTCGAGCCCACTGAAAGTCCTGTCGATCGCATAGCGCAGCTACGGGCGGCCGTTCACGAGCTTGGAGGATCGCTCATAATTGAGCGCGCTCCACTTTCCGTCAGAGAGAGACTCGATGTGTGGGACTATACGGGAGACTCGCTTGCGATTATGCGAAACCTAAAGGCGCAGTACGACCCCAATGGCATACTAAACCCCGGCAGATTCATCGGAGGAATCTGAATGACATCGGCTCCCGAAAAGCCAGCACCTGAAGTCGGATTGTCCTTGTTCGGTGGACCGGACGCTCCACAGGAATCGGAGTTGTACAAGTGCGTACACTGCGGCTTCTGCCTACAGGCGTGCCCGACTTACGTGGAGACAGGGCTCGAGGCGGAGTCTCCCCGCGGTCGGATCGCGCTGATGAAGGCGGTCAACGAGGGGCGCATAGGCATTACCGACACGGTGATGCGACACTGGGACCTGTGCATCCAATGTCGTGCCTGCGAAGTAGCGTGCCCTTCAGGAGTGCCATACGGCAACCTGATCGAAGCAACGATGCAGCAGGTCGCGGACAAGAGAAAGCCAGCATTCGTAAACGATAAGATCGGCTCGTTCGCGCTAAAGAAGCTGCTGCCAAACCAGGGACTGCTTTCGATGGTTGTCGGCAGCATGCGGATGTACCAGCGGCTAGGCTTGCAGAAGGCGATGCGTAAGAGCGGACTCTTGGGACTGTTGCCCGGCAACATGGGGAAGCTCGAGGAGTCGATGCCGGAGCTTCCATCGGAGGTTTTCAAGGCTCAGGGGCAGATGTATCGGGCAAACGGTGAGATCAAGGCTCGGGTCGCGCTGCTTTCAGGGTGCGTGATGCCCCTAATTCACGGGCCGGAGATGAATGCCGTGGTGCGCGTGTTGACACGAAACGGCTGCGAGGTCGTTGTCACGAAGGAACAGGGCTGCTGCGGCGCGATCAACTCCCATGTCGGCGACCTTGGGACCGCCCGTGAGCTAGCCAGGCAAAATGTCGACGCATTCATGGCCGAAGAGGTCGATTACATTGTGATTGCGTCGGCCGGGTGTGGCGCAAGAATGAAGGAGTACGGTCACCTGCTGAGGGATGATTCCGCCTACGCCGAGAAGGCCGAAGCCCTGAGCGCCAAAGTACGAGATATCCATGAGCTGCTTGCAGAATTGCCGATAGAGCCGCCGAAGGGACATCTTCCATACAAGGTGACTTACCAGGACTCCTGCCACCTGTCGAATGCACAGCGCATTACCGCTGCGCCACGCCAGCTGCTCCGCACAATACCCGGGATCGAGTTCGTCGAACTGTCGAATGCGGACAAGTGCTGCGGGGCGGGTGGCACTTACACCATCACCGAGCGCGACTTCTCGATGCGCGTGCTGGACTCGAAGATGGACGCGATACGGGAGACCGGGGCAAACGTGGTCGCTACGGCGAACCCCGGCTGCCTGATGCAGATGCAATACGGCGCGCAACGGGACGATATGCCGGTAAAGGTCAAGTACATCACCGACCTGCTCGACGAGTCATATAGATTGGAATCGAACGGCGCATCAGTGCGCTCAGATAGCTAAGATGAAGGAGAATTTGCGATATGGACATGGGACTTAACGGGAAGGTTGCCCTGGTTACGGGAGGCAGCGACGGGATCGGCAAGGGCACGGCGAAGTCGCTGTGCGCTGAGGGCGTGAAGGTCGTAATCTGCGCCCGCAGGCAGGAAGTGCTGGACTCTGCTGCCGAGGAGATTCGAGCGGAAACGGGCGGCGAGGTAACGCCCTTGCGAGCCGATGTCACGAGCGACTCAGACGTGGATGCGCTCTTCGACGCGATAGTCGAGAAGTATGGCAGGCTGGACATTCTTGTCAACAACGCAGGCACTTCCGCCGCGAATCTGTTCGAGAACGTGACGGATGAGGTTTGGCGCTATGACCTCGAGCTGAAGGTATTCGGTGCCATTCGCTGCTCGAACAAGGCGATTCCGCTGATGAAGGCGCAGGGCGGCGGTCGCATCGTCAACATCACCACGCCCGGTGGAAAGGCTCCCGGCGGAGGTTCAGTGCCCACGTCCATGAGCAGAGCCGCGGGGCTTGCGCTGACCAAGGTGATGTCGAAGGACTACGCCGGCGACAATATCCTCGTGAACACCGTGTGCATTGGGCTGATCAAGGCCGGACAGCACGAGAGGCGCTGGGAAACCGCACGAGAGGGCAATCCTGAGCTTACGCTGGATGCCTATTACGACGAGATGGGCAAGCGCGTGCCGGTGGGCCGCGTGGGTGAAGCAAGGGAAGCCGGGGACCTGGTGACATTCCTCGCGTCCGAGCGGGCAAGCTACATTACCGGCGTGGCGGTCAATATAGACGGCGGAACATCGCCTGTCCTCTAGCCAACAACGGCTCTAACTGGCAGCACCAATCGCAAGGGGCGCATTCACTGCGCTCCTTGTTCTTTGCCTATCGCAGGTAGCCCCAGGATCCAGCTTCGCTTTCGTATGAGTCCGGCAAGAAGTCAGATTCCTATACGGTCCCCCGCTGTCCTCGCTGGCGGAGGGCGTGGTCGGCGAGCACGAGCGCCATCATGGACTCAACAATAGGCACGGCGCGGGGCAGGACACAAGGATCGTGGCGACCCCTGCCCTGCAATGTTACCTCGTTTCCGTCAACATCGACGGTCTGCTGCTCCTGCATTATCGTGGCGGTCGGCTTGAATGCCGCCCTGATGACTATGTCCTCACCGTTGCTTATGCCGCCCTGTATGCCGCCGGAGTTGTTGGTGCGGGTGCGGATTCGTCCGCCTTCGTTGTAGAACGGATCGTTGTGCTGGGAGCCGGTGAGCGTGGTGCCACCGAAGCCGGAACCAACCTCGAAGCCCTTGCACGCCGGCATTGAAAGCACGGACTTTGCAAGGTCGGCTTCAAGCTTGTCGAAGACGGGCTCGCCCAGTCCGACCGGAACCCCTCGGGCTACGCACTCCACCACGCCGCCGAGGGAGTCGCCGTCTTTTCGAGCTTCCTTGATGCGCTCGATCATCTGTACGGCCATGTCCTGGTCGGGACAGCGGGCAATATTAGACTCGACATCTTCCTGCGTCACCGTGGAAGGGTCGACGTCGGCGTGGAGTTGCCAGACCTGCTTCACGTAGCCAACGATCTCCACGCCGAATTCGCGGTAGAGAATCTTCTTGGCGATGGCGCCCGCGGCGACGCGCCCGATAGTCTCCCTTGCGCTGGCGCGTCCCCCACCCTTCCAGTTGCGGATGCCGTACTTGGCGTCGTAGCTGTAGTCGGCATGGGACGGACGATAGACGCGCCGCATGTGATCGTAGTCCTTGCTGCGGGCATCGCTGTTCCACACGCCTATGAGGATGGGCGTGCCAAGTGTCTCACCCTCGAATACGCCGGACAGTATCTCGGCGCGATCGCCCTCTCTGCGCTGGGTTGAGATTTCGCTCTGTCCGGGTCGGCGGCGGTCGAGTTCCTTCTGTATGTCTTCAACTTCAAGGGGCAGTCTGGGGGGGCAACCATCTACCGCAACCCCGATTGCGTCGCCGTGAGACTCACCCCAAGTGGTGATCCTGAACAGATGCCCGAATGTGTTCGCCATATTACGCTTTCCTCTGAATCAACATAGCCCATAAGGCTGACTATTATTCGCCTGTGTCTCTCGGTACATCCTATCACCAGCCAACCCTGCTGTGTTAGAATAAGTGCCCACAGAGTTGAGAACGGGTCTGGGTTGAACACCTGTGAGCGCCTACCGCTAGTCGGATGAGCGCTGCTTACAGCCCAGGCCCTTTAATTTTGTCTGACCAACGGGACGATAGAGCTCCTGCTGCTCGCACCTCGTCTTCTCCGGTTGATTGTGCCTGCCCATAGGTATAGACTTGTCCGCATGTCAGATGCCTCCGACGCTTCCACGGGACGGCAGTCTTCCGTTCTAGCTCCTCAATCCTCCACAGGGTCAGCATCCCCTCAGACCTCGAAACCTGCTTCATCCACGGCTAGTGGCCGTCAGGGCGGGCGTCGCGCGTCTCCAAATGCCGATTGGCGCACCACATTCAGCTCGCTTGCCAACCGGGACTTTCTGTACCTCTGGCTGGGCATGCTGGTCATGATGGCCGGTATGCAAATGCAGATGATTGCACGGGGATATCTAGCCTATGAACTAACTTCTTCTCCGCTATTGCTGGGGCTAGTCAGTTCAGGCTTTGCGGTGCCGCTGCTGGCTCTTTCACTCTTCGGCGGCGCATTCGCTGACAGGCTCGAGCGCAAGTACATCATCCAGTTCGGACAGGCGATGTCCGCAATTCTCGCCATCCTCATCGGCATTGCAATCAACTTCGACATTATTGCCTGGTATCACCTGTGGGTGGCTTCGATCATACAGGGAGCGCTGTTTTCCTTCCTGATGCCGGCGCGGCAAGCGATCATTCCCCAGTTGGTTGGACAGGAGCGGTTGTCCAACGCAATGGCGCTGAATGCTGCCGCGATGAGCGCGACGACGCTCGCGGCGCCCGCTCTTGCGGGATGGGCCTATGCCTTCCTTGGGCCGTACAATGTGTACTACATCATTGGTGGGCTGGCGGTAGTTGCATTCGCTCTGACGGGGCTGATCCCGAGGACAGGAACTGGCGCAGGACGTCGTCCCGCACCGATGATTGGCGATATCATCGAGGGGCTAGTCTATATCAAGCGCAGTCCGCTGGTGCTGGTTCTGCTGCTGATGGGGCTGGCTACCGCACTGCTGGCGATGCCGTTCCGGTTCCTGATGCCCATATTCGTCGTGGACATATACAAGATGGGGCCGGAAGCGATGGGCCTGCTGGTCACCATAATGGGCGGCGGATCACTGGTGGGATCGCTATTCATCGCTTCGCTTGGTCAGAGCGGGCGCGGGATGCTCCTGCTGATCGGCAGTTTCATTTCAGGCATCACACTTCTGCTGGTTGCGGCGATGCCCATCTACTATGTTGCCGCTTTCCTGATGCTCCCGCTCGGCCTTGGAGATGCGGGAAGGCGCACGCTCAACCAGTCACTGATTATGGAGGAGGTTGAGGACAGGTACCGCGGACGCGTGATGAGCGTGTTCATGCTCAACTTCGGGCTGATGCCGTTGGGGGTGTTACCGGCGGGAACGGCGGCCGAGTATGTAGGGGGCCAGGCAGTGATCGGCATCCTTGCCCTGATGCTGCTAGGAGTGACTGCTTTCGTGTTCGTTACCCAGAAACGGTTGCGAGATATGGCCTAGAGGAAGGGTTACTTGCAGGTATCCGTCTGTAGGTGGACTACGAAGGGGCCGGAGACGATCTTGGAGGGAAACACGTAGGTTTCCAGTTCATCCTGCGAGTCAGCGACATTCAGTGTAAAGATCCAATTGTCTCTCGTGGCGAGTGGTTCGGCGACCTTGACGCTATTCAAGAGACTGGCAATGATCGTGGTGCTCTTGCCCCTACAGACGTTAAGCACCTCGCGCTCAATCAGCGCGCGTGCTTCGGGCTCGGAGAGTTCTGTAGATACGTTGGGCAGACATGCTATGAGTCCAAGTGACGCCAAGACCGCAATCAGTAGAGTTCGCTTCATTAATTCTCTCTCAAGGTCAGCTAAGTGCCTCCTACCCTAAAAGCCCTCAATGTGCATGGGCACTGAGCGGGGTCAGTAGAGTAAAGCACTCAAGTAAGGTAACAGGTTTTTCGAGGATTCACAATTGGAATTAGGGACACTTTACACAGGCAGCCCCGCGAGTTAATGCAATCGCGGGGCTGATTAACCTGCGTCCTAACTTATGTGGATTCCAGACTACTTGGCGTTAGCCGCCTGCATCTCAACAGCGACCTTCTCGACCTCTGCAACACTGTCTGCAAGCACTGCGGGGTTTAGCCTAGCAGCGTGATCGCTGTAACCGGCGCGGTCGAGCATTGCCGCCAACTTTCCACCCTTGAAGAGGTTCAGAGCCCAGTCCAGCGGATCCGGAGTCGTCGTCATGTCGAGGTAGAGCCGCTGGTTCTTTGCTCGAGGGCCATAGTGGTAGTGTGGTGCGCGCTCGAAGCAGTCGAAGGTTAGCAGCTCGTACTCTTCGCTGCCGAGATCGCCGAGCACATGAATCGCCACTCCCCTGTCGTTGGCGAGCTCGCGGAACTCGACGCCAAACCGGACGGGGCCGGCCTCAACGATCACATCGCCACGGTCGTGAAGGACCGTTCGGCGACCATCGACTGCCATCTGCTTTGCCGTTGACTCGGTCTCTGCCAAGGCATCCTTAAGGCTGTCCATATCTATGCTGTCAGCAAGATCTTCGTAGCCCGCACGCCGTACCATGTCGGGCAGCCGCTCGTTGAGCTGCTTCAGCGTCCAGTCGAGGGAATCGCCTTCCGTCGTCTTGTCGAGCATCAGGCGCGTGTTGCGCTTTTCGGGGCCGTAGTGGTAGTGCGGCTCGTGGTCGAAGCAGTCGAAGCGAAGGAGTTCGACTTCCTCGCCGTCAACGTCTCCCAATGCGTGGAGGCACACACCCTGATCGTTCAGCAGGTCGCGGTACTCAAGGCCGAACTTGATACTGCCGTCACCAATGATTACATCGCCTCGTTCTCGTGCCATAGCGACACCTCCCTTTCGAGGAATTATGTGTATTTGGGCGGATTATAACCTCAATGTTCATTTAGGCGCAAACTGCCTCTCGGAAGGCGCGCTAAATGCTGATCTGAAAGCCTATCGCAACTGCAAGTGTCCAGATGCTGGACATGGAGCGCGGATTGGCGCAAAATGCGTCTTAGTTGGCAGGCGGTCGAATGTACAGGCAGGAGGTGACGCCATGAGACTTGAAGGCAAGGTAGCAATCATCACGGGTGCAGCCGGCGGTATGGGTGCCGAAGAGGCGCGGCTCTTCGCAACAGAGGGCGCAAAGGTAGTCATTGCCGACGTGCTTGACGAGGAGGGTAAGCAGGTGGAGGCGCAGATTGCCGAGGGCGGGGGCGAGGCGACCTATGTTCACACGAATGTAACGAGTGAGCATAGCTGGGAGCGGTTGATCGCGGAAACTATCTCGCAGTATGGCAAGCTGGACATCCTCGTGAACAACGCGGGCGTAAGCAGCGGATCAGAGGTCGATAAGCTGGACTTCGGCGGCTGGCAGCGGATCATGGATGTGAATGCCACCGGCGTCTTCCTCGGCACCAAGTACGCCGTGCAACAGATGCGCGAGACCGGGGGAGGCTCGATAGTCAACATATCCTCGATCATGGGCTTTGTAGGTGGCGAAGGTGGACATCCCGCCTATCACGCCTCGAAGGGCGCGGTTCGGATATTCACCAAGGCGATGGCGGTTCAGTACGGGCCGGACAACATAAGGGTGAATTCCGTGCATCCGGGCTTTATGCCCCCGATGCGGACCGCCCGACCGGATCCTGAAGGCCGGGAGGAGCTTGTGCGCCTTACACCGCTGAGAAGAACGGGAGAACTGATCGAGGTCGCAAATGGGGTGCTGTTCCTCGCGTCGGACGAGGCGTCCTTCGTCACGGGCACGGAGCTGGTGATAGACGGCGGGTTTATTGCGCGCTAGGGCTTGCGCTGCCCCGCAAGACGCCGACCAGCAGGAAGCCGTCTCTGCCGTCTTCGTGAACCGGATATGGGGCACGTTTTGAGCTAAAGCCGGCTCGTTCCATTAGCGCCAACCAGGTGTGGATGGAGAATATGCCGGTGATGTGGCGGTCCTCTTCGACTCTGACGCTTCCGTCGTCGTTCTTGATTATGTAGATGAAGACGGACTCAAGCGTGGTATCGTCGGGGTCAGGGTCGTGATCGTATTCGATGGAGGCGAACTCGGGCGATACGTCCCGCCTGATGCCAGCGTCCAGCCTGGTGCCGGGATATGTTTCGGTGTACCAGTCGGGCGCCATGATGAGGACGCCGCCGTCGCGAATATGGGCGCGGGCAGTGTCGAGAGTGGCAATGATATCGTCCTCGCTCAGTAGGTAACAGACGGCATCGTGAATGAGAACGGCATCGAACTTCCGGTCTAGCCTGGCGGTACGCATGTCCCCGATGTGCTGCTCCACGGAAGGATTAAGCAGCTTGCAGTTTGCGAGCATCTTAGAGGAGGGATCAACCACGACCGCATCGTGGGAGGGCCGATCCGTTCCCATGTGCGCTCCGTTGCACGCGGCGTCATCGGACATGATTCCATCGCATCCGGGGTATAGTATGTGATGCAGGTTATTGCCGCCGCCCACGCCGAATTCCAGGATACTCAGCCTGCGGTTGCCAAGTTCGGCGAGCAGGGCATCGCGCCAGTACCTCGCCTCCATCTCATAGTCTGAGTGGTGGCTAATGAGGGGCCAGAGGTGGGCGAAGTCGTCGTACATGCGGTACATAAACTTGTCGTCAACTCCCGACATCGAATGGCATAGGAAAAATTCAGAGGAGGTAAGTATGACCGACTACATATCGTATTTCAATGGGGAGTGGGTGCCTCTCAGCCAAGTGCGAATCGACCCGGACGACCGCGGATTCACGACCGGCGACGTGGTGTTCGACGTCGAGCGGACCTTTGACGGCAAGACCTTCCGAATGGAATATCACATCGCAAGGCTGTATCGCTCGCTGCAATATGCGAGGATGGATCCCGGCCTGTCGCCGGACGAAATGCATGCCATCAGCGAGGAAGTGGTTGTGCGCAATGAGGCGGCTCGCGCTGAGGTAGGCGACTACTACGTCCGGCAGTTCGTGACCAGGGGTAAGGGGATATGGGCGCACAGCGCGGGTCCACAGAACGTCTGCGTGCGAGTCAGTCCCATAGACCTGGGGCGTTATGCGCCGGCGTACACGGATGGGCTGCATGCTGTGATCGCTCGCACCCGAAGCTATTCGCCGGAGTCGCTGGACTCCAAGATCAAGCACCAGAGTCGCATGAATTTCGAGCTTGCGGAGTTCGAGGCGGGTGATGTCGACCCGGAAGCCTGGCCGCTGCTGATGGACCTCGACGGGAACATCACCGAGGGCACATCCAACAATGTGTTCGTCGTTACGGACGGGGTGATACGGACGCCGGGTGATACGACGATCCTGCAAGGCGGCTCAAGGAATATGGTGCTGGACCTTGCAAGACAGTTGGGGATCCAGGTTGCCCAGGAGGACCTTCAGCCTTACGACCTTTACACTTCAGACGAGGTGTTCTTCTCGCGCACGGGACCGTGCATCCTGCCTGTGACCAAGGTGGACAATCGCGCGGTCGCCGACGGCAAGCCGGGTGACATCACACAGCAGCTCCTGGCTGCCTGGAGCGAGACCGTGGGCGTAAACATCGTCGATCAGGTCATGAGCATGGCGTAGTAAACGAAGCGTGGCTTAACAGAAAAACAGAGGGCTTGGCATGACACCTAGCCCTCTCTTGCGCTTTTATCTGGTGCCGAGGAAGGGACTCGAACCCCCACTCTCTCTCGAGAAGCGGATTTTAAGTCCGCCGCGTCTGCCATTTCGCCACCTCGGCCAGCCGGGTCAAGTGAATTACAGCCAACCCGCTCGAATAAATTGTAGCATAGAGGGCTGGCATAGGCGCGAAGATGGGGTGACTCCGTACCGGGCAGACAGGAAGGCGGCGGTGAATTCCACTGCCGCCCTGACGTTCATTCCAAGTTAATTTTCAGTTGCGCTAATTCGCCTACAGGAAAATCGGCGCGAAGACCAGCGCTACGATCGACATAAGCTTGATAAGGATGTTCAGTGCAGGGCCGGAGGTGTCCTTGAATGGATCGCCAACGGTATCGCCGACGACTGCGGCGTCGTGCTGCTCTGATCCCTTGCCGCCGAGGTTGCCAGCCTCGATGTACTTCTTTGCGTTGTCCCAAGAGCCGCCTGCGTTCGCCATCATGATCGCGAGCAGGAAGCCCGTGGCGATCGCTCCGATCAGGAGGCCGCCGAGCGCCGCGGCCCCGAGGACTACGCCTACCAGGACGGGCACAAAAACTGCGAGCAGGCCAGGAATCACCATCTCCTTCATCGCGCCATTAGTGCTGATGGCGACTGCCTGAGCGTAGTCGGCTTCTGCCGTGCCTTCCAGCAGCCCTTTAATCTCACGGAACTGGCGGCGTACCTCTTCAACCATCGCGCCCGCCGCCCTGCCGACTGCCTGCATTGTGAGGGCAGCGAAGAGGAAGGGCATCATTGCGCCTATTATCAGGCCCATCAGTACGCGGATATTCAGCAGATCGAATGCCTGTATGTTTGCGGCCTGTGAGTACGCTGCCATAAGCGCCAGCGCGGTGAGGACCGCCGAGCCAATTGCGAATCCTTTGCCGGTCGCGGCAGTTGTGTTTCCGAGCGAGTCGAGGGCGTCCGTGCGCTCCCTTACAGAAGGATCGAGATGCGCCTGCTCAGCAATGCCGCCCGCATTGTCGGCAACAGGCCCGTACGCGTCGGTCGCCAGGGTGATTCCGAGAGTGGAGAGCATGCCTACCGCCGCAAGCGCCACACCGTATGTGTCCGCCATCCAGTAGGTCAGGCCCATTGCAACGACTACTACCAGTCCGGGAATGACCGTGCTAAGCATGCCAAGTCCCAAACCGCCGATGATTACCGTGGCAGGGCCGGTCTCCGACTGACCAGCGAGCTTCTTAGTGGGATTGAACTCGAACGATGTGTAGTACTCAGAGGATGTACCGATAAGCTGTCCTGCAACCAGACCAATCAGGACGACCCAGAACAGGTTGAAATTCAGGTTGAGCGCGTAAATTGCGACTCCGGTGCCAATCAGGACGAGCATTCCGGAGGCAAGAATTCCAGTGCGCAGCGACCAGAGAAGCTTGCCCATATCTGCGTCCTCACCCGTGCGGACAAGAAAAGTGCCCAGGATCGCAGAGAAGATGCCGATTGCGGCGACGAGGATTGGCAGCATAAGAAGCGCGCCGTCGAAGCCGCCCGGATTCGTTATGCCTAGCGCTGCCGCTCCGACTGCGGCGAGAGCAATCGTGGCGATAATCGAGCCAACGTAGCTTTCGAATAGGTCAGCTCCCATACCGGCAACGTCGCCCACGTTATCGCCCACGTTATCGGCGATTGTGGCGGGATTGCGAGGATCGTCTTCGGGAATCCCCTGCTCTACCTTGCCAACGAGGTCCGCGCCAACGTCGGCCGCCTTCGTGTAAATGCCGCCGCCGACCCTGGCGAAAAGTGCGATCGAGGATGCGCCGAACCCAAAGCCCGCAACAACGGTTATGTCACGGAATATCAGATACAGGATTGACACGCCCAGCAGGCCGATACCCACGACGGAGATGCCCATTACCGTGCCGCTATTGAACGCCACACGCAGGGCAGGATTGAGGCCTTCCATCGCCTTCACGGCTGTGCGGGTATTCGCACGGACCGCGATGCTCATGCCGATGTATCCGGCAAGCGCGGAACCGATTGCGCCGACAAGGTAGGAAATCGCGGTGCCGGGGATACCGCTCCCGCCGCCCACTTTACCCAGGACGTCAAAGTCGATGAATACGGCGAGGATAATCGCGATGACTACCACGAAGGCAGCCAGCAGGGTGTATTCTCGCTTGAGAAATGCCTGGGCGCCTTCCTGAATGGCTCGCCCGATGAACTGGATTTCGTCGTTGCCGGGGTCCTGCTTCGTAACGTTTAGCGCCAGGTACAGCGCAAACGCAAGGGCGACGACGCCGGCGACCATTGCGACTATAAGTATCTCCACGTTTACCTCCGCAAAAAAGGCCTTCCCATTGTGGGAAGACCATACTCGTCATACCGATGTGATGATGTTTCGAATCTGTAAAAAACTATCACAGCGCAATTGTCAAGGTCAAGTTTGGCGCACTTGTTCAGAGATTATCTCCACTCTTTGACAGGAGGGCTTCTAGTCGCTGCTGACGCAGTGCGACGGTCAGGTCGCCCCTCGTGCGCTCGAGGATTCCGCGCACCATGTCCGTGCTGCGACGCAGGCCCCTTGTAACCGCATCCGGGAAGTCCATAGTAACGAGCACGGTGTAAATCTCGTCCATAAGCTCGAGGGCCTGCTCGCAGCGACTGAAGTCGTCGCGCCGCAGCCTGTCGAGGATATGCCGTCGAAGTTCACCTACCGTATCCGACAGCCCACCCAGATATGGCGCCGCACCCACACGCAATTCGTCGGGGGTTGGCAGCGGCCTGTCCTCGATAAATGCCAGGACTGCGTTCGCCTCTACATACTCCTTTAGCGCGTCCTGTACGTAGCCTGCGTAGTACACTTCGGGATGCTCCAGGAGAAGACTCTCGGTTTCCCGCACAAGGTCGGATGCACTCCCTATCAGACTACGGGCAGTGGAGAACTCTCCCCTGTGAATGGCGCGAATGGAATCGGCGGAATGGCGAATCATTTCGCGTGACAGGCGCAGCGCCCTCTCTCGGGCTGTATCGGTTTCCGCCAAGGATTGGCGCGTTGAGTCCGCGATCGCACGAATCTGGTTAACGTGTACGGTGTGTGTCGGTGTGTTTGCTGTCAATGACGTTTCCTCGGAGATTGGCGGCACTAATTGACGCCATCTATAATTTCTACCAGTTGGGCGGCGGCACGTTCGGGGTCATCAGCGAATGTGACGGCACTCACCACACAGATGCAGTCTGCGCCGGCGCGTGCAACGTCGGCTATGTTGTTCGAGTCTATGCCTCCGATGGCGACCAGAGGAGCAGATACGGCCTGCTTCACATTCCGAATTTCTTCCGGTCCCAGGGCGGTGCGACCACTCTTCCCCATTGTGGTCGTGGAATAGATCGCTCCGACTGCGAGATAGTCCGCACCCTGCCCTTCGGATTCCAGGGCTTCTGTAACTCCGTTGTTGGACCTGCCCACGAACTGCTCAGGAGACAGAACGCGGCGGGCCTCCGTAACCGGAAGGTCCGTCTGCCCGACGTGGAGTCCATGAGCGTCAGACAAGAATGCTATGTCCGCATCGTCGTTGACAACAAACAGCGCGTCGTGCCTGTCGCATAGTTCGCGAATCGCCCGCGCAATGACTAGCACTTCGCCTTTGTCGCGGGTCTTGTCCCGCAGTTGGATGATGCTCGTTCCGCCACGAAGTGCAGCAGCGGCCACATCGACCACATCCCTGCCTCGTGTTGCCTCAGGGTCAACAATCACATAGAGACCCCGCACGTTGGCAGTTCGCTTAATTCGTTCTTCGTCTTTTGGATTCATCGTGTCTCTCAGAAATCAACTTGCAAGGATAGTCGTTACATCCGCACGGAATTGTAACATGGGGAAGCGGATGTCAGATTCTACTCCTCCATTGCGTTTGCGATGACAGTCAGCCTGGTTATCCTGTCAAGATGATCAATCTCCACAGCCACTATATCAATGCGCCAATCCCGATTCCATTTGCCGTTGGCATCAAGGTAACCTTGGGCTGCGGCTAGCATCCGCTCGCGCTTTCGCAGGTTAATTGACTCTTCCGGAGTTCCCAGAGACTTGCCGCGCCGGGCGCGAACTTCTACGAACACCAGCGTGCCATCATGCTCGGCGATTATGTCGATCTCGTGCCGGCCGACTCGGACGTTGGTATCGGAGACCTTGTAGCCGATTGACTCGAGGTGACGGCGAGCGGCCAATTCCCCCAGCCTGCCGGTTTTCTGACGCAAATTCACAGGAGAGTCGCCGTCAGCCGTCGCACCGGCGCGAAGGTAAAGCGGTGAATCATGCAGGGCCCGATGGCTTCCAGGCTGTCGAGGTGCTGCCGGGTGGCGTAGCCCTTGTGCTGCGCGAACCCGTAGCCGGGGTAGTCGTCATCGGCATTTCGCATGATTTCGTCACGAGTTACCTTAGCGATTATGGATGCCGCCGCTATCGAAAAGCACTTTGCGTCGCCCTTGATTATCGAGTGTTGGTGGATTTTGATTCCGGGCAGCTGAATGGCGTCCAGCAGCAGGAAGTCCGGGCGAACTGGCAGCGCGTCTATTGCCCTTGCCATTGCCGCCCGCGTTGCTCCGATGATCCCGATGTCGTCGATCTCGGCCGCCGTCGCGGTGCCGGTCGCAAGAATTACTGAGGCTTCGCGCATCGTCCTGAGTGATTCTTCCCGCTGATTAGGGGTCAGTTGCTTGCTGTCCCGTATGCCTCTAAGCCAGTCTCCATCGGGATGAACGGGCAGGATTGCCGCTCCGGCTACGACGGGGCCTGCAAGACTTCCACGCCCGGCCTCGTCCACGCCCGCGATTACCCCGTATCCGGCATCTAGTAGTTCAGCTTCCTCGTCGTAGGTTGGGGCTGCGACAGGCGTCATCGGGCTCAGCTGTTGGCGCCGCGCTGCATTCCGCGGATGTATGCAATCTGGCCGACGTGCTGAGATATTTCGACGATGATGTGCTTTAGAGTCTCACCCACAGGGAACTCAGGACGCCTTGGATTGGGCAGGTGCGACAAGTCGGATTCCGTCAGGGAGTCGATGTAGCCGATCGTTTCAGCACGGACTGCACCCCGGTATTCCATTAATCCGTCAAGCGGGTACGCTGCGATTCCCGAAGACTGCTCCGAGCTGAACCCGTAGCCGTTACCTTCGTCGAAAATGCCGAGCTTTTCTGCCCAGCTCTCGCGCTCCCACAGTTCAGGCCTGCGGAGGATGGCGAGGTTCAGGAGCGTATCCTCTGCGCGCACCATGTGCCAGAGGATAAAGTCGATGTGGTTCGACTCCGGCGTAGGCTGGAAGCGGCGCTCTTCAGGCGTCAGGTCATTGAGCGCATTATCCAGGTGCTCGGAGCATTCGGAAAATCCGGTCTTCAGGATGTCTCTAAAATCCATGCTCTACCTTCCCACACTAACCTCGACAGGCATAGGCGCTTCAAGTTCAATTATCCCGCCACCGATAATTTCTTCCCCCCGGTAGAAGGTAACTGCCTGGCCAGGTGTAACGGCGCGCTGTGGCTCCAGGAAGCGCAGCTCCGCCCAGTCGCCGCGGGGCGTCAAGATCGCCGGCTCCTCTTTCGCCTTGTAGCGTATCTTGGCGGTTACATCCAGTGGCTCGCAGGGTGCCTCACCTGAGATGTAGTTCACGCGCGATGCCCACAGCTCACCACGCATCAGTTCCTCATGCCTGCCGAGGACGATTCGATTGGAATCGGCGTCAATCCCCGTAACATACATTGGCTCGCCAGTGTTTCCCCGCAGGCCGAGACCTCTGCGCTGGCCTATAGTGAAGAACTGGATGCCGGGGTGGGTGCCGAGCAGGTTGCCGTCGGCATCAACCATTTCGCCGGGCTTCGGCTCTACGCGCTCTCCCACAAACTTGCGGTAGTCGCCATCGGGGATGAAGCATATCTCCTGACTATCCGGCTTATTCGCTACGGGCAAGCCTGCCTCAGAGGCGAGGCGACGTATTTCCGTCTTCGGATACTCGCCAATCGGCAGGAGCAATCTCTGAAGCTCGGCCTGTCGAAGCGTGAACAGGACATAGGACTGGTCCTTGCCAGCGTCCACGCCCTTCAGCAGGGTGGTCTGGTCACCATCCCTCCGGACCCGCGCATAGTGTCCGGTGGCTATGTAGTCCGCGTCCATGAAGAGCGCGCGGCGCAACAGGAAGTCGAACTTGATCTTGTCATTGCAGGCGAGGCACGGGTGAGGCGTGCGGCCACGGTCGTACTCCCGTACAAAGTAGTCGATTACGTGCTGCTGGAACTCGCGCTCGAAGTTGATGAAGTAATGCCGGGCGCCGATTGCATCGCAGACGCGACGGGCATCCTGCACATCTTCTACAGAGCAGCAGCGCTTATTCAGGGGCGCTGCTGCCTCGTCGTCAACTGACCAGAGCCGCATGGTAACACCAACGACGTCGTAGCCCTGCTCCTTTAGAAGCAGAGCAGCTACAGAGGAGTCAACTCCCCCGCTCATGGCGACAACTACGCGCTTGCTATCCATGGAAAAAGCGTAACATACGGCGGAAAGGGGTTCAACGAATGCGGGGGCAGCCCAAGTATCCGATATCTAATGAGCACGACTTGCGATGATCGAAAATACCGCTAGTGGATCAATTGCCGGCAAAGGGATACCCGCTCCGCGTTGACCTGAGAAATGGAGCAAATCTATAATAGCCACATGACACAAGATACGATCACTCAACCGCTGGACTACGCCCGACACGCTGTAGATGTTGCCTCGGACAAGCTGGCGACCGACATAGTTATTCTTGACATTGGCGAGGTCAGTGACTTTGCGGACTACTTCGTGATCCTGACTGTCGATTCGATGAGGCAAATGCGGGCCGTTGTCGAAGACCTGGAGCATGCCCTGGAAGACATCGGCGGAGTCCGCCATCATCGCGAGGGCACCCCCGAGTCGGGATGGATGCTGCTTGACTTCGGCGATGTCGTCGTCCACGTCTTTGGCGCGGACGAGCGGCAGTTCTACGACCTTGAATCTGCCTGGTCAGAGTCAACCGAGATAGTCAGGATTCTATGATCCAGTCGTCGATGCCGCGTTCGTAGCTGACAATCTCGTCCTCACCGAAGAACAGCGCAAGCTCAGTCGCCGCCGATTCCGGCGAATCCGAGCCGTGAATCAGGTTCATTCCGATGGTGAGTCCGTAGTCCCCGCGAATCGTGCCCGGAGTCGCCTCGACGGGATTGGTCGCACCCATTGTCGTCCGCACGACATCGACTGCGTTTTCGCCTTCCACCGCAATCGCGATCAGCGGCGAAGATGTGATGAACTTTACCAGGCCCTCGAAAAACGGCTTGTCAACGTGCGCGCCGTAGTGCCTGTGCGCGAGTTCATTGGTCACTTGCAACATCTTCATTCCGGCGATCTTCAGGCCGCGGCGTTCAAGCCGAGCGATGATCTCGCCGCTCAGGCCCCGCTGGACGGCGTCGGGCTTAATCAGTACCAGGGTTTTCTGCATTTGTGCAATACGCTCCTGTTTATCCGGTGTTCCAGGTTCTGTTGGCTGTGTTCACCTGCGAACTGCGCAGGTAAAGCGGTTCAAGCGTTAAAGCGTCCGCTACAAGTCCTTCCTTCAGCTTCTGATAAGCAAGTGAAGCAAGAACTCCGGCTCGTCGGGTCGGAAGTGTCGTGCTCGCGATCCTCTCACTCTTTCCACGTTCACTCGCAATCAGCTCAATAGCCTGCGGCACGCCTTCTCCGCAGAAGATGGCATCCGGCTGCGAGGTGGAAAGAAGTTCCTCGTGCTCGATGACGGCGTAAGTGGGATTCGAAGCGTCGCCGAAGTCGCCGATGTAGAGCCGCCTTCTGCCTGCGCCTATGAGAGCGCACACCGGACTGCCAAGTCCCAGGTATGGCTGCGCCTCTATGTCGAGGGTATTCACAGCGACGAGAGGAACATCGAGAGACATTGCCATTGCCTTGGCTGCACTCATGCCGACGCGTAGAGCGCTGAATCCACCCGGGCCGGACGCGATGAAGATCGCCCGAAGTTCGTTGACTCCGACTCCAGCCTGCTCGAAGAGATTCTGAATGTTAGGAATAAGTTCGACGGAGTGGTTGCGCCCGGAGCGCCAGGTCAGCTCAACGACGGACTCGCCCTCACTGGACAGGCCGATGGAGGCAAAACGGGTCGATGTGTCTATGGCGAGTTCTATCGTCATTGATTTGCCGCGGTTGGCGCAGGCTTACTTACGGAAATGCAACCGGCGCCGTTGAGTTCGCTCTGTAGAGCTGTGAGCATCGAAGAGTATCTTTCCGAGGACGCATGGACAGTCAGTTGGCGGTTGTCGTTTCCGGTATCCTCAATGCGCACGGTCAGGTGCTCACCGATGAAGGCTTCCGTTCCCTTCTCCGCCCACTCGACCACGCAGACGCCATCGCCCAGGAAATAATCGTCGAGTCCCAGGTCTACGATTTCGTCGATGCTGTCCAGTCGGTAGAGGTCCATGTGATACATGGTCAGACGCGCAGGATACTCGCAGATCAGAACGAAGGTAGGACTGCGAGCGTACTCCTCCCCGCCGAGTCCCCAGAGTATGCCCTGTGTCAGGCAAGTCTTTCCCGTGCCGAGATCGCCTGAGAGGAGAAAGACGTCACCTGGTTGGGCGCGTTCTCCGAGCACTCTGCCGATTGCCTGAGTCTGCTCAGGACTGGAAGTGCCCAATGTCAGGCTGTTCTTCTTACTGGTATCCACGCTGGCTTTGCCTGGCAAGGTGTTGCTATTGTCGGCGGTGTATCATGGAAGGCGGGCGGAGATTCCCCCACCTGAGTTTCTGCACTCTGTATAGTCGCCCAAAAGGATATCAGAATGGGACGGATGCTGGTAAGAGATTTGTTCGTGAAATCGTTCTGTAGGGTGGTTGAGGCATGAGAGCGCTCCTGGTTTCAGATATTCACAGCAACCTGGAGGCGTTCCAGTCTGTGATCGAGGATGCTGAAGCGCACGGCGGATTCGACGAGATCTGGTCGCTTGGGGACCTGGTTGGGTATGGCCCGGACCCCGCCGCCTGCGTGGACCTGTTGAGCGCGAATCGCCATAAGGCGGTCGCAGGCAATCACGACCTCGCCGCAATCGGCAATCTATCGCTGGACCGATTCAATCCTTATGCAGCAGCCGCAAATCGGTGGACTCGCGAACAGATATCGACTGAACAGGCAACACTCATAGCCGAACAGCCACTGATGCTTGAAGCTGATGAGTTCACACTGGTCCACGGCAGCCCTCGCGATCCGGTGTGGGAGTACCTGACGACGGAGGAAGCCGCTATTGCGTGCTTCACGCACATCGAGACTTACTGGTGCGCCGTCGGTCATTCGCACATGCCGTTCATCTGCATTCCACGGGCCGACGGGGCGGTGTTTATGGCATTTCCAGAGGGAAGGGCGATCCAACTGGACGAGCAGGCACTGATAGTCAATCCCGGATCAGTTGGTCAGCCGCGTGACGGAGATCCCCGAGCAAGCTACATCATTTACGACGATGCGTCGCAAACACTCAGGCACATGAGAGTTGCGTACGACATCGAGGCGACACAGGAGAAGATGAGGCGCTATGGCCTGCCGGACTACCTCATCGATCGTCTCAAGGTCGGCCGGTAGTCGCAGGGCACAACGCCTATGTGCACTTAGTCGTCATCGTCATAGTCTTCATCACCCGACGAAGAGCTGCCGAAGCCGACGCTTGGCGACGAGGCTCCCCTGCCCCCCTGCGTCCTACGACGTGGCAGGTCGGCTATATCGTCCTTGATGCGCTGGATTCCTCCATCAGCATCCGCGAGAGTTACCGCAATAGCTGCGATACCGGCATTCCGAAGGGATTCCAGCTCAGCTTTGCCAAGATCGGCTGGCGCCGTCAATATTGCACGCTTCCTCACGGTGGCGCGCATTGCCTGTACAGCAAGGAGCCTCTTGACCGTCAATGGGAGCAATCCGTCCTGGGGTGTGAGCAGGGCACAGTCGATATCCAATGTGCGGATAGCCTTTGCCTCTTCCTCATCAAATTCAGGATCTTCGAAGTGCACGGCGATTACGCTGCCGAGGTCGTCATCGTTAAGGACGGCGGCTGAAGTACCCTCTGCGTCGAAGACGATGAAGTCACACCCCGCCTCCTTGAGCGCGCAAGTATCGGCCTCACTGATACTGCCGACTCTCGCGCCCCATAGCCTGTCCTTCATAGCTTCGCCAGTACGCTTGACTGCGGCGGCATCGGATGCGTCCATAGTTACCAATAGGACGTCCGCGGGGGAGTCAGCCAAGCCCGGGTCGTCAGCCAATTCAGTGGAAGTAACTCTTCCAATCAGCGCGATGGTCGGGTTTGCCGATTGCCTGGAGGCCGCAAATCCAATGCCCGGTGACGCTGTCTGTGTTTTGTCCAGTAGATCCGTAAGTCTGCTCATCAACTGACCTCTGTGTTAATTTATGCTATGTGACTCCGCCACATCCCGACCGCCCACTCCGAGTTTGCAGTATTCACAGCGATAAGTTTAGGGTTGAGCGGGAGTTCAAGTCAACGCACTTGCTATTGCCGCCATGCGGTATTACCCTTTGACCGA
>CAZWDM010000037.1:0-29461 GCA_964632415.1 uncultured Dehalococcoidia bacterium | reverse complement strand
GGCTACGGACACTTCGGCAGAAAGCGCAAGCTCGTAGTTGACGACCACGACGACACCAACGACTACGACACCCTGCACACCGACCTGGCCAAGCGAATGCGCGAGTACAGCGAGCACGGCACCGACGCCGTCCGCTTTCTCCTCGACGTCATGGACGCTGCCGACCCCGACGCCGGATTCACCTGGAATCACCGCGTATCAGCCGCCCAGGAACTCCTCCGCCGCGGCTGGGACACCAACTACGACAACATCACCCCCGAAATGCTGCAAGACTACTGGCACGACCAGCACAGGGCCCCCTCCCCCTCGATGGCGGAAGAGCCTGCCCCTAACGAAGGCAGGGGTTCGGATGGGGGTGAAACTCCCGAATCAAGCCCAATGAAGACCCCATCGGGGCGGGGCAATGCGAGGCTAAAGCCCCCTCTCCCGCGGGGAGAGGGTTGGGGTGAGGGGGAAATCTCCATCCGGCGGATCGCCCCGAACAACGAAACCATCCCCACCCGTCATTCCGCTGAAAATGCCCCTACCGAAGCAGCGAAGGTCACCAATAACACCCCTTCCCCCTCGATGGGGGAAGAGCCTGCCCCTAGCGAAGGCAGGGGCTGGGATGGGGGTGAAGAACATCCTGCATCCTCCCCATCCTGCACATCGATGTCAGACGTACCCGACTGCTACTACGAACCCCTGACCCCCGAAGACCAGGCAATCTTCGACTACCAGTCACTCATCGAATCCGGCGAGTTCGCACAAGGCGAGATCTCCATAGTCCCGCCAACGGATGCAGCCCGCCAGGATTACGCCATCGCGTTCCGGCAAATCAGGGAAGCCGCCGAATCCGAAGGCGTCCCCCTCCTGCCCAACCCACTCGCCGGCACACTCCGCCACCCCACCATCCGCAGCCCCTAGGAAAAGTCCCTTCCCCCTTGACAGGGGAAGAGCCTGCCCCTGGCGAAAGCAGGGGTTAGGATGGGGGTGAAGGAAATCCCCTCTCCTCGCGGGAGAGGCTTGGGTGAGGGAAAATGAACATCCACCAATCCCACCCACTCACAACTGAATACTCACAACTCAAAACCCAAGCTACCGCACAGGTATCCGCGTGCCCGGAGTGGTCATTCGCAAGCTGTAAATCGAAGTGTTGGATGTGAAGAACATCGTGCGGTTCTCCTCGCCGCCCCAGGCGCAGTTCGCCGGGTACTCCGGCAGCTCGATGACCCCAACCAGTTCGCCCGTCGACTCGAACACCCAGCAGCCGCCAGGTCCCGTGCAGTACACGCGCCCCTCCACATCCACCTTCATCCCGTCCGGCACACCGTTGTCAGCCCGCTCCGACGGCATGTCCGCGAAGTGCCGCAGCCCCACGACATCGCCGTTCCCGTCCAGCTCGAACGCCATGATGTACTGTCCGGGCCGCGTGTTCGACACATAGAGAACGCTCTCCTCCGGCGAGAACGCAATCCCGTTCGGGTACTCGAATGGCGCAATAAGCTCCACCTCGCCGCCCGGCCTGATTCTATGGACGCTGTTGAACTGCACATCCACATCGGCGGCGTCCAGCCGGTCCCGCCCCGGATTCGTGAAGTACATGCTGCCGTCCGATTTCAGCACCACATCGTTCGGCCGGTTCAGCCGCCTGCCGTCATAGCCTTCCGCGATCGCCGTGTACGAGCCGTCCTCCTCCATTCGCGTGAGACGCCGGTTCACCATCTCGCAGATGACGACATTCCCCTGCGCGTCGAAGGTCATGCCGTTCGACTCGCCGCTGTCCTCCCGGATCAGCTCGGGCTCTTCTCCCGGCACCAGCCTGAAGATCTGCGACCGCCGTATGTCCACGAACAGCAGGTAGCCGTCGGGGTGCCAGAGTGGACCCTCAGTGAACACGAAGCCTGTTGCCAGCTGTTCCGCTTCCTCCGACTCAACGATGCTTGAAAGTCCGTCAGACATATCAGCCCCCTGTTCTGTCCATCCTGTTACGCGTCATAACCTAAACGCGGGTGTACTTCACGATGCGCCGCCCCGTGCTGCCTTCGCCCGACGTGGGCTGCACGAAGTAGATGCTGCCATCCGAGTCGCCCGCCGCCCCGTGGCAGCTGCGATAATTGTCGTCGCCCCACCGCGCCAGCAGGTCGCCGTCGCCGTCAAGCACGCTGAAGTACCCGCCGTTGTGCTCCGCTACATAGCATGTTCCCTCGGAGTCTTCCCAGACAACCGCAGGCCCGATCAGTTTCGTCGGCCACTCGGCAAGGAATCTGCCGTCCTGGGAGAACACCTGCACCCGGTCATTCTCCCGGTCCGCGATGAGTACCCGCCCGTCCGCCGTGACGCAAGCGCCGTGTGGCAGCATGAACTGGCCCGGCCCACTGCCAGGCTCTCCCCACGACTTCTTGAGCTGCCCTTCGGCGGAGAACCGGTGCACCCGCGCATTCGCGTACCCGTCCGCGATGTAGATGTCCCCGGACGCCGCGACCGCTATGCCCGCCGGCATGTTGAATGGACCACCCCCGTGCGTTACCTGCGTGTACCCATTCGACCCGAAGTCGTCGGGGTCGGCGCCCGTATCCGAGCGAAAGCCCTTCTCGCCGATTGTCATCAGCAACTCGCCCTGCGGTGTGTACTTCAGAATCTGCTGGTCGTTGCGATCAACGATCCAGATGTTGTCGTGCGCGTCCGCGTATATCGCATGCGGAAATGAAAACTGCGTCTCGCCCCAGTCGTAAAGGTAGTTGCCATCAGTATCGAACACGATGACACCGTGCTCGCCCCTGTTGAAGCCGTACACCCTGTCCTGGGAGTCCACCGTGACCGCCGCCATCGGCACGTTCCACCCCTCCGGAGTCTGCGCCCACTCTTCGTTAACCTCGTAAGTATGCCTGCCGCTGCCGACTGTGGATGCCATATCGATCTCCCTATCCTGTCACTACTGTGTGCTTCAATCTAGTCAGGCCTGCAGGCTTCCATAACTGCGCGCACCGAGTCTATGCCCGGTCTCGCCGCTACGACGCGCACCATCGCGATGTCCAGGCCCTCGGCAAGCCGCCGGAACTCCGCCGCCGCGCCGGCCGCATTGCCGTAGTAGCCGACCGTCCGCAGCAGTTCCGGCGAGAACGCGTCGGCGACCTCGTCAGCGCTCGCGCCGTTGCGCCGCATGTCGTCCAGTCCGGCAAGTTCGTCCGTGAAGCCCATGCGCTCGAAGTGCGCCCTGTATCCTAATTGCCGCTCTCGTTCCGTCGGTACTGTTGCTCCGAGAGCGTAGTTCATCGTCGCCTTGGCAAAGGCTAGTCGCGCCACGTCCTCATCTTCGTCAACACACACGCGGATGTACTCCGCCAGCTTGATCTCGGAAGGGTCGCGCCCGGCCTTCTCAGCGCCTTCGTTCACGCGCTCGCGGCTCCAAGCTATCTGCTCAGGGCTGCACCAGTTGAGGCAAGCGCCGTCCGCAAGCTCACCGGCGAGCCGGAGCATCTGCGGCCCCAGCGATCCCAGGTACACAGGCGTCCTCGGAGGCGGGTCTATGCCAAGGCTCGCGCCTTTGAGCGTAACCACATCGCCCTCGTAGTCCACCCGATCACCCGCGACGAGAGGGCGTATCGTGGAGAGGTAGTCGCGCATCAGCGCCAGCGTCGAGAAGTTCGGAAGTCCGAGCGCCTGCCGCTGACGCGGGCGGTAAGAGCCACCCGAGCCGATGCCCATGATGAACTTGCCGCCGCTTATGTCGCTCACCGTGCCGCCCGTCATAGCGAAGCCCATCGGCGTGCGGTACATCACCGGCGATACCGATATGCCGGTCGTTACGCCGCCGTCCACCACATCGCAACTAGCCTGCCAGCGACGCAGGCAAAGCTGGTACGAGTCATGGCCCGTTCCCTCCGGCGTCCAGATGCTGGTGTACCCCTGTTCGGCGGCTTCGCGGGCGAGTGTCGCCTGATCGTCCCACGACAGGCCTAGCGTTGCGTCCAATCCAACGCCGATTTGCATGTTCAGTCTCCTCTTCAGTTTGGATTCAGGCATCGCCATTAAGCAGAATAGACAGGACTCACAGGATGAAGCGCTCGAAGCATCATATCCTGTCCAGCCTGTCTATTCAGGTCAGACTATATGGAACCGCGAAGCGGCGCTGTGGGTTATGCCCGAGTAGGAAGCTCCACGGTCGCAGCGCCCGGTGTGGTCTTCTTGCCCTCGTGGTCCTCCAGCCAGATGTCGCAGTCCACCAGGTTCTCGCCGTTCTCCGTGTACTTCTTCGTGACGACGCCCTTGCCGAACATCGGCGTGCCCGGCACGTCCATGCCCCGGTACTGCGTGGTCAGCGACTTCAGCGTACCCTCGGCGCCGATCCAGTCGGTCATCAGCTGTCCCAGCCACGCGCCTTTGAGCGCGCCGTGCAGAATGACATCCGGCAGACCGTTTCCCTTGGCGTAGTTCAGGTCATAGTGGATCTGGTAGTAGTCACCTGATGCCCCCGCATACTTCACGAGCTGCTGGGTTGTCGGGTCCTTGCGCAGGGTAGGAACATCCATGCCTTCCTGAACGTCCTCGAAATATACCTGGTTCCCCATCGTTCACTCCTTTATTGGATATCTCCGTGAATCATGACGGTCCTTGTCCTCCGCTCTGAAAGGAACGAAGCAATTTCGCCTTATGGGTCGTAGCTGATGCCGGTCGTGCGCTGAAGCGCGACCGTCTGCCCAAACTGGTTCACGTACTTCGTTTCGCGCACGCTGAAGAGCATGTTGCCCAGCCTGCCCGGCCGCTCGAACAGGTCTGCTAGCTTCGTAGTGACCGTGATGCGGTCGCCGGGGCGCACCGGATGGAAGTACTCCCACTGGCTGCCGCCGTCGAGATTCGCGGAGTACGGGTTGTTGTAGGCGGGCGGCGAGTTGGAAATAAGGGAGCGCATAAATGTCGGCGGCGCGACGATGCCACCGTGCCTGGTCTTTCGGGCAGCTTCCTCGTCATTGTACAGCGGGTTCGTATCGCCGATTGCCTGCGCGAACTTGACGATCGCGCCTTTCTCCACTTCATGCGTGATCGGCTCGGACTCCACGCCGACGGCGTCGCGCATCTGCTGGGTTATGACCGACTCCTGTGTCATGCAAATTTCTCCTGAGTGTGCGTCTGTATTTCTGGCAAAAGTTTATTCCGCACCCGCCGAAGTGTCAAGAAACGGGCCATGTGGCAGTCTGCCGAATTGACAAGACTCAATTGACATCGACAGCGCGTTTTGACAGACTTTCAACAAGATATAGATTATTGACCAACCAGAATGACCGAAGTGGTGATGAACGACGCGAGCCTATCGGAAGCATCAGAATCCGATGGCGTCCTCTGTACTCCGTTCTATTCGTCGCGCAGGCTCTGCCGGGTATTGCATTCATAATCTGGACGGAATTGGCTTGGGTGACAAGTGACTCACCCGTCGATACCGTTAAGGCTATATTCTTGGGAATAACGCTTGTGGTCGGAGCGTCGATTGCTACAACCGTGACATTATCGGAGGGGCATGACCTCATGCTGGGAACGAGAGACCTCATTAACGACTGGATCCAGAGACGGCGCGAACAATATGTGGCAAAGGTCAAGGAAGAGGGCCGTGAGGAAGGGCGCGAAGAGATGCGCGAAGAAGTGAACGCATGGTATAAGCGTCAGCAAGCCGCAGTGGAAAAGGGCGAACCGTTCGACGAGCCTCCGCTCGACTTCAACAAGTCCTAATCCTAAGGCGATGCTCTCGATGATTTTCGGCGACATGGGCACACGAGAGGCAACCAGGGAAGTCCTGGGCGCATGGCTTGAGAAGAACGAAGAAAAGCCCTTCCTGAGAGTATTCGGCATGATGCTGACCGCAAGACAGTACAGGGAAGCACTTGAGCAAGGCCGTGCAGAAGGGCGCGAAGAAGGCCGTGCAGAGTGGCTTCAACAAGCGCAAGATTGGTACAATCCAGGCGAAGCCGCCCACGAAAAAGACGAGAACTGATTACTGGCCACATACTCACAAGGAGACACGCATGACTTCAAACGGCAAAGTCGCCATCATCACCGGTGGAGGCTCTGGAATAGGCAGGCAAAGCGCGCTGGCGCTCGTCAATGACGGCTACTCGGTCGCCATCGGCGGCAGGCGAATATCGGCGCTCGAAGAGACCATTGAGCTGGCGGGCGATGGGGGCGAGCGAATGCTTGCCGTCGTGACGGACGTGACGGACGCCGATTCAATCCGCAATCTCTTCGCAGAGACCCACGCGAAGTTCGGAAGACTCGACGTGCTGTTCAACAACGCGGGCATCGGCTCGCCGCGCATGCCCATGGAGGACATTCCGGTGGATGCGTGGAAGGCGGTCGTTGACACAAATCTCACCGGCACCTTCATCTGCACGCAGGAAGCCATCAAGATCATGAAGAACCAGGACCCGATGGGCGGGCGTATCATCAACAACGGCTCCATATCCGCCTACACGCCCCGCCCGGACTCGGTTGGATACACTGCGACAAAGCACTCTATCACCGGGCTGACGAAGTCCACATCGCTCGACGGGCGCAAATACAACATCGCGTGCGGCCAGATCGACATCGGCAATGCCGCAACGCCTATGACCGAGCGCATGGGAGGCGGCGTCCCACAGGCGAACGGTGAGGTGATGGTCGAGCCGACCTACGATGTGAACCACGCCGCCGATGCGGTGCTGTTCATGTCGAACCTGCCGCTCGATACCAACGTGCAGTTCATCACCATCATGGCGACGAAGATGCCCTATGTTGGCAGGGGCTAACCTGGCTAACTTATAGAGTTACAGGAACTACGGATCAAAGGATGGCATGTGGGATTATCCCTGCATGCCATCTTTCTATTTACGAAGCGAGTTCCTTCGTGGCGTCAGCGAGGTTCCTGCGATGCAGCGCACGCAGCCCCGGCACCTGCGACAGAAGGAGCACTACCAGCGTTAGCGCGCCCACTATGACGAAGGTGGAAGGCTCGATGATGATGTCCATGTTCCAGTCCAGTGTGGACATCTGCCCGACCAGGTACGCCTCTATCGCGTAGCCCAGGACAAAGCCCAGCCCGATGCCGATAAGGCCGGTTGCCAGGCTCTCAGCCGTGATGATCAGGTTCACCTGTCGCTTGCTAAATCCGAGAGTGCGCATTGTGGCGAGTTCGCGGCTGCGCTCCGTGACATTGAGCGTTACCGTGTTGAAGACCGCGAAGGCGGCGAGCGACATGCCGAATACTGTCATGATGCCAATGAACAGATTGGTCAGTTCCATTAGTTCCTCAAACCCTTCACGCACCGCCGCGCTCCGCTCCACGGACAGCACGAAAGCTCTCATCTCCAGCATCCGGGTAACTTCTTCCTCGTACTCCGGGCGCTCCAGCGTTATCAGCGCGGATGTGGCATGGAAGCCCCGCATAAGTTCGGCGGCTTGCGGCAGCCTCATGTAAGCGGACTCGCCCATCGGGAATCGCACAAGTCCCGCCACCGGATAGGCCTGCTCGTGCCGCCCGGCTTCTACCCTCACCATATCTCCGACTTCCAGGTCGAGGTCTCGCGCCAACGACTCAGTCAGGAATATTCCGTCCGTGGTAAGTGGCTGGGCGCCCTCCACATGCTCCGGTCTCAGCATCGTGCCGCCCTCCATGACGGCGGTAACTACCGAGTGCTCTGAACGATCGCCGTTGATCAGCTTCACAGGGATCTCCGCAATCGGCTCCGCTTCCCGGACCTGCTGCCAGGACTCGAACACCTCCGCCTTCCGATAGTCGATGCCTTGAGTGAACACGGCCTTCAGGTCGTGCTTTTGTATCTCGTTGAACTGCACATCGAACGCGTTGTTCATCGTGTCGAGCATGCCCATCACAGCCGTGACCAGTGCCACTGAAACGGCGATAGCCGTGATCGAGGACATTGTGCGCCAGCGCCCGCGGATCATATTCCGCAGTACCAGACGTAACGTGCCCGGCAAGCGGCGCATGGGCACCAGCCGTTCCAGCACAATTGACGCGCCGCTGGACGATGTGTTCGTGCGCATGGCTTCGGACGGTGTGAGTCGCGCCGCCGCAAGTGCCGGCTGAAGGCCCGCCAGGACACACGCCACCAAGCCAACAACGAAGGCGACGACCAATACCCACGTCTGGCTCACAACCACCGTGAAAGGCAAGTCCAGAGTGTCGACATACAGGCTGGTGAATCCGCCTGCTGCGAAGGTGCCCCACAATAGCCCCAAACCGTTGCCGATGAGCGCGATCATTATGGGAAATGTAAGGTAGTGTCGCAAAACCTGTGCGCGGGAAAATCCTTCGGCGCGCATCAACCCTATGATGTGCCTTTGGCTCTGCACTATGCGGGTGAGCATTGCGAACGCCACCATTGCCGTTATGGCCAGAAAGAGCACCGGCATTGCAATTGCCATCTCCTGGAAGCCGTCAATGTCGGACTTCAGAGTGGCGTAGCTCAGCTGGTCCTCCTTGTTGATGAGTTGGTGCGAGCCGTACCTGTCGAGGTAGGCGTCTATCTCGGCTTTCACGGCCTTCGTGTCCGCGCCCGGCTCGAAGCGAACGGCGACCTCGGTCACCAACCCCTCCACGCCGAGCATGTCGTCGATGGCATTCCTGCGAAGCATCACGACGGCGAAGTCGCCCGGGGAGGTGATCAGCTCCGCGCCGCCCTTGGACTTCCACAGGTACTCCACGCTCGTGATGGCGCCGCTGATCTCGAAGTCCCTGTCCGTGCCCTGGTACACGAGTGAAACGGAGTCGCCGGGCTGCAAGCCGTAGTACGAGGTGAATAGCCTGTCCACGAGCGCACCCCGCCCGTCCGAGGATTCGAGGAAGTCCCCCTCCCTCACGATGACGCGGTTGATTTCCGGCGTCTCTTCGTCGGGGATGCTGATGATCCTGGCGGACAGGGTATTGTCGCGGTCGTCCGGCTGGCGTATAGCGATGTCGGCGACATACCTGCCTTCCGCGACGGCAACGCCGGGGATGTCGCGGATCACGTCCGCCGCTCGGACGGATATAGGCGGCGCGACGTGGTAGAAGGCATCGGCGAACTTCAGCTCCTCATAGGCGAAGTCCTCCGAACTCTTCACATTGAGAAATGCCGAGTACGTTGTGACGAATATGCCCACTCCCAGCGTCAGCAGGGCAATGATGGAGAGAAACAGGGCACGCGACCGCCATAGGTCGCGGAATGCCTTTCTCAGCAGCGGACCCATAACTACCACTCCAGGTCTTCGGGCCGGATGGGATGGGCGTTCATCGTGTCCTCGACAATTTCGCCGCTGCGCATCCGTATCACGCGGTCAGCCATTCGGCTTATGGCGATGTTGTGGGTTACTATGAGCATAGTAGTGTTCTCGGACATGTTGATGCTCCTCATCAGCCCGAGAATCATCTTGCCCGTCTCATGGTCGAGGTCACCGGTCGGTTCGTCTCCCAGCAGAATCGAAGGTCCCTTCGCGAGTGCCCTGGCGATGGCTACTCGCTGCTGCTCTCCACCCGAGAGTTGCGCCGGGAAGTGGCCGATGCGATCACCCAAACCTACGGAGCGCAGCGCAGGAAAGGCGTTGCGCTTGTTTCCGGTGAGCTCCGCCACCATCTCCACATTCTCGCCGGCGGTGAGCGATGGAACGAGGTTGAAGAACTGGAAGACGAACCCCACCGTATTGCGCCGGTACATGGTCAGCGACGCTTCGTCCAGGTCTGTAATCTCGCTATCGCCTACCCACAGCCGTCCACGACTGGGAGCATCCAGACCGCCGATCATGTTCAGGAGGGTCGTCTTGCCGGAGCCACTTGGCCCAAGCAGCACTACGAACTGCCCCTCAAGAATGTCCAGGCTCACTTCCCTGAGCGCGTGGACGACGGCGTCCCCTACCTCGTACTCCTTGGACACGCCTTCAAGGCGGACGAGAACGCCGTCTGCGTTTGCCATGCGAGAATCCATACCCGTTGCTCATAGAGCAATCTCAAGACTACCGACGCACAAGCCGCCTGATTCGCCGCTTGACCGTCGACCGCCCGCGAAGGTTGCTCGCCACGAAGCGCGCCACATTCGGACTGCCCAGCAACAGCGGCGCGCGCCACTCCCGCAGCTCCTTCATCGTGGTCGTGCCGCTGCTCCAGGACGGGATGAAGGACTCAAGTGGCTGCCAGCTCAGGCCCGCGGGCACTCTGCCCAGCAACTTGCGCCGCCCACCTTGAAGCACGATTCCACCCGCCTCCATCACGAGCAAAGAGCCACCCGCGGCATCCCACAGGAACGGCGCGGTCGTTATCGTGTACTGTGTAACGCCCTTCGCCACCATCGCAAGCTCGTATGCAATGCTCCCCGTCATGCGAAGCTCGCCCGCTTTGCTTCGCAGGGACCTCTTCGCGCTGAAGAGGGCGCCGAAGCCTCCAGGCAGTGTCACGAGCCTGTTGCCGTCGGGAACATCCGCGTTGAGCACGGGCACAGCCTCGCCGTCAACTCGGGTACCGCCTCCCCTGCGCGCATGCATGACGATGCCGCCGTCGCCGCTGGGCCATGGAATGAAGACCGCCGCCGCTACGGGCGTGCCCCTGTACAGCACGCCGACCGAACTGGCGTACAGCGGCAGACCCGACATGAAGTTGCGCGTGCCGTCCAGCGGGTCCAGCACCCAGACAAAATCAGGCGCGGGCCGGTTGTCCACCCTCTCGCGCTCCTGCGCATCGTCCTCCTCGCCAAGGATACCGTGGTCGGGATACCGCTTTGAGATCTCATCCTGCAGGAGCCGCTGGCACGCGTAGTCTGCGTTCGTAACCGGGTCGCTCCTCTTGTCATCCTTGTACTGCACATTCAGCGCCCGGTCGAAGTGCCAGCGCAGCAGCTCCCCCGCCTCTCTCGCAACCTTCGCTGCGTGGCGCTCGATGTCGCGCAGCGCAAGGTCGTCGTCAGGATAAGCGCCGTCCCGCCTGCCGCCCACAACCGATCTCAAGCCCCTGAATATGCTTTGCATCTAAAAGGCCCCGCTCTCTTTCCTCGTTAGCAACTCTCTGGCATCTCTCATATAATAGCACCGCAGCACGATTATGGAGAAAGCACTTTCCGCGATAGTCCTGCAACCAAGTCTCTACGCGAAAGACCGCAATCTCGTCTTTACGAACTCGCAACATACCGGCCCAAGGGAGGCTAACACGACATGACCACACAACGAGAAGGCTTCGAAATCTACGACGACCGCTTTGCCGCGATGATTCCCGACGACGCCGAGCTGGTCCGGCACTTCACCGGCATGGAATGGGCGGAAGGTCCGGTCTATTTCTCCGAAGGCGACTACCTGCTCTGGAGCGACATCCCCAACGACCGCATGCTGCGCTACTCGGATGCGGACGGTGTCTCCGTCTTCCGGCAGCCGGCGGGCTATACCAACGGCCACTACCGCGACCTGGAAGGCCGGCTGGTCAGCTGCGAGCATGGCAACCGCCGCGTCAGCCGCACCGAGCACGACGGCACGGTCGTTACGCTCGCCGACAATCACGAAGGCAACCGGCTGAACTCTCCGAACGACCTCGTGGTCAAGTCCGACGGAACAATCTGGTTCACCGACCCGCCTTACGGAATACTCAGCGACCGCGAAGGGCACAAGGCAGACAGCGAGCTTGCGGGCTGCTTCGTATTCCGCCTCGAGCCGGACACGGGCGCGCTCGAAATCGTTGTGGACTCGATGGACAGGCCCAACGGCATCGCCTTCTCGCCCGACGAGAGCATCCTCTATGTCGCTGACACTGGCGAGCCGGGCAACATAATGGCTTTCGATGTCGTGGACGGCAGGCGGCTGACAAACGAGCGCGAGTTCGCGGTGGTCAGCCCGGGCAAGTCGGACGGCTTCCGCTGCGACACCGACGGCAACATATTCACGAGCTCGGCGGACGGCATTCATGTGTACAGTCCAGACGCAGAGCTTCTCGGCAAGATACTCGTCCCCGAAGACCGCAACGCCAACTGCTGCTTCGGCGGCGCGGACAAGAACCGCCTGTACATCTGCGCAGACAAGTCGCTGTACTCGATCGTGCTGAATGTGAGGGGCGCACAGACGCCTTAGCAGTCGTCAGTCATCGGTTTTCAGTGCTGTGCGGGAACGGATGGCTGGTGCGACTATGGCAAGATTTCGGATACTATCGGCAGCGTTTGTCCTGGTTATCGTTATAGCAGCCGTTCTTGCTGCGAGGGAAAGTTACTTGTTTGACAGATGGCTGGCGTTCTTCCCCACGAGAGAGATAACGAACACCCCCGACGACCTTGGCATGTCCTACGAGGAAGTGTATTTCCCCGCAGCCGACGGCACGCAACTGCACGGCTGGTTCATACCCGGCAGGGGAGACGATACGATAGTGTGGTTCCACGGCAATGGGGGCAACATTAGCGGCCGCGTGTACAACATTATGCTCCTGTACCAGCAGGTCGGCGCGAATGTGTTCATATTCGACTACCGGGGCTACGGCCTAAGCGAAGGCAAGCCGTCAGAGAAGGGCGTGTATTCGGATGGAGAAGGCGTACTGGAATACCTGCGCTCCCGCGACGACATAGACCACGACAGGCTCGTGCTATTCGGGCGCTCGCTCGGCGGATGCGTAGTCGCGGAGCTGGCAATGCATCATCCCGCCAAAGCAGTGATAATCGAGTCGTCATTCACATCGGTCGATGCGATGTCCGCGCACACACGCCCCAGACTGACACGCTTCATCCCGACTCATCTGCTCGTGAGGAGCAGGTTCGACTCCGTCACTAAGATGCCGCACATACACAGTCCGGTGATGATTGTGCACGGCGACAGGGATGTTACCGTCCCTATTCATATGGGCAGGGAGTTGTTCGAGGCCGCCAACGAGCCGAAGCGGTTCTACGAGATCAAGGGCGCAGACCACGACGACACTCACAGAGTCGGCGGTGAGGCGTATTTCGCGGCGCTTCGGGAGTTTATTGGTAACCCTTACGCGCGTACTCCTCTCGGATTACAATGAACCGACCCTTTAACTTGGAGAAGAAACTTGCTAGTACTCAGAGCCTCGCGGAACTTCCGCAACAGGATCGCAGTGGTAGAGCTGTTCGGCAGCATCGGCGGACAGATAAAGTCTCCCGCCTATGAGCAGATATTCGCCACTATCGCGAACGACGACAACATCCGCGCCCTCGTGCTGGACATCGACTCCCCTGGCGGGGGCGTGTCGGCGTCCGACTACCTCTACCGCAGCGTACTGAAGGTCGCAGAGAAGAAGCCGGTTATCGCCAGCATTCGCGGATTGGGAGCATCCGGCGCGTACTACATCAGCTGCGCCGCCCACAAGATCGTCGCAAGCCACGCTTCCATCGTCGGGTCCATCGGCGTCATCTCCGTACGCCCGGCGCTGCAGGAGTTAATGGAGCGCATGGGCGTCGGCGTGAATGTGAACAAGAGCGGCCTGCACAAGGATATGGGCGCTTTCTGGCGAGATGCCACGCCCGAAGAGGAAGAGAAGATGCAGGCGCTCATCGACGAATCGTTCGATACCTTCGTAGGAATCGTCTCAAACTCCCGCAAGATGGAAGAAGAGGATGTGCGGAAGATCGCCACCGGCGAAGTCTATTGGGCGACGAAGGCGCAGGAGCTTGGCCTGGTAGATGAGCTGGGCGACCTGGGCAGGGCGCTCGACATCGCCGCCGAGACTTCGGGCGCGCCGCGCAAGCCGGTCTATTTCCGCCCGCGCCGCAGCCTGCGCCAGTTGCTGCTGAACCCCGCCGCCGAAGCCCTCACCGAGTCCGTCAGCAACGAAGTGGAGCGCCGTATTTGGTCCGGCTGGCTCCGGTAAATTGTTCCAATACTTGCGGCGTCAGGAATAAAGTTGTCATTATCTGGCATATTGCTGAAATTCCGTCTGAAAATTGGTCAAATAAACTCTGTGCACTGCCCTAATCCTTTGCTAGTATCTTATTCACCTGATTTGCATTGCGTCAGGCTCAGATAGTAGCTGAACCTTTTACATTAGGGGTGTAAAGAGACAACAATTGAATAAGAACGGGTCTGACGCGTTTCGCAAACCTGAAAGCTACTCTTCATCTACGGACCTATCTTCTGAACAGTTTACCGACACTGCCGAACAGTCGGTAAAGAGCCTCGTTTCTACGGAAACCCCCGCCCCCGAAGTGAGCCTTGCGCCCACTCCGGAACAGCAGGATGTCGCCACCGCGCATCCCGTGGGCGAGGTGGTCGTTGCCCCTGCCGTTACGGATAAGGCCACGGTCGTCCCGCGCCGACGGCTGCGTCCGCATATCCACCGGCCCCATGTGCCGCGTGTTCCCCGGATGCGCGCGCCGCGGATTCAGCCGCACATGCCCCGCGTCCGTCCGATGCGGGTGCATACCTTCGATTCCCTGCTGCACCGCGATTACCGCTTCCTGTGGGCATCCACGCTGTTCTTCAGCGGAGCGTTCTGGATGCAGCAGGTCATCATCGGCTGGCTGACATACGAGCTAACCGGGTCCGCGCTGCTGACAAGCCTCGTGATGGGCCTGGACGCCTTGCCCATCCTGATAGCGGGACCGGTGGGCGGCTTGCTGGTGGACAGGTGGGACAAGCGTAAGCTGCTCGTGGGTGTGTTCACATACCAGTCGCTGCTGGCGCTGGGGTTCGGCACGCTGGTGATCCTCGGCAATGTGGGCGCGTGGCATGTGTTTAGCTTCGTCTTCATGATGGGCATCGGCTGGGTCATAGTGGACCCTGCTCGTATGGCGATGATCCCAGCGATGGTGCCGCGTCACAGCCTCGTGAACGCCTTCGCCCTGAACTCGCTGGCGTTCAGCATAACGCGGCTTGCGATTCCGGCTGTCGGCGGTGCCCTGCTTGCCTTCGTCGGTGCGGGTGTCGCGCTACTACTGCAGGGCGCCCTTGTCGCCGCTGCCGCGCTCCTAGCATTGGGGCTTGGCGCATTTGCATCAACTTCGCAATCCAAACTTGGCGTGCGAGCCGCTCTCTCGGAAATACTCGAAGGCGTGCGCTACATCCGGGATACTCCCGTCGTGCTGGGTCTGCTGCTCTTCGGCTTCCTGCCGACGGTGCTCATCTCGCCGTTCCTGCACGGCCTGATCCCCGTGTATGCCGCGGAGGTGTACGATGTGGGGCCCGCGACCCTGGGTTTGCTGATGTCCGCGGTGGGCGCGGGATTCCTGACTGGCACGCTGTTACTGGCATCTCTGGGCGACATACCACGCAAGGGCTTGATGATAATGGGCTGCATCGCGCTCATCTGCGCGTCGATGTTGGCGTTCGCGCTCAATCCAACGATCGAGCTTGCATACGCGATCGTGGCGATCGGCAGCATGGGAACGATGGGCTATTTCTCGATCACCAGCGCCACCCTGCAGAGCATACTGCCGGACGGGATTCGCGGCAGAGTGTCCGGCATATACATCCTGACATTCGGCGCGATGCCGGCGGGCAACCTCGCAGCAGGACTGATATCACAGACCATGGGTGCGCCCTCAGCGACACTGATTGCCTGTGGCGTGGTGGTAGTTGCGGCGGCGGCCCTGATGGTACTGTTCCCATCGATCAGGAGGTTGTAAGGTAAGTTGGTCCAGTCGGACTGGACCAACCTCAACACGCCTCCTGATGCTATAATCTTGCTACACTATCGGAGGCGGCGCGTAGTGTTCGTTGTTTGAAGGTAACTACTTTCGTCTTCTATTCGATGGAGCCGCATCTATCAGTCTCAGCGCACTGCTGGCGGCGCTGAGCCGGGGCTATCTCTCGTTCCAGGCCGTTCAGGAAACAGACGGCGTGATGCTGCTGGCTTCGATCTTCTTGCTTCCGTCAACAATCATAGCTTTTGGAGTGTCGAGCATGGTTTTCGCAGCTTATGAATTCGTGCAGAAGAGAGCGGAGCGGAAGGGGCAGCAGGCTGAACGCGAGCGCATGAAGCGTGAACTGGAAGCTCTGTTGAGCAACGGCGACGGTTCGGCCATAGTTTCGGAAGAGGACATCGAGCGCATCACCCGACCAGACAGAGAGTAGGCGGGAGTGTCAAGCAGGGTCTTCGCAGCTTATGAGTTCGTGCAGAAGAGAGCGCAGGAAAGAGAGCGCGAGCGCATCAAGCGAGAAGTGGACGCCCTGTTTAGAGAGAGCGGCTCGGACAGGGTCCCCGTAAAGGACATCTTGCGCATCGTCCGCGGGGACGGAGAGTAGCAGTCCGAGACCAGTCAGCCTTCACTGCCCGCGCCCTGTGCCTTCGCTTCCTGCCACAGGGCTTCTTTTTCATCCATGGACAGCGCGTCAAATGACACGCCCCGCTCCCGGCTCAGCCGCTCCATAACTGTGTAGCGCCGGTAGAAACGGCGATTCGTGCCGCGTAGTGACGCCTCCGCCTCGATGCCCAGCCAGCGCGCGGCATTGACGACGGAGAACAGCAGGTCACCGAGTTCTTTCTCGCGCTCGTCATCGGATTCGGCGGCTTCGATCTCCGCAAGCTCCTCCGTTACCTTGTCAAGCACGCCGTCGAAGCTGTCCCAGTCGAATCCGGCGCGCTCGGCTCTGCCCTGCACGGCCTGGGCGTACGCGAGCGCGGGCATATTCTTCGGCACGCCGTCGAGAATCGACGTACCTGATGCCGCTCTCTCCTGCCGCTTGACCTCTTCCCAGTTGGCTATAGCATCGTCCGCGCCCGACGCCTGCTTGTCGCCGAAGACGTGCGTATGGCGGCGAACCAGCTTGTCCACAAGGACACCGAGCACATCTTCCTGCGAGAATTCGCCGCTGTCCTCGCCGAGTCTCACCTGGAACAGAACATGGAAGAGGACATCGCCAAGCTCCTCGACCATCTTCTCCGTATCGCCTTCTTCGATCGCCTCAATGAGTTCGTAGCACTCTTCCAGGAACATATCCGCCAGCGATTCGCGTGTCTGCTTCTTGTCCCAGGGGCAGCCGTCCGGACCAAGCAGGCGCGCCAGGACCTGCTCAACGCCCTCGTAGCTTGCCGCGTATGTCGTGTCTGTCATTTCACATTATCCTGTTCATTCCATGCATCAGCGTCGTGTCCGGTGGAAACGCTATCAGATAAGCGAAGCGGATGGTAGCATTGTGGAATGAAACGCATAGCAAGAATCTCCGCAATGGTGATATTCGTGGCACTCGTGCCGCTGCTGTTGATCACCAGCAGCGTGAGGTTCGTCATCAACCTGCCCGCGCTCTACAGCTACGGCTTCGACAGATACAACATCGCCGAATATACCCGCATCGAGCGCACCGACCTGATCGCTGCCGGCAAGCAGTTTCGGGACTACTTCAACAACGACGAGGAGAACCTGATTATCCGCACCTATGTCGGCGGCGTGCTGGTGGAGTCGCTGTACAACGAGCGGGAGATCCACCACATGCGGGATGTGAAGGCGCTGGTGCAGGGCGTGTACCTGGTGCAGATGCTTGCGCTGCTGTACATCGCCGTCTATGTCGTAGCCTGCTTCTGGCTGCGGCGCGCTGAATTCTGGGACACGCTCGGGCGTGATGTCAGCAGGGGCGGCAAGCTGACACTGGTGCTGGTAATCGTCGTGGGACTGCTGGCGGCCGTCGCCTTCAACCAGGTGTTCCTGCTGTTTCACCTGATCAGTTTCAGCAACGACTTCTGGATGCTGGACCCGCGCCGAGACTACCTGATTGCTATGTTCCCGCAGGGCTTCTTCTTCGACGCCACGATGCTGATCGCGTTCTGCACCATCGCGTCGGCTGCCGTGCTGATTGCCGCGCCGCGCATCGTGCGGATAGTCGCTCGTGGCTTTCAGGAGCGGTAGGGCATTTCATCCCCATCCCCTGTCTGCACGGGGGCAGGCTCTATCCTTCCCCCATCAAGGGTGAAGGGACATTTGACTCAGCCTAACCCTCTTCCAGGAGGAGGGGAGACTCGTCGCTACACGTTGAAGCCGTAGTCGCGCTCCACCTTGGCTACGCGCACCTTGTAGCTCTTGTAGTAGGTGTCGCGGCCCCGCTGCTGGATGATGAGGTGTTCGGCAAGTTCCTTGAACTTGCGTATCGTCTCGTCGCTGTCCCAGTACGAAACGGCGATGCTGAGGTCGTCATCGCCCGCCGCCTCGACACCGAGGAATCCGGGATGGTTCTTCGCCAGCTCGAGGATGGTCTCGGTGTCCTCGGCGTAGCCCTCGTGCGCCCCGGTATGCGTGGACGAGAATATCGCGGCGTAGTACGGGGGCTGCGGTGTATTCGCTTGTGTCATGTGTCAACCTCTTTGTAAATGATGATATGACTTCATAAATGTAAGATCTGTGGTTCGTGAGGGATTGTTTCACCCCCATCCTAACCTTCCCCCATCAAGGGGGAAGGGACTCGTGAGACTACCTGCGTGCTATGTCCAGCGCGAATGGTAGAGGACCTACCGCGAGTCCGAATGCTTCATCTTCGGGCAGACGGCTTGCCCCGCGGGGCGTGAACTTGTACCTGTGAAGCAGTCTGCAAGCCTGAAGCCAGATGACGATTTCGGCAAAGCCCTGCCCGGGACATCCTCGCCGTCCCGTGCCGAAGGGCATGAACGCGCCGCTTGTCAGCGCGGGCGGGGGAGTGCCGTCCTCAGAAAACAGAAAGCGTTCGGGGGTGAACTCATCCGGCGAATCCCAGAACCTGTTGTCGTTGTGGATGGCGTAGATGTTGCCCAGCACCTGCGCGTCCTTGGGGATGACATAGTCGTCGAGTTCGACATCTTCGATTGCCTTGTGTGGCAGCCCCAGAGGTCCCACGGTGCGGTAGCGCATGCTCTCAAGAATAGCCGCATGCAGGTAGGGAAGGTCGCGTTGATGCTCCATGCCCGGCCTCTCGTCCGCGTCCACGGCTGCCCTCAGTTCCTCATGCGCGCGCTCCTGGATATGCTGCCGGTTGGCAAGTATGAGCAGCAGCCATGCCGTAGTCTGCGCGGTGGTGTCGATGCCCGCCACCAGCAGGTCGCCTATCAGGCTTCGCATCGTCTCATAGGTGATCTCTTCTTTGTCCACGCTCGCCAGCATCACTTCGGCGAGGCAGGTCGGGGCGTTCAGGTTGAGGTCCGGTCGCTCCTTCACATTGTCAATCAGAAAATCGAGAACCTCGTTCATCTGATTCGCTACATTCTCGGCTTCTTCGAGGGCGCGATTGGGCAGGAACTTCAGCATCGGAATGTAGTCGGCTGGATTCGTGGCGGTGGCGTTAGCGAAGAACCAGAACACGGTTTCGAGAAGGTCGTCCAGCTTCTCATGGAACTCTGCCGTATCGCTCCCGCTCCTGCCGAATATGGCGCGAAACATCATCTCGCCGTTGGCACGGGGCAGGAAATCGCGCGGCTCCAACGGGACGCCTGCATCGCACATCTCGCCCACTCTGTTCACAAGGCTGTTCACCGATTCTTCGATGTAGCGTTCTCGTATATCCTGAACGCGCCTGTAACTGAGCAGTTCCCTGTTGGCGAAACGCTGGAGCTGCCGCCAGTGTTCGCCGTAGGGCGCGAAAGCCAGGTCTTCGCCATTAGTAACTATGTCCGTTATCCTGCCGATCCATCTATCGGCAAGAGTAACCCTGCTGAAGGCGTCTCGCAGCAACGCCGGATCGCTGATTACAACGGTCGGAACGCTGCCAAGCCAGACGGTGCATACGTCACCGTACTTCTGCGAGATGCGCGCCAGGGCGTGGTGGGGGTTCTTGCGCAGGCTCAGCATGGAGCCTATGATGGGCAGCCCCCTGGGACCCGGCGGCATTTTCATGTCACTGCGCCCGGACACGGTTTGCTGCACCATCACATCCTCCTCACCCGGCAAAGACGTCCTGTATCCATGCCTCTGCGAGCGACTTACCTGCCCGTCAGGATGGTAACGACCGTGTCGAAGATTTCGTCGGCGTGGGAGCGAAGCTGTTCCTTGCTCAGTCCGGCGATTGGATGCGGCGTGAAGATGACCGGATAGCCGGACGCGCCCCACATCGCCGCCATCGAGTTGGATGTCTCGATGAAGCGGTCGGTGCAGATCGTAACCGAGGGGATGCCTGCCTTCTCAACGTGAACTCCGTCGTGCACACTGCACGCGCTGCAGGACCCTCAATCGCCGACGCCGACAATCACATAGTCGCACTCCTCCGCCATTTCCGCGACCACGGCGGGGTCGGCGGGCTTGGATGCGGAGGGCTTGGCATGGTACTTGATGCTCTCGATGCCGAAGCGCTCGTTGAGCAGGTCGGTAAGCTGCTCAAGATATTCCTTGGCGTTGACCTTGCTGTCGTCAATGACGCCCACGCGCTTGTTGCTGAGGTCATCCAGGCGCGGCGCACCCTCGAATTCCGGCACGACCGGCAGCGTGGTTGGGTCGATCAGCACATAGCGTTGTCTGGTTTCTACGACCATTGTTCTCCTCCTGCGTGGGCTATTGATCATTTGCAGCTAATGGGACTTGGGCTACACGCCCATCGCGCACGCACATCCGCCGCCCGCACCGCCTCCACAGCAGCCACCTGCACCCGCGACCGCGCTCGTCTGGCCGCTGCCATTAGATGAGAATGCAGCAAAGACCGAGAAGACGCGGCGCGACTCGCTGCCGCAGTCCGGGCAGGGCGCGGGGTCGTCGATCTGGCTCATCGAGCGGCGCTTGTCGAAGCGGTTGTGGCAGGTAACGCAGGTGTATTCGTAGATGGGCATGGGCGACCTCTCTGGCTGGAATGACAGGCTTTGCATGATTCTAGGGTTATCATTGCACGAGGTCAACCGAGCGGCGATAATGAATTGGCGAATTTCACCACCACCGGAGCACTGAAGGACTTCACATGAGCACCATGAATACGGGGACGACGCTGCCTGACGAGCGCGGACGGTTCGGCGACTTTGGCGGGCGATTCGTGCCGGAGACGCTGATGAGCGCGATCGAGCAGCTTGAGCGCGAGTACGCGGCGGCGCAGAGCGACGAGGAGTTTCAGGCCGAGTTCCGCTCGCTGCTGGAGCACTACGTGGGAAGGCCGACTCCGCTGTACTACGCGGAGAACCTGAGCGCGGAGCTCGGTGGCGCGCAGATCTACATCAAGCGCGAGGACCTGGCGCACACGGGAGCGCACAAGATCAACAACGCGCTGGGGCAGGCGCTGCTGGCGAAGCGGATGGGCAAGAACCGCATCATCGCTGAGACGGGCGCGGGCCAGCACGGGGTGGCGACGGCGACGGTGTGCGCGATGCTCAAGCAGGAGTGCATCGTCTATATGGGGGAGGAGGACATCCGCAGGCAGGCGCTGAACGTGTTCCGCATGCGGCTGCTGGGCGCGGAGGTGCGGCCGGTGTCGTCTGGGAGCCGGACGCTGAAGGACGCGATCAACGAGTGCATTCGCGACTGGGTTACGAATGTGGAGGATACGCACTACCTCATAGGCAGCGTGGTGGGGCCGCACCCGTACCCGATGATGGTTCGGGACTTCCAGAAGGTGATCGGCGGGGAGGCGCGGGCGCAGCTGCTTTCGACGGTGGGCAGGCTGCCGGACTACGCTGTGGCGTGCGTGGGCGGCGGAAGCAATGCGATGGGGCTGTTCTACGAGTTCATCGGCGACGAGACCGTCAGGCTGGTGGGGGTTGAGGCAGGCGGCGACGGGGTGGAGACGGGCAGGCACTCGTCAACGCTGACATCGGGCAGGGTCGGGGTGCTGCACGGGAGCATGTCGTACCTGCTGCAGGACGAAGACGGGCAGGTGATGGAGGCGCACAGCATATCGGCGGGTCTGGACTACCCGGGCGTGGGACCGGAGCATAGCTGGCTGAACGACCTGGGTCGGGCCGAGTATGTGAGCGTGAGGGACACGGAAGCGCTGGAGGGGTTCGAGCTGATGTGCCGCGCGGAGGGGATTATCCCCGCGCTGGAGCCGGCGCATGCGGCTTACTACATCTCGCAGCTGGCGCCCACGCTGCCTGCCGACCAGATCATCCTGATGGGACTGAGCGGGCGCGGCGACAAGGACATGGACACGGTGGCGTCCGCGCTGGGCGTGAGCATCTAGTCTGTCGGTTTTTCAGTCTGTCAGCATGTCGGGCGGGGGCTGACAGGCTGCGCAGGATTCTCGCCCGTCACCCAACCCGCTCCTCAGGGAGAGCGGATTTCTGCATATTTCTCATCTCACGGTAGGTGCAGGGCAAGGTGGCGCGATTCTGGTATGCTAGGGGCACTGAAACTGTTGCGGAATATGAACGGAAAGAGTGTCCGTTATGGCTGAACTTGATGGATTGCGGGTGGCGACTCTGGAGGCGCGCATGACAGGCGCGCTTGCGAACCTGATCAGCAAGCGCGGCGGTGTGCCGGTGACGGCGCCTGCCTTGCGGGAGGCTCCGCTGGACTGCGCGGAGGATGTGCGGTACTTGCTGGACAAGCTGGAGGGCGGGAGCCTGGATGTGGTGGTGTTCCAGACGGGTGTGGGCGCACGGGCGCTGTTCAGGGAGGCGGACAACCAGGGTCGGCTGCCGTTCCTGCTGGATGCGCTGCGGGGTCTTACGACGGTGTGCAGGGGACCAAAACCGACTGCTGCGCTAAGGGCGGTGGATGTGCAGATTTCGGTGGGGATTGACGCGCCGTACACGACGAAGGAACTGCTCGATGCACTGACCGCGCTGCCGGTGCGGGGGAAGCGGCTGATGGCGTTGCAGTACGGGGAGCGCAACGCGGCGCTGATGGATGCGCTTCGCGAGCAGTGCGAGACGGTGGACGAGCTTTGCCTGTACGAGTGGCAGCTGCCGGACGACGTGTCGCCGATGGTGGCGCTGGTGGAGGATTTGCTGGACGGGCGGGTGGATGTAATCACCTTTACGAGCCAGGTGCAGATCCGGCACCTGTACCGTGTGGCGGCGGACAGCGGAGTACCTGCGACGATGCTGTCGGATGCACTGAACACGAAGACCATCGTGTGCGCTGTGGGACCCACTTGCGCCGGCGCGCTGGCAGATGTGGGCGTGGCGACGGACACGCAGCCGGAATACCCGAAGATGGGGCACATGGTGAACGCGCTGGCGGCGTATGTGGGGGAGATGTCGGCGGTGGGACAGCGGTAAGCGTTATCCAATAGCAAGTGTACATGGTCGCCCCTGCTTCGTGATGCGCGAGGCGGGGGCGATTGCTTTTCGTTGAAAGCGGACGCATGGCGGCGATTGCCCTCAATAGCCATAAGCCTGCATAAATGAGGCTTGCAATATATGGTCATTCTATTTATAATAAAGTGACAGTTATGGACATATTGGACGGCTAGCCACCGTCGGCAGAGGTGATGTGGAGGTGGTGGCGATGACGAGGATGCGGACCGGGAAGTTGTGGATGATGGGACTGCTGGCGGTGGCTGTGGCTCTGGTTACGGTGGGAGCCTTTCAAGGGGAGACGGCTTCAGCGGCGATGCGGGATGTGGACCGGGTTGAACCGGCGCCCCATGAAGCAGACGGCAGGGTTGCCAATTCAGTCGAGCAGATCAGGCTCGTGAAGATATGGTCTGCCGCGCTGACAGTGGGAGAGGCATCTGACGGTGATACAACCTACAAGGGATATGCGTCCAACATGTCGCCGGTTCTGGGAAGTCTGGAAGTGAAGTTCCTGGACAGGGGCGCGGAGTACACAATCGAGACCCTGGTACACCAGCAGGTCGGCAGTTTCAATCAGCTGGAGCTGGAGGCGAACGTAAGACTGCCGGACGACCTGGTTCTGAAGATAGGCGATAGGTACTTCCTCTTAAGGGATTCTAAGACTCTGGGGCTCGATGGGGACATGTACACATGGTCGCTGGATTCCGGGCTGGGCTGGGAGGAAGGAGAAACTATGAGGGTGAAACTGCTGCGGATCGAGACTTACAGCATTTGCGAGGGCGAGCAACAGGCTGGAGCGCATGCCGGCGGTTGAGACTGAGGATGAAGCGTCCCGGTTGGGGCGCATGGATGATGCGGATGAGTGGAAGTGTGGATGAAGTGGTGGATTGACGAGGAAGGCTCATTCGCCGGCTAGCCGCCCCCATCTCGCGGAAAGCGAGGCGGGGGCGGTGTTTGTGTGGCACTTGAACTCACAGCTGAGCACACAATGGAGCTGATAATTGACACCTGTGAGGTAATAGGTTACATGTAGTGCATGATTCTGAGCTTTCGACATAGGGGGCTGGCGAACCTGTATGAGCGAGGAGATCGGAGACGGATTCCGCCCGAATATGCAGAAAAGATAGACCGTATTCTCGCAAGGTTGGATGTCGCTGTACAGCCCAGCGACATGGATTTGCCCGGATACCGGCTCCACCCGCTGAGGGGCGAATTATCGGGGATGTGGTCCGTCAGAGTTTCGGGTAACTGGAGGATTGTGTTTCGATCTGACGGTAGCGACGTGCGGGATGTTGACTTTGTCGATTATCACTGAGAGGTTCAGACAATGCCTATGAAGAATCCGCCCCATCCGGGGCTGTCCATACGACACGACTGCCTTGAGCCACTTGGCTTGAGCGTAACGGAAGCCGCCGCGCATCTGGGGGTTAGTCGCAAGCATCTATCCGATATTCTAAACGGCCACTCCGGGATTTCCCCGGAGATGGCGGTGCGGCTGGACAAGGCTTTCGGCGGTGGCGCTACGGCATGGTACCAGTTGCAGGCTGCCTACGACCTCGCGCAGGTTATGAAGAGGGCCGACCAGATAGAGGTCGAACGAGTCGCATAGGATAGCCTGCCTGCGTGCTATCTAAAGCCCTCGGCGTTATCCTGCGCCTGGAAGCCCAGCACTTCCCAGGCTCTCGGCGTGTCGTAGATCTTCCAGGTGTTCGCCGAGGCGCCGTAGAAGATGTCGAAGCCGATGTCCTCGGCTTCGATGCAGGCTTCGACCATGGCGGCTATGTCGCGGTGGCTGAAGTAGCTGACGAGGCTGCGGGCGTCTGAGCCGGGGCGGTCGTCGGGGCTGGTGGTGCCGAAGCGGATGCAGATGACGCTGATGCCGTGGTCTTCGGTGAAGTAGCGGCCGAGCGCCTCGCCAAATATCTTGCTGACTGCGTAGGGGCCGTCGGGCCTGTCGGGCATCTCGTGGGTGATGAGGGGAACGGCGTCAGGGTCGAGGTCGCCATAGTCGCCCGCGGCGATTGACTTGTAGGGCTCGTCGTGCTCGTACATGCCGACGACATGCATTGAGCTGAAGAAGATGATGCGGCTGACGCCACCGGCGCGCGCTGCCTCGAAGACGTTGGCCGTGGCGATTACATTGTCGGGCATCAGAAGGTCCCAGCCGATGTCCGGGGTGTGGCGCGGCTCGGCGGCGAGGTGGACAACGACATCCTTGCCCTCGAATGCGGGCGTGATGGCGTCGAGGTCGGTGAGGTCGGCGGTGAGCGAGTCCAGGCCGTCGAGGGGAACGCGGTCGATGCCACTGAACTCGTACCTGTCGCCGAGGTGGTCGCGCAGGACCTTGCCGATTCTGCCGCCGAACCCTGTTACTACGACCCTCTTCTTGTCTGCCATTGTGTCCTCCTGGTGCGCTGGTCAGTATGATGGGGTATCTTATCATTCCGGGAAGGGGCTGACAGGATGGGTAGGTTCATCACCCCCATTCCTTCCGCAAGCTCAGGACAGGCTGGGACGAGGTGATGCGGGGCGGGCGGTACCTGGATGTGGCGGCGCAAGTGCTGCAGAAGTACGGGGGCTGTGGTTCACGGATAAGTCGTTTATTGTGACGCGGGTGTGAGGGGCAGGGGGCTAACATCGATGTGCAGGATGGGGAGGATGGTTTGGTGCGCTAGATTAGGACCTGGATGAAGTTGATTCAAGGGGGTTTGATGGTGGTTCGTTTTCTGTATGGTTATCTTATACCGTTCGCTGCGGCGTTCCTGCTGCTCGCGGTAGGAATGTATTTTGTGCTTGAGAGCATTCCGACGCTCTTCGATATTGTGAGAGGAACAGCCTCTGTTCAGCAGCCTGATGTGGTGACATATCAGCAGGAATTCAAGGATGTGCTTCAGACGGTGCTTGCGATTGCGGCATTAGCCATTGCTGCGTTTGGGTATGGGACTTACAAGATACTGTCGTCGCAGATTGAAGAACGGGTACGCAGGAATATGGATAGTCAATACAGGTTGACAATGGCGTACCATAGAACGTCGTTTGCTTTTGTCTTTTGGCGCCTGTATGAGGACGCCGAAAAGCAATCGACGACGGCTAAGGTTTACTTGGATGTAGCTATCGACCACACACGAAGGGCATTTTATGACCATGTGGTTGACTTGAACCACGATGATCCTAAAGTCGAGCAACTGATATGCGAGATTCGGAACAACTTGGCTTACTACATATCAGAAAAACAGAGGTGGTTCGGGCCTATCGCGCCAGAAGAACGGGCAGAATGTCTCGGATTTGTGGATTGGCTCGAAGGACGCGTTAATGGATATCCTCAACGAGCTCATGATTATCGGGATACGATTGATACTGTCAGGAGACGGTTCTCAACAACTGAGGAAGAGTCACGATAATCAAGGCGAAAAGAAACGCCGAGATTCAACTCGGCGCTTTGCAAACTCTATAAGCTCCCGACTCAGTCTCTGACAATTGGTGGAGGTGTAGGAATAACTGGTCCTCTCATCGTGATGCGCTCCTTCCACACTTTTCCTTGCCTCGCGCTCAGTCTATTGAACAATGCAGTAGGTGTCAAACGACCTCTAACGAGGCTGAATGGGCTAGTCCTCTCTCAATTATAGCACTCAAGAGCCCAGTTTCTAACTGTGTACGCAGCTTATGGAAACCAGCATTTACTTTTCACGTTGGCTTTCAGAATCCGTTTATCGCCCTGCAAAGGAGCAATGACGGGCTGAACGAAACTTGAACATCTTGTATCCAGACTAAATGAAGGCTTGGCGGTCAACCTTCTCTCCCGCAAGGAAGATGTCGGTGATCTGGCGGAGGTGGGAGAGATCGGCGAAGGGGTTGCCGTTGACTACGAGGACGTCGGCCTGCTTGCCGGGTTCGAGGGTGCCGACGGAGTCGTCAACCCAGCAGGAGCGTGCGGCGTCTCGGGTGGCGGAGACGATGGCTTCCATGTTGGACATGCCTGCCATGGCGTGCGCCTCGATGTCGGTCTGGTAGTCGCCCATGGGATAGTAGGACCAGGCGGAGTCGGAGCCTGCCGCCATTATCACGCCTGCGTCTCGCATGCGGGCGAAGTGGTCCATTCGCGCGTCTGAGTTCTGACGGAAGCTGTCGAGCTCTGCCTGCTGTTCGGCGGTAAGGCTGTCCATGTCTTCGAGCATGCGGATGCGCGCGACGCCTTGCCCTAGCGTGGGGTTGACGAAGACGCCCTGCTCGGCGATGCGCGCGGAGATGTCGGGGCGGTAGGTGTCGGCGCCGTCGGGGTCCTTGTGGACTCCGTGAATGATGGTGTCGATTCCGGCATCGAGCGCGTTGACCATGCCCTGCGACGATGCGCAGTGGGCGGCAGCATGCCTGCCGAAGCGGTGTGCTTCCTCGCAGATGGCGCTGAGCTCTTCGACATTGAACGACGGCCTGAGCGGGTGGCTTGTGCGAGTGCTGCCGCCGGTTGCGGTGATCTTGATGAAGTCGGCGCCCTCCTTGATGAGCTGGCGGACGGCGGCGCGGCACTCGTCGGTGCCGGTGGCGGTGGTGCCGAAGTAGCTGAGATGCCCGCCGATGATGGCGACTGGCCTTCCGGCGAGAATGAGGCGCGGTGCGGGGACAATGCCCATCTCGACGGCCTGTCGCAGCAGGAAGGTGGTGCGGTTCTTTGCGCCGCAGTCGCGGAGGGTGGTTACGCCGGAGTAGAGGTGGCGGCGGGCGTTCTCGGCTGCCTGCACGGTTAGCACCTCGTCGGGCAGGGTCGCAAGCTCGTCGCCTGCGCGACCGTCGCCGATGCCGTTCAGGTGGACATGCGAGTCCACCAGGCCGGGCAGGATGGTGGCGTCGCCGTAATCGATCTCCTGCACGGGCGCGCCTTCGGGTGCGTGAACGGTCTCTGATGTGCCGACCTGCCGGACGGTGTCGCCTTCGAGGAGGATGGCTGCCTGCTCTTGCACGGCTTCGCGCGCGGTGTCGATGAGGCGGGCGGCTTTGAGGAGGGTGAAACTGGAGGTGGTTGATGGCATGTATTGGTCTCCGTCAGAGGTGCATAATTTTATTTGGATGGGCAGGATGAACAGGATTTTCACCCCCATCCCAACCTTCCCCATCGAGGGGGAAGGGACTTCTTCTATATCTGGGCGGGTGGCTGGCGGACGGCGGCGATGGAGTCGTCGGAGCCGCGAACGACCTTGCGACCGGCTAAGTAAACGTCCTCGACATTCCAAAGCGCGTTGATGTCCTCGGCGGGGTTGCCCTGAACGACGAGGACGTCGGCTGCCTTGCCGGGTTCCAGGGTGCCGACCGTGTCGGATACTCCGAGCGCGTCGGCTGCCCAACTTGTTACGGAGAGGACGCCCTGCATCGGAGTGTAGCCGGCATGCACCAGTAACTCTGTTTCATATACGGTGTTGCCGAGCTGGTAGCTGCTCCATGAGGAGTCGGAGCCGGTGATGACCTTGACGCCAAGGTCGATCATGCGGCGGGTGTGGTCGAGGCGGACGTCGAGGTTGGCGCGGGCCGTCTCCAGCTCGGCCTGCTCGGAAGCGGTCAGGCCGCGATCTTCGCGCTTGTGGGTGAGGTCCCAGGCGGTGGCACGGCTGACCTGGAGGGTTGGGTTGACGAATGCAGATTGCCGCGCCATGCGCTCGGCGAGATCTTCGCGGAAGTTGACCGTGCCGTCGGCATCGAGGTGGTAGCAGTGGATGATCATGTCTACGCCGGCGTCGAGAGAGTTGGCGATCCCCGCGGAGTTCGAGGAGTGCGTGGCGGTGAGCTTGCCGAACTTGCGCGCCTCGTCGGTGACTGCTCTTAGCTCGTCGAGGTTGAAGGACGGAAGCGTGGGGAACGATGTGCGCGTGGTGCCGCCGGTGGCGACTATCTTGATGTAGTCGGCGCCCTCCTTGATGAGCTGGCGAGTGAGGGCGCGGGCTTCGTTTGCGCCGGTGACCTCGCCGCCGAAGTAACCCATGTGCCCGCCGATGATTGCGACGGGGCGGCCGCAGAGCACCATGCGGGGACCGATGGCAAGGCCCTCGTTGATGGCGTCGCGCAGCCTGAACATGGTTAAGTTCTTGGGACCGTTTTCGCGGATGGTGGTTACGCCGGAGAAGAGGCTGGCGCGGGCGTTGCGGGCGGACCTGACGGTAAGGATTTCATCGGGGAGGAGCGCGAGGTCGTCGCCGAGCCTACCGTCGCCGAAGCCGTTGTGGTGGGTGTGGCAGTCGACCATGCCGGGCATGATGGTGCAGCCGGGGTAGTGGGCGGTGTGTGCGGGCGCACCTTCAGGAGCCCGGATGTCTGCGGCGCTGCCGACGGCGGCTATAGTGGAGCCTTCGAGCAGGACTGCGCCGTTAGCGATGGGGGGACCGCCCTTGGCATCAATGACGCGGTCGGCGGTGAGGATAGTGTAGGTGGGTGTGGTGGGCATGGTTT
>CAZWDM010000036.1:20089-29539 GCA_964632415.1 uncultured Dehalococcoidia bacterium | reverse complement strand
CCAGATTTCGGCGAGTTCGAGGGCGCGGATGCCTTGGAGGGGCGGTTTCTTCATGTTTTCTCCGAGAGGAGGGCGGGGTCTAAGCAAATAGGCGAGCAGGAGATACCCTAAATCTGGGAATTATATCGCATACTACACGCGCGCCCCAGGCTCAAAATCATCGTAGAGCCAACGGACAAAATGCTCTGCATGCGTTATGTAAGTCGACTTCGTCGAGGGCTTTAGTTCAGTTCCCTCGACCTCCTTCTTGTATTCTTCCAACGCCGCCTTCACTTCTTCTAATCCCCGAATGCTGATTCTCATCTTAATCTCCGCTGACAAAAGGTAGGTCTCTTTAGTCAGATTGCACCGACTTACTTCCAATATGACGTCCCTTGTTACAGATGGGATGTGTGCGGATTAAACTACACCTTTTGCGTGGAGTTCGGCAAGTTCGGAGGGGGTGATGTTGAGTAGGTCGGCGAAGATTTCGGCGTTGTGCTGGCCGAGGCGAGGGGCGGGGGTGTTGGGAGTGGCGTCGTTGTCGGACAGGCGGAAGGGGAGGCCGGTGTATGTGAGCGCGCCGGCGTCGGGGTGCATGAGGTCGATGAAGTAGCTGCGCTCGCGGAAGTGGGGGTTTTCGAGCGCCTCCCGGGTTTCCATGATGGGGGCGCAGGGCAGCATCTCGCGCTGTCCGGCGGCGAAGACTTCCATGCGGGTGTGGTCGTCGAACCATGCCTGGAAGATGGCTTCAAGCTCTTCGCGTCGCTCGGTACGGTCGTCGGCGGATGCGAAACGGGGGTTGTTGATAAGGTCGGGGCGGTCGATCATGCGGGCGAGCTGGGGCCACATGCGAGAGCCGAGCGGGAGGAAGCTGACATAGCCGTCCTTGCAGCGGAACGAGCCGACCGCGTAGGGTTCGCGCATGCCTGCGGCTGCGAGGCGCGGGGGCTTGCGCTCGTCGGGCTCGTTGCCGTAGATCCAGGGGGCGCGGCGTCCTACCTGGTGGGGGTGGCCGGCGAAGCACTCCTGCATGGAGATGTCGATCCACTCGCCTTCGCCGTGCATTGCGACGCCGAAGAGGGCGATCATGGTGGCTGCGGCTGCGGTGGTGCCGCTGAAATACTGGGCGATCTCGGCGCCGTATCGCAGCGGTTCGCGGTCGGGCAAGCCCTCGCGGTGCATCGCGCCGCCGGACGCGAAGATGGTCAGCTCGGTGTACTCGTAGTCCTTGTGCGGACCGGACTGGCCGTAAGGGGTTACGGAGGTCATGACGATGTCGCCGCGGACCTCGCGCAGGTCGTGGTAACCGATGCGCCAGTCTGCCATCTGCCCGGGGCGGAAGCTTTCGAGGACGACATCGGACTGGGCGGCGAGATCGGTGAAGATGCGCCTGCCGTCGTCGGTGGAGGGGTCGAGGGTGATGCCGCGCTTGCCGGCGTTGAGGTGGAGGTAGAGGGCGCTCTTCTCAGGGTGGGGGGTGCCGCCGGGGAATGCGCCGGCATTGCGGGAGTGGTCGGGGGCTGAGGGCAGCTCGAGCTTGATGACTTCGGCGCCGTAGTCGGCGAGCATCTTGCCGGCGTAGGGGCCGGCGATGCCAGTGGAGGCGTCGATGACGCGGATGGGGGTTAGGGTGTTGTAGGGCATGGGAGGGTAGTTATCAGTTTTCAGTAGCGAGTCTTCAGTGTGGAGTCGTAGAGTTTGTCAGTCCCATCTTATAGCGCGTTCGGATTGCGTAGCAGCGCCGTGACGCCAGCCTGCTCGAAGTCGCGGTCATACGCAAATGCTTCGGTTATGCCGCGCCCTCGCATAACTATGAGACTCATGCAGTCTGTTAGACCCCAACGTTGGTCAAGACGTGACGCGTAAAGGGCGACGGCCCCCACAAAGTGATTGCTGGATTGGGGCAGAACCTCGCTCAGAGAATCTTGCATTGTATCTTGTACCAGATTAGCAGTGAGCCAACGCCAATATGGACCCAGCTTGCTCGCGTGGTCAAGAACTTCGACCAAAACCGCCTCAGCCGTAACGATTCTATGACGTCTCAAACGACTACTCAGAGTAACTGCTACTTCATGCAGCGCATCAGTGTGAATCGTTATGGCTATCCAGTAACCGGTATCCGCGAAGACCTGCCGCATCATTCCCCTCGCGTATCATTGGGTGAGTTCACTCTTTCGCTGCTTCATTTCTACTATACAAAGAACTCAGTAACTATGCACTGGAAGCCGGGGATGAGGTCGCCGAATGTGAGGGTGTCGGCGTCGGTGAGCCTGTCGATTAGGCCGGTTAGTCTTTGCGCGAGGCGCCAACTTGGTTAGGTGTCTCTTGCAATAGCGATTCGACGGAGATCCCCCAGCGCTTGTGCAGCACACGCGCCGTGGATACGGTGATGTTCCGTTTTCCCGATAATACTTCGACGACCTTATTCCGACTGCCTATTAGGGGAATGAGGTCGTCCTCGGTCAGACCATGCTGGTCCATATGGAACTCGAGCGCACCGAAAGCACCAGGCGGGTCAATGGGATATTGCTCGTTCTCATACTCTTCAATGAGATCAAACAGCGCGTCCCGCTCATCACCCTGCGGCGTGCCAATTTTCGCCTGAAATATCTCGTTCATTCGCGTCAATGCACGGTCATAGTCTTCTTCGGTGAGGATCTGGGTAATTGTCGCCATTTTACACCTCCGCCGCGTTGATACGGTCGTACTCCGCGTGCGTGCCAATGAACGTAATGTACACCTTACGACCGGGATAGAAAATATCCACGACCAGCCGATAGGCGTTGCCCTTGATTCTGAATACTGCGCGGGTACTTCCTACGATGCTCGTGCGGGGCCATTGCTGCGTCACCTGCGCCGGCGTTGCCCAGTCGGCCTTTCTAGTTTCCGCATACCAGTTTACGAGTTCGTGGCGGTGGAAGCCGTCGTCGGGCATTGCCAGCAGGTCGGCTGCGGTCATGAGAGATGTGGTTGTTGCCATGTTTCCCCCACCTTAATCCTCCCCCTGAGGGGGAGGAGGTTAGTTATTAGTTCTCCCCTGAGGGGGAGGAGATTAGCTATTAGTTCTCCCATGGGGGGGAGGAGATCAGTTTATGGTTCTGCCCAGAGGGTAGGAGATTAGTCATTGGATTCGCGGAGTTCGACGTTGAGTTCGCGTTGGAGTTGGTGGAGGATGTTGGACTGGTAGCCGTCGACTTGCTCGGAGGTCAGGGTGCCGCGCGGGGACTGGAATACGATGCGGTATGCGAGGGAGCGCTTGCCTTCGGGGACGCCTTCGCCGGAGTAGATGTCGAATGGGATGCTGTCGGCGACCATGCGGTGGCGCTGGATGATTTGCTGGATGCGGGCGGATGTTACCTCGGCGTCAACTATGAGGGCGAGGTCGCGGTAGGACTGGGGGTAGGGGTTTGCGGGCGCGTGCTGGAGGGTCTCTTCGGGAAGCGCTGCCCTGAGGGAGGCGAGGTCGATTTCGAACATGGCGACGGGCGCGCCGTCGATGTCGAAGCGGTCTAGGGTTGCCTGCCGCACCTCGCCTATGACGCCGACGGGGGTGCTTCCGAAGAGGACCTGCGCCGTTCTGCCGTTCCGCAGGATGGGGTCGTCGCCATAAGCCTCGTAGCTGACTTCGGCGCGAAGCTCGGCGAACAGGGACTCGAGGATGCCCTTGCCGTCGAAGAAGCCCATGTCGCCGGTGGGGGCGTTCCAGGACATCTGGTATCGGGGGCCGCAGAGGACGCCGACTAGCATTTCACGCTCGTCGGGGAGGTCGCGCTCGCGTGCCTCGTCCTTTGGCAGATATACGCTGCCGATTTCGTAGATGCGGATGCCGTCGGTCTGCGAGATGCGGCGGTTGCCTGCGAGCGTACTTAGCACGCTGGCGCGCAGGCTGGTGCGGAGGAGGGTGAACTCGCTGCTCATTGGGTTTGCGATGCGCATGACGTCGGTGTCGCCGGTGTCCATGCCGACACGCTCGAGCATGTTGGCGCTGACGAGGGAGTATGAGATGGTCTCGCGCATGCCGGCTGAGGTGAGGATGTCCTTGACGCGCTCGCGGAAGACGCGACTCGCCTGCGGCTGGCCGTGCGGGATTGGCGTGGAGATCATTGTGGTGGGGATGCTCTCGTAGCCGATGATGCGGGCGAGCTCCTCTACGATGTCGTCCTCTATGGTGATGTCGGAGCGCCAGTACGGGGGCTTCATCCAGATTACGCTGTCGGTTTCGGGAGTGCTGCCGACGGTGAAGGCGTCCATGGTGGGCATGATGCTTTCGGGTGCGCGGTCGCGCTCGAAGCCGAGAGATTCGAGGGTTTGCTGCACGCGCTCCATGGTGTAGTCGACGCCTAGCACCTGTCGGATTCGCTGGCGGCTGATCTGCACGGATGGCATGGGCGCCGGGTCGGGGTAGATGTCGAGGATGCCCTTCGATGCGGTGCCGCCTGCGAGCTGCAGCATGAGCTGGGTGGCGCGGCGCAGACCGCGTGGGGCGAGTTCGGGGCGGATGCCGCGCTCGAAGCGGTAGGATGCCTCGCTGTCCATGCGAAGGGCGAGACGGGTGCGGCGGGTGTTGATTGCGTGGAAGTTGGCGGACTCGAGGAGGACGGTGGTGGTGGTGTCGTCTATCTCGGTGTTCGCGCCGCCCATGACGCCCGCGAGGCCGATGGCGACCTCGGGGTCGGCGATGCAGAGCATGGGCGGGCGGAGGGTGCGGGTCGTGCCGTCGAGGGTCTCGAACTGCTCGTCGGGATGTGCCCTGCGGACTATGACGGTGCTGTCTTGAACCTTGCCGAAGTCGAAGGCGTGGAGGGGCTGGCCGTACTCCAGCATCACATAGTTGGTGATGTCCACGATGTTGTTGATGGGGCGCAAGCCCGCCTTCGTGAGCGCGTCCTGCATCCACTGGGGGGACTCGGCAATCTCGATGTTGTGCAGGAGGGTTGCGGTGTAGCGGAAGCAGAGGTCGGGGTCGGCGATTTCGACCTTCGCCAGGGTTTCGATGGGGGTGTCGTCTTCGGGGTAGGAGAGGTCAGGCTCTGCTACGGATGAGCCGGTGAGGGCTGCGACCTCGTGGGCGATGCCGAGAATGGAGAGGCAGTCGGGGCGATTGGGGGTGACTTCGACGTCGAGGACTGCGTCGCCGATGTACTCGACGAGAGGGATGCCGACGGGGGCGTCGTCGTCGAGTACGAGGATGCCTTCGTGGTCTTCGCTCAGGCCGAGTTCGAGCGGGGAGCAGACCATGCCGGCAGAGCGGACGCCGCGGATGGTGGCTGCCTTGAGTGCGTCGGGCTTGCCGGAACGCGGGTTGATGAGCATTGCGCCTTCCTTGGCGAATGCGATCTTCTGGCCGGCTGCGACATTGGGCGCGCCGCAGACGACTGTGGCGGTCTCGCCGTTGCCGATGTCAACGGTGGGCAGCTTCAGGCGGTCGGCGTTGGGGTGCGGGTCGAGGCTGAGCACATGGCCCACGACGAGCAGCTCGGGGTCGAGGTCGGCGCCGACGATTTCGACATCGCCAACCTCGTTGCCAGCCATGGTGAGGCGGTGCGCCAGCTCATTGGCGGGCAGGTCGAATTGGACGTAATTTTTGAGCCAGGACAGGGGTACTTTCATTTGGGGGAGTTCCTCAGCTAGTTGGTATTTGGTATGCCGGTTAGTCGGTTGATTGGCAGCGAGGATATAGCACGCAGGATGGAACCGGGCAGGGCATTCGCTGCCTGAATTGCTTGCGCGGACGGGTTAGCGTGAGTCGCCTTGCTGCCGGTCAAGCTGCGCTTCGAGTTCGCGGATGCGCTGTTCGGCAGCTTCGCGGGCTACGCGCTCGGATTGGAGCGCAGTTATTTTGGCTTGCCGCTCTGTTTCGGCGGCTTCGCGGGCTGCGCGCTCGAATTGGAGCGCGTCTTGCGCTTCCTGGTAGTACATCAGCCATTCGCCGCGCACAGGATCGTACAGCCTGAGCTCCAGCTCGTCGCGCACGCAGATGTCGAGGCCCAGCACATCGCTGTGGCCGCGCAGTATCCCGTCGTCGTCGTCAGCGACTTCGATGGGGCGATACTCGCCGTTCACCAGGCGCTCGCCTGTGAGCGGGGGATTGAAGCAATCGCCGGTGGGGTCGAAGCGCCAGTACTCAGTCACGCCTATTTCGGCGTAGATGTTGCGCTTGCCGCTTGCGTCCCACCGCCATGTGCTTTCGGACGCTATTTCCAGGACGAAGTTTGGCTGCCTGTCGCCCTCGCGCCAAGTGAGCCACGAGTTGCGCTTGTGGTTGCCCAATGCTCCGAATACCACGAACACATCGGGAGAGACGACGGAGCGGGGGTCGTTCATCCGGTAGTACACGAACATGTCGCCCTGGGCATAGACATCGTCACGGTTGCTGAAGTGAGCCTTCAACGCGGCGACGGCATAAGTCAGAGGCTCATACTGGTACTCGGTTTCTGCCAAGAGTTCATCGTCCTCGCAAGGGTATTCAATTGTGGGGTCGTCGTACTCTGCCTGCGGCTGGGCGATATTTTTGCCTGAAGGCTGTACAACCATTGGGGCACCTCCGGGCGCATGGACAGCGCCGAATAGATCTGTCGCTAGTATAGCATTCGCGCTAGAACTGGCTGAGGAAGCGCAGGTCGTTGGAGTAGAAGAGGCGGATGTCCTCGATGCCGTACTTGAGCATGGCGATGCGCTCGGGGCCCATGCCGAATGCGAAGCCGGTGTATATCTGGGGGTCGAGGCCGACGCCTTCGAGGACCTTGGGATGCACCATGCCCGCGCCGAGGATTTCGATCCAGTCTTCGTCGCGGTTGATGGGGCGCTTGCCGGTCTCAGGGTCCTTGAAGTTGGAGATGGACATGTCCACGCCGGGCTCGACGAATGGGAAGTAGTCGCAGCGGAAGCGGACCTGGCGCTCCTCGCCGAAGATGCGGCGGGCGAACTCGTAGAGGGTGCCCTTGAGGTCGGCGAAGGTGATGCCGCGGTCAACGGCCAAGCCTTCGACCTGGTAGAAGTGCCATTCGTGGGTGGCGTCGGTTGCCTCGTAGCGGTAGCACTTGCCGGGAACGACGACGCGGACGGGCGGCTTGCGCTCCTGCATGGTGCGGATCTGCATCGGGGAGGTCTGGGTGCGCATGAGCATGGGATAGTCGCCGTCTTCGTCGGGCTCGTCCACCCAGAGGGTCGCCCACATGTCGCGGGCGGCGTGTCCCTTGGGGATGTTGAGCATCTCGAAGTTGTACTTGTCCCATTCGACTTCGGGGCCTTCTACGACGTCGAAGCCCATGGAGGAGAAGGCGTCGCATATTTCGCGGAGCATCTGCGTTGTGGGGTGCAGGCCGCCGATGGGCGCGGGCCAGCCGGGGAGGGTAACGTCTATGGCGTCGGCGCGGTCTTCGTCTTCGGTCCTGGCACGCGAGATGGCGTCCTGATGCTGCGCGAGGCTTTGTTCGAGAATGTTCTTCGCCTGGTTGGCGGCTGCGCCGACGCTGCGTCGCTCGTCGGGAGAGAGATCGCGGATGCCGCGCAGGACCTGAGTGAGCTGTCCGCGCCTGCCGAGCCACGAGATGCGCCATGCCTCAATCTGGTCGGCTGTGCCGGCGGCGGCGAGTTCGGCGAGGGCTGCGTCTCGGGCTGATTCGACCTGGCTGACGGTGGAGTTTTCGGGCATGCTGCTACCTTTCGGGTGTCGGTGTGAGTTTACTGCCGTACATTTTACTACGATGTCCGTGATTTCCCGCAAAAGAAAAACCCCAGCCCGGTGTCGGCTGGGGTTCGAGTGTGCTGCTGTTATGTCGCTTCGCGTCAATTCAAAGGAGACGCTGAACCTCTACCGACCTGTATGTCAGCCGGTAAAGCCGAAGCGGGAGAAGAAGTTGGTTGTGCTTTGGGAACGCATCGGTTTGAGTATCACATGGTGGGTGAAGGGTGTCAATGGTGAGCAGGTGTGCACGGCGGCGTTTCGGGAAATTCGGCATGTGTGTATAATCGGCGCAGATATTGAGATTCGAGTCAGGAGGGAATGAGGATGGCAGACGATTGCACGCTGGGGAGCGGGGATTTTGCGTATCGGGTGGAGCCGAACTGGCACACGATGCCGGATGGGTATGAGTGGCGGGAGGTTGCTGGCGTTGGGGTGGACGGCAACGACAATGTGTATGTGTTCAACCGCGGTCCGCACCCGATGATGGTGTTCGACAAGGACGGGAACTTCATCAAGTCATGGGGCGAGGGGGTGTTCTCGCGGGCGCACGGGGTGAGCCTGGGACCCGACGATACGCTGTACTGCACTGACGACGGAGACCATACGGTGCGGCAGTGCACGCTGGACGGCGAGGTGCTGATGACGATAGGCGTTCCGGGCGAGCCGGCGCCGCTGTTCAGCGGGGAGCCGTTCAACCGCTGCACGCACACGGCGACCGACCCGAAGACGGGCGATATCTATGTGTCGGACGGGTACGGCAACTCGCGGGTGCATAAGTATTCGCCGGACGGCAAGCTGCTGTTCTCGTGGGGCGCGCCGGGCACCGATGCCGGTGAGTTCAGCATCGCGCACAACATCGCCACGGACGCGGACGGGTATGTGTACCTGGCGGACAGGGAGAACCACCGCATCCAGATTTTCGACGCTAACGGGAATTTCGAGGACCAGTGGCCGAATGTACACCGACCGTGCGGCATCTTCATATCCGCCGACCAGCATGTGTATGTGGGGGAGCTGGGTTGGGGGATGGCTGTGCAGCGCAATGTGCCGAATATAGGGCCGCGGGTGTCGGTGCTGGACAGGCGCGGGAACACGCTGGCGCGTCTGGGGAACGGGTACGGCACGGATGTGGGGCAGTTCATATCGCCGCACGGGATTTGCGTGGACTCTGCGAAGAACATCTATGTGGGCGAGGTGTCGCGCACGAACATGAGCAATTCCGGCGAGACGCCGCCGGACGACCTGAGAACGCTGCAGAGGCTGACGAAGGCATAGTGTCCGTGTCTCGAAGGCAATCGAAAAGAGTGAACGCCGCGCCCTGCTTAAACTGCATTTGATTTGATGATAGACTAGGGTGCGTGTTGATGTAAGTTACAGTGTCTCTTCATCCTTGACGGGATATCAGGGGGGTTATGAGTTTCACTTAACGGACATATAATGCGGTGCGGGGACCGAACAGATGACAACACTTGAAGAGCGCACGGCTCGGCTGGAGGCGGAGCGCGAGAACGAACAGGAATGGCGGCGCGAGATGTTAGAGCGGCTTGTGCGGCTGTAAGCGAACCAGCGGTGGATAGTTGGGCTGCTGATTGCGATTTCAGTTGCGGTCATCGGCGGTATGGTTGGCACCATTGCAAGCCTTTGAGTGAAATAGACGATAATGCCGCGGTCACCATCGGGCAGGGCAAGGGCTTATACGAACAGAATCGGCAGAAATAATCGGACCGAAAGGAGCGCACATGGCAGCGGAGCATACGCACGGTAACGGACATTCAAACGGA
>CAZWDM010000036.1:18685-19989 GCA_964632415.1 uncultured Dehalococcoidia bacterium | reverse complement strand
GAAAGGAGCGCACATGGCAGCGGAGCATACGCACGGTAACGGACATTCAAACGGACATGGTCACACGCATGCGACGGCGGCGATGGCTGATGCTGCGGCGAACTGGCTGGACAGCCTTTCGTCGGGGCAGCGAGACAAGGCCACCTATGAGTATATGGATGGCGAGCGCGTCTTCTGGTACTACCCGCCGCTGAACAGGCACGGCCTGGCGCTCCGGGACATGGACGACAACCAGCGCAAGCTGGCGTACGGCATCATGGAGAGCGGGCTGACGGAGCGGGCGTACAAGCAGGCGGTGCAGATCATCGAGCTGGAGACGACGCTGGGCAAGGTGGAGAAGGATGCGGGCATCGTCAGCTTCCGGCGCGACCCCGAGCTGTACTACTTCACGGTGTTCGGCGACCCGCGAGACTCGGAGAATCCCTGGGCGTGGCGTGTGGAAGGGCACCATGTGTCGCTGCACTACAGCATCTGGGGGGACAAGGTCATCTCGACGACGCCGTTCTTCTTCGGCTCGAACCCGGCAGAGGTGCTGGGCGGGCCCAACAAGGGACAGCGCATCCTCGGCGACAGGGAGGACCTGGCGCTGGAGCTGGTGAACGGGCTTAGCTCGGAGCAGCAGCGTCGCGCGGTTATCTATCCGGAGGCGCCGTACGACATCCTGACTTACAACTCGTCCCGCGCGGTCTTCCCGCAGGAAGAGGGCCTGCCCGGCTCGCAGATGAACGGGTCGCAGCGCGAGATGATGATGTCCATCATCAGCGAGTATGTCTCGACCATCCGAGACGATGTGGCGCAGGACAAGATGTCGGCGATACGCGAGCAGGGTCTGGATGACTTCTACTTTGCGTGGGGCGGCGGCATGGAGCGGTTCAGCAAGCACTACTACCGGATTCATGGCGGCAACTTCGTCGTCGAGTACGACAACCGGCAGAACGACGCGAACCATATTCACTCGGTGCTGCGCGACGAGGAGAACGACTTCGCGAACGACGTGCTGAGGGAGCATCTGCTGCTGTACCATGTGCTCTAGTCACCAGAGATCTAGCGGTTAGTCTGGGTTGGACTTGCATTTGGACTCTCAGGATTCCTGCCTCCGCGGGAATGACGGGAACATGAACAAGGCTTAGTCGGCACGGGGCGGTTCTGAACTGCCCCGTGCCAACTTGTAAGTGGGGTACACGGTTGCAGCAGGAAATCGTTGCGGGAAACGGCGATCAGCAGGATGAACCCGACTGGGTGCTGGCGTCGTATGGTCAGCGGATGGGTGCGTGGGCGCTGGACTTCGTGGGGTTTACGCTGCC
>CAZWDM010000036.1:15401-18585 GCA_964632415.1 uncultured Dehalococcoidia bacterium | reverse complement strand
CGTATGGTCAGCGGATGGGTGCGTGGGCGCTGGACTTCGTGGGGTTTACGCTGCCGGTAATCCTGATGATAGTTGGACTTGTCGTACTGGTGCTGGGCCTTATCTTCTCGGTGGAGTCGGTACAGGAATCTATCACAATCACGTCAGAATCCGTGGAAGTCGAGGGAGACATTGAAGAGTCTTTCCTGAAGGGGGCGGCGTGGGTTGCAGGTATCGTGGGAGCCGTCTTGGTGGTGCTCGCCATCCTGGGGCTGCTCCTGTTGGGCTACATCGTGTGGTGGCTGTTCGCGTTGGGCAGAGGACAGACGCCGGGCAAGCAGATCGTGGGAATCCGCGTGATCAAGGACGACGGCACACCGTCCAACTGGGGATACACCTTCCTGCGGGAGTTCGTGATCAAGTTTCTGCTGCTGGGCTTTATTTCGGAGGCGACATTGGGCATTGCGCGGCTGGTGGACTATCTGTGGCCGCTGTGGGACAGGGCGGAGATGATGCAGACGCTGCACGACAAGATGCTGGGGACGATTGTGGTGCGGAACAGGTAGGGGGATGGTGAAGGGCAGGCTGTTATCTGGGCGGCAGTATCGGGCGTTGCTTAGCCGAATTGCAATATGATACCGACCGCGATGCTGATCGCGAAAAGTACGATGCCCGTATGCCAGCGCAACGCACGTTCCAGGTCGGCTTTCGTGGCAAAATGGGTTCGTATTTCTTCGATCTGCGCTTCGTTGCGCGCTGTTCGCTCTTCAAGCGTCATCATAATCCTACATCCACCCCTGAGAGAGAATAGGGCAATCCGTATAATCCACTTGAATTCATAGCCTAGAGTACCCTAATACACAAGCTATAGAAGATCGGTTGCTGTCAGATTACATACGGCTTACCATTCTGTCAAGCGAATATTACAAATATTGCAGAATAAATAAGTTTCACATACCACCTATCAATTCTATATGTCCTTCATCCGTCGTTTATTCACTCCCCGCACACTGCTGATCGCCATACTTGCGGTTGCGCTTGCGCTGCGCTTCTACGGGCTGGCGTGGGATGCGGGGTTTTCGTACACGCCGCACCCGGATGAGCGCGCGATACTGGACAGGGTGCTTGGCGTATCGCCGCCGGGGATTGGTGAGCTTGGGCTGCTGCTGGATGCGGAGCAGAGCCCGTGGAATCCGCGCTGGTTCAACTATGGCAGCTTTTCCCTGTATGTTCTGAAGTTCGTGCAAATACTGGGCGGGCCGTTCCTCGATGACCCGAATGACATACGGGTGCTTGGGCGGGCGGTGTCCGGGCTGGCGGACCTCGTTACGATACTGGCGGTGTACGGCGTCGCTGCGCTGGTGTTCGACCGCAGGGCGGGGCTGCTTGCGGCGGCGCTGACTGCGCTTGCGGTCATACATATACAGCTCAGCCACTTCTTCGCGGTGGACACGCTTCAGGCGATGCTCGCGATCGCCGCGCTGTACTTCATGGTGCGGGTGGCGCGCGAGGGGAGGCTGCGGGACTCGCTGATTGCGGGCGCGCTGGTGGGGCTTGGGTTGGCCACTAAGGCGAGCCAGCTTCCGATAGTCGCGCCGTTCGTGATCGCGCACCTGATGTTCGCGTTCAATCTCAATGGGCTCAACGGGAGAGAGGCGACGGGAAGATTCGAGGAGCGGCTGGAGACGGCGGTCTGGGGTGCTGTGGGCGGGGGCGCGGTTGCCGTGATTGCGCTGATGGTGGCGCAACCGTACACGCTGCTGGACTGGGGGCGGTTCTTCAGCCATGTGAGCGAGCAGTCGGAGATGATACGGGGCATCCGCGACTATCCGTACACGCGGCAGTACGCGGATACGCTGCCGTACTTGTATCACATACGGCAGCTTGCGGTCTGGGGGTATGGCCTGCCGCTGGGCATCGTGGCGTGGGCGGGGCTGCTGTATGTGTCGCTGCGGGGTATGCCGTGGAAGCTGGGGCTGGCGTACCTGGTGATCGGGTGGGGTCTGCCGGCGGCGATACTGCTGGTGTCGTACAGCACGGTTGCGGTCGTGGCTGCGGCGGGTATCTCGCTGGCTGCGCTGCTTGCGACGCTGCCGGTGCGGTCGAAGGGCACGCAGCTAGAGGTGTTGCTGCTGTGCTGGGTGGTGCCGTACCTGCTGGTGACGGGGGCGTTTCATGTGAAGTTCATGCGGTACATGCTGCCTGTCGCGCCGCTGCTGACGCTGTTCGGGGCGCGAATGCTGTGGGCGCTGTGGGATGGGGCGGATCGGTACAGGAGCACTGAGCTAAGTTCATCTCACCCCCATCCTAACCTTCCCCCATCAAGGGGGAAGGAACTGTTGAGAACGCTGCGTCCTGCTGTGGGCGTGCTGATTGCGGTGGTGGTGGCGGGGACGGCGTTCTATGCGCTGGCGTATGTTAACGGGGTGTATGGGAGCGTTCATACTGGGGTGCGGGCGAGTGAATGGCTGAATCGTAGCGCGCCTTATGGGGCTTACGTGCTGAAGGAGCACTGGGAGGAGTCACTGCCGAACCTGCGCTCGGACTTCGAGTTCTTCGATCTGCCGATGTATGAGGATGACAGGGCGGGGAAGATGGCGGTCATCGCGGATGCGCTTGCTGAGGCGGACTACCTGGTGTTCTTCAGCAACCGACTGTACGGGACGATTCCGCGCATATCCGGGAATCGTTACGGCTCGAGCACATATTATTACCAGCGGCTTTTTTCTGAGCGGCTTGGCTATACGCTGGTCGATGTTCAGACTGCATACCCAACTCTGTTCGGCATCGGTTTAGTGGACGATACGCTCAGCCGTCCGAACCTGCCCGCTCCACCATTGTTACAGAAGCACATCGCCGCGCCGCTTCCTCTGAACTTGGGTTATGCCGATGAGAGCTTCTCGGTGTACGATCACCCGAAGGTGCTGATATTCCAGAATACGGGCCGGTTTAGCGCGGAGGAGATGGGTTACCTATTACCGCGTAGCGGGCTTCCATCTGGCCCCGGATTTGAAGGTCGTCGTGTGGGTCTAACGTACTCGGCGGGGGACGTGGCGATACAGCAGGGCGGAGGGACGTGGACGGAGATTATTAAGCCCGGAAGCTGGACGAACCGATTGCCGGTGCTGGCGTGGCTGGGCGCGCTGGAGTTGATCGCGCTGGTTACGCTGCCGCTGACATTCGTGGTGTTCAGGCCGCTGTCGGA
>CAZWDM010000036.1:5803-15301 GCA_964632415.1 uncultured Dehalococcoidia bacterium | reverse complement strand
GCGGCTGCGGTTGCGCTGATGGCTGCGGTGTCGCTTGGCATTCTTGCGTTCAAGTGGCAGGAGATCAGCGACTTCGTGCGGCGGCGATGGTCGGTGCTGCTGGTGGGAGAGCTGATCTTCATTGTGGCCTTCCTGGCGTTCGTGCTGGTTCGGATGGCGAACCCGGACCTGTGGCATCCGTATCGCGGCGGCGAGAAGCCGATGGACTTCGCGTACCTGAACGCGGTGCTGCGCTCGACAATCATGCCGCCGTATGATCCGTGGTTCGGCGGGGGATACCTGAACTACTACTACTGGGGGCAGTTCCTGACGGCTGTGCTTATCAGGGCGACGGCGATAGAGCCGGCGGTGGCGTTCAATCTGGCGGTGCCGACATTCTTCGCGCTGACGGTGGGCGGCGTGTACAGCATCGTGTACAACCTGGTGCGGTCTGCGGGGCGCAGGCTGGACGAGGGCATGGGGATTCTTGGCGGAGTGCCGCGCTGGTCGCCGGTGCTGGTGGGACTGGTGGGCGTGGCGTTTGTGGCGGTGCTGGGGAACCTGGACGGCGCGATACAGGTGGGGCATAGCGTGAAGAACGTGCTGCTTGGGCAGCCGTTCGGCGAGTTCGACTTCTGGAATAGCAGCCGCATGATGCCGCCCGACCCGCCGGGGCATGAGATTACGGAGTTTCCCTTCTTCACCTTCCTGTTCGCGGACCTGCACGCGCACCTGATGGCGATACCGTTCACGGTGCTTGTGATTGGGCTTGCGCTTGCGGTGGTGCTGGGCGTGTCGAGACGAGTTGAGCGTCGGACGCTTCACCCCCATCCTAACCTTCCCCCATCGAGGGGGAAGGGACTTTGCCCTCACCCTAGCCCTCTCCCCCGGGGAGAGGGGACAGTTGCATGGGAGGTGCTGCGGCTTGCGGTTCTTGGGGTTGCGGTTGGATCGCTTGCGCTGCTGAATACCTGGGACCTGCCGACATACCTGATTGTGTCGGCGGCGGCGATTGCGTTTGCGGAGTTCCTGGTGCATGGCGGGCTGGGGGCGCTCGTGCTGATCCGGGCGGGCGTCAAGACGGTGTTCGTGGTTGTTGTGGGGTTCGTTGCGTTCCTGCCGTATCACCTTGCGGGCGAGACCTTTTACAACAGCGTGCAATCAACGACGAATACGACTGTGCTGTGGCAGTTCCTCGCTATATCAGGGCTGTTCGTGTTCATCATCGGGACTTTCGTGGTCGATCAGCTTGCGGACGGCGCGCGTGGGCAGTTCGCTGCGGTCCGGCGGAAATTCGGGCGCCTGTATGATGTGCTGGATGGCGAGGATGATGCACCGGTCAGCGTGGGATGGCTACTTGGCGTGATCATTGGCGCGGTGCTGGTTGGGCTGGCGCTGACGGCGTGGTTCACGGGAGTGGTGGGCAGCACGGTGCCGTTCGTGTTCGCGCTGGCGGTGCTGCTGGCTGCGGTGGGCATCGGGGTGCTGCTGAGGGACAGGCCCGATGCGGCGCAACTGGGGTTCGTGCTGATGCTTGCGCTGGTGTCGCTGTCGCTGGTGGTGGGGCTGGACTTCCTGCGCGTTGAGGGCGACATAGACCGGCTGAACAGCATCTTCAAGTTCTACCTGCAGGTGTGGGTGATGCTTGGAATCGCGTCGGCGTATCTGCTGTGGCGGCTGTTCCGGACGCAGCGCAGCTTCCTGCCGCGTATGCCGTATGTGAGGCAGGCGTGGAAGGTGGGGCTTGTCCTGCTGGTGCTGAGCGCGGCGGTGTACCCGGTGCTGGGCACGCAGGACAGGCTGCGGGACAGGTTCGCAGGGTATGTTACGCCGATGACGCTGAACGGGGTGGCGTTCATCGAGGGCACCGCGTTCAGGGAGCATTCGGGGGATGTGATCGACCTTGCGACTGACTACGAGGGCATCCGGTGGCTGCAGCAGAATGTCGAGGGATCGCCGATTGTGCTGGAGGCGGTTACGCCGTCGTATCGCTGGGGCGGGCGAGTTTCGATGTACACGGGGCTGCCGAGTGTGATCGGGTGGCAGTGGCACCAGGAGCAGCAGCGCGCGGGCTATGCTTACGAGGTGGGAAGGCGCACCCGCGACGTGCAGACGATCTACTCTACGCTGGATGTCGGGACTGCGCTGGAGCTGATACGGGAGTACGGGGTCGAGTATGTGTACCTGGGGCACCTGGAACGGATCTATTTCCCGGAGGGGATGTTCAAGTTTGATGACGGGCTGGGCGGCGTGCTGGAGCGGGTGTTTGATAATGGGGAGACGGTGATATACAGGGTGGTGGAGGGATAATTCCTGCCGTGATTCAATCACCCCCATCCTAACCTTCCCCCATCAAGGGGGAAGGGATTCCTGAGCATACATCATGCTTGTCTAAAGCGGGTGCCTTCGCTATGCTAGTCGTAATCCACAGGAGGTAAAGTACACCATGACGACTACCATTTCTTACGCGCTGGAAGAGTTCGTTCAGGAGATGTCGAAGCTGGTCGATGAGCAGCCTGACCAGGAGACGCTGTTCGACCGGGGATCGGCGCACCTGGAGCGGCTGATCAACAGCCCTGACGCGATCCCGGAGGAGTACAGTATTCCGATGCCGGGTAAGAACCACGGCACATACCTGCTGCACTACGGCGACAACGGGCTGCTGGTCACGTCGGTAGTGTGGGGACCGGGCGATCACATCGGGCCGCACGACCACCGCACCTGGGGCATGATCGGCGTAATGGGGAACGGCATCACGGAGACGCGGTTCCGCCGCGTGGATGACCGCGACCGCGAGGACTATGCCAAGCTCGAACGGGACCGCGAGACGCTGGTGAAGCCGGGCGACATCTCGCTGCTCATCCCGGAGGTGGACGAGATTCACCAGATGGACAACTACACCGACAGGCCGACGGTGGAGATCCATGTGTATGGGAACGACCTGCGGGGCCTGGAGCGCAGCAGCTTCAACCTGGAGACGGGCGAGATCAAGCACTTCGCCACGACGAAGTTCAGCAACTGCTAAGGCCGTGGCGGCCCGAGAGGGTTTGAAGAGGCTGTGGCTTCACTACCGCAGACGATCATAGCAGGCGGACGAGAGCGAGCCGTCCTTCAACACCTCCATGACAGGGCCGGGCAAAGGCAGGAATTGACTGCCGACCGCATAGCCGATGTTCTTGACAACTGGCTGGTCAGATGCGTAACGGCTGACGTGCATAACCGTGAAGCTTTGACTCACTGGGGAGCTGTCAACTTCGAGGGCAAAGATCATTTGATGCGTGTTGTGACAAACATAGATACCGGATCAATTGTCTCGGCTTACCTGGACAGGAAGGCGACAAGAGATTGGCAGGCTGGCAGGTTTGATTACTTCCGGCGAAGGTGCCTAGGGGACCTGGAGGTGCGGGATGTCTCTGAAGGTGAAATATAGTCCGATGGAAGACGGTTTCGATGCGATCGTCTTAGACTCGGGAAAAGGACGCGACTCCGGGGCTATCGACCTGGAGAGCAACCCGCACGTGATCATAGACCTGCCGCCTGATGACTGCAGAGAGCCCGTATCCCTGGAAGTGTTATGGATCAGCGACTATCTGCCGCTTGAAACGAACGAAGGCTACTGCGCCGAGACAGATACGCTTACTATCGGAGAAGAATTAGAGACGGCGACGCAAGTCGCTGAAAACGGTGACCTGGTCTTATACTGGCGACCTGATCAGAGTTACCCTGATGAACTGATTGCTATCGCCATTGCTATACGGAATGCGTCAGAGCATCTGGCGCCGGCAATCGCGGCTAACCAGCATAAGCAGACGGAACCTTCACAAGAGTACGTGGAAACTTCCAGGTGAACACATGCCTACGACAATATCTCCTCAGTCCCTTGACGCTCTGCTGAAGAGCGGCTCGCCGTTCGCGCTGATTGATGTGCGCGAGACGGGCGAGTACAACAATGCGCACATACCCGGGGCAAGCCTGATACCGCGCCGCGACCTCGAAGCGCAGATGGCGGACGCCGTGCCGCATACGGCGACTCCCGTGGTGTTGTGCGACGACGATGCGCGCAGGGCGACGCTTGCCGCTGCCACGCTGGAGGGTCTTGGCTACGGCGATGTGTCGGTGCTGGACGGCGGAATCAACCGCTGGGTTACGCAGGAATTGCCGACCGAGTGGGGCGTGAATGTGCCGAGCAAGGACTTCGGGGAGAAGGTCGAGGTCGTGCATCATGTGCCGGAGATAGATGCGGTGGAGCTGAACGAGCGCATCGAGAGCGGCGAGGAGATCGTGATTCTGGACACGCGCACGCCGGAGGAGTACCAGCGGCTGTGCATACCGGGCGGGCGCAGCGTGCCGGGAGCGGAGCTTGCGCTGCGAATCACGGACATTACGAAGGAACTGAGCGACGATGCGACGGTCGTGATCAACTGCGCGGGGCGTACTCGCAGCATTATCGGGACGCGGGTCTTGCAGCGCATGGGCCTGCCGAACGTGGTGGGGCTGAAGAACGGCACTGCGGGCTGGTCGCTGGCGGGGTATGCGCTGGAGTCTGGCGCGGACCGGCTGGAACTGCCGGACCTGTCGGAAGAGGGCATTGCCGCCGCCGAAGCGTACGCGGACAGGCTTGTGGAGGAGGACGGCGTGCAGTACATCGACGCGGACGGACTTCAGGCGTTGATGGCGCGGCGGTCTGACGAGACGGTGTACCTGGTGGATGTGCGGACGGAACAGGAGTACGCGGACGGGCATATTCCGGGATTCCGCTGGTTCCCGGGCGGACAGGCGGTGCAGCGGTCGGATGAGGTGGCGGTGGTGAAGAACTGCCCGATAATCTTCTGCTGCGACGGTCGCGCGAGGGCGGCGATAACCGCGTCGTGGTACAGGCAGATGGGGCACGAGCATGTGTATGCCCTGCATGGCGGCACCGGTGAGTGGCAGCGTGCGGGGAACTCGCTGGAAGAGGGACATTCTCAGGCGCAGGCGCTTGGTCTGGATGAGGCGCGGAGCAAGGTCCGGATGCTGGCTCCGTCTGAGGTGCCGTCCGCATCCGGGGCGTCGGTAACGCTTGTCGGCACGAGCGGCGGACCTGCGGCCTATGTTCGGGCGACGGACGACTCTGCGGCGACGGATGCCGTCATCATCTTCGTGGGCACGAGCCAGCAGTTCGCAGAGGCGCATGTGCCCGGTTCGCGCTGGGTGCCGCGCGGGTGGCTGGAGGCGCAGATTGGCGATGTTGCGCCTGATAAGGGGACGCCGGTCGTCGTTACCTGTGTTGACGGCGTTACCTCGACATTCGCGGGTGCGACGCTCGCGGATGAGGGGTATGCCGATGTGTCCGTGCTGGAAGGCGGCGTGGGCGCGTGGCGGAGGGATGGCCGCGAAATAGAGAGAGGGCTTTCGGGCGTGATGTCAACGCCTGCCGATGTGGTGCCTGCGGGCACCGACCGCGGCTTTGCGGACATGATGAACTACCTGCGCTGGGAAGAGGAACTGGGCAGGAAGTACGAGTCCTGAGTCTGCGCGGGCTTGCTTCAGGTAAAGTGACGTAAGCAAGTATGGCCGTCTTCTCCGGCGCGCGCGCGTTCTACGCGATAACATTCGGGCAGTTCGTCTCGCTCGTAGGGTCGGGTATGACGCGGTTTGGGCTGGGGATATGGGTACTCAGGGAGACGGGTGACACCACTGCGTACAGTGCCCTGCTGTTCTTCGCGATTCTTCCTGTGGGGCTGGGCTCGCTCTTCACCGGGACACTCGTTGACATCTTGAACCGCCGGATCGTCATGCTTGCCGGCAACACCGTCGCCAGCCTCAGCACGCTGGTCGCCGCCTTGCTCTTCTTTACAGGCACCCTTGAAATCTGGCACCTATACCTGGTGCTGACCGTGAACGGCCTGGCGAACGCATTCGTGATTCCCTCTATGGAAGCCAGCGTGCCGCTGCTTGTGAGGAGAGAGAACCTGGGGCGGGCGTCCGGGCTTACGCAGGTGGTCACATCCCTGGAGGTCATCGTTGCGCCGGCGATTGCGGGCGTGCTGGTCGTTACGGCCGGCCTGGGCATCATATTCATCGTAGATTTCGTGACGTTCGGCGCGAGCGTTCTTGCGATAGCATTGTCGGCGATTCCGCAGCCGCCTCCTGATCCTGAACGCGAGCGCGCAAACCTGCTCGGCGAGTTCGTGTTCGGGCTGCGCTATATTGCCGAACGCCCGCCGTTCGTGTTCCTGATGGTCTTCACGGCGATAACCATGTACCTGATGCCCGGGATCGGGTACGCGCTCTCGATACCGCTGGCGCTGATAATCGGCGACGAAAGGGCTGCCGGGCTGATCCAGTCCAGCTTCGGCTTGGGGGCGCTGATATCAGGCATACTTCTGACGGCGTGGGGCGGTCCGAAGCGCCGGATGAACGGAATCCTGGTGTCCGGCGGGCTCGCGGGGCTGGCGAGCATCGTAGTGGGACTGCGGGAGAGCATACTGCTGATGGGGCTGGGGGTATTTCTGATCGGCGTTACATTCATGTTCATGTTCGGGCTGAACAGGGTTATCTGGCAGGTGAAGGCCGCGCCCGATGTGCTTGGGCGCATATTCTCGCTGCGGGTGGCGCTGGGGATGGGCGCGATGTCGCTGGGGGTGCTGTCGGGCGGGCCGCTGGCGCAGCATGTGTTCGAGCCGATGATGGCGGACGGGGGCGCGCTTGCCAGCAGCGTCGGGCAGATCCTCGGTGAGGGCGAGGGTCGTGGAATGGCACTGATGTATGTGCTGACGGGACTGATTCTAATCGCCCTCGTGGTAGCATCGGCGCTGACCCGCAGCCTGCGCCTGCTGGAGGACATACTGCCGGATCAGGCGGTTGCGATGGAGGAGTCCAAGAGCGTGCAGAATACCACGGGCTAGACGGTGCGCGGCCGGTGCGGGTCAGCGATATGCACCGCACAACACGTCCTGTAAAATGGCGGCATGACTATGCGGACGCGGCCGAATGATTCAAGGAAGGACACACAGACATGAAACTCGGAGCGATAACGAACTCGTGGCGGGAGCATCTTGAGAGTGAGAGCATCGAGGCACTGGTGGGGCAGGCGGCGGAGCGGGGAGCGGTGCATGTCGAACTGCGGCAGACGTGCCTGGGCGACTGCGAGACGGGCGAGGGCGACGACTGGCGACCGAACATCGAAGGTCTGAAGGCGCTGGTGGCGCGGCATCCAGATGTGTCGTTCAACCTGGCGGTGGCGTATCCGTGCCTGTCGGAGGAGGCGCAACCGAAGTCGGCGCTGTTCCAGTCGATGCTGGATGCGGCTGTTGCGGTGTCGCCGGATGCGCCGCACCTGCGGATGGTGGACCCGGCTCGCTTCGATTCGCTGTGGGAGACGCGGGATGATATACCCGCAAGTGCGATGAGCATTTCCGCGCTGGTGCTGGAGGCTGCCGGGCGTGGGGTTACGCTGTCGATGGAGAACTCGGGGCAGCCGATACGCAGCCTGGCGATGCTGGTGGGGGCGGTACGGGATGCTCTGCCGGGAGGAGAGGGCTTGATGCTCGGCCTTTGCCCCGATCCGACGAACCAGCTTCGCGTTGACGCGGGGAGCGATCCGGTGGGCGAGGTGGAGGCGCTGCCGGTGGATATGATCAAGACGATCCACTTCAAGCAGACGCGCGGCGGCGAGGCGATACCGACGGTGGACACGGGCGATGTGGACTGCCTGCGGCAATTGAAGACGCTGCGGGACAAGGACTATGCGGGACCGGCGATTATGGAGATTCCGCCGCACGAGGATGTGTTCGAGAATTTGACGGCGAGTTTTGAGTATCTGAGGGGGTAGGGGAATCTGCCCCTTGCTTATAGCTTTGGCGTCACCCCCATCCCAACCTTTCCCCATCGACGGGGAAGGGGTTTTTGCCTACGCATGTAAGCCCATAGAGAGGGAAAAGATTTCCCCTCACCCTAACCCTCTCCTCAGGGAGAGGGAACTTTAGCTACCCTTGTTAACCCATCAAGGGGGAGGGGATATTGGTCGGGTGGGCTAGGTGAAGTGGGGCTGGACTTCGTTGACGAAGAGTTTCATGTCTTCGAGGTCCTGGAAGCGGGGGAAGGTGAGGATGGAGAAGTCGAAGCCCAGCTCGGCGAACTGGGTTAGCTGCTCGCGGACTGATGCTGGGTCGCCCGCGACTGCGGGCTGGTCGCCGTGGATGCGGTCGCCAGCCATCTCCAATGCCTTGCTGTGCGACTTGTCGATGAAGAGGCGGACGCTGAGGGTCTTGCGGATGTCGGAGAAGTCGCGGCCTTCGCGCTCGCAGTGCTGCCGCAGGACGTTCAGCTTGTGCTGGAGCTGGTCTGCGGGGCGGACGAGGTCGTTCCACCAGTCGGCGTGGCGCGCCACTACGCGCAGGGTGCGCCTTTCGCCTGCGCCGCCGATCATCAGGACGGGCGGCGGGTCGGGGCGCGGCTCGCAATAGACGTCCTCGATGCGGTAGTGCTTGCCCTGGAAGTTGGCTGGGGCATCTCGCCACATCGCTTTCATGATCTGCACGCCCTCTTCGAGCATCTCCACGCGCTGGCCGGGCGGCGGGTAGTCGAAGCCGTAGCGGGTGTACTCGGGTTCGAACCAGCCCGCGCCGTAGCCCAGGATGAGGCGTCCCGAACTCATCCACTGGAGGCTTGCCGCCATCTTCGCCATCAGCGAGGGCTGTCTGAAGGAGTTGCACATGACGATGGTGCCGAGCTTGGGGCCGGGGTACCTGGCTGCTACCCAAGTGAGGTGCGTCCAGCACTCCATTCGGAACTCGTCCTCGTAGGAGAAGTGGTCGGAAATCCACAGGGAGGGGAAGTGCTGCGATGCGACATCGAGCGCGTTGTGCAGGTCGCCCAGGAACTCGCGGGGGCGTATAGTCTCGAAGCCCCTGTCGCCGGACGGGGGATGGTAGCCGAACTCCATCTTTGGGTTGGGCATAATGGTTCTACTCCGCGACTCGGTAGGCGATGCAGTTGACGATCTCGATGCGCAGGGGTGGCTGGGCGAGACCTGTGGTGCCGATGACCGCCCTGCATGGCGGGTTGGGTATGAACTCGCGATAGACCTCGTTGAGGAGCGACCACTTGCTCATGTCAGTGAGGAAGATGACGAGTGTGGTTACGCGGCTGTAACTGGTGCCCGCGGCGTCGAGGGACATCTGGACATGGCGGAAGGCTGCGCGGTACTGGTCCTCGTCGGTGTCGCCGACCAGCTCGCCGTCGAAACCGGAGGGCGTGGTGCCACGCACGAATACCTTGACGGCGCGTACTTTCAGCATGCGCAGCATGTCTTCCATGAAGTAGTCGCCGTACAGGCCGATGCGGTAGGAGTCGAGTTCTGTTGTCTGCTTGCGGCCGTCGGCGATGATCAGGTCGAGCAGGGCGTCGCGGTCTTCGAAGGACAGCGCGTTCGCCTGTTCGATGGTCATGGCGTCGAGGTCGGATAGTGTGTATGTCATCGTTCATCCCTGGGGGTCATCATCTTCACCCCCATCCTAACCTTCCCCCATCAAGGGG
>CAZWDM010000036.1:0-5703 GCA_964632415.1 uncultured Dehalococcoidia bacterium | reverse complement strand
TCATCCCTGGGGGTCATCATCTTCACCCCCATCCTAACCTTCCCCCATCAAGGGGGAAGGGACTTTTGCCCTCATTCCTTCGGCAGGTTCAGGACAGGCTCTAACCCCTGCCTTCGCGGGGGCAGGCTCTCTCCCCCTCGATGGGGAAGGGACTTTTGCCCTCACCCTAACCCTCTCCCAGGGGGAGAGGGGACTCTTGCGTATTTCTGCTGATATTAGTCGTCCATTACGATGCGGCCGAACTTGCCCTGGCAGTAGGCGAGGGCTTCTCCGTCGTTCACGTCTATGCGCTCGACCGCGCCGATGAAGACCGTGTGATCGCCCTCTACGTGCTCGCTGACCGTGCGGCAGTCCATGGAGGCGATGCTGCCGTCAATGAAGGCAGCGCCACTCTCGGTGAAGGTGAATTCCGGGTCGGTGTCCTCGCTGCGTGCCTCGGCGGGGCCGGCATAGTAGCTCGCGATCGGCTGCTGTTCCTGGCTGAGAATGTTGATGGCGAAGCGTCCCGCCTCCTTGATGAGAGGGTAGGAGTTGCGCTCGTGGCCGACGCACACGAGCACAAGCAGCGGATCGATAGAAACCGAGTTAATGCCGTTCGCAGCCATGCCATGTACGCTGCCGTCCGGCTCTATGGATGTGACCACAGATACGCCCGTCGGATAGCTGCCCCATGCCTTGAAAAATGCTTCTTTGGAGTCCATGCATTACCTCGCAAATTGCATTACGGATATGTCTCGCTCTACTGGCTCAGTTCGCGCATGGAAACACTGCGTTTCATGCTGACTGAGCACGGATTTACTGATTGCGGATAGGGCGATTATAGTTTGGCAGGCGTGATAATGAAAGTCCTGCGCTACTGCCCAGGGCTGGGCATAATAACCATATCCCCCTTCCTAGCCTTCCCCCAAAGGGGGAAGGGACAAGATGAGTGACGAATATGCCCGCCTCTATACTGCCGCAAGAAATCTGCGGGAGAGTAGTATGGACGGCAGAGGAGAAGCATTTCACCCCCATTCCTTCGGCAGGCTCAGGACAGGCTCTAGCCTTCCCCTTCAATGGGCAATGGAAATTATCATCCCCTCACCCCCTGCATTCGCAGGGGCAGGCTCTAACCCTCTCCCCAGGGAGAGGGGACTTGATGAAGGTGAGAGGAGACTTGCCCGGCTAGTGCGTATGGTGAACGCATTGCATCGGTTAGAATAGGTGCAAGGGTTGAATTCTCGATCTACACTCTCTTCTGTCAGCGAGGTGACTAATGCCCGATCTTCGTGGTCCCGACCGTCAGCCTGCTTTCCTGGGGATTCCGACATACATCCACTCGCCGCTTGCGCTGTCGCAGGAGGAGCTTGCGGAGATGCAGGCGGATGTCGCCGTGATCGGAGCGCCGGTGGATATGGGCGTGGTGAACCGCCCTGGAACGCGCTTCGGACCGCGAGCCATCCGTCAGGCAGGGTATGCGGGCAGCCCCAACGACACCTTCTACCACATGGAGTACGAGCTATACCCGACGCAGGAGATAAAGGTCGTTGACTTCGGGGATGCGAACTGCCCGCCGAGCTCGCTGGAACTGAGCCACGAAGCGGTGAGGCTGAAGACGATGCAGGCGCTGCAGACGGGCGCGATTCCGCTTGTGCTGGGTGGCGACCACTCGATCACGCTGCCGGCGGCGACGGCGGTGGCGCAGCATCACGGTTACGGCAGGGTCGGGATGATCCACTTCGACGCGCATGCGGACACGGGGGAGGCCGGGTACGGCGGCGTGCTGATCGCGCATGGCAACCCGATGCGCCGCCTGCTGGAGTCCGGGGCGATTCCGGGGCAGAACTTCATACAGGTCGGGCTGCGCGGCTACTGGCCGGACAGGCCGCTGTTCGAGTGGATGCAGGAACAGGGGATGCGGTGGCACCTGATGGCGGAGATCGTGGAGCGCGGGTTCGAGGCGGTGCTGGAGGATGCGATAGCCGAGGCGCTGGACGGGCCGGAGGTCATATACCTGTCGGTGGACATAGATGTGCTGGACCCGGCGTTTGCGCCCGCGACGGGCACGCCAGAGCCGGGCGGACTGACATCCGCGCAGCTGCTGAAGGCGGTGCGGACCATCGTGTCGTCGGTGGAGCTGGTGGGGGCGGACATCGTGGAGGTCGCGCCGCACTACGAGGGTCCGGCAGCGATAACGGCCGAGGTTGCGAACCGGGTCGGGCTGGAGATAATCAGCGCGCTTGCCCATCGTCGCAAGGGCGCATGAGCGCGTTCTGACGGGGCCGTTTCCGCGCCGCTTGCCATAGACCGAACTCCCATCACATTCTGAGAACAAATGTATTCTTGCGTTTGATTTCAGTATTAAAAAATGCTAAAATAGAGTCAAGAAAAACCTTGATGAATTACGCTGTTTATTGTCCACTGTAATTGGGTGTTTATCCCATCGTTATCGCGTAATTGGCGCCTCCCGTTCGTTAGTGTTCAATGCGTGCAAGAGCCCCGTCATGTGCGCCTGCGCCTCGCCTGCGGATACACCCCGAATTCTATGTGATTTTTTTGTCAGTGGCTAGGATTGTGCCTAACCTCCAGGAGTGAAGATATGGCGACGGCTAAAGAAGTAGATATGTACACCGCTGACGATATCCAGGTGCTCGAGGGCATGGAAGCCGTGCGCAAGCGCCCCGGGATGTACATCGGAAGCACCGACCAGCGCGGTCTGCATCACCTCATCTACGAAATTGTGGACAACAGCGTGGACGAGTTCATGGCGGGCTTCTCCACGAGCGTCTATATTCACATCCAGCGCGACGGCACCGTGCGCATCGAGGACGACGGGCGCGGCATTCCGGTCGATGTCCACCCCACAACAGGCATGACGGCCGTGGAGACGGTGATGACCACGCTGCACGCGGGCGGCAAGTTCGGCGGCAAGGCTTATGCCGTGTCGGGCGGGCTGCACGGCGTGGGCGCATCGGTGGTCAACGCGCTCTCGGAGAGCCTGGAAGTCGAGGTTAGCAGGGACGGGACGCTGTACAGGCAGGCATTCTCCCGCGGTCGGGGTCAGTCGGAGCTTTCGTCGGAGCCGCTTCCGAGGGGAAGCCGCCGCAAGACCGGCACCGCCGTCTCGTTCGTCCCGGATGTCGAGATATTCGAGGACTTCGCGTACGACTTCGATGTGCTGCGGCAGCGCTTCAAGGAGATGGCGTACCTGAACAAGGGGCTGGAGATCACCTTCCGCAGCGACTGGAAGGGTCACGAGAACCTCTGGCCCAACAACGAGGTTACCTACTACTTCGAGGGCGGTATCTCCAGCTTCGTGCGCAGCCTGAACCAGAAGCGCGCGGTTGTCCACGCCGATCCAATATACGTGGAGAAGCAGATGGACAATACCATCGTCGAGGTGGCGATGCAGTACAACGACAGCTTCACGGAGTTCGTGCATTCGTTTGCCAACTGCATCAACACGATTGACGGCGGATCGCACATCACGGGCTTCCGCAGCGCTCTTACACGCATCATCAACGACTACGGGCGCAAGCAGAACCTGATCAAGGAGAACGAGTCGAACCTCGCCGGCGAGGACGTGCGCGAGGGGCTGGCGGCGGTAATCAGCGTGAAGCTGACCGAGCCGCAGTTCGAGGGGCAGACGAAGACGAGGCTGGGCAACCCGGAGGTCAGGACGCAGGTCGAGAGCGTTGTCGCGGAGGCGCTGCAGTACTACCTGGAGGACAACCCGCAGGACGCGAAGCGCATCATCGACAAGTGCCTGACGGCGCAGCGAGCGAGGGACGCCGCTCGCAAGGCGCGCGATCTCATCATCCGCAAGAACGCGATGGACGGCGGCGGACTGCCGGGCAAGCTGGCCGACTGCTCGGAGAAGAACCCGGAGTTCTGTGAGCTTTACCTCGTGGAGGGCGACTCGGCGGGCGGCACGGCGAAGATGGGGCGCGACCGCAGGACGCAGGCGATCCTGCCGCTGTGGGGCAAGATTCTGAATGTGGAGAAGGCGCGCGCCGACAAGATGCTCGCGCACGATGCCATCCGCTCGATGATCACGGCGATAGGCGCAGGGCTTGACGACGACATAGACCTGAGCAAGCTGCGCTACCATCGCATCATCATCATGACGGATGCCGATGTGGACGGGTCGCACATTCGCACGCTGATGCTGACCTTCTTCTTCCGGCACATGCGGAAGCTGATCGAGAACGACCACCTGTACATCGCGCAGCCGCCGCTGTACAAGATAAGCTCGGGCCGCCAGTCGTACTATGCATACAGCGAGGGCGAGCGCGAGGGCATCATGACGCAGCTGGACGGCAGGCGCAACATCAACCTGCAGCGGTACAAGGGACTGGGCGAGATGAACGCCGACCAGCTCTGGGAGACGACGATGGACCCGGAGAAGCGCACGCTGCTGCAGGTCAACATCGCGGACGCCGCCGATGCCGACGACATGTTCTCGGTGCTGATGGGGAACGTGGTGGAGCCGCGCCGGAACTTCATCCAGGCGCACGCGCTCGAGGTGCAGAATTTGGATGTGTAGGTAAGTCCCTTGATTCTTTCTGATGCAGACTTAGAAGGCAAGTACTGGGCGGACGATTACCGCAAGTGGCATGCTGCTGAAGATGTGCTCGTCCCCATTGACAGAACAATAGTTTCTCGACTGGGCTATGATGTCAAAAGGGGGCATTGGAGGAAAGCTCGTGGCATTTGGAAGCAAGAGTATGATGCGGCTGCGGAGTTATACACCCGTTCCCTATTTGATGATTTAGAAGGGTTCCGGTTTGAGTTTCAGCCTGAGCTGCAAGGCAAAACACCTGATTTTCTGATGCACAATCATTTTGGTAAAAGTGTGGTGGCGGATGTTACCGTGCTGCACGGTGGACCAATGTCGGAATCAGCGGAACAACAAGACGATTATCTAATTTTGAGAAAGAAGATAATGGAAATTGAGACAGACACCTTTAGGCCGGCAGTCTTCTCTGCTGATGGCAGCAGGTCAGTCAAAGGTCAGGGGGGAGGTCAAGTATCGTTCGATAAGTTGCTGCGTCCTGTTCGTAAGTGGATTCGTGAGCAAGAAGAAACTTATAATGAATCTCCCAACTTTATGCCATGGCAAGCCTCCCCAAAGGGGCCATGTGTGATGGATTACTTTACCTTCGCGGATTTAGACATTGACTTGCAGTTTGATGTGTATCTTTATTTGAAGTCAGAAGAAACGGATGAACGGCAAAAGATTCGCCGGTACGAGTATGCTGGCGATATAGGTGTTGCGTCTTCGTTTGTGGACAATACAGACGATCGGTTGGAAGTGGCATTGAAGAAAAAGATGTCATACTTGGAGGTATTTGAGCATCCTCAGTCGGAGGAATATCTGCCATATATCGTGATTATCTTTAGTTCTAGTTCGTTCGCACCTGATAGGGAAGATATAGAGAAAGTTCTTTTTGGACCCTCGACCGAGTATGCGCTAAATTCAGGTCCATCGTATGAGGATTTACGCCAGTGGGAACAGCGAGCTAATCAAGAGTTGCACTCTTATTCGGACGGGCTTTTTGCGAATCGCAAGAAAGACCTATTGGCCGTGCTGGTTTGTCAAGGGCACATTGCATTTCCAGAATCTTGTGAGATGTCTATGTGGCTGAATCCTTACGCCAGCTATTTCAGCATCCCACAGTCTCTGTATCAGCTAAAGACTTACACCTTAAACAGAGAGATAGT
>CAZWDM010000035.1:25492-31156 GCA_964632415.1 uncultured Dehalococcoidia bacterium | reverse complement strand
ATGCGCCGCTGCGATGCGGCGGATGCCTTCGGTGAGGGTGTCGGGTTCGTAGAGGGCGAAGGCCAGGCGGATGGCGTTGGTGAAGGAGTTGGAGGCGGAGAAGGCTGTGCCCGGGCGGTAGTTGACGCCGTGTTCTTGGGCAATGGTGAGCAGGTCGTCGGTGTTGGTGCCGTCGGTGAAGGTGAGCCAGAAGAAGTAGCCGCCGCCGGGGGCTGTGAATTCTACGGCGTCGCCGAGGTGCTCGCGCAGGGCGGTGGTCATCGCGGTGACGCGCTGAGCGTAGGTGCGGCGGAGGCGGGTGATGTTCTCCTGGAGCATGCCGTGTTCGAGGATTGCGTGGACGAGGGTGGATGTGAAGTGGTTGAGGCCGCCGCCGCTGATGGTGAGGCCGGCGTTGGCGAAGCGCTGGATGATGGGTGGGCGCGCGTGAATCCAGCCGGTGCGTAGGCCGGGGCCGAGAATCTTGGAGAAGGAGCCGAGCGAGATTACGCAGCCGTCTTCGGAGTTGTCGAAGGACGCGATGGGCGGTGGTGGCGGGTCGCCGTAGTGGAGGAGGTTGTACACTTCGTCGGCGAGGACGAGGAAGTTGTGCTGCTGTGCGAGTTCGACTAGCTTGCGGCGGCGGTCGGCGGGGAGGACGCCGCCGCTGGGGTTCTGGTAGGTGGGGATGATGTAGAGCATTGCGGGGTCCGGTGCTTCGGGCGATTCCAGCATTGCTTCGAGGGCGTCGGTTCGCAGGCCGTTGGCGTCGGTGGGGACGCCGATGACTCTAAGGCCGTGGTCCTCGAAGATGCTCTGGATGAGGTAGTAGGTCGGCTCTTCGACGAAGACGGTGTCGCCGGTGTTGGTGAAGAGGGTGGTGGTGTGGTCGATTGCCTGGGAGGAGCCGGCGGTGAGGAAGAGTTCGTCGGGGGATACGGGTGATGTGTAGGATTCCTGGGCGGAGAGGAAGTCGGCGAGTGAGTGTATGAGGGGACCGAAGCCCTGGGGTGCGCCGTACTGGAGGGGGACCGGGGTGTCGTCTGCCAGGGCGATTTCCGTGGCGCGGCGTAGCATGGCGGTGGGGTGCAGGTGTGGTGACGGGTGGCCCCAGCCGAGGTCTATGACGCCTTCGGGGATGGAGATGAGGAGGGATGGGAGCAAATTTCTGTCCTGTGACGCAAATGTTCTCTAGTTTGGCAAAATTCGGCTCAAGTCATGATACAGTACGCGTGCTTATTCGATGAGAATTGACGAGGGAAAGTCAGCGATGGGGAATCAATCGAGCGAAGGTGACTGGATAGTTCAGGGTGTTCGTCGGCTGGACGGGGAAGTTGCGCGATTCAGCGATGGTGTGAGCAGGGTGGAGAGGAAACTCGACAGGCTGCAATACGCGACCATCGCATTTCTTGGGCTCGGGTTTATAACGCTGGCTTTGACGCTAATGCCATTGTTCGGTGTGAAGCTCGGCGGTTAGGTTGTTTCGTCGTCGGCAGTTTCCTCTTCCATGTAGTTAGACGGGGTCGAGGCCGGCTTCGTGACGGGCGTCGTTGATGTGGTCTCGGATGCGCATTTCGAGCGGGGCGATCTCGTAGCCGATGTCTGCGAGCATTCGGCTGTTGTCCACGAGGTAGATGTGCGGGACCTTGCGCTCGCCGGTGGTGATGTGGGCGTCGGGGATGATTTCGCGAACGATGTTTGCCATGTCGTCGATGGTGCAGAGGTGGCCGCCGCTGATGTAAACGGGATGGTTCAGGTCTTCGGCGAGGGCTGCGCGCACGAATATCTGGGCGGCGTCTTCGGCGTGAATCATTGGCGACAACTCGGTGGGATCAAAGGGCAGGTCTATGGGCTGTCCCACTGCGGGGAGCGAGATCATGAGGCCGCCGATCATGCCGGTCATGCCGGTGACTCGGCCGTGTCCGAAGACGGTGCAGATGCGGATGCCGCGCAGGTCGAGTCCGTATTGTTCGCGGTAGCGGGCTGCTGCGAAGTCGTTGACCGCCTTGGTCATGCCGTAGAGGTTGTGGGGAGCGGGCAGGTCGTCCTCGTTGACCGGCCTGTCGCCGAAGGTCTCCTGCACGCCGTAAACGGCGATGGAGCTGGCATATACGACGCGCTCGATGTTGCACCAGCGCGCTGCCTCGAAGACGTTGTTGGTGCCGCCGATGTTGACCTGCATGCTGAAGTGTGGGCGGTCCTCGGTGTCGGGCGGGAGCAGTGCCGCCATGTGGATGATGCGCGTGACGCCGTGCGTGTTGCAGGATTCGATGATCTGCGGGAGCTGGGTGACGTCGCCGCGGTAGTAGGTTACGCGGTCCTGCTGCGTGGGGGGTGGCGCGAGGTCGAAGCAGACAACGTCATTCCCGCGGTCTGCCAGTTCGCGGACGATGCGCCTGCCGATGAAGCCGTTGCCGCCGGTTACGAGGATTGACATGGGGATACTTCCTTCACTGTCAGAGATTTATTCTCTCGAGGAAGCTACTCAAAGATGCCTTGGAGTAGCCACAACATTGCAGTTGCCAGCGCGGCACAGGCTACTATGGCGGCGGCTCGCCAATTCCGCGTCATCCAGAGCATAACGCCACCGCCAAGCAAACCGCCAAACACACCTACTATCAACAGGGAAACCAAATTCAGAGTCATTTTCGGCACCTCATTGTGGGGGCAGCATGCCTGCGATCAGCATTACGATGATGCATATATGAATAACACCTGACGCAACTGGCGGGAATGGCAAATAATACCTGTAGTAGTCATTCAACTCTTCGCGTATCTGGTCGTCTTCCATAGAAAAGTCAATATCTTCTACAGGCGTCCTTCTCACCCGATTATACAGAATCCTGTACACGTCGGCCTGTCTAATGAAATGCAGGTCTAAGAGAAACAGAAACAGCACTATCAGGATTAGCAGCAATCCGAAGAGGAACGGTATGGTGCCAGCACCTTCGCTAAATCTGAAAAGCAGCGCAACTGTACCGGCGAGAAGCAGCATTGCGAAGCCCTTGATACGCAGGGAGTTGTCGGACGCACTGTCGATTGCGCCACGAACCATCTCGAGGTGCCGAATCTTGGCTTCCATCCGTGCCGTTACAGTACCTGCCAGAGGCGTCGGCCGTTGGAGCGGATGACTTTGCCGATGTGCTGCTCGGGGTGGAAGTGGCCGGCGGCTATGATGTAGCCCTCGTCCTCGGCGCGCTGCAGTAAGCCGTGACGGCTGCGGCGGCTGTCGGGCTTGCTGGTGTCGACACCGGCGCACCAGTCGGGTTCCTGGATCTGAACGCTGCTGTGTATGGCGTCGCCGACTATCATCGCCTTTTCGCCCTGCGAGCTTATGAGGATTACCTGGTGGCCCGGGGTGTGGCCGGGCGTGTCGAAGGTGGTCATCTCGTCGGTAATGTGGTGGCCGCCGTCAACGAGGTCCATCAGGCCCATATCTTCGAGGGGAATGACGCTGTCGCGGACCTGCGGCGAGTATGAGAGGTGTTCGGGCTGGGTGAAGTGCTCCCAGTCGAGGCGCGGTACGAGGTAACGGGCGTTGGGGAAGTAGGGCTTGGGGGAGTCGCCGGTGTGGTCCACATTCCAGCCGACGTGGTCGCCGTGGAGATGGGTGTGCGCGACGATGTCTATGTCCTCGGGGTTGGCGCCCTGCGCACGGATGGCGTTGAGCAGGTCGCCCCTGACGTTGCCTCGGTCGGCGTGCGGGCCGGGACCCATGCCGGTGTCCACCATGACCGTCTTGCCCATGGAGCGGACGAAGAAATGGCCGTAGTAGAGCTGAATCTGACCGTCTTCGAGGATGTCCTGGTACGGCTCCCAGTCTGCCGCGGTAACGCCCTCGAAGAAGGCGTCGGGTGGTCTTGCTGGCGGGATCATGTCGAGGGCGAAGACTATTTCGGCGTTGCCGACGCAGATTCGGTCTGCCATGGGAACCTCCCGGGAATTTTACATGGATAAACAGGATGGACAGGGGATTTGAAGAATTTCACCCCCATCCTAACCTTCCCCCATCAAGGGGGAAGGGATTTTATGGACCCTCTCCCTAGCCCTCCCCCTGAGGGGGAGGGGACTCTATCTGGTCAGTTCTTGTTAGGGCTTGGCGTTTTCCATGAGGATGGTTACGCCCATGTCGATGTACTTGCTGCGGAGCGCGGGGTCGTAGCTGCGGAAGGATACGCGGGTTGTGGTGCCTTCCAGCTCCTTGAGTACATGCTGCACGCAGTCGTCAACGGTCTGGAAGGGGTGTTTGGGGTGCTTTTCGATGTCGCCGAGCAGGTCGTTGGGACCCCATGTGAGGCAGTCCACACCCTCCATTGCGAGCTGCGGGGCGTCACTGGTTGCCTTGATGGACTCCATCTGCAGGCAGAGCCAGCCGTGGCTGTTCCACCACTCGGCGTATTCGAGCCTGCCTTCCCTGCCCTGCACCTTCCAGCGTGCCGCGCCGCCCCAGCTGCGCTTGCCGAACTGGGGATAGTAGAAGTAGTCCACCGCTTCCTGCGCGACGGAGAGGTCTTCCACCTGGGGCACTTCGATGCCGGCGGGGCCGAGGTCGAGAATGTTGCCGATAAGGTATGTGTGGCGGGTGTGCTTGATGCGGAACTGCGCGGGGATGTCGAGCTCGGCGGCGTACCCGCAGAATTGCACGAGCGTCTCTTCGTTGAAGGGGCCGTGCTGGCTGTCGGTGTGGATGAAGGCATAGTCGTCTTTGCCGATGATGTCTTCCATCTGGCTCTTTGTGGCGTTGATGGGCACCGACACACCGATGAGAATCTCGCCGTCGCGTATTCGCTGCTTCATGTCTTCGCTGTTGGGCATGTATCTGTCCTCCGTCTGGTGATTTTGATGGGGGATATGATACCAGAACTGACATGGATGGAAAGGATCACACAAACACCTCTACCTGCTCAGTTTCAATCACCAAGGGACGACCTTCCTCGGAGCGCACCTCAAGGCATAGCTTGATAGCCTCGCGTATGTTGGCTAGCGCCTCAGACCTAGTTAGACCCTGGCTGACGCATCCCGGAATCGCAGGGCATTCGACGACCCAGATGTCGTCTTCATCTTGGTAGAGAGTAACGGTTAGTTGCACGGTCGTCTCTCCCTTCATTCCTAGTTCTCGGAGGAACGTTGAAATAAGGCGATCACAGTTCAATTCACCCCCATCCTAACCTTCCCCCATCGAGGGGGAAGGGACTCTTGCGCCTGCTCATTTGTGGCGGAGGGCGGCGAGGGCGAGGGATGCCCAGGCTGCCATTAGGGAGACGCCGCCGATGGGGGCGACTGCGCCGAAGATGCCGATGCCGGTGAGGGCGAGGATGTAGAGGCTGCCGCTGAAGAGCAGGATGCCGAGGGTGAAGAGGGCGGCGGATGCGGTGAGGACACGGGTCTCCCAGCGGAAGGAGATGATGCCGGTGGCGAGGAGCGCGAGGGCGTGGTACATCTGGAAGCGGGCGGCGGTCTCGAAGGTGCTGAGCGCGCTCGCGTCCAAGGTGTCGCGGAGGGCGTGTGTGCCTGCTGCGCCCGCGATGACGGAGATGAGGCCCAATATGGCGGCGATGGCGATGATGGTGCGTGGCATGGTGTGTCGGTGGTTCGGCTGGAGCGTGATTCGCTGTCGTGATTCCCTGTTAGGAATATCTGTGGAACATATAGAATTGTAACATTGGTGGGTATGCCGGTGATGGA
>CAZWDM010000035.1:23162-25392 GCA_964632415.1 uncultured Dehalococcoidia bacterium | reverse complement strand
GTGTTTCCGAATCTGTCGTTCAAGCGGATGGTGGGGATGGCATACGCGGAGGATGGGAGCGACAGGCTGTTCGTGGTGCTGCAGCGCGGGGTGATCGTGGCTTTTGCCAACGAACAGGGCGTTGAAGAGGAGGAGGTCTTCCTGGACATCGAGGAGCGGGTGAGCGACAGGGGAAACGAGGAGGGGCTGCTGGGGCTTGCGTTCGACCCGGAGTTCAGCGCAAATGGCTACTTCTACGTGTACTACTCGGCGGCGGATCCGCGGAGGTCGGTGCTGTCGCGGTTTAGTGTGCGTCCTGATGGCGTGGCGGCTGACGCGGGCAGCGAGCGGGTCATCATGGAGATCGAGCAGCCGCATTCCAATCACAACGGTGGGCAGATCGCGTTTGGACCTGACGGGTACCTGTATGTCGGGCTTGGCGACGGGGGGAGCAGGGGTGATCCGCAGGGGAACGGGCAGGACCTGTCGACGCTGCTGGGGTCGATCATACGGATTGATGTGAGCGTGCTCGATGAGGCGGGTGCTTATGGCATACCGGCGGACAACCCGTTCGTAGGCGTGGAGGGCGCGAGGGCAGAGATATGGGCGTATGGGATTCGGAATCCGTGGCGGTTTTCGTTTGACAGGCAGAGCGGCGAGATGTGGATGGCGGATGTGGGGCAGAACAGGTTCGAGGAGGTGAATACCGTCAGGCGGGGGTTGAACTATGGATGGAACGTGATGGAAGGAAGTTCGTGCTTCAAGCCGAGCCGTGGGTGCGATGCGGAAGGGCTTGAAATGCCTGTTGCGGAGTACGGCAGGGATGGCGGCTGCTCGGTGACGGGCGGGTATGTGTATCGCGGAGACAGGCTGCCTGCGCTGTATGGCGCGTATGTGTATGGGGACTTCTGCAGCGGGAAGGTATGGGCGCTGCGATATGAGGACGGGCGGGTTACTGAGCATCTGGAGCTTGTGGACAGCAGGCTGGATATATCGTCGTTCGGGGAGGACCGGAGCGGGGAGATATTTGTGCTGTCGTTCGATGGGGGGATATATCGGCTGGTGGGTGGTGGGCGATGACGCTGGTGCGCCAGCGTTGGGGCATTTCCTTGACACGAAAACGGTCTGGGTTGACAATCTCTGGCAGTATCAGGGATTGTAGCAGACGCGCGAATTGGCGATGTGGAAAGGAAATCTGAGATGACTATGATGCCGGCGGCCGTGGCGACAGGATTGAGGGAACTGCGCTGCGAGGAGGTGCCGATCCCTGCGCTGGAGCCGGGGCATGCACTGGTGAAGACGATGCTGGGGTCGATATGCGGGAGCGACCTGCATATCGTGTATATGGGCTGGAACGCTTACGAGTTTCCGCTGGCACCGGGGTATCCGGGGCATGAGGGCGTGGGCGAGGTGGTGGACCCGGGCGATACTTCGCTGGAGGAGGGGGACCTGGTGCTGACGGCGCCGAATATCTGGAAGTCGAAGGTGTTCGCGGGCTACCAGATGATCGAGGAGCAGTTCCTGCTGAAGCTGCCGAAGGATGTGCCGCCGGCGCACCTCCTGATGGCGCAGCAGTTGGGCACGGTTGTGTTCGGGGCGCGGAAGCTGCCGCCGCTGCTGGGCAAGACGGTTGCGGTGCTGGGGCAGGGGTCTGTCGGGCTGTTCCATGACTTCATGCTGCGAAGGCTGGGGGCGCACCGAATCATCGCTGTGGAGCCGGTGGAGGCGCGGCGAGAGCATGGCGCGCGGATGGGAGTTGACCACACGATCGATGTTACCGGCAACAGGGCGACCGATGCGGTGCTGGACCTGACGGGCGGCGAGGGCGCCGATGTGGTGATCGAGGCGTGCGGGAGCGTGGAGACGCTGAACCAGGCTCTGAAGATTGTGCGGCCGCTGGGCACGATCGCGGTGTTTGGGCTGCCGCCGACGATGGAGCGGATTCCGTTCGACTGGGATACTTTCTTCCGCAAGCGGCTGGACCTGTACACGACGTTCGGGGCGCAGGACGAGCCGGGGCTGCCGGCGTTCCAGCTTGCGGCGGACTTCATCACGAAGGGCGAGATAGACATGGCGCCGTTCGTGACGCACCAGTTCCCGGTGGAGCGGGTGCAGGAGGCGTTCGACCTGGCGGAGTCGCGGGAGGACGGCGCGCTGAAGGTGTCGCTGACGTTTGAGTAGGTCAGGTGTCAGCTATCAGGTGTCAGGACGGGTAGGATTTCTTATCCTCTTCCCGTCCTTCCCCAAGCTT
>CAZWDM010000035.1:0-23062 GCA_964632415.1 uncultured Dehalococcoidia bacterium | reverse complement strand
TCAGGTGTCAGGACGGGTAGGATTTCTTATCCTCTTCCCGTCCTTCCCCAAGCTTGAGGCAAACGAGATTTTGGTCTTGTAAGTTGCACTCTTGCACCCCCATCCTAACCTTCTCCCGTCGAGGGGGAAGGGACATGGAGCCTGTTCTTTTGTCACTCCAGGTATTTCACCTACCCTTTTTAGACCAGCGAGGGGGAGGAACTGTCGAGAGTGTCGCTAGGGGCTTTCGGACTTGAAGAGGTGTATGCCCGTTGCGCCGAGCAGGAGCGGGAGCGTGGCGTCGATTAAGATCCAGGCGAGCGAGACTGCGTCGGGTCCTACGGCGGTGTATGCGGGGCTCAGCAGGTTGAAGTAGTTCCAGAAGAACATGATCCCGATGAAGACGATGCCGTAGAAGACGACGTTTGCCGACAGGAATTCGCGGGTGACGACCGTCTCGTCTTCACTGCAGGCGTTGCGCTTGCGCATGTAGCCGAAGATGATGGTCAGGATGATGGCGACTGCCATAATCGGGTCGAGAATGTTCCAGAGTGGGGCGTAGGGCTGCGCGTCGCTCGATGCGTGGTATAGCGGCTCGATTACCGTGTGAATTGCGACGGCTGCCGCGGTAATGATGAGCAGTATGCCAATGATTTTCTTGAGCATGTCCATGAGTCTCTGCTCCTTCTCAGATGATACCGGCGTGTGTGTTGTGATTGCGGCCTATTCGTCTGCGCCTCCGAGTGCAAGGTTTATGCCGAGGGTGCCTGCGAGCAGCGGCAGACCCGCGTCGACGATTATCCAGGTCAGAGAGACGGCGTCCGGGCCTATGGCGTTGTATGCGGCGCTGAGCAGGTTGAACCAGTTCCAGAAGAACATGATGCCGATGAAGAGGAAGCCGAAGAAGATGGTGTTGGCAGTGAGGAACTCGCGGCTGACCGTGTCTTCGTACACAGCGTCGGCGTCGCGCTTGCGCATGTAGCCGAAGATGAGACCGAGAATCACAGCGAGTCCGGAGAGCGGGTTTATGATGCCCCAGACGCCTTCGCTGTACCCGCTGGAGGTCAGGCTGCTGTCGAAGTAGAGCGGCTCGACGACGGTGTGGACAGCTACCACTACGGCTATGACGAGCAGGATGATGCCTACGACTTTCTTGAGAATGTCCATTGGAAGTTGCTCCTCTCGTTCATTTCCGTATGTGATTCGGGGCGGCGTGTGATATGTGAGACCGGTGGGTGAACAGCGATTTTGGATTCTTCGCTCCGCTGCGCTGCGTTCAGAATGACAATATGAAGGGTGACTTAGTTCAGAATGACAAGGCAGTTTTAGTCGTCGGTGCCGCCGCGCAGGAGGTGCATGCCGAGCGCGCCCCAGAGGAGGGGACCTGCCGTATTGACGATGATCCAGAACACATGGTGGTCGGTGTCTTGCGGGTCGGGGTCGAAGAGGAGGTCGAACCAGTTCCAGAAGAATAGCATGGTGATTGCTAGGAAGCCGTAGAAAAGGATGTTGGTTTCGAGGTAGCGGCGGGTGACGATGCGGTCGAGCCCTGCGGATTCGAGGGCGCGCTTGCGCAGGTAGGCGAAGATGACGCCGAGTATGGCTGATAACGCCATCAGGTAATTGAGTGGCGGCCACAGTAAGGGCAGAATCTCGAGCTGGTCAACAACGAAGTAGATACCGACAAGGATGGCTGTAATGAGCAGCACCGCTCCCACGACTCGCCTTACTGCGTCCATCATCCACCTCCGTATCATCCGTCTGCCTGTAGGCGCTCGGGGCCTGCTGAGACATATATGGGAATAAATGTCTGCGGTGGATTATATCACAGAATGTTGCTTGTGGAAGCAAGCTCCGAGTGCATGAGCCAACCTGCCCGGTCGCCCGTACGAGATTGGAAGAAGGACCTTCCCTTCACCCTAATCCTCTCCCCGGCGAGAGGCGACAAGATTTGCGGGGAGGGGCGCTATTCCTGGTAGCGGGGGTGCCATCCGGGGCCTGCCCAGGTGGTTATCTTGCGCGGGGTGATGCGGATGTATGCGCGGGGCATGTGCTTTGTCTCTTCGTAGTACCGCGTGCCCGCTTCCTCGCCCTGATAGCGGACTGCCCAGTGCTTCCAGTCGCCCAGCCATGCGGGGTCCGCGATCTCGGCGTTGCCCTCGACGATGACGCGGGTATAGGGGGCTTCGCAGGTGTCGATGCAGAATGAAACGCGTTCGTCATCGCGGATGTGCCCGACCCAGTTCGCGGTGCGCCTGCCGGCGACGTAGAACGCCTCGCCGTCGTAGTCGTACCAGATGGGCGTGACGTAGGGGTAGCCTTCTGGCGTGAGTGTGGCGAGCTTCATGAGGTGCGCGCCGGAGTTTAGGAAGTCGCTGAGTTGCTGCTTGTTGAGAGGGGGCATAAGATACTCCGTGAGGTGGTGTTTCGGTGGGTCGGGTTGTCAGTATACCAGTAAGTTGGAAGGGGAGGCGATTCAGTCCGTCTGCGACAGGGCAGGAACCTGAAATCTGCAAGGGTTGGATGTGCGCCGATTTCAGATTCTTCACTCCACTTCGCTGCGTTCAGAATGACAGAGATATTGGGTGCAATGAAAAGGAGATGCTATGAGCGAGATGCATGAGCTTGGGGTTGTTGAGGCTGCGGAGATGATTCGGGGCGGCGACATATCGGCGGTGGAGCTGATGGAGGGGCTGCTGGCGCGGTGTGATGCGCTGGATGGCGCGCTGAAGGTGTGGGTTACGCTTGACGGGGATGCGGCGATGGCGGCGGCGCGTGAGCGCGACGGGGAGCTTGCGAGCGAGGGTGCGCGGGGGCCACTGCATGGGGTGCCGGTGGGTATCAAGGATATTTACTTCACGCGGGGCGTGCTGACTACAAGCGGGTCGAAGATATACGCGGAGTTCGTGCCCGACTACGACGCGACGACCGTTGCGCTGCTGAGGCAGGCGGGCGCGGTGATCATGGGCAAGACGGTGACGACGGAGTTCGCCTGCGGAGACCCGTCGCCTACGGTTAGCCCGTGGAATGCCGTGCATACGCCGGGCGGGTCGAGCAGCGGGTCCGGCGTGGGCGCTGCGGTGGGGATGTTTCCTGCTGCGCTTGGGTCGCAGACGGGCGGGTCGATCGTGCGGCCTTCGTCGTACAACGGGATCGTGGGGCTGAAGCCGACCTTCGGGCGCGTGAGCAGGTATGGCGTGTATCCGGTGTCGGAGTCGCTTGACACGATGGGGCCGATGGTGCGGAGCGTTGCGGATGCCGCGCTGATGCTGAATGTGCTGGCGGGGCATGACATCAACGATCCCGACTCGTCGGTGCGCCCTGTGGAGGACTATTTGCAGGCGGCGCAGACGAAGATCAAGCCGCCGCGCATCGGGCTGGTGCGGCAGTTCTTCATGGAGCAGTGCGACGATGAGACGCGGGCGAATACGGAGTCCGTTGCCGCGATGCTGGGTGAGGCTGGGGCTGCCGTGGAGGAGGTGTCGCTGCCGGTGGACTTCGATGCGGCGCTGGTTGGGCAGCGCGCGCTGATGTCGGTGGAGGGGGCGCAGGTGCATGAGAGCAACTTTGCCGTGCGTGCGGACGACTTTTCGTCGAATGTTCATGGGTTGATAGAACAGGGGCTTGCGACGCCTGCGCTGGCATACCTGAAGGCGAAGCACTTCCAGCGTGAATTTGCACGGGCTGTGCATGCGGGAATGGCGGGCTACGACGCGCTGTTGATGCCGACGACGCCCGCACCCGCGCCGCCGAGCCGTGAGACGACGGGCGATCCTAAGTTCCAGTCGCCGTGGACTCTTGGTGGATTCCCAGAGATTACGCTGCCGTCGGGGTTGAGCGAGGGTGGCATGCCGCTGGGGGTGCAGCTCGTGGCGGGGCACTTCGACGAGGCGAGGCTGCTTGCGGTGGCGGCGTGGTGCGAGGAGGTGATAGGGGTGCGGCTGACGCCGATGAGACCATAGAATGGGATGAATTCCGGCTCTGCGCTGCACTATAATGCGGGGGTAGGGAAGTCATAAACGGATGTCGGAGGCTTCGTATGGCGACTACCAAAACAATTGCCAAATCTCTGCCCAAAAAGTACCCCAAGAGTTTCTACGACGAGCCGGACCCGGAGGACCGTGTGCTGCAATTCCCACCCTTGTACAGAGTGATAAGTATTCTGTTTGAGATGTACAAAGACAGCCCGGATGTGTTTGCCACCGGTGGAGGGTTCATACTCTACGACGAAACCAACGGCAACCGGCGAGTCGCTCCGGACTTTCTCATCGCCTTCGACGTGGATGCGGTGTATATTCGCGACAGCGAAATGCCCAACTACCTGGTATGGGAGATTGGCAAGGTCCCCGATTTCGTGATGGAAGTGGCTTCGGAGAGCACGGCAGCGAACGACCTGGGGCACAAGCGCGAACTGTACGAGCGTCTCGGAGTGCAGGAATACTGGCGGTTCGACCACCATAGGGACGGCAAGTATTACGGGCAGCCGCTTACGGGCGAGAGGCTGGTTGACGGCGTGTATCAGCCGTATGAAATTGAGGCAGATGATGACGGTTCGCTGAGGGGTTACAGCGAGTTGCTGAACATGGTGTTTTACTGGGATGGGCAGGAGTTCGATGCGCTGGACCCTGAGACCGGCCTGACGCTGCATAAGATCACCGTTGCCGAAATGGCAAGAGAGGCTGCTGACGAGCGCGCTGAAGCAGATAGGCAAGCACGCATAGAAGCCGAAGCGCGCGCCGAAGAATCAGAGGGGCGTGAGCGCGAGTTGCTGGAAGAAATCGCTCGCCTGCGTCAACAGCAGGGATGACTGCCACCCAGGACACAGAATTCATTCCCGGCGGCGGCTTCTACGCTAACGCGATGGAGCGTACTCGGCGAGGTGCTGGCGGAGGAGGACGCGGGCGCGGTGGAGGCGGGACTTGAGGGAGGAGACGGTAATGTCGAGGGCCTCGGCGGCTTCCCTGCTGGACAAGCCGGCGACATCTCGCAGCACTACGGCGGCGCGGAGTTCGGGCTGCAGCATCGCGATGCCTTCCTGAATCTTGTCGCCCAGCTCTGAGTTCATCGCTGAAGGTTCGGGGGCTTCGTCCCAGCTCGGCACGTCGAGGTTCTCCATGCCGACCCATCGCAGTTCGCGGGCGCGCTTTTCGCGTCTGATACGCATCAGGGCGGCGTTGACCGTGATGCGGTAGAGCCATGTGGTGACGCGGGACTCGCCTCGGAAGCGGTCGAAGGCGCGGAACGCGGAGATGAAGGCTTCCTGGGCGACCTCTTCGGCGTCGTGCGGGTTGCCCATCATCTTGTAGGCAACGTTGTACACAAAGTTCGAGTATTCCTCGACAATTTCGTCGAAGGTCGCAGGGGCCGGATCTTGTGCTGTTTCGTGTTGATTAGACATATCCCTTGCATCCAATTGTAAGTGAGAGCATCAAATAAGTAAAAGTTGTACGTCTTGCGCCATGTTGGTTTGCTGATATACTTGCAGTTGGCTCGTGGTTGAGTTCTGGTCGATAAAATGATGATGCCCTTGAAGTCCCGCATACTCCGTCTCCTTGGTCGCAGCGGACTGCCGCAGCCCTGCGAGGAGGCTCGCGCAAATGCCTCCGACTATCTCGACGGAGAGATTGATTCCGCACTGGAGCAGAGGATACGTGCGCACCTGGGCGACTGTCCGCTGTGCGAGTCGTTCTTCCGCACGCTGCGCGAGACGATTGCTGTGCTGCGGGGTATGCCGGCACATGTCGCGCCTGCGGGGTTTGCGGAGCGGGTGCGGGAGAATATCGGCAGCCAATAGATAGACGACTTTGCTGACTAAATCACCCACATCCTGACCTTCCTCCATCAAGGGGGAAGGGACTTTTGCCCTCACCCAACTCTCTCCCAGTGGGGAGGGGACAGAAATGTGCCATGAAGATAGCCGTTTGCATTAAACAGGTGCCTGTCGTTTCGCTGCTGAAGTTCGACAACGAGACACGGCGTGTCGTGCGCGACGGCGTGCCGAGCGAGGTGAACCCCTTCGATGTGCTGGGGATGTCGCTTGCCGCCAATCTGAAGCAGGCGCATGGCGCGGAGGTGGTGGTATTCACAATGGGACCGCCGCAGGCACGGGACGCGCTGGTTCAGTGCCTGGCGATGGGCGCAGACAGCGCGGTGCATCTGAACGACAGGGCGTTTGCGGGAAGTGACACTCTGGCGACTGCGAGGGCGCTCGCGCTTTCTCTGGCGCGGGATGAGTACGACCTGATCATCTGCGGGCGCAACAGCGTGGATGCGGAGACGGGGCAGGTGGGCGCGGAGATAGCGGAGATGCTGGACTTGCCGCAGGTGAGCGGGGTACGGCGGCTCGAGCTGGATGCACAGGGCGATGGGGCATCCGTAACCGTGGAGCGAATTACGGACGAGGGGTACGACGTGGTGCGGTGTGAACTGCCTGCGCTTATCACTGTGACCGAGGATGTTGCGCCGGAGATATATCCGAGGCGAGCGGAGCGGCAGGCGGCTGCGGAGAAGCCCGTCGAGACCCTGACTGCCGCCGACCTGAGCGATGATATGTCGGTGTTTGGGACGGACGGGTCGCCGACGTGGGTGAGCGAGATATATTCCATCGAGCCTGAGCGCGAGGGGATTGTCGTGCGTGACAAGGCGGCGGATGAGGCTGTTGGGGAGCTGATGGCGTATCTTGATGGGCGCGGCGTGTTCGATGGCGGCGGCGGTGAGTCTTCCGGTGAGGCAATGCGGCGTGGCGGGCGGCGTGAGCGCGGGGATGTGGGGGCGATATGGGTGCTGGCGGAGACGCTTGGCGGTGAGCTGCGGCCGGTAACGCTGGAGCTGCTGGGGCGGTCGTGCGAGCTTGCGGACGAGCTTGGAACCAGTGTCGAGGCGGTGCTGATTGGGGAGGATGTGGAGGGATATGCCGGTGCGCTGACTGCCTGTGGCGCGGATGCGGTGTGGATGGCGCAGGACGGGCGGCTGGCGGACTACGAGGTGTCGCAGTACACGGGAGTGCTGGCGGACGCGATACGCGAGCATCAGCCGTATGCGCTGCTGCTGGGTTCAACCGTGATGGGCAGGGAGCTTGCGGCGCGGCTTGCGGGCAGGCTGTCGCTGGGGCTGACGGGGGACTGCATCGGGCTGGAGGTGGACGACGAGGGGCGGCTGGTGCAGCTGAAACCGGCGTTCGGAGGGAATATCGTAGCGCCGATTCTGTCGAACACGAAGCCGTATATGGCTACGGTGCGGCCCGGTCTGCTGACGCCGGTTGCGCCCGATACGAGCATCGAGGCGGTGGTGCAGCGGCTGTCGCCGGACGTGCTTGGCGAGTCGCGGGTGCAGGTTGTGGAGCGGGTTGCGGACGAGTCGGCGGAGGGGGCGGAACTTGACAGCGCGCATACAATAGTGAGCGTGGGCAAGGGCATCGGCGGGCCGGAGAACCTGCCGCTGCTCCGGGAGCTTGCCGGTGCGCTGGACGCGCCGTTGGGAGCGACACGCGACGTAACCGAACTGGGGTGGCTGCCGCGCCAGTACCAGATCGGGTTGTCGGGGAAGTCGGTGTCGCCGAACCTGTATTTTGCCGTGGCTCTGAGCGGGGTGTTCAATCACACGGTCGGTATTGGCAAGGCGGGGACGGTGGTGGCGATCAACAGCAGCGCGCGGGCGCCGATATTCCAGTCGGCGGACTTCGGTATCGTGGGAGATTATGCCGAGGTGGTGCCGGAGCTGATCAGGGCGCTGGAGGGGCGGCGGAGCTAACATCGATGGACAGGAATGGGAGGATTTTCACCCCCCATCCTAGCCTTCCCCCATCGAGGGGGAAGGGATACATAGCGAGAAAGGGAGAAGACTATGGCAGACACGACGGTAACGACACGGAAGAACGGGCCGCTGCTGGTGCAAGGCGGGATCAAGATAATGGACGCGGACGGCAACGAGATCGCCATCGACGGGGACGCGGAGATGGTGTTCCTGTGCCGCTGCGGCGAGTCGGATAACAAGCCGTTCTGCGACGGGACGCACCGGCAGGTGGGGTTCGAGGCGTAGTAATCCAACGACAAGATACGGGGTGGAGGGGATCTCTTCACCCCCATCCTAACCTTCCCCCATCAAGGGGGAAGGGATTTTTTTGCCCTTAACTTTCATGTCCATTTCGGTTGACAAGCCAATAATAGTCATCGGGGGAGGTCCAGCGGGGGCTTGCGCCAGCACTTTGCTTGTCCGCATGGGGCTGGATGTCGTGCTGCTGGAGCGGGAGAGGTTTCCGCGCGCCCATGTCGGCGAGTCTCTGCTGCCGGGTAGCATACCGATCCTGGAGAGTCTGGGCGTCATGGACGAGGTGCGGCAGGCCGGGTTCACGGTGAAGCCGGGCGCGACGATGATCTGGGGTGTGGAGCGGGAGCCGTGGAGCTGGTATTTCAAGGAGACGCACGCGACTTACCCGCACTCGTACCAGGTGTGGCGGCCTGAATTCGACGCGATACTGCTGAACAATGCGGGGCGGTCCGGTGTGGATGTGCGCGAGGGGTGGCAGGTTACGCGGGTGGTGTTTGACGATGATGGGAGTGCCACTGCGGTACGGTGCCGCGCTGCGGACGGATCATCGGGCGAAGTGGAGTTGCCTGCCGCGTATGTGGTGGATGCGAGCGGGCAGAGTGGGGTGATAGCCCGGCAGCTTGGCCTGCTGGAGTGGGACGACTTCTTTCGCAACCTGGCTGTGTACGGGTACTTTGAGGGGGGAGCGCGTCTGCCGGAGCCGGACGCTGGCAACATCCTGATCGAGTCGCAGGCAGACGGATGGCTGTGGCACATTCCTCTGGGTGGGCCTTTGCGCGATGGCTGGGCGAGCGTGGGCGCAGTGGTGGATGCAGAGGTCGGGCAGCAGGGGATACGTGAGTTGGGGCCGCGCCGCTTCCTGGAGCGGCAGATCGAGTCTGCACCATACCTGGCCGACATGCTGAAATCGGCGACGATGACTGCGGAACCGGAGGTGGTGCGGGACTGGTCGTATCGCTGCCAGTCGTTGCATGGGTCGGGATATATCCTCGTAGGGGATGCGGGGTGCTTTATTGACCCGCTGTTTTCGTCGGGGGTGCATCTTGCGCTGACATACGCTGCGCTTGCTTCCGTTGTGGTGGCGTCTGCGCTCGAAGACCCGACTATCGCCTGGCCCGCAGGCAAGATGTATGAGCTGATGTACTACAGGGAGTACGGGCACTTCCGGGAGCTTGCGAGGCTGTTCTATTCAAGCAACCGGACTGCGGATTCGTACTTCTGGGAGGCGCGGCGACTGTTGGATGACGATCCGCTACTGACGCCTCGGCAGTCGTTCATACAGCTTGTGGCTGGGCAGCCTGCGCGGGGATACGAGCGTGCGGTGCTGTCGAAGGGACTGCTGCCTGCTGCCTTCGGGGATAGCCTGGCGGCGGTGGAGTCGGAGCGGGGAAGACGGCGAGAGGCGGGACTGCCGGACGGGGCGCGGTTGCGGCTTGCGGACGGTGTGCGGCTGCAGAGGCAGCCTGTGCTTGAGGGCGACCGTTTCGTGTGGGGTGTGGGACTGGTGACTGACGCGCACCCGGAGGGGGTGCCGTGCAGCGGCCTGGTGTCGCATCTGTTGAACAGGCTGGATGGTCAAGGCACGGCGGCGGATGCGATAAGAGCGCTGTGTGAGGGGATGGAGCCGGGGATGGCGGTGGAGGCGGAGCGGGCGGCGTGGCAGGCGCTGGAGCTGCTGTATGTGGACGGGGCGATTACGGATTAGGGGTTGCTTCGGCGCGTTTCCCCGGAGACGATTTTCACCCCCATCCTAACCTTCCCCCATCGAGGGGGAAGGGATTCTAAGGAAATTAGTTGACCTGCTCCTTGGGGTAGGTGGACTCGTCGTAGGAGCCGTCTTCAGTGGCTTCGATGTACTTGGAGGGGCATTTTACCAGGACGTTCTGGCTGTCGAATACGCCGTCGGGTCGGTAGGTGCCTTCGAGGATAATCTCGGAGTGAGGGTTGAAGAAGAGGTCTGGGAGTACGCCTTCGTGCTGGGCGGAGACGAACCAGACGCCGCCGTCTTCCTTGTCGGTGAGGGTGAAATGCGCCATCGTGGAGCCGTCGGGACGGACGAAGGTATCTTCGACGAGGCTGCCGCTGACGCGGACGAGCTTGCCCTCAGGCGTGGGGCCGAGGTTTGTGAGTTCGCTGACGGTGTAGGAGTACACGGTAGCGCTCTGGAAGGCGATGAAGCCGAGGTAGAAGAGCGCGCCGAGCAGTACGACGGCTGCAACAACGAACTTGCCCTTGCTGGCGAATAGGCCGGGGGAGGGCTCGGTGTTCGGCGAACTGTCCGTCGCCGTCGGGCGAGTCAGGTCGGTGGGGGCGGTGTTTCCGCTGTCGTTGGATTGTGTCATATTTTCGTAAGACGTTATCTGCAGCTAGCGATAGGCTTCTGGGCGGTGCATTGAGACCGTTCGTGCGGTATCGTCAATATGATACAAGACTTTGTATGTGCCTACTCTCAATCTGTAGTCGGTCTGTCCTCGCAACTGCCAGTCTCCTCGCGGTCGGGGGTTGTTGGATAGAGCGGTTATGCGCTGACATACTAATCGAGTATATTGGGGACTGATCCGTTCAATTTCTCTCATCGCACGACGTGCTATGTGGATCCTATACGTCAATCCCTTTAGCCATCAACTCAGCTTGGGCCTACTCCCAAGGAATCAGTTCTTCTTCTGATCCGATGCCACAGTCGAGTTCTTCGGCATCTTCAATGTCTTCCAGCAAGGTTATCAACTCTTCCCAGTCCTTGTAATCGAGCACCACGGCTGTTCTGTTGCCGCCTGAGTCTACGACGAATTGCGCTTTTTGAAGCAGCAACTCATTCACACTCACTCTAGCCCTCCTGCCCGTCCATTTTAGCATCGAGGGCGCGTTTCAGGGCGTCGATTTCGCGCTGCATTTCGCGCTGTCTGCGTGACATGACGAATACATAGCCGAAGAATGCTGCCCAGGTGATGGCGTATACGGCGAAGAGCCAAGGGAGTTCGGCTTCGCCGCGCTGCTGCTGTGCGGGGACTTCCGTGCTGCTGGCAACTGCTGGAGCGCCGTCATAAGCATGTGCTGCTATGGGTGCGAGCGTGGCGGAGAGGAGAAGGATGGCTGCGGCGGCGATGAAGAAGCTTCGCATGGGATGTCTCCAAGTTCGGGGCTAGATTGCGGATGAGGATTTCACCCCCATCCTAATCTTCCCCCATCGAGGGGGAAGGAACATACGCCTGGATCACAAGCGGGCGGCGAATGCCTGATGGAGCCTGTCGAGCGAGGATTCGGCACGGCGCAGGTGGAAGCGTTCAGTGACCAGGTGGATGTAGAAGATGGTGAATGCAAGCACTGCAACGAGCAGCGTGGCATAGATCTTGTTGGAGCCGATGGCGTCGCGGTCGCTGGCGACGGGCCCCACGTTGAGCTCGGGGTGCGCGGAACTCCACCACACGGTTGCCATGTAGATGATAGGCGCGTCTATCGCGCCGAAGAGTGCGATCACTGAGGCGAACCGGGCAGTCTGAGAGCCCTTGTTGCTGTAGGCGCGGACCATCAGGTAGCCGACATATATGAACCAGAGAACGAGTGTCGTGGTCAGCTTGGCGTCCCATGTCCACCACCAGCCGAGGTCTCCGCGCGCCCATATTACGCCGGTAATCAGGATGAGGCTGGCAAAGACTACGCCAATCTCCGCGGTGGTGTAGGCGAGATCGTCCCACCACTGGCTTCCGGTGATGAGATGGGCGATGCTGGCGACGGCAACGACAACGATCGAGATCATGCCGAGCCAGCCGAGGGGTACGTGGAAATAGAAGATACGCTGGGATACGCCGAGGTTCAACTCGGTGGGCACCCATAGGAAGACCATGTATAGCGTAACGAGCATGAGCGCGGCGCTCGCCACGAGAAGTCCGTTACGAATCAGCATGCCGTAACGGTCAAGTCAATGAGTTTCAGGTTCATGTTGTGTAATATATCACAAAGTGCGGGGAGCGCGGAAGTAATTTACGAGAAAGTGGGGGTGGCCGTAGTTCGTTTCACCCCCATCCTAACCTTCTCCCCTCAAGGGGGAAGGGACAATATGACACTCATCGGCATGTGCAGCTGATGCCAAAAGGGAGGGGCTAAACGACGGATGAAGCGTCCACGAGCGTCTCCGCCTTTTCGCGGTCGTCGGCGGAGAGGGCTACGATGGCGTGATCGTTCCTGCGGTCAACGATGTGCAGGCTTTGTATGTTCACGCCCGCGTCCTTGAACCGCTCGGCTATCTTCGCAAGCGCGCCGGGCTCGTCCTTGAGCCTGAGAACGAGCGAGTCGTCCGAGACCGTCTTGAAACCGGCGTGGGTGAGGACGCGCAGGGCGTCGTCGTAGGCGTCGGTGGTCAGGGTGATGACGCCCTTCTCGTCGAGTCCTTCGGCGCTGATGTTTTCGATGTTGATGCTTTCATCTGCGAGCGCGCGCGTGATGTCCGCGAGGACGCCCACTTCGTTTTTGGCCATTACGATGATTCTGTTCATTCTGCCGGTCAGTCTCCTGATTCTGAATTCGCCTGCAGGTCGCGCAGGCAGTCGTCAATTACCATATCGATTTTTTCGCGAGTGATGTGCGGCATTGTGATGAGGTGAGCTATGTCCTCGTAGGGCGCGAGCTGCCACTTTCGTATGATCTCCGGTGACGGCTTGGGGAATACGACCGTAACCGAGTTTCTGTTGCGCCAGGCGGGGATGCCGCTGTCGTTGAAGCGGGTTACGGCATAGTCGGCGACTTCAATGCAGCCACTCACAATCCGACGGAAGCCGTCCAGTCCGTGCTGGCGGAAGGCGTACCAGAGCATGAGTGGTGTGATGGCGTTGCGCGATCCGGTGAGCGTGGTGTCCAGGACGCCGACATACTCGATGGAGCGGGCGACGCGACCGACATAATCGCGCCTGGTGAGGGCGACGCCGCAAGGCATGGGCGAGCCGATCATCTTGTGTCCGCTGACAGCGACACTGTCGAAACCGGCGTCGAAGCCGAAGGGCTGCGGATCGTCCACGAACGGCAGGATCATGCCGCTCAGGGCGGCGTCCGCGTGGATGTAGTAGTCGGTGATGGCGAGGTCGCCGGTGATCTGGCGGAACCTGCTGATGTCGTCCACCGCGCCCTTCATGGTGGTGCCGATGTTCGCGATGAATATGGCGGGCACATCCCGGTTGATGCGGACGGTCTCGTAGAGGTCGTCGTAGTCTATCTCGCCGTTGTCCTGGCTCTTGATCATGATGTTGCGGGCGCGAAGGACGCGCATGATCTTCACGACGCTGTAATGGGTGTCCTGGGAGAAGTACACGACGCCGTCGGGGAACATCTCGCGTCCCATGTAGAGGCCATACATGTTGCCCTCGGTGCCGCCCGACGTGACGTAGCCCCATGCCTCGTCCTGCGGGAGGTGCATCATGTCGGCGAATGTGTTGATGACCTCGCGCTCCATCTCGTGAGTGTTGCTGAGGAAGTTGCTGTCGTAGAAGGGGTCGCCCACATTGTTGGGGCAGTACGCAAGAAAGGGAAGCAGCGCGGTGTAGTCGAAGTCCTGGTTGCAGGGATAGCCTATCAGCCGGTCGCGCAGCTCTTCGAAGTTCTGCAGGAGGTCGTCAAGGCGTTCCTGTGTCTGGGTGTCCATATTCGTACCCTCCTTTCTGACATATTGGAAGGTGTGCAGTCGCTTCTTCTGCGAGAACTCTAATCGAAGCGGAAAGAGTGTTCGCCCTTCATGTTAACACGTTGCAACTGTTGTTCGGGAACTGCTTCTGTCTCGCTGCTATAATGCTGTGCCAGAGAGCGGGTATAGAGACGAGAGACCGGAGGGCAGCGATGACTACATATACCTACGACCATATACACCTGCGCAGCCGTTCGCCGATGGATACGGCAAAGTACTTCGAGACGATGTTCGGGGCTAAGATAATCGAGTCGGTTCAGTCGGATGGGCAGCCGCGCATCGACCTCGACGTGAACGGGTTGACCATCTTCATCGCGGCAGCCGACGAGGGCACTCCGGAAGGGCCCGTTGATCCGCACCTTGGTCTGGACCACTTCGGGTTCAAGGTGGACGACATCGAGCAGGCCGCCGCCGAGCTGAAGGAGAAGGGCGCGGAGTTCGACCTGGAGCCGATGCAGCTGCGCCCTGACATCAAGATAGCCTTCGTCCGCGCTCCGGGCGATATACGGATCGAGCTGGTGCAGCGGTTCTAATTGGCGTCCTTGCGTGAGCCGCTCTACTGGGCAGTGATTCCGCCGTCCACCGCAAGTTCGGCGCCGGTGATCCATGATGAGTCGTCGGAGGCGAGGAACAGGACTGCGAGCGCGATGTCGCGCACGGTGCCGATGCGCTGGAGTGGCACCTCGGTGCGGCGAATCTCCAGGTGCTCTGCGGTTGGGGTTGTGCTTGCGAGCATGGCGGTGTCGATGGGGCCGGGGTGGATGGAGTTGCAGCGAATGTTGTCGGCTGCGTAGTCTATCGCGACGCCCTTGGTCAGCAGGCGGACTGCGCCCTTCGACGCTGTGTATGCGTAGGGGGTTGCCTTGCGGCCGACCAGTCCTGCGACGGACGAGATGTTGACGATGGAGCCGCCGCCGGCGCGCTTCATGGCCGGGATGGTGTGCTGGATGCCGAGGTGAACGCCGCGCACGTTGACGTCCATCACCATTGTCCACGCGTCGGGATCGTTGGAGGGCAGGTTGATGGCGGCGTTGTTCACGAGGATGTCCAGGCTGCCGTGCCGTTCCTCGGCGAGGCTGACGGCGGCTGCCCAGTCGTCTTCGCTCGTTACATCGAGGCTTACATAGGTCGCTTCGCCGCCGAGTTCCCTGATCTGCCGCTCGACCGCCTTGCCCTCTTCGTCCAGGACATCGCCGAATACTACTTTTGCTCCCTCGAGCGCGAATAGGAGCGCTTCGTCCGCGCCCTGACCGCGTGCCGCGCCGGTGATGATTGCCGTCTTGCCATCGAGTCTGCCCATTGTGTTACCTCGCTTGCTTGAGTGGAGCCGCCGGAAATGTCCGTTCAGCATATCATTGGATGCAAGTATGGGGTTGGATGTAGCGGTGCGAAGGCTGGGATGGTGAGAGCGGAGTAAGAAGAGACAGCGGTCAATTCCTTTTGCTCCGTTTATCCGTTATAATTGCGCTGCGTAGCGGAGCGCCAGCATCGGGGAGGAGCGCCATGACAACTCAAGACTATTCGTTCTCGAAGTTTTCTCAGAATACTTTCTATGAGGGACTGAACGCTCAACTCGTGGATATGGCCGACCTCAGCTGTGATAAGCGTATCGTGGACCTCGCGTGTGGGACGGGCGGTGTCACCAGCCTCATCGTCTCGCGGCTGAACGATGCCCGCGAGTCCGTGGTCATCGCCGTGGACCACTCGGCGGGCGCACTGAAGCAGGCGATGGAGAACCTGAAGGACAGGAAGGACGCTGCCATCCAGTTCGTCCATACCCAGGTGGAAGGGCTGTCGGGGTCTCTGAAGGAAAAAGTGGATACGGTCGTGTTCTGCAACGCGATCCACTATATCCCCGATAAGGACGCGCTGCTGGACGATATTGCCGATTCACTGAACCCGGGCGGAAAGTTCGCGTTCAATACCTCTTTCTACGAGGGCAGCCATCCGCCGGAGAGCCAGGCATACTACCGCAAGTGGATGTTCAAGTCGATCCGAACGCTGCGGCAAGAGTATGGCCTAAGGCCGAGCCGTGCGGAAAAGGTGGAGTCGCGCAAGCAGCTTACGGTGGACCAGTACCGCGAACTGCTGGAGGCGCATGGCATGACCATCGTGCGGCAGAACATCGAGACGGTGCAGGTGCCTATCGAGGGCTGGCTGGACATCAGCGGCTTTCAGGACTTCATCGAGGGTACGCTGCCGGGCGTGCCGTTGAAGGAAGCGAGCGAGGCGCTGCAGTCGGGCGTGCGGCAGACATTCGAGGAGATGGACATCACTCATGTGCCTCGAAGCTGGCTGGGCGTGGTAGCGGTGCGGTCGTAAGCCGGCCAGGTTTCCTGCTAGTCAGCCGGTCATTGCCTCTTGGCAGGCTCAGGTCGAGCGGAATACCCTTTCACTCGTTCGTCAATCTCCGAACATGCTTTAACCCTCTCCCATTGGGAGAGGGGACTTTTTGCTCAACGCACTAGGCACTAACGACCAAAATTGGCTGGGTATTGATGGCTCCTCTGTGGATAACGGATGCCGATGTCGAACGTCTGCTGACCGTCGAAGAGGCGGTGCCAGTGGTGGAGGCGGTGCTGAAGCAGCAGGCAACATCTGCTGCGACAAACATGCCTCGCGGACACACGATTGCGGGGCCGGGGCTGATGCTGGCGCACATGACGGCCGCGCTGCACGAGCAGGGCGTGTTCGGCTTCAAGGCTTACTCCATCGTGGATGGCAATTACCAGTTTTTCGTGCTGCTTTACAGCATGGATACGGGCGATCTGCTTGCCGTGTTCCAAGCTAACCAGCTGGGGCGAAGGCGAACGGGCGCGGCTTCCGGCGTGGGCGCGAAGCACATGGCGCGCGAGGACTCCAAAGAAGTCGGCATACTTGGCACTGGATTTCAGGCGGGTGCGCAGCTTGAGGCGATATGCAGCGTGCGCCCGATTGAGCGGGTGCGCGTGTACAGCCGCAGCCCTGAGAACCGGAATACCTTTGCGCGGGAGATATCGGATACGCTTGGCATTGAGGTGCGGGCGGTGGATGAGCCGCAGGGGGTCGTGGAGTCGGCCGATATCCTGGTGACGATAACGAACTCGCCGACGCCCGTTTTCAGCGGAGAGTGGTTGAAGCCGGGGACGCATATCTGCGCGGTGGGCGGCGCGAACGAGTATGTGACGGAGCTGGACGATACGACGATTCGGCGCGCGGACTTCATCGCGGTGGACAGCATCGCGCAGGCTAAGGTGGAGTGCGGCGAGCTGCTGATGCCCACGTCAAGGGGGGTGCTGCTCTGGGAGCAGGTGAGCGAGTTGTGGCAGGTGGTGGGCGGCGTGAAGGTGGGCAGGCGAAACGAGGATGAAATTACGCTGTTCAAGTCGCTGGGGATGGCAATGTGGGACATTGCGGCGGCGAAGGTGGTGTATGACAAGGTTAAAAGTAGTCAGTAGTCAGTAGTCAGTAGTCAGTCTTCAGTGAAGTGGACGGTAACTGACAGGATGGACAGGATGAATAGGATAGGGAGTAACGGGTGAGTACGATTCGGGCGATAACGCCGTTGGACGGACGGTATGCGAGGCAGGTTAGCGGGCTTGAGGAACACCTGTCGGAGTGGGCGCTGATAAGGAGGCGCGTGCAGGTGGAAGTGGAGTGGCTGGTGGAGATGGCAGGGTGCGCGGACATCAGCGATATGCGCGCTCTGACCGGGGCGGAACGGGAGTACCTGCAGAGTCTTGTGGACGACTTCGACGACGATGCGGCGAACCGGGTGAAGGGCATCGAGCGCACGACGAACCATGATGTGAAGGCGGTGGAATACTACATTCGCGAGCGGCTGGCGGGGACTTCGCTGGAGGATGTGGGGGAGTGGGTGCATTTCTGCTGCACGTCGGAGGACATCAACAACCTGTCGCACGCGCTGATGCTGAAGGGAGCGCTGGAGGAGGAGTGGCTGCCGCAGGCGCGCTCGCTGGTGGACGGGGTGGCGGCGCTGGCCGAGGCTAATGCCGATAGAGCGCTGCTGGCACGGACGCACGGTCAGGCGGCATCGCCCACGACGCTGGGCAAGGAGCTGGCGGTGTTCGTGTACCGCTGGCGGCGGCAGATGCGGCAGATCGAGTGCGCCGAGTATCTCGGCAAGTTCAACGGCGCGGTGGGCAGCTACAACGCGCACGCGATCGCGTATCCGGGCGCGGACTGGCAGGCGATCTCGCGCGGGTTCGTGGAGCGGCTTGGGCTGACGCACAACCCGCTTACGACGCAGATCGAGCCGCACGACTATATCGCGGAGATATTCCACGCGCTGATACGGTTCAACACGATCATGCTGGACTTCGACCGCGATATGTGGTCGTACATATCGATGGGTGTGTTCCGGCAGAAGGCGGTCGAAGGCGAGGTAGGCTCGTCGACGATGCCGCACAAGGTGAACCCGATCAACTTCGAGAACTCGGAGGCGAACCTGGGGATCAGCAACTCCCTGCTGGAGCACCTGGCGACGAAGCTGCCGGTGTCGCGGCTGCAGCGAGACCTGACGGACTCGTCGGCGCTGCGAAACCTAGGGCCTGCGATCGGGCACAGCCTCGTGGGGCTGAAGTCGGCGCAGCGCGGGCTGCGGCAGGTTGCTGTGGATGAGGGATTGCTTGCTGCGGAGCTGGATGACGCGTGGGAGGTGCTTGCGGAGGCGGTGCAGACGGTGATGCGGAAGCAGGGCGGTGAGGACGCATACGAATTGCTGAAGGATTTTACGCGGGGACGTAGCGTTACGGGGGATGACATGCGGGCGTTTGTGGGCGAACTTGACCTGCCCGCGGACGACAAGAAGCGGCTGATGGCGCTGACGCCCGCGGGATACACGGGGATTGCGGGGGAGCTGGTTGGGAGGATGGATGGGTAGGCATCTTGATATCGGGCGGCTATGACTGTGCCGTGTTAGACTGTGCGTAGATGTCAATGTGCTTTGGGAAGGCTGGATTATGGAGAAGAAAATTACAATAGTTGTCCCGGACGAATTTGTTTCGGACCTAGAGGAGGCAGCGCGTGAAGATGGGTGTTCCGAAGAGGAAGTGATTCTAAACGCGATAAAGAGGCGGGTCGAGGGCAGTAAAATTCATACCGTGGAGGAATTGAAGGCCTCAATTGCTGAAGATTTCCGTTCCAAACAGACATCTTAAGTTTCACGCCTTATAAGAAGAGGTAGCTGATGCCGAAGAAAATCACAATTGTTATACCTGAAGACATTGCGCCTGAGTTAAAGAAACTGGCTAGTGAGAAGGGATGTTCCGAAGAAGATATTGCGCTAGACGCGATGAAAAGACGTGCTGTGATTCTAAGGTTGAAGAAATTGAGAGCTGAGATGATCCCTCACGCCCAGAAGATGGGCATCTTCACCGACCAGGATGTCTTTGACCGAGTTTCATGAGGGTAGTAGTTGATACTAACATCTTAATCTCGGCGGAATTATCCACTCGCGGTGCTTCAAGGCGACTGCTGAATCATCTGGTCACGACCCATATTGTCATTCTTTCCAATGTGATTCTTGATGAGTTCGGTCGGACCTTGCGCACCAAGTTCAATTACGATAGCTCGACAGCTTTCAGAGTGATCGATGGTTTCAGGGAAATCTCGGAAATCGTCGAGCCGGTTACCTTCGAGCAGCAGATCTGCCGCGACCCCGATGACGACGCGATTCTTGGGACCGCGATTTCTGGGAATGCCGACTGCATCGTTACGGGCGACAGCGACCTGCTGGTGCTGGAGAGATTTCAGGGCGTGGACATTGTTTCGCCAGCGGAGTTCGAGCGGTACGAGGTGGAGAGCCGGAGCTGATGAGCAGATTATGGTTGACGGTGCTGGCAGTCGCGTTCGTGCTGGTGGCAGCTATCGCTCTGCTGATGGGGACGGGCGGCAGCGTGGAGGCGGATGACGACGGCAACAACTTCGTGGGAAGCGGGACCGGCATTTCTGAGATCGTCAACTCCGAGGAGTGCGACGAGACCGGCAGGTGCCGCGTGGAACTGGAGGGCGAGTTCGACGCGGGTGAGATGGGCTCCGGAACGGTGAACTTTATCGTTCACGACGACTGGTCGGGTGTGACGGGACAGCATGGATCGTGTACTTCTACCGCTGAAGGTCAGACTAATTTTGTTTGGGAGACGGCGGAAGGCGACGGGCTGGTGATGACGCAGACGCTGGGGTTCGTGTGCCCTTCGGAGAGCGGTGACACCTGGCTGTGGAAGCGTGTGCTTCGGATTGTTGAGGGCACGGGCAAGTTCGACAGGGCCAGGGGATCGGTGTTCATATCGGGGACCAGGGTGGTGGAGACGGGTGAGGAGACCTGGAGCTTCGACGGCAGCGTGGATATTGCGCCCAGATCCTCACAGCGTGACGGATGCTTTCGGGCGTACTTCATCGGCGACCTGATAGTGATTCCGCCGAGGGATGAGCCGCCGCCGGTCGCGCCGAGCCTGTCGTTCTGGTTGTGCGGTGACGATCTCAGCCTTCAGGGTCCGAACCCGCGCGAGGGTTACGAGGTATTCAATCCGCGTGAGTGACCGCCCGGGTGCGACATTAAGTTAGTATTGCCCGCGGTGCCTAGGAGTCCGCATGCGTCCGCATGTATTTCTGCTTCCTTCGCTCGGCTTCTTCTCTGCCTGCACGGATTAGCTCGTTCACATCCACGTCCTGCACCGAGGGCTCGAAGACCGGGTGGTTTCTCGATCCGAGCGCGACCCAGTAACGTGAACCGTCCTTGCTGCGTCCGAGGTATTCCTCGTCGATCAGCAGGCGTCGGAGGCGCACATGGCTGAATCGTCGGAGGGTGCCACCGACCCCGCTCAGCCATGACTTCAGCCGCTCGTTCACCTCTTCCTCGGTGTATTCGGCTTTCAGGTCGAGGGTCAGGGTTACTGCCTTTGAGAGGATATGGCGGTCCCGCGCCTTGCGGGGAACGCCGCGCAGCCCGCTGCTGACGCAGAGCCGAAGGAGGCGGTCGGTGAATTCCACCTGGGTGATAGTGTCCACGCCGCCCTAGACCGCCGTTCCGTAGATGGTGTCGGGCACGACGATGACGACCGCTCGATTGTCGTCCACCATAGCCTGGTCGTACTCGTCCCAGTCGGGGTGTTCGCCGGAGATGGAGCGATAGACAGCGCGGAATGCCTGCCGGAGTATCTCGGGGTCGGTGTTGTCGGCTGCCAGGATGCGCGCCGTGCCTTCGAGGACTACGAATCCCCACCAGCTGTCCTGCGAGACGAGCAGGGAGCAGCGCGGATCGCGGCGCAGGTTGAGGAGCTTGGCGCGGTCCTCGGTGGTTGTGAACGCCGCGCCGTCATCGTGTGCGCCGACGACAACGATGCTGAGCTGTGCCTGGCCGTTGCGCCGGAATGTGCTGAGGACTGCCTTGTCGTTGTTGGAGATGAACTCGCGAATGTTTTCGGGGAGCATTTTCTGTCCCTCACTTTCAAAGGCCAATGTGGAATTCTATCCGTGCTAATGGGCAGACCTGAAACATTGCTCAAGCAGTCAGGTCTATCTCGTACATGTCGTAGTGGGAGTGGCTCATGCCGAGGCTCTTGTAAGTCTGCTGGGCGACGGTGTTGGTGCGCTCGACGTAGAGGCGGATGCTGCAGATGTCGTCCCTGCCCTCGGTTAGCGACAGAATGTGCTCGTACATAGTGCGATAGACGCCCTTGCGTCGCCAGGCTGCATCGACATAGACGCTCTGAATCCACCAGTGATTGGCGTTGCTCCAGTCGCTCCATTCGTATGTTACGAGCAGGCTGCCAACGACTGAATCTTCGCTTCCGTCTCCCGAATCAGAAACGGCGACGATGTAAAAGCCCTTGATCGGGTCGTCGAAGATGGCTACTATGCCCTGCGTGCTGACAGAGGGATCGAGTGTCCTGCCCTCTGTCTCCAGCGCCATCGCCTGCTGGAACTGGGCGATGCGTTCAATGTCCTCGCGGGTTGCGTTGCGTACTCTTATATTCGTCATGGCACTCAGTTTATGATATGCGGGGAAGATTGGAAAGAAGTTGATGTCTCGAGTGAGGGGAGTCAAGGGAATATGGATATCTGGGAGATGGAGGACCTGGCGGCGGCTCATGCGGAATTGGACGAGCGCTACCTGGAGTTCTTCACAGCGGATACGGGAACGCTAAGCCTGGGGCTGTATGTGCTGCCGGCGGGCGATGTGGACCCGCAGCAGCCGCACAGTGAGGACGAAATCTACTATGTGGTGAGCGGGTCGGCTCGGGTGCAGGTCGGAGACGACGACAGGGAAATCGGGCCGGGGACGGTAATATTCGTGGAGACGGACGTGCCGCACCGCTTCCACTCGATCACGGAGACGCTGGCGCTTTTGGTAGTGTTCGCGCCACCGAGGAGGTCGCGGGCGGAGGGATAACAGGATTTACAGAATGGGGAGGATGAGAATGACATTGCCTCTGTAGCTCCGTGCATCCCAATGGGGCATGTTAAAATTGACTGCACTTATGCAATCGCAGCGAGGAGCGCGCCATGGTAGTCCGCGATTACTCTAAACGGATAGAGGCAAAGGTAGTCGAAGAGACGCACAGCGATGAACTGCCGACTGCGGAAGACTTGCTGGCGCGGGAATATTCCCCGACCTGCCTAACATTCACGGAGGAAGCCGCCGCGCTGCGGACGCATTTCAGGGACTATGTGCTGCAGACCGTCTTTGAGGTCGCGAAGGCAGAGGTGGGGGACGCGCTCAAAATGGCGGATGTCATAGTCGAACGTGATCATGACGAACCCGAACTTCCCAGATTGATGCTCTGCCTTTGGGCAGATGTGGGTGTGGACGAGTGGAGACGAGCGACAAAGGCTATTGACAAGGCGGTCTCCGAAGAGTCCTCAAAGTGGTTTGAGCTGGAGAAGAAGGAGTATAGAGAAATAATCGGGCATGATCTGATGACATTGAATGTATGAAGCCACTCGACATTTACAGGCTTGGCTTGCGCCTGGCCGGCTCCGCAAGCACGGAAGCCGAATATCGTAGCGCCATAAGCAGGCTTTACTATGGGCTGCACCATGAAGCGTGCTGTCGCTATTTCAGGGAAAATCCTTTTGCGCCACCTCTCAGTCGCGGCAGCAGACATGCGCGGCTCATAGAGCGCTATCAAGCCGTCGATCACGCGATTGCTCGTGAGGCATCAAGGCTGTTGGAGCGATTGGCTACCATGCGGAACATTGCGGACTATGAACTCGCCGGCTCAGTCAGTTTTAGAGGTCTGCGAGTCAATTCGCGCACGCTCATGGGCATCGCTATGGTGGTGGCGCAAGAGTTGCTCGCATATCTCGACTCATACTCCCCCGGCGAAGCCCCTGACGGCTGCGACTGCCCCACGGTATATTCCAGCA
>CAZWDM010000034.1:3289-32035 GCA_964632415.1 uncultured Dehalococcoidia bacterium | reverse complement strand
GGGTCGTTGGCGATTCGTCGCAACTCGTCGAAGAACTCCGGCGGTGGCTGCATTACGGGATTGCCCAGCGACAGGTCAAATACATTCTCCTCGCCGAATTGTCTCTTGAGCTCGATGCCCTCCTCGAACATCCGGCGAATCCAAGAGCCCTGTTCCATGAAGTTGCGGATTTTCTGCGAAACTGCCATAGTCCAACTTTCGTAATGTGGTGGGGCGACAAGACGCCCGAAAACGATTGGATTTTGCCCCATCGCGTTTGCCGTGTCAATTCGGCAGGCGCGAGGAATTTGCTCCTACGTGCGAATTCTGACAAGGCAGGCGGGCAACTTCCCTCGCAGAGATTCGGAGATGTCCTAGTTCAAGCGGCCCCTCAGCCTTGGATCGAGATGGTCGCGCAGACCGTCCCCGAAGATGTTGAAGGCGAGGATTGTAAACGTAATGGTCATGCCAGGGTAGAACACGAGCCACCACGGAGGCTTGAAGGCATCTCCGAGCACGCCGCCCAGCATGTTGCCCAGGCTCGGATTGGGCGGCGGTATGCCAAGGCCGAGGAAACTCAGCGCCGCTTCAGCGAAGATCGCGCCACCGAGACTTACGCTTGCAATCACCATCAGCGGGGCGATGCACTGCGGAGTGATGTGTACGAACATGATTCGCAGGGGGGATGCTCCTAGCGCGCGCGCCGCCTCGACATATTCCATCTCGCGTACCGACAGGGTTACGGAGCGGATCACGCGTGTCGTGCCGGCAACGCCTGTGATGGCAATTGCGGCAATTACCGTATAGAGACCCGAGCCGACACCTACGAGGAGCAGCATCGCAAGAATAATCCCCGGGAACGACATCAGGATGTCCAGGAATCGCTGGCTGATCAGGTCGAACTTGCCACCGGCGTATCCTGTCAGAACGCCCCACGAGAAGCCAATGACCTTGCTGACAGTCACAGCGAGCGCAGCGACATACAGAGAAGTACGCGCTCCCACGATGACCCGGCTCAGAACATCTCTCCCCAAGTGGTCATTGCCCATAGGACGCTCAAGCGAGGGCCCTTTTCTGAAGTGCGACGGGAAGGTCTCCAGTGGGTCATTGGGCGCGATTACCTCGGCGAGCACCGCGACCAGCAGAAGTATAATCAGAAAGCCGGCGGCTACTGCGCCTATGGGCGATGTGCGGAAGAAACGGGCAAGGATTCCGAAGGTCGAATTGAATCGGCCTTGTGTGAACCTGTCCTCCGGCTGCTGGCCGGGCATCGAGCCTATTTCCTTCATTGGCTTACCTTCGCCGTGTACGGTACGGCGCTATTGATAACGAATACGCGGGTCCAGCATGCCGTAAAGCAGGTCCACGCAGAGATTGATAATCACGAATGAAATCCCATACAGAAGTACGACATTCTGAATGATCATCCAGTCGCGCTCGGCTATGCCATTGACCAGGGTGGTACCGAGCCCGGGAACGGCGAATGCGCGCTCGACGGCGACCGAACCACCGAGCAAGAATGCAAGCTGTATGCCGGATATAGTCACCACTGGCAACAGAGCGTTGCGCAGCGCATGACGGGCGATTACGAAAAATTCTCTCAGTCCTTTTGCCCTTGCGGTGCGGACATAGTCTTCCCTGAACACTTCGAGCAGGGTGGCCCTGCTCATTCTGGCAAGCTCCGCGCCCAGATTTATTGCCATCACGAGCGCAGGTCCTATGACAATCGTCAGATTGCCTTTGGGGTCGTCCCATAAGTGAATTATGGTCAGGGGCGGTCTCCACTGCCAGATGAGGACGGTTGCCAAAATCAGAGTGAGACCGAGCCAGAAACTTGGCACCGCCATGAAGAAGGTAACGACTACACGCACCACATAGTCTATCCATGTGTTGCGCCATGCGGCTGCTATCAGACCCACGGGAAGACCAATCAACCAGGAAAGCGCTACCGCAATAACCGCTATCTCGACGGTAATGGGTCCTCGCCTCAGTATCGTGTCCCTGATTGGCTTGTCCTGCCAGAATGACTTGCCGAAGTCGCCCTTTAGCACATCCCCAATCCAGGTCAGGTATTGGAGATACAAGGGCTTGTCCAGCCCTAGACTCTTGCGCGCACCCTCAAGTTCTTCCTCTGTGAGGATATGCAGACCTTCGCTCTCGCCGTAAATTGCCATTAGCGGGTCGCCGGGTAGAACCCGCATGGCGATGAAAATGAGCGCGGTAACGCCGAATAGTGTGGGAATCGCCAAAGCAAGGCGCTGATAGAGATATTTTCTCATAGACTAGGTCGCTTCGCCCAACCTTCCGCCTGAATGCCAGCGACAGGGACGGGCTTCCTGCTCGCTCGTCATGTTTGGCGCAGCATACCCACGCCGTCGATCTGTTTTTGGAAATGGGGTGGAATTCGATACGGTTGCCCCTCTCCAATTGCCTGGAGAGGGGACCGCAAATTCAGATGAGGTTGTCGTTCAGGGGTTCTATCTGTCAAGCCACACAGTGTCGAGGCGCTCCCAGAGCACGTGCAGCCTGGTCTCCATCGACATGCCCTTGACGTCCTTGCTCCATGCCGGAGAATGTCCGCAGAACCCTATGTGGTAGAAGGGCGGGTTCGCGTCCAGAATGTCCATGCCCTGGTTGAAGAGTTCGGCGCGCGCGAACGGGTCCAGTTCGCCGGCAAGCTGGTCCAGAACAGCGTCGAACTCAGGGTTCGAGTAGCGAGACCAGTTCTGCGAACCGCCTGTCCTCAGATAGATGTTCCACATGGGGAACGGATCGAGGATCTGACCCGCATAGTCGCCGTTCCTGAACATGTCGAAGTTGCCGTCGTGCAGTATCTCGCTCTGAAGAGCGCGCTCTACCAGCTTAATCTCCGACTGAATGTTCAGCGTCTTTCTCAGCTCGTCCACGAACAGTGGCACAGCTACCTCCGCGGTCGTCGGCAGGTTCCACGTTGTAATGGTCATTTCGAAGCCGTCCGGGTAGCCGGCTTCTGCCAGAAGGCGCTTTGCCTCGGCAATGTCCTCTTCCTTCTCTGCGCGGTAGCCCGGCATCTGAAGAATGGCGTTCGGGTCGGTTGAGAATGGGCTTGGCTTGGGGATCCAGCGCGTGACGAAGGTCGGCTCCCAGACCGGCGTGTACCCGTCAATTTGCGTCTGGCGGCTGACCGCGAGGTGTATTGCCCGCCTTACCCTGGGGTCGTCGAACGGTGCCCGCTCGTTGTTTATGGCAAAGTTGTGGGAGTTCAGGCAGTCGTATGTTACCGCGCCAATGTCCTGCCTCTTCTTCGCTTCCGCGTGCGTGTCGGGCGATATGTTCCAGGAGAAGTCAGCCTGCCCGGTGAGCACTGCCGCGCCTCTGTCCGGCCAGGTGGGAACGTGCAGCATCGTCATACCGTCGAGGTAAGGCAACTCTGGATTCCAGTAGTCGGGATTTGCCTCGAACTCCCACTTCTCCCCGGGTATGTGGTCCACGAACCTGAATACGCCCGTGCCCGGTGCGACCTCGATCTTGCGCAGGTCGTAGTTGTTCTCTTCCAGGGAGCTCTTCGAATAGATGAGGAGCGGAGAGCTTGTCAGCAACTCGACAAAATATGGCGTTGGGGCGTTCAGATTGAAAGTTACCGCATAGTCATCGACCTTCTCCACCGTGTCGATCATAGGGAGCAGGTCCTTGCTCCTGCTTGAAACGCCGGACGGCGGATCGATGATGCGAGTGAAATTGGCGACAACGTCGTCGGAGCTGAATGGCGTGCCGTCGTGATAAGAGACGCCGTCCCGGAGATCAAAAGTGTAGCCCATACCGTCCGGTGCGGCTTCCCATGAGACTGCCAGGTCCGGCGCGATGGTGCGGAGACCGTCTGCCAGGTTCTTCGTGACGACCTTGTTGTACAGGTGACCTAGTACGTGAGCGCCCGCCCCTTGCTGCACATCGAAGTTGGTCATCGTTACGCCGAATGCCGTCCGCAGATTGCCGCCGCGCTTGGGGTTGGGCTCGGGGGCGCGCATTATGTATGTGGCTTCCCTCGCCTGACGGACCGGTGTGGCTACGACAACGACCTCGACTTCCTTGACAACCTCCTTGACGACCTCTTTCGGCACCTCCCTCACCACCTCGACTTCTTTGACAACCTCCTTGACGACCTCTTTCGGTACCTCCTTCACCACCTCGACTTCCACTTCCTTGACGACCTCGACCTCCTTCACCACCTCCCTATCGACGGGAACCTCGACAACTTTCTCAACGATCTGCGGTTCGGCGGAACTGCAAGCGAGAAGTGCCATGCTTGTTATCATTGCTACCGTGACAAGTAGAAAAAGCGAGAAACGATTCATTTGCTCCTCCAAGGAAAGGCAACTAAGGTACATTGGTGGACATTGCGCGAGACCTCAGTTTGCTCGATCCGCAAACCTTCGGCGATAGTACACTGGGGTATGTATTATGTCAAACACATTTCAATGGACATACGGGGCGGCAATTCGCCTTTGGATCGACACGGAGAACCATCTTGCACATCGACTTTTCCACACAACGTGTCCGGGATAATGGCCTCTGATGAGATTTGATACACCGAAACCAATAGGGCCTGGCGGCGGCAGAAGACGACGGCTACTGCCTTTGGGGATTTTGATCTTCGTCGGACTGCTCTGCCTCGTCGCTGCCGTCAGCGCCTGGAACTACTACGACATCACACTCAGGCAAGTCGAACCTACATCGATGCTAAGTGAAGGTGCCGTCGCATACCCGTTGCTCGTAGAACCGCCCTCCGGCAGAATCGTATGGAGTTTCGATGCTGGTGAAGCCATTTTAGCTCCGGCACTGGTTCACGATGGCACGGTCTTAATCGCAACGGGGCGACGCGCCGAAACCGGCCGGATTGTCGCGCTGGACCTGGATTCCGGTGTGCCGATCTGGACATACACTTTACTCGGTGTATCAGACTTCCGGCCGTCCGCAGCCGGAGACCTTGTGTACGTGGTGGCCAGGGACGGCCGGATCATCGCCCTGGACCGACATACTGGACTGGAGAGATGGACTTACGACGCAGGAGAAATACTGCTGGGAAGTCCGGTTATTCGAAATGGCAACCTCTACGTCGCCTCGGACGGAGTCCACACCATCGACGCAATGACCGGCGACCTTCTGTGGATTCACGAAACGGAAGGGGGGAGGACGGTTAGCCCACTCGCCTATCACCAGGGCATCATTGCGGTGCTGAGTGAGGGCAATCACCTGAACCTCGTAGATGCGGCCAAAAGGAAGCGGCGACTCACCACGCGCCTCTGGTTCGGGGGCGCCGGCACACCGGCGGTCAATGGAGATTCAGTAGTGGTCTCAGGCGACCGGGGGGCCATTCAGAATGTCGAGCTGTGGGCGCGTGACATTCCGATGGAAAAGGCCCTGAGATTCTGGTGGACGAAGCTGTGGGTTTACAAGTCGGCGCCGCGGCCACCCGACCCGGTCGGCTACTCCTGGCACCACAGGGGCATCGGCGGACTGTCGGCGCGGGTAGTGGCGGCAGATGACGACAGGCTCTTTCTTATCACAAGAAACCCGGATCACAGCGGAACGGTCGTTGCCATCGATTCAATCTCAGGAGAAGTGGTCTGGGAATACCCATCACGGACGGTGCTGGCGGAGACGGCAATTCTGACCAGGGATATGCTTGTGGTAGCCAACGCGGGAGGCGACCTGATCGGCATAGACCCGTCAACAGGGCGAGATGTCTGGGGCTTCACGTTGAGTCTTCCCATCAATTCGGTGACGGTGGCAGGGAGCGACGCACTTCTGGTCACGTCGGACTCGGGGAGCGCGCACCTTATTCGATAGGAAATTCGCCAAGGAATCCGGGGGGCTCCGGTTGCCGGCATCCGAAGTCCGTCGGGTCTGACGCTCTGTGCTAAACTCCACGGCAAATGGTATCCTACAAGGCGCTGGAACCCCGTGGATTCGCAGATTTGACTTCGTTGGCGCAGGAGGCGGCAGTTGGACAAGGTAAGAATGGCAATTGTTGGCTGCGGGACGATATCGCAGCTCAATGCGCCCGGCTATCTGATGCACGAGCGCTGCGAGGTCACCGCACTCTTCGATCCGCAGACCGAGCGCGCTGAGCAGAGGGCCCGGCAGTGGGGCATAACGCCGCGGATTCACGAGAGTTTCGAGGATCTGCTCAACGACTCTGAAGTTGATGCAATAGAGCTGCTTACTCCCACGCACCTGCATCCGCAGCAGATCGTGGACGGGCTGAACGCCGGGAAGCATGTGTCCTGCCAGAAGCCGATCTCTTCCACGGTCGCTGAGATCGACACGATTGAAGCTGCCGTCCGGGGGGCGACTACAAGATACCGCACGACTGAGAACTTCCTATACTATCCGCCGATCGTGAAGGCGAAGGAACTGCTGGACGCGGGAGTAATTGGAGAGCCGTCGATGGTTCGAATCCGCACAGTCCGCGGGAAGCTCGCCAACCAGTCGCAGATCGAGACCATGCCCGGCGCGTATGTGTGGAGACGCGACCCCACCTTGCACGCGGGCGGGATGCTCTACGACGACGGCTGGCATAAGTACGCTACGGCGATTCACTGGATCGGTGAGGTCGAAAGTGTGCAGAGTATCGTATCGAGGTCAGAGGACTACCTTGACGAGACTCCAAGCGTTGCAATATGGAAGTTCAAAGGCAGGAAGTGCCTGGGCGTCCTCGAATACTCCTCAGCGCCTGAAATGGAGATCAGAGGCAGGTACTATCCGGCTGACGAGTTCTTCGAGATACAGGGGAGCAAGGGCGCTATATGGGTGACGCGATGCACGGGCGAGATGCTTGACCTTCCGCCGGTTATGGTGGTCAAGGGAACTGAGACGACAGGCATACAAGTGCCAATGGACTGGATTGACAGTTTCAATGGCGCCGCACGGCAGTTTGTCGACAGCATCATCGAGGACAAGCAGCCGGACATGGATGTCGCATTTTCGCGCCATACAATGCAGATGGCGATGGCAGTGTACAAGGCCGCCGATGAAGAGCGGCCCGTACAGCCGTCAAGCCTGACCTAGCGACTCCCAACTGGAATTTATTGACATTCAACAAAGGAACTGGAATGCCGAATTTTGCAGCTAATCTGACAATGTTATTCAACGAAGTGGACTTCCTGGACAGGTTCGCTGCCGCCTCCAACGCTGGCTTCAGGGGAGTGGAGTACCTGTTTCCCTATGACTACGAACCTGAAGAGCTGGCCGAAAAACTGAAGCAACACGGGCTGACACAGGTGCTGCACAACCTGCCGGCAGGCGACTGGGGTGCGGGTGAGCGTGGAATCGCCTGCCATCCCGACCGGGTAGGTGAATTCCAGGACGGCGTTGGCAAGGCGATCGAGTACGCCACGGCGCTCGGCTGTGTCCAGGTCAACTGTCTCGCAGGAGTCGCCCCGAAAGGTGTCTCTGCCGAGGAACAGGATGCCACATTTGTCGCCAATCTAAAGTTTGCATCAGAGCAGCTGAGTACCGCGGGTATCCGTCTGCTGATCGAACCAATTAACACCATCGACATTCCGGGTTTCGTGCTGAACTATCCAGAGCAGGCACGCGACCTGATCCAACGCGTGGGATCCGACAATCTCTACCTGCAGCACGATCTCTATCACATGCAGATCATGCAGGGCGATCTCGCGCGGAACATAGATCGCAATATGGACATCATCCGGCACATTCAGATCGCCGACAATCCAGGACGCCACGAACCCGGAACCGGCGAGATCAATTACGCCTACCTGTTCAACTATCTCGACGAAATCGGCTACGATGGATGGGTTGGCTGCGAATATGTTCCAGCAGGCACCACCGCGGAAGGGCTCGGCTGGACATCGCCATATCTGGAATAGTTCGGCCCACCACATAGTCAATATCTGCTAGTAACCAAATACTAATTGCTGACACCTGTTACTCTATTGCGAGGTTAGCGATGGCAACGGCAGTTACAGAGCAAGCGGATGCCTACCAGGACCGCGATACGACGCTAAGGCAGATCCAGGAACGTGTTCTCTGGCTGGCGACACAGATGGTCCACTACGCGAACAATGTGCGCCATTCGCCGGACGGCAAGGTCGGAGGTCACCAGGCTTCAAGCGCGTCCGTCGTGACCATAATGACATCGCTGTACTTCGACTACATGCGAGCCGGTGACCGGATATCCGTCAAGCCACACGCCTCTCCGGTATTCCACGCCATACAATACCTGCTTGGCAACCTGGACGGCGAATACCTGAAAACGCTTCGCGGCTTTCACGGACTGCAGGCGTATCCCAGCCAGACCAAGGATCCCGACCATGTGGACTTCTCAACGGGCTCGGTGGGCCTGGGGCCGGTCGCCCCGAACTTCGCCGCCCTGACCGAGGAGTACCTTCGCACGCACCTCCACTTCTATAACAGGGCTCCTCGACGCTACATAAGCCTGGTGGGCGATGCCGAACTCGACGAAGGCTCGATCTGGGAGGCAATCGCGGAGCCGGAAATGGCCGACCTCGACAATGTGCTCTGGGTCGTGGATCTAAACCGCCAGAGTCTGGACCGCGTCATACCGGGGATCCGCGTGGGCAGCTGGCGGGAGATGTTCGCCGCGAACGGCTGGAACTTCATCGATGTCAAGTACGGCAGGCGCTTGCAGAGCGCCTTTGCGGAGCCAAACGGCGAACTGCTCAGAATGTGCATCGATGAGATGTCCAACGAAGCGTACCAGCGATTGTTGCGGGTTGATCCGGCGACATTGCGCGAATGGCTGCCGCGTTCGAGCAGATATCCCAGGGACCTGGCACGCTTCATCAGCAGATGGGACGACGACGAGTTTCACAGGCTGTTCAGCAACCTGGGCGGCCACGATTTCTCGATGCTCAGGGACGCATTCGCACGGGCCGACGAACTTCGGGGTCCCACCGTAGTATTCGCCTACACCTTCAAGGGCTGGATGCTGCCGTCGATTGGCGACCCGCGAAACCACTCCAACCTGCTGTCTCCGGCACAGATGGAAGAGCTAAGGGAGCACATAGGCCTACCTGAAGATGACGTCTGGAACGGATTCGCTCCCGATACCGCGGCGGGGAGGGCCTGCAGGAGTACGGCGGCGCGGCTCCGTCCTTCAGGGCTTCGCGCGCCGACGGCGCTCACGCCTACGCTTCCCACCGACCTTGACCATGAGTACCAGGGGAACATTTCGAGCCTTCAGATTTACGGCCTGATTCTCACCGATCTTGCGCGAAACCTGCCGGAAGTGGCGGACCGAATTGTTACCGTCAGCCCGGATGTGGCAAGTTCCACGGGTCTGGGCGGCTGGATTAACAGGGCGGGCGTCTGGAAGCGAAGTGAGCCGGAGCAGTTGCCGGAGGAGGCAGCCAGCGTGCTCAGGTGGAACGAGTCGTCCCAGGGACAGCACATCGAGCTTGGCATTTCCGAAAACAACCTATTCATGATGCTGGGCCAGCTGGGGCAGTCGTTCGAGGCAAACGGGGAGCTGCTCTTCCCGATAGGTACGCTTTACGATCCGTTTGTCAGGCGCGGACTCGACGCATTCGTGTACAGCGTCTATTCCGGCGCAAAGTTCATCGTAGTGGGCACCCCGTCCGGGATCACGCTAGCTCCTGAAGGGGGCGCCCACCAGTCACTCACGACACCTTCCATCGGCACGGAGATGCCTGACCTGGACTTCTACGAGCCGTGCTTCGGCAAAGAGGTGGAGTGGATAATGCTGAGCGCGCTGGAACAGGTCCGCAGGCGCAGGCGGTCGAGCTACCTGCGGCTCACGAGCAAGCGCGTTGACCAGTCGCTGTTAACCCTGCCTGATGATGAGAGCGAAAGAGAGCGGCTGCGCCTTAGGGTACTCAGAGGGGCTTATCGCCTTATCAACCGGTCGCCAGAGCAATACTACCGGCCGGGAGAAAACGTGGTGCACATAATGTCCTGCGGGGCAATGATACCGGAGGCGGTGGCTGCAAGCGAGGAATTGCTGCGCGAGGGCGTTTACGCGAATGTCGTCAATATCACTGGGCTGGGACCGCTGTACAGACACTTCCAGAACGGCGTGCACTCAGTACTAGGTGGCAACCGCGTGGAACCATTCATGGCGGATATTATCCCCATGGATGAACGTTGTGCGCCGGTGGTCACGGTTGCTGACGCCCACCCGCACTCGCTCGCGTGGCTTGGTGGCGCGCTCGGGACAAAATCCATTCCGCTCGGAGTTACCGAATTCGGTCAGTCGGGCGCAAGGGGCGAGCTATACCGGGAGTATGGCATTGATGTTGATAGTATCGTTGCGGCCTGCTTTTCCGCGCTGGAAGTATAGTTGAGCTACTCCTGACTGGCAGGCTAGCGGGATAATCGAGCAATCCAGGCACATATCAGGCACATATAATGTTGAAATTGACGGGAGTTGAGAGTCTATGACGAAGGTGTTAGTTCTTCACGGACAGGGCATGGAATTGCGCGGAACGGTTGATATCGAAATCTTCGGAACAATGAAGCTTCCAGAATACGACGAGCATATTCGTGAGTACGCTTCCGAAGTCGGCGTTGATGTCGAGATTTTCCATTCCAACGAAGAGTCCGAAGTCATCTCGAAGCTGAAGAACACGGACGCAGACGCAGCGCTCATCAATCCCGGCGGGTACACAACCGGCCATCCCTCGCTCGCGGAGACTATCCGAGAGGGCTCTATCCCCACTCTCGAAGTGCATATGTCGAATCCTGCAAGCAGGGGGCGCGTGTCGGAGATCGGACCGGCCTGCAAAGGTGTCATCACGGGCGTTGGGATAGTCGGCTATCACCTTGGACTGCAGGCAGCCAAGAGTCTCGCCGACGAGTAGAATGCCGAGCATCGAATCGGTGGGGGTCGTAGTCCTGGGGTTCCTCCTGGGCAGCATACCCACTGCGTACCTAATGGGCAGGTGGCGTCGCGGGATAGACATTCGCGGCGTCGGAAGCGGCAACCCCGGCGCGACTAATATAGGCCGCGAAGTCGGCATCTACGCGGGGGTACTGGTACTGACAATAGACGCCGTAAAGGGTGCGGTGGCCATCTTCATCGGACAAAAACTTGGCGTGCCTGTGATCGCTCTCTATTTCGCCTCTCTTGCGGCGGTGGTCGGACATAACTTCTCGCCATTCATCGGGTTCAGAGGGGGTAAGGGCGCGGCGACGGTGCTGGGCATTTCCATGCTGATGCTATGGCAGATTACGGCAATTTCAGGCGCGGTCGGGCTCCTGATTCTCGCGACGAGTCGACATGCCGTCTGGGCAATGACCGGCGTATTCGTCGCACTCAATGCCCTGACTATCGCAACAGGACAGCCAACCGGGCAGATAATCCTCTGCATTGTATTGTCTCTGCTGGTGGCGGGAACGCACTTTGGCCGGCAGCGTGCTGAACTAACGCAGGCTCTTGCCAGCAGAGACTGGCGCAGGTTTATGAGCACCGACTGAAGTAGTCGTGGATGGGAGAAATGCCAAGTCTGGACTCGGTGGGAACTGTTTTGTTCGCGTACCTGCTCGGCGGCTTTCCCACCGCGGTTCTGGTTAGCAAATGGCGTCTCGGCGTGGACATCCGCAATGTGGGCAACCGCAACCCCGGCGCCGGCAACGTCAGCAGAGAAGTGGGCAAGGGATATGGCGTCCTCGTATTCGTCGTGGACGCTGGCAAGGGCATTGCGGCAGTGGTGGTCGCGCGTCAGCTGGGTGTGTCTGACCTTGCCGTGTACGGCGCTGCGTTTGCAGCGGTACTCGGTCATAACTTCTCACCCTTTCTGATGCTCCGCGGCGGCAAGGGCGCTGCGACGGCGATAGGCGTTTCTGCGGTGCTACTATGGCAGCTAACGGCGATTTCGGCGGTTGTCGGGATTGTCATGCTTGCGCTGACGCGTCACATATTCTGGTCCGCCGGATTCACGCTTCTTGCCTTCAACGCACTAGCCATCATCACAGGGCAATCCCCCGGTCTCATCGCACTGTCAATTGGGTTGACGCTGCTGATTGGAGGCACGAACGTGGTGCAGCATCGCTCTCATCTGCTATCCGCAATTGCCGACCGCGACTGGAGGCGCTTTCTCAACGCCGACTAGGGATCGGACAAAACGAGCCACTGCCGTTCGCACCTGCAATCTTGAGATGGGCATAATTCAACCGTTACCCCTCACCCTAACCCTCTCCCCTAGGGAGAGTGGATAATCTGTGGCAACTATGCCCACCTCTAATGCAATCCTTGACAGTGAGCGTAGCGGTTCGTTAGTCTAAATTCACACTATAGGGGCTTGTAGCTCAGCGGCAGAGCGGTCGGCTCATAACCGATTGGTCCCAGGTTCGATCCCTGGCAAGCCCACTCCTACACAGCATCGCCCAGCATAAGCACGCCAATTGCGCTCATTCGCCTTCACGACCTGTACGCGACGCTCCAACGCCAGACAAGGTGGTGTCCGACTGCTTGTTAACATCACGGCTCTGCTTATCGCAGCCGTGTTCTTGATGGGGCAGACGCCCGGCGAACGGATCTCCGTATTCGATAAGCCACTTCAGTTGCACCGCGGGCCTGCCGGTCCATACGAAATCATCATCACTGTTCAGCCCCACAAGCCCAAGGTTGGCACGGTACACTTCGGCGTCACTATACATGACCCGGCGACGCAGGCTCTTGTGGAGAACGCCAGCGTGCTCATCGTAGCGTACAATCCCGAAGGAGAGCCCACCTACCAAACCCCGGCGCTGAACGATCCTGCAACTCCGATACATTACAAGGGCAACATCATATTCCGCAGCGCGGGTCAGTGGTCACTGCTGACCAAGATTGAGACTGCGGAGCACGGTTTGGTGACTGCGACCACACCGATCAACATCGCGGAAGCGGCTTCAGTTCCGAGCGTCGAAGGAATGCTCATGCTGGCGCTTGTCACCCTTGCCATACTCGGGGGCTCGGCGTATGTGATCTACAGCATTCGTCGGGCGCAGCGTGCGCGAGAAGCTAGTCAGTGATGTCGTATAACACCAGCGCCTGGCCTTCACGGTAGAAGGTTACGCCTATCTCTTGTCCCAGCAGCTTATGCTCGTTCAGGTGGGAGGGCGTAAAGCCCGGCACGACCTTTCCCCTGCCCTCGAAGCGCCAGATGTCACCGGCGGAGTCTTGAACTTCAAGCGCGGCGAGTGAAATCAGGGACTCCGGCTCCACCTGCAGAACCATCCCTCTAATCGTCTCCAGCGGAGGCGCATCTCCCCCTTCCATGCCGTCCTCAGCGTTCCCGCACGCGGCGAGTGAAGCTGAGATCATCAGCGACAGAGAAACGGCAGCAAATGCACGCCAAGAATCAGCCCTGCCCATCCGTCCCTTCCACCCTTCGCTCAGAAAGAATTTAGTCAGATTTTCAGAAGATTCTGATACAAATTTCCTATTGAAGTCCAAAAAAGGACTAAATATGCGTTGAAGCACTTTTTTTACTTGTGTAATTCTGACTTGTACGGAGGTGGAAGATGAAAAAAATCTACGTAGCATTTGCATTGGCTGCAATACTAATACTTTCGTGGTCGGCAAGCCAGACCGGTCTGCTGCGCGCTCAGAGCAGCGAGCCGCTGGACATAGTCATAGTCGACAGGCACGCCACAGGAATGTCGGAACTCAACAGAGATCTGGCGATTTCGTTCATAGGGCTGCTGTCCGAACTGCGCGCCGACCAGAACATCGGCTTCATAGTCACAGGCGATGATGAAGCCCTGGGGCCGGCAATTGCCGGCAGCGCCGAACACAAGAGCACATACCGAGAGGTCATAGGCCGGATCGAAGATTCCTCCTCTGTCCGAGTCGAAGATCTGTCATCGCCTCTTTCTTATGCGCACGAGCTAATGAGATTCGAGGGGGCCGGCGACGGATCGACCGTTTACGTCATTTCGGGCGGTGAACTCGATGGGGACGCGCCATCTGAGGAATATCCTCTTGGCGAGACGATCAGCGGCCTGAACGACGAAGGCTGGCAGGTAGTCAGCGTTTCGCTTCCGGGTTCTTCAACGTACGCCAAGGACTTCATGCGGACCGTCTCCGGTGGCACAGGCGGAGACATCCTGCCGCTATCCACACCGCAGGAACTGAAGCTGATTGCGGACAAGATCCTCAGTGAGGACGCGAAAGGGACTCTCTTCGAGATTGGCCAGGACCAGCTGGCTCCCAATGATGTTTTCACCGCTTCGCTTGAGATCCCGCCGAGCACCACGGAATCTTCCCTGGTGTTCTTCAAGCAGGGCAGCGCCGGATCCCTGGTCCTGCACAACCCCTCCGGGGCAAAGGCCTCTGAAGGGGACCGCGCTCTATCCGGAGTCGTGGAGACGCCTCATGTCGTCATCTGGACCCTGACCGATCCCGCCCCCGGCGAATGGACAGTTGACGTTCGCGGCGGTGACGGCTTCATTTCGGCGTGGCACTATCCTAAGAACAAGCTGGACATCCACTTCGTATCCTTCGATACGATACCGCACGACCAGAGCACCGAGTTCGTCGTTTACATATCTGACGGACTGGAGCGCGTTGCCGTGCCGGACGCCGAGCTACGCGCCACAATTGTCGCTCCCACGGCACAGACTTTCACCTACACGCTGAATGACAACGGCGAGTTCGGCGATGCGGTCGCCGGCGACGCCTACTACTCGGCAACGGTGCCCGCTCTGCTGTACGAGGGCGACTACAAGGTCGAGCTGGAACTTCACTGGCCGCAGCACCGGCACACCATCTCCACGCACAGGTCGGTGTCGGCGCAGGCATTCCCGGTACTCGATGTCCATCTCGCTCACACTGAAGCGCTAGTGCCCGGCGAGCGAGTGGTAATCGGCACCGCCGATGTCAAGGTCAACGGCCAGCCCTACGCGATCCCGACGAGCCTGCTGTCGGCGGAAATTTCTTCCGCAAGCGGAGCCGGTACGATCGAGCTGGTTCCACAGGAACTGCTGAACGCAGCACATGCCTCGGCATTTGACATCGTATTCACACCGGAGAATGAAGAGTTCCACACGGTTCTGTTCAACCTCAATATGGAGTACGCGGCACGCGACTACATGTTCACTTCCGACTCGGCAGTGCTGTCGTCGTATCCGCCGGCCCCGGCGCGGCCTCAGCCCGTGATAGTGCAGCAGGCACCGCCTCCCGCGCCTGAACCGGCTCCGGCACCGCCTCCCGCACCGCCGGTGGTCGAACCGCCCGCGCCGGAGGAAAGCTCCGACCTGCCTCTGATCATCGCCATCATTTCAGTGGCGAGCCTGGCAGCGGTGCTGGCACTGGCTGCGATAGGTTACGCGGTTTACGGACTGACCCGGCCAAAGCCATTCGGTTACATCTACGACGATTCGGGCGACCTGCTAGTGGACTTCTCGACGATTGAGCGTTCGTTCATGACTCTGGTGTCACATAAGAACCTGCTGCTCGGAGAGGAGTTGGGAATCCCTGAGTTGCAAGGCTTGTCGTTCCACTTCACCAGTGAAGAGGTAGAGATACGCAGCGCTCAGACGGAGCCCAGCATCCGGGTGAACAACAGGCCGCTGATCAGCGGTGAAGAGCTCACCGCCGGCAATCAGTCCTGGATTGGGACGCAGGGCAAACTATTCAGTCTGCACCTCACGCCGCCGATTGACGAGGTAGAGCCGTACATCGCTCCCGTGGTGGGAGACGACTAAGCGAACAATCCTGAACTCGGCCTCAACCAGGCATAAACATAGGGGCGCTGGCGGTATACTCGCCAGCGCCCCTACATTTTCGTCAAACTTCTGCTACTTCGTACTCCCCTATTCGGATTCGTCGATGCGAATAGTCTTCATCGCATCGCCCGGGGTTTGCTGGCGCATTGGGTCGCGCACGGCGATACCGTTAACGACATCCATGCCCGACACGACCTTGCCAAATACCGAGTGGTGGTCATCGAGGTGTGGGGTGGGCACAAAGGTTATGAAGAACTGGCTCCCGTTGGTGCCGCGCCCTCCGCGCACTCCCGCATTAGCCATCGAAAGTACGCCCGGCGTGTCGTGCCGAAGGTTCGGGTGGAATTCGTCGTCGAACTGGTAGCCGGGGCCACCGCTACCGGAGCCGGTGGGGTCGCCACCCTGCGCCATGAATCCGGGGATGACACGATGGAATGTCACGCCGTCGTAGTAGCCTTCCCTTGCGAGAAAGACGAAGTTGTTGACCGTAACTGGCGCTTCCGCCGCGAACAGCTCGATTTCGATCTCGCCGCCCTTTTCCAACTCGATAGTAGCGGTGTACTTCTTGCTCCCATCAATACCCATCTCAGGGGGAGCGCTGTATTGCTTGCTTGCCACAATTCCTCCATTCAGTCGGTGTTGTCTAATTTTCTTCTATTCTGATCGTCTTGATTAAATCGCCCGGGGTGGTTGCGCTGCCCGGGTCGCGCAGGCTTATACTCATCACGGTTTCCATGCTGGCGTCATCCACCTTGCCAAATACGGAGTGACAGGACTCCGCCCCACAGTCCTTCTCGGAGCCGTCGAGGTTATAGCCGTCAAGGAAGTGGGTCTCGCGGAATGTTATGAAGAACTGGCTTCCATTGGTGCCCTGACCGTTGCGCAGTCCCGCGTTCGCCATTGACAAAATACCCGGCCCGTCGTGCCTGAGGTCGGGGCTCAGCTCGTTATTGAACCTGTAGCCCGGGCCTCCTCCACCCGTTCCTGTCGGGTCGCCGGTCTGCGCCATGAACCCTTCCAGGACACGATGGAATGTTACGCCGTCGTAGAATCCTTCTCTTGCGAGGAAAACGAAGTTGTTCACTGTCGTCGGCGCGCCGTCCTCGAACAGATCGATGACAATTTCCCCGCCCTTCTCCAGTTCGATAACAGCCTTGTAGTCCTTGCTCGTGTCTATCGACATCGCCGGCGGGGAGTCCCACTTTTTCATAGCAGGCTCTGCAGGCGGAGCCGGCGCAGCGGCGGCCGGCTGCGCTGGGGCAGCAGTCGCGGCGGCGGGAGTTTTCGGCGCGCCCAACTCCGGCTCGCTGGAACAAGACACCAGAGCGAGCAATCCAAGCGCTGCTGCAGCGATAAGAGCAATCTTCTGTGAGTATCTGACTAACATTCTATTCTCAGACCTTCCCTGTAAAGTGACGCAATGATCCAAGCGTCGGCGGCATTATTCTACATACCCGACGGGCTAATCGCCACCCTGCCTTCCCGCGCAGACGGAGTTATCCGCTGAAATTGGCGTAGTGGATCGCCTGGTCCACGATGTCCACGCCTACCATTTCGCTGTGTGCGCTGAGAAGCTGGCGGGTCACCGGGCCAGGACATTCGTCGCCTACACTGCGGTTATCGACGCGGCTCACTGGGACAATGCGCGGGCTGGTGCGAGAGAAGAACACCTCGTCAGCAGTGTACAGGTCGTATGGCTGCAGGTCCTCCTCGCTGAACGGGATATCCAGCCGCTCGGCAAGCTCGATAAGCACACCACGCGAGATCCCCTGCAGAATGCTGCGGTCGGTAGGCGTTTTGAGCACGCCGTCCTTTACGAGGAACAGATTGTAGCCGATGCCCTCCGTCAGGTTGCCGGCATCATCGAGCAGGATTGGTTGTGCGTCCGGGTCAACGTCGGCAACCTCGAGCTCTGCCTGTACGAAGTTCAGGCGGCTATGGTGCTTGACCTTGGGGTCCATTACCTGGCTGCTGTAGCTTCGTGTGCGGGCAATCACCCCGTGCGCGCCCTCCGTGTAGAAGTGTGCGAAGGAGGCGAACGCCACCGGCTTGATGCTGATGCATACCGTCGCGGGACCTGCCTCTCCAATACGCCTCGATTGTGCGCCCCTGGTCACGAAGGGGTTTATCGAAAAGTCCCCTGCAGTGTCCAGCCTGTCCTCGTTCAGTCGCACGCCCTCGCGGCAGAGTGCGGTCATCTCCTCCGGGCTGAGGCCACAGTCGATGCGAAGATATTTCAGGGAGCGATACAGCCTGTCGATGTGCCTTTCAAGAACGAACGGCACGCCGTTGAATGTGCGTCCGATGTCGAAGACCACATCAGCCACCATGAATTCCCTGTCATCGGGAGAAATTCGCACATCCTTGTACGGAATCCATTCGCCGTTGAAGTACGCCGTGTAGTCGTCGTAAGCAGCCATTCAAGTCCTCCTTCGCAGAGTAAGCGTCTCGAATATCGTGAAGGTTGCCCTAATATATCATTACCGGCTTAACCTAACATTCCTCTTGAAAGCAGACCATTTATCCTGCGCCAGTCTGCCGAACCTAAGCGATTTTCATTCAGTGCAAATCGACTGTTGGCTTTCTTGTGTTATAAAGGAATTAACAGACATGCGCGCTCAAACTTCGACCAGGAGCACCGGGATAATTCATACATTGAAGGACCAACCACGGACTCGGCGTAAGCCGCATCGCGTTTACATGGGCGCGCCGACATACGAGGTGTTGCTGTGAGGCCGATGGTGGAGATGCGCGGCCTGACGAAGAGCTACCGGGACGAAGCCGGTCCGCGCACCGTAATCGAGCGCGCTGAATGCGTAATCCACCAGGGAGAACTGGTTGCGCTCGCCGGACCGAGCGGCTCCGGCAAGACCACGATCCTGAACCTCATAAGCGGAATCGACACGCCGACGAGCGGGGAGGTGATAATCGATTCGACCCCCATCACCGGACTCTCGGAGAATGAGCGCACCCTATTCAGGCGGAAAAACATCGGCTTTGTGTTCCAGTTCTTCAATCTCATACCCACCCTGAATGTGCGGGAAAACCTGCTGCTGCCACTTCAGTTAAACGGATATCCGGGCGCGGATGCTCAGAAGAGAGTTGTTCGGCTGCTGGAGCAGGTCAGCATGGAGGACCGCGCTGAAAGCTACCCGGACAGGCTATCAGGCGGAGAACAGCAGCGAGTGGCTATAGCGCGCGCCCTCGTACACGATCCTCCGCTGATTCTTGCCGACGAGCCCACGGGAAATCTCGACTCAGATACGGGCCGGGGCATTGTGTCGCTGCTTAGGGACCTCGTAGAGGCGAGCGGCAGGACGATGTTAATCGTTTCGCACAGCGACGAGGTCGTAGAAATCGCGAGCAGAGTTCTTGTGATCGATGGTGGTCACCTGATTGAGCACGCTGGGGAGCAAGCGCATTCCGGTTCGAATTCGTTTGCAGGTCGTTAGCATGTCACCGCGTAGGACGCGATTCCAGTGAGTACGACGCTCTGGCTATCGAGCCTCCGCTACCTGCTCAGTCGCCCGTGGCAGACGGCGCTTTCGGTGCTGGGCATTACACTGGGCGTCGCCGTGGTGGTGGCAATCGACCTGGGAAACCAGAGCGCGAAGCATGCGTTCCGGCTCTCCAGCAGCGCTGTCAGTGGCAAGGCAACACATCACATCATCGGCGGTCCCGAAGGTCTGCCGGAGGACGTGTACCGCACGCTGCGACTTGACCTCGGGATAAGGAGTTCCGCGCCCGTGGTCGAAGGCCATGCCTTCCCGGTAGGCGAAAATGATGATTTCTCTGCCTCGCGACTGCTGGGAATCGATCCGCTTGCCGACGCGCAGTTCCGACCCTACGCCGAAGCCACAAGTCTGGCAGCAAGGGCAAATGCGCCTGCTCGAAATGCCCCATTCATCCTATCGTCGCCAAACACTGTACTTATGTCTGTGCAGACTGCAAATTCGCTAGGGGTTGGTGCCGGAGACACGGTGCGGATGCGAATTTCGGACACGGAGCACACGATTGAGATCGCTGGACTGATCACACCCAGGAACAGCCTTAGCAGCGAAACGCTGAAGGGCCTCCTAATAGCGGACATCGCTACTGCGCAGGAGCTGATGGACTTCGAGGGTCGCCTGAGCCGAATAGACCTTATCCTGCCACCGGGCGATCAGGGAACGGCCCTGGTGGAGCAAGTAAGCTCCGTACTTCCTCCAGAAGCGACTATCGTCAGTTCGCAGGCACGGGCGGGCGTGATCGACGACCTTACGCAGTCCTTCGACGATAATCTGTTCGTCATAAGCCTGCTTGGGCTGATAGTTGGCGCGTTCCTGATATACAACGCCATGGCGTTCTCAGTCGTACAGCGCCGTCCGGTCATTGGGGCATTGCGGGCAGTCGGCGTAACCAAGCGGCAGATATTTACTCTGGTCCTCAGCGAAGCACTCCTGATAGGGGCCGTCAGCTCTGTCATTGGCGTATTGCTGGGAATAGTTATAGGACGCGGCATCCTTAGCATCATCATCCAGACGATCACCGATCTGTTCTTTGTTGCATCCGTGCAGGACCTTGCGATTCCAGCCACTTCCCTACTGAAAGGCGCGCTACTGGGATTACTTGCCACCCTGGCAGCCGCGCTGGTTCCCGCTTTCGAGGCGACCGGCGTGCCCGCAAGCGACACTCTGTCTCGGTCGAGCCTGGAAAGGCGCTACAGGAGTATCGCACCCTTGGCGACGGGTGCCGGCTTAGTGCTAATGGCTGTGGGCGCCGTACTGGTATTTGCGCCCACGAAGTTGCTTATGCTGGCATTCATTGGTGTGGGGGCGCTCGTCCTTGGTTACGCAATGCTGACACCTGTATGGATAATTCTGCTGGGTAGAGTGCTAGCACCAGCAATGTCTCGGATTTTCGGCTCCATGGGGGCAATGGTAGCGAGGGGAATCGCGGCGTCGATGAGCCGAACTGCCGTCGCGATTGCTGCCCTTGCGATCGCGGTTTCCATCACGGTGTCAATCGATACGATGGTGGAGAGCTTTCGCGGCACGGTTGTGGAATGGCTGGACGATTCGCTTGGTTCCGACATCTACATCTCGTCGGCGTCATTCAGCTCACAGACCGCGGAGGCCGGCCTATCCCCAGATATTGCCGAGAAGATCCGTTCTCTCGATTCAGTTGGCACCGTTCGCACCGTTCGCAACGCCCGCGTAAATTCGCCGGACGGTGACAAGGAGCTTCTTGTATTCGACACGACACTAGAGAACTTTGTGCGATTTAACTCCTTCAAAGAGGGTGACCCGGCAGCAATATGGGACGACCTGCAGAATGGCGACGCCGTGGCAGTATCCGAGCCCTACGCATACCACAACGAAGTCGAAGTCGGCTCCTCTATCAGGCTCAATACGAAGGAAGGACAGCGAGATTTTCGTGTCGCCGGCATCTACTACGATTACCGCAATTCGGCGAACGGCAAGATTATGATGAGCCGCAATGCGTATGACCGCTTCTGGAATGACCACAAAGTCACCGGGATTGGCGTAACCGCAGCCGAGGGCGTCGGCATCGATGCGTTGAAATTTGACATTCGCAGTGCCATAGGCCGCGATGCGGATGTGGAAATTCGATCCAATGCTGAGTTGAAGGCTGCCGCGCTTGACGTTTTCGAGCGCAGTTTCGCGATAACGTCGGTTGTACATGCCCTGTCGATTGCTGTGGCATTCGTGGGAGTGCTGAGCGCCCTGATGGCGATACAGATGGAGCGCTCCACCGAGTTCGGCACACTCAGGGCTATCGGCTTTACGCCGAGGCAGGTCTGGCTGCTCTTCACATCGCAGACAGGAGTTATGGGAGTGGCTGCGGGTCTGCTGGCCGTGCCATTAGGCTTGATGCAGGGCGCCGTGTTGATATTCGTGGTTAACCGCAGGTCGTTCGGCTGGTCAATGGACATGGAGATATATCCGCTCGTACTGGCGCAGGCGGTCGTGATTGCGGTTGTTGCGGCCCTCCTGGCATCGATCTATCCATCTTTCAAGATGTCTCGCTCTTCCCCTGCGGAGGTGCTGCATGAGGAGTAGCGTGACGCGACTGCTTGTGATTGTCATGGCTCTCAGTGCCGTCGTTGCTGTTCTTGGAGTTACCGTGTACGCGATTACGCGAGCAGACAGCACAGACGAGGTTGCCGCGAGTTTGTCTCTCTCCGATGCACTGAACTACCGAGATGCAGGCTTCAAGAGTGTTACCGAGCCACGAGAGTTCACCTTTCCTGACGATCACGGCCCGCACCCCGAGTTTGCGCTGGAATGGTGGTACTACACCGGCAATCTGGATACGCCGGAAGGCAGACACTTCGGATACGAACTCACCTTCTTCAGGATCGGGCTGACTCCCAACGATGCCAGGCGAACCTCGGAGTGGGCGGCGCACCAGATGTACTCGGCGCACTTTGCCCTGACGGATGTGGAGAACGAAGAGTTTCATTTCTTCGAGCGGTACAGTCGGGACGCGCTGGGACTAACGGGAGCGGTCGCAGACCCGTTCCGCGTCTGGCTTGAGGACTGGTCCGTCACGGAAACGGGCGACTCCACGTTCCCGATGCGACTCCAAGCCGCCCAAGGCGAGATCGAGATTGACCTCGTATTGGACAGCGTCAAGGGAGTGATTCCGAATGGCGAAGACGGATTCAGTCGGAAGGGCAACAACACCGGTGAAGCGTCCTACTATTATTCGGTAACGCGCATGCCAACGGAAGGCACGATCGCGCTGCACGGAGAGGCCCACGCCGTAACAGGGATGAGCTGGCTGGACAGGGAGTGGAGCTCTGCGCAGTTGTCGGACGAGCACGAGGGCTGGGACTGGTTTGCTTTGCAGTTGTCCGACGGGCGCGATGTCATGCACGGCGTACTGCGCTCTCAAAAGTTAGGAGGAATCGGCTTCCAACTCGGCACCATCGTTGAAGCAGATGGCAGCCACAGGACAATAGAGCCGGGCGAAATCTCACTTGATGTGCTCGATAGATGGCGAAGTCCGCGGGGCGGCGAATACCCCTCGCGCTGGCGGTTCAGGATGCCAAGTGAGGGGCTGGACCTTGAAATCACGCCTTATGTCAGCGACCAGGAGCTTGACACCATAGTCCGGTACTGGGAGGGTGCCGTTCGCATCGAAGGCACTTCAAGCGAGCAGCCCGTGAGCGGCAGCGGCTATGTCGAGCTGACCGGCTACTCCGACTAGCCCTCGTTCAGGAACTGCACTGCAGCATCGGGATCAAGCAGCGGATAGATGTCGAACTCGGCAGGGATCATTTCAGACCACTCCGTCAGCAGGCGGTGAAGTTCTTCGTTTGATCCGACCTCGAACAGTGCCACGGCTCCCCTGCCCGTGCGAGCATAGAAGGCGCGGGCGAGCCCCCTGTCAAGCTTGTCCTGCGCCCACGGCCAGTACTTCTTTCTTGTCTCACGTACTTCAGAAGGACGCGTGGGATGTGGGCTGCTGATTACGAGAAATAACATTGATTGATCCCTTTCGAGGCTTGCCGAGCTACATATAGCCTATTGTGTCGCAGACAATTCTATACCAGATTACTGCTGCAGATATGCGCGCGCGGGCAGTCCGAGATGGGCGTATGTTCCAGTCAGATTCGTCCTTCAAGGGCATTTGCAGGACTCAGAGGGGCTGTGATAGTCTCGATTGCGGCGTATACCGCATTAGAGGGAGTCGGACAGCCCAATGAATATCAACTACAGATGTATTGTGCAGGAAGGCATCGTGCCCGACGATCTTCGCGAGAAGCTTGCCGCCGAAATCAGGCGTATCAGCGCTTCGGTGCTGGACATCGACGCAGAAGGGATAGGCGTCGAGTATTACGAAGTCCGGCATGGCTTTGGCTTCCGCGGTGGAGAAGTGTCCACAACTTCGACCGTCGGCGGGCAGCTCACAGATGCAATAGATCAGGAGACCCGCGTTGATCTTATGACGCAGATAATGAACATGTGGATGGGTGAGACGGGATGTGATGTTGAAGAGTTTCTTGTTTCAGTGAGAGATCCGAGTTAGCCTGCAGTCAGGCTACAAACCGGTGATTTATCGACAGAAGGGCATCGTAAAGAAAGGATAGGCAATGCCGTATTACAAGTGCATCGTACCCGAAGGTTCAGTCGATTTCGAGAAGAGGCAGGCAGTTGCCAAGGCGTTCACTGACATTCACTGCGGCAGCACAGGCGCTCCTCGCACCTTCGTACACTGTGAATTCGTTGAGTACGCCGAGGGCGGCAGCACGGGCTATGACAGCGACGCCCCCTACTTCATGGACGGCCGCAACCGCGCAGGCAGGCCTGAGGAGGTCAAGCAGAAGCTGCTGAAAGACCTCGTCGGTGCGTTTGTCGAGATAACCGGCATTTCCCCTGACGACATCGAGGGCAAGATTTACGAGGGCAAAGCGTCCCAGACCATGGAAGGCGGCCATGTGCTGCCGGAGCCGGGTGAAGAGGGCCCGGAGTGGTACGAGCACGCGGCAGCCGACTAACTGCCATACCGCATAGAAGCTTGAATCTCATGCGTCCAGCGTCCGCTGGGCGCATTTCATTTTGCGCTCAATCGGTTGTTACAAACAAGGGATGCAATTGAAATCAATGCCGCCGCTGTAATACATTACATTCGATATCAGACAAGAACCGCAGGGAGCTACACATGAAGGTGACCGACGTCAAAGTAACATTGATGAATTGGGAGCAGGAGGCCTGGGCAACGGGTATGGGCGGCGGCTCCGGCACGAAGTTCGGCGGCGACATTCTTCTGGGCGTTCTCACCGTTGAGACGGACGAGGGCATCACCGGGAACGCCTTCCTGGGTTCGCCTTACAAGGGAGCCGACGATTACGTCGGTCCATTGGTGAAGTTCCTCAAGCCAATTGTGATGGGCAGGGACCCAATGGAAAGAGGCGCAATCTGGTGGAAGATGTGGCGTGAGAATCGCCGCGTGACCACGGAAGCCATCGGCGCGATCGATGTTGCCCTGTGGGATATCGCGGGCAAGGCTGCCGGATTGCCGATTCACCAGCTCATCGGCACCTGCCGGTACAGCGTGCCCGCGTACTCGAGCACGGCGTGGCACGCGACCGCCGAGGAGTACGCAGAGGAAGCGAAGTACTTTCAGTCACTCGGCTGGACCGCTCACAAGATTCATCCGCAGGCCGACCCAGCAGCGGACATTGAGATATGCCGTGCCGTGCGAGACGCAGTCGGCGACGACATGGTTCTAATGCTGGATTCCATGTGGGCTTACAGTTACGAAGATGCGGTTCGCGTTGGGCGCGCCATCGAGGAGCTCGACTTCTTCTGGTATGAGGACCCCCTGTGCGAGGAAGACATCTACAACTATGTCAAGCTGCGTCAGAAGCTGGACATACCAATAATGTCCACCGAGTTCGCTCCGGGCAGGTTCTACGGCATGGCGAACTGGATTCAGAGCTACGCCACCGACATTCTGCGCGGCGATGTCGCCGTGTCAGGCGGCATAACTCCTCTGATCAAGACGGCGCACCTGGCGGAGGGTTTCGGCATGAAGTTCGAGGTCCACCACGGCGGCAACTCTCTCAACAATGTCGCAGACTTGCATGTGACTATGGCGATCCGCAACTGCGATTACTACGAGGTTTTCCCCTGCAGCGGCGCGGCCAAGTACGGGCTGGTCGAGGACATCGAGGTTGACGACAAGGGGTTGGTGTACGCGCCAACAGGACCGGGTCTTGGGTACGAAATCGACTGGGACCTGGTCAACAGGAACTTTGTGCAAGAAGTGTCATAAGCGGGGCTGACATGGATAGACCGGATGGGGAAGATGATATGGACCTGCAAAAGCGAATGAAGGAAGCCCCCTACCACCGCTGGCTGGGCGTGGAGCTGCTCCGCGCGGACGCAGGAGAAGTTGAAGTGCGGATGCCGTTTCGCGAGGAATTCCTCGCGTCCGACGACAGGCTCAATGTACACGGCGGGATAATCTCGACGCTGGCTGACCTCACTACTTGCTTCGCCATGATGAGCAGTACAGGCAAAGATGCGCCGAACATGAACCTGCAGGTGGACTACCTGCGGATGGTCGGTCCCGACACCGACCTGATTGCGCGTGGTAAAGCCGTAAAGACCGGGCGAACCGTAGGCGTGGCCGATGTCGAGATTCGGACGACGGAAGGAAGACTCGTTGCCGTTGGCCGGTCCACACTGGTCAATAGCGCGCCGCCGCGCCAGACGCTTACACAGAGTTAGAGTAGAAGACCAGATGCGTGCAGTAGTCATTCACGAACATGGTGGGCGGGACAAGCTCGTCCTCGAAGAGCTTCCAGACCCGGCACCTGCACCGGGCGAGATAAAGATCCGCGTCAAAGCGGTCGGGCTGAACTATCTCGACATATTCGTGCGGCGTGGAATGCCCGGCTTGCCCATCGACCTGCCCCGGGTGTCCGGTGGAGATATTGCGGGCAAAGTCGTTGCGCTGGGCGAGGGAGTTCAATCGGTCAGTGCAGGCCAGCGTTTGTTGATCGATCCCGCCATTACAATGCCTGATGGCACCGGCGGCGCGCTCGGAGAGAGCGTTACAGGCGGGCTTTCCGAATACTTCACCGTGTCCGCTGACAACGCCATTCCCCTGCCCGACGATGTCAGCTACGAGCAGGCCGCCGCGTTGCCCATTGCATACGGCACCGCGTGGCGCATGTTGATTACCAGGGGTAGGCTGCAGGCCGGAGAGAGCGTCCTCATCCTTGGAGCGAGCGGCGGCGTCGGAACGGGCGCGGTGCAGATCGCGAAGATGCTGGGATGCGAGGTGTATGCCGCAGCGAGTAGTGACGAAAAGCTTGGCCAACTGAAGGAACTAGGCGCAGACCACGCTGTAAACTATATCAAGCACCCGGAGTTTCATCGCTACATCCGTGGGATGAGAGGGGGCGAGGGCGTCGATGTTGTGGTGAACTATACCGGCGGCGACAGTTGGGTTCGCAGCCTGAAGGCGGTCAAGCTGGGTGGGCGCATACTCACCTGCGGTGCCACCGCCGGATTCGACCCTCCGACCGACATACGTTATATCTGGCGACGGGAGATGGACATACTGGGCTCGGACGGCTGGCGAAGGCAGGACTTGGTTGAGCTCCTTGACGCAGTGCGCGAGGGCAGTATCATACCCGTCATAGGCGCGGTTCTTCCTCTGGAGGAAACTGCAGAGGGCCACCGCCTGCTGGAAGACAGAGAGATATTCGGAAAGGTGATCATCACGCCATGACTGTTGAAAAGCATGCATCCAGAAATTTCGGCGAACTATTCTGGCGTCCAGTTGCGCTATACCCTGACAAGGTCGCGATTCACCAGGGCGAAGTCTCTTTGACCTACGCGGAACTGGAGTCGAGGACACAGCAGGTTGCCGCAGCATTGTCCCGCCTCGGAATTGGAAGAGACGACAAGGTAATGCTCCTAATGACCAACGACTACCGCTTCGTGGAGAGCCTGTACGGCGTCATACGAATCGGTGCGGTCGCAGTCCCCGCCAACATCAAGCTGGGCAACGACAATCTGATCTACATCGCCGAGCATAGTGACTCGCGCGTCCTGATTGCACATGAGGACCTCGCGGACAAGGCGCAAGCGGTTCAGCGTGCCGCCGCAAACATCGAGCACACCCTGCTCGTCGGCGGCAGCATGCCGGAAATGCTTGATTATGAAGCCCTGCTCGCAGCCGAACAGGACGGGTTCACTACGGCGGTAGTCGAGGATGACGATGTCGCGATGATGATGTACACATCCGGCTCCACGGGGAGGCCGAAGGGCTGTCTTCTCAGCCATGCGAGCAAGTGGTGGACGGCACGCTCCGGCGTGCGCGCAATGATGAATGTGCAATCCGACCGCGCACTCATCGTTGGGCCCCTCTACCACGCCAATGCTCTCTGGGGCAGCCTTATGCCGATGCTATATGTGGGCGGCTCCGCGGCAATCCTGCCGGACTTCGCCGCAATCCCCGTAATCGAGGCGATCGACAGGTACAAGCCAACCTTCATGTCCGGCACTCCGTCGATGTATAGCCTCATGCTCTCCGAGCGCGAGGCACTGCAGGCGAACGACGTATCCTCCTTCGAATACCTGTCCTGCGGCTCCGCCCCGGTGCCGGAGGAGTTGATGCAGGAGATTAATCGGGTGTTCGGCTGCGAGGTCATTGAAAGTTACGGACTCACCGAAGCAGGCGCGAATGTGCTGTCTCCACGCTGGGGCATCAAGAAACTCGGCAGCTGCGGCTTGCCTGTGATGGATGTGGAAGTTCGCGTCGTCGATCCCGAGGACGAGAGCCGAGACTGCGAACCCGGCGAGGTTGGCGAATTGTGGAGCAAGGGGCCACCTAACCTGATCGGCTACTACAAGCAGCCTGATGTAACGGCGGAGAAGGTTACACCTGACGGCTTCGTCAAGTCGGGCGACCTTGTGTACGCCGACGAGCAGGGTTACATATACTTCCAGGGGCGCGTTGACGACATGATCAACTGCGGCGGCGAGAACGTGTACCCCAAGGAAGTGGAGACGATCATCCTGCAGCATCCTGCGGTGGCGGATGTAAGCGTGGTTTCAGCCAGTCACCAAGTCAAGGGTGAAGCGCCGGTTGCCTGGGTGGTGCTGCACAGGGGGGAGGATACAGACGAGATGGAGTTGAAGCAGTTCTTCTTCTCCAACGGCCCCGCTTATGCTCACCCGCGCCGCGTCTTCTTCCTCGACGAAATACCGGTGTCAGGCACCAACAAGATTGATCGAAAGTGGCTCACCGAAGAGGCCGCCCGCCGCATTCCGGAAGGCATCACGGGCGGGATGGGATAGAAACGATGGCGCAGACGCTGCTCCTAAAGAACGCGCGCATCATTGACGGCAACGGCGGCGCGCCAGCCGAGAACCAGTCCGTCCTGGTAGCAGACGGTCGAATCTCAGAGATCGCTGGCGCCGAATCCCTGAAGGCGCCGAATGGTGCGACTGAAATCGACCTGAGCGGCAAAACGCTGCTGCCCGGGTTCATCGACTGTCATGTGCATATCATGGGCAATCCCGATCCGCGCCTGGCGCCTCG
>CAZWDM010000034.1:0-3189 GCA_964632415.1 uncultured Dehalococcoidia bacterium | reverse complement strand
GCGACGATGCCTACATCAAAGGCCGTAGCCTGCTGCAGGCAGTTAATTCGCTGCGAAAGACGCTTGATGCAGGCTTCACCACTGTCCGCGATCTATGCGCGCCCAACGAGATCTTCGCGCTTCGCGACGCCGTCGCTGCCGGCGAGATCGCCGGGCCCCGCATGCAGGCGTCCGGCAAAGGAATCACTCACACGGGCGGGCACGGCACTGAATATGGTGGAATGGCGATAGTCGCGGACGGTGCTGACGAAGTGTTCAAGGCGATCAGATACCAGGCAGTTGCGGGCGCTGACGTCATCAAGATTATAGGCGGTACGCGTCCCGCGCTGTCACCGCCTTTCAGGGGACGGCCCGGATACACCACCGAGGAGCTGATCCCCGGCGTGGAGGAGGCGCACAGCGCAGGTCTTAAAGTCGCGGCGCACGCTCACTCGCACACAGGCGGCATCAAGAACTGCATCCGCGCCGGCGTGGACTCCATCGAGCATGGCTATCCACTCGACGAAGAGGCCGCCGCACTGATGGCCGAGCTCGGGACATTTCTCTGCCCTACCCTCTCCGTAGTTCCCGCCGCGGCACTCGCTATCGAGGAGGGACTGTGGACATATCCCGGCTCTGAGGAGCAGATCAGGCGTATGGAGACCTATGCCCGCAACACGATCAGGCTTGCGAAGGAAGCGGGCGTTAAGATCGCCCTGGCAACTGATGCTGCGATGCCGATGGTCTTTCACGGCGACAACGCGCACGAGTTCGAGCTGATGGTTGAGTACGGCCTGACTCCGATGGAAGCAATAGTGGCGGGCACTCGCAATGCCGCAGAGAATATCGGCCTTCTGGACGACATTGGAACTATCGAGGCAGGTAAGTCGGCCGACCTTGTGGCGGTCAAAGGCGACCCGCTGCAGGATATCGGAGTCCTCCGTGATCAGGCCAACATTGCCCTCGTCATGAAGGAGGGGGCGTCTGTGAAGGGCGGCTAAATCACCTTCAAAATCTATTCGCCATACGCCCAGGATTTGATCAGGTGGTGGGCGATGGCTAGCGGCTGCGGCACGGAAAGCAGTTCGCTCTTGCCTTCGAGCGCAAGCAGAACCTCGGACCGGCTGAACCACTGCACGTCGGTCATCTCCTCGGCATCCATGTTGATCTCGGTGGTCGCTGCCTCGGCGATGCAGCCGATCATCAGGGAGGATGGGAAGGGCCAAGGCTGCGACGAATGGTAGCGCACATTCTTAACTTCGATGCCCGCCTCTTCCATGATTTCGCGAGCCACCGCCTCTTCAATCGCCTCTCCCTGGTCCATGAAGCCCGCAAGCGCCGAGTACATCCTCATCCGCTGCAGTCTGCCACGCGACTGCCCCAATAGGCAGCGGTCGCCTTCCTTGTCTTCCACGACCGTGATTACGACGGGATCCGTGCGAGGGAAGTGCTGCGCCTTGCACGCGGGACAGACGCGCACCTGGCCGCCACGCCGCTTTTCGGACGCCACGCCGCAAACTGAGCAGAATCGGTGCCTCCGGTGCCAGTCGAGCTGAGCCCTCGCCTGCGCGACGATGCCGCCTTCGGGGCCGGGAAGAATCTCGCCCGCCCGCCTGCAGTCTTCAAACTGCATTCCAGACCAGTCCTCGATGAACGCGGCGGCGTCCTCGTTTACCTCAATGGCAAAGTGCGTCGAACCGTCCATCATGCCGAGCAGTGTCGGTGTGCTCACAGTGCCGTCCGACGGGATGCCATCCAGAGACAGCCAGCCCAGTGCTGGGGCGGGATCGTCGCCAAGGAGCACGTTCAGGTTATTGAATGGCAGGTATTGACTCTGCGGGTCCTGCGCCTGCGCTTCAATCCACTCCTCATCGCGACGCTCGACCTCACCCCTATCAAGCGGATTGCCCGCAAACACATGTGGCTTCCTCAATGGCTTCCCTCCTTACATCTCAGTCGATGCGCTGCGGTCTTGCCGCACCCAAGCGATTATACATAACCGCAGCGGCACCGTGCTATAATCCGCGAAACCAGCGACAATTCGCTGGCGATGAAAGGAAAGTCGCATGCCCTTGGAAAGCCTGCTGGAACTGGTTGAAACGCTTCACGAGCGGATAGACAAGCACGGTGCGGCACTCAGACAGAGCGAAGCCCTCACTCGCTATGCGTTGATCGATCCGCTGCTGCGCGAACTCGGCTGGGATACGGAAGATCCTGCGCTGGTCATGCCTGAGTATCGGCTTGGCAGGGGTTACGCTGACTACGCGCTATTGAAAGACGGCAAGCCAATGATAATGGTGGAAGCCAAGAAGTTGGGAACGCCGCTGCAAGACGCGGCATCACAAGGCATAGGCTACTGCATCGAAGACGGCATCGCCTACTTTGCCGTAACAGACGGCAGGCAATGGGAGATATACGAAACGCACAAGATGGCCCGAATTGCCGAGAAACTGACTGTGCAGTTCGATTTGACTGTTTCGGCCACTGAGACCTGCCTGAGGGCCCTTGCACTCTGGCGTTCTAGTGCAGTTAGGGGTGGGCTAATATCAGCACCGCAGAACATAGTTCATGCTAACGTCCGCGAACATAATTCGAATGAGCAATATCCATCAACACCCATTCTCCCGGCTGATGAACCTGGCGCGGTTTGGACGCCCTTAACCGAGTTCCGCCCTGAGAGTGGCGATCCTTCAACAGTTGAGATTCTGTTTCCAGATAGCAGTACAGTTCAACTTGAACAGTGGCAATGGTATAGAGTGACCACTGAAACCGTTCGCTGGCTATACGAGAGTGGTCGATTTAGCATAGACGATTGCAGAGTACAGCGAGGCAGTCGGTACGTTGTTTCCGATTACCCTTCTCACCCAAATGGAAATGACTTTACCGCACAGAAGGAAATTGGGCCCTTTTTCATTGAGTCAAATTACTCCAGCATCTATCTCGTGATGAATGCACAACTCATAATTGAGCACGCAGGGCTTGACCCTTCTCGATTCAAAATGCGTGTTTCGTCTTGATATAGATTTCTATTGCTGACGATTAAAATGGCTATATCAATAGGAGCGGCACCGCATGCCTAATCACGCGCCATTCCGCGGGAGCCACACGGTCCTCGCAACGCCGTTTACTTCAGGCGGTGAGGGCGTTGATATCGACGCCCTGCGACGCCTGGTTGACTGGCAGATTGAGTCCGGCTCGCACGGGCTGATT
>CAZWDM010000033.1:3212-32070 GCA_964632415.1 uncultured Dehalococcoidia bacterium | reverse complement strand
GAAGCAGCTCTGCGCCAATGTATGTCTTGCCCAAGCCAACGACATCGCCAATGTAACAGCCACCGTAGCGGTCTATCGTGCTCAGACCCCAGCGAACGGCATCCACCTGAAAGTTGGCGAGATCGACCGGGCCTGTGGGAAGCGGCAGGTCCGGGTCATCTGAAACTCCGCTGCCGTAGAGTTCGTACAGAGCCTTGAGATAGACGTGGTAGGGCGGTGTCCGCGCTATTGCCCAAGACCGATCTAGCTCGAATGTGAGCGCCTGAGTAATGTCCACCGAATCCGCCCATAGCGCGTCGAACCAGTGCGAGAGCTCGGACATCTCAGCGTCTCCCGTGACCCGCACATTCAGTTCGGTATTACCCGTGAAGCCCGCCAGCGTGAAGTTGGAAGAGCCCACAATCGCGGCTCCCGGTTCTGCGTGACTTTCGTACCAGCACAGGTATGCCTTGGCGTGTAGTAGTCCTTTTGGGTAGGCCCGTATTTCCAGGAAGCCTGCGCCAATCATGTCCCGCAGTTTCGAAACCGAACTCTGGGCATCGTTTGTCTGCGGCAGTGTGGAGACGCCGGTCGATATGCTGCCAACCGCCTCCCTTGCAAAGACGTCGCGCTGGCTGCGCTGAACGGTCGAATCGACCGTCAGTCTGGTGCGGAGTGCGTCTTGCTGCTGGAGACCTAGCGCGACTGCCTCAAGAGTTTCTCTGTCGGTGCGTCCCACGAGGATTCGTATTTTGCCGAGACGAGAGAGTTCGTCAGCGACTGCGCCGAAGCCAGAGACGAAGAAATAGCCCACTGCGATGTCGGCGCGATTGGCGCTGTCGAGCATCTGCTTCAGGCGCGTAAGTAGGTCGGGGTCAGTTGTTGAATGGAGGATATTCATGGTGATTGACTCAAGGTTAATACGAACCTACGGTGCCTCTGACGTGCTCAAGAGACAATTGATAGAAGCTAAACTTCTCGTAGAGCGGTTGCAAGAGTTCATGAACGACTCTAGGCAGGTCGTCACGAATATCCTCTACAGGAATCTTTTGCTCAAGAGGCACCTCGTCCATTTGGCAAATCTTAGGATTATGCCTATGCATCATTGAGAACAGGGACATCGGCGAAAACACATCGTCGAGCGCCCGTCCACATAGTCCAGTGAAACGACAACGAACAGCAATTCGCTCAACATTGTCTAACACTTCCGCAAATCTGCTCGCATATAAGATCCCAGTCGCGGTATTGAGAATCGGCATATTGACATCGAAAACTGCGCCAGGCGTGACTGTTCGCTGTCCTCCTCCCCTATGGTCTTCAAGATAACCCTTAAGTATATAGAGTTTGCCATCAGGTGCTGCTCGCCAAAATTCGCATACGTCCGGAGATAGCCTAGTCGTTATGCCTTGAGCATTAAGGACAGGGATACCATTCCAATATTCTATGACGTTTTCTAAGGCGTAGGGTGCCCAATACGGAGACAAGTCACCGAAAAGTTCAAGTCCCGCAGGAAGACGGGCGTGGACACTTGCAAGTCTTTGTCTAAGCTCATTCAGGCTGCTGATTGGGTTGGCACCAACCAATTCAAAGGCCATCTCAAAATGGCCGTGCGGAAAGCGAAATGGGGAGTCCGGGCTCTCGTCCGCTGTTGCTTCCTCCCAGCCATCAAACGAATCACTGCTGAAGTCTTGCAAAGAATTAGACGCTTGCTGTGCTGGAATTATGTTGACCGGAGGCATTCCAATCGGAGGTGGACCTTCATTAGCCTCTAGTAAAGTCTGAAGCAACTCTTCATAACCTTCCTCCGAATTGGGGAAGTCGGACAAGTCTACATACCTTTTGCCCCTCATCCAAGTCGGCGCAGATTCAATCCAGATTCCACTCCTCAAAACAGGAATGAATTTCCTGTCGTTATCCTGATAGAGGGCTTCTGACGTCATAATGTCGCCTTCATAACCGACGCCACCGCGCCGATCGTCGCATCTATCTTTGTAGTTTGGAGTGCAGATGACAATCACGAAGTCGTTGTTGGTTATTGCGTTCTCCATAAATGCTGGCATCTGATCACCGGGAACTACTTCCCATCGATCCAAAATCGCGTCGACGCCATCTGCGCGCAGCCTTGTAGCAAGGTCGCGTACCCAACATTTATGGTCTTCGTCATCCCACGAGTAAGAGATGAATGCAGTTGTTATTTCTGAAATTTGGGTCATGTCAGTAGGGTATAGTGAGAAGTTTAGCAAGGCTGTTTTTTGAGATATTCAGTAGTTGCAGTCCTTACATACAGTTGCATTGTTGGACACTGATACCTTGAAGGACGGCATCTGGTTGTAGTGAGCTAGGACATCTTTCCCCAATACTGTGCAGCATTCGTCATAAACTGCGCGCGCCAACAAGTAACAGGAGACTAGCAGTGATAAATCAACAAGCTCGAAGGTAGCACGACCTCTATCCGCTAAGTAGTCAAAATTCATGTGCGCGGAGTCGTTTCTGACTTTCACCAAATAATGGATGAGACAATTGCCAACCAACCCTAACCATTCGCTATCTATGACCGGAAAAGAAGAACCCGTTTCCTCAAAGGCTTGATGAGTCCTTCTCCGTATCTTTGGGCGCACATTTCCGGGGGACTCCTTCCTGAGCGTTATTTTCGAAATCCCTTCTAGCAAAGACATTGACGAGTCAAACGCGAGTATGGAAAAGTCGTATGCTTTGTGCTCATGAGCCAATCCTAGCAAGTGACGGATGCTCATGTATTTCCTGAGCGACTGCATCAAAAACCCCGAACCAGTCCTACCGAACAAATTTAGCTTGTAGGTGGAGTAAATTGCTGCTATGTCGGAGTTCTTATTCCAAAAATGGCTCAAGGGCGGAGTTGTAGGACTATTGAAATCCAATAATCCTCCGAGCAATGGTGATTGATTAAAGGCCCATATAATTCTATCATCCCTGTCGATTCCCACTCCAAGAGGACAACAAGACACTCCTGTAAAGGCAGTGTCTAAGAATTTTTGGAATATATCCAATTCCCTCGTTACTTCTGACGACGTAAATGTTGCACCGTCCGTTCTTGATAAAAACAAGCAGTGCGACTCTTCGAGGTCACTGTGCTCCTGGTAGCCTATGTCTTCAAATACATACCGCCAGCCGTCAACATTCATGATTGGGAGCGCGGCGGGGCTGCTGTATTCCTCTGGAAAGTTCCACTTAGTAAACAGGAAGCGCACTGACTTCAAACCAGAAACTTCTGCATTCAATACGTTCCCTTCAAAAACTAACGAGGCATAGTCACCATAAACTGGTTGCGAAGGTAAGAGTTGGACCTTATCGACCAACAGGCTCTTGCCGCTTTGATGCAATGACAACGAGACGTTACTAACACCCAAAACTATCGCATTGATGAATGCTGAGGCCTTGGTATCATCGACAGTTTCAAACCAAAACCGCACTCCGTGGGTTGGAGACACCCATACACCCGCTATACCATCTATAGACAAACAAGGACAATCGACTTGCATTTCCGAAATCTCAGGTCGATTTGATTCCTGTATGCCAATGTGTGTGAGAACTTCTTCTTTGAAAAAGTCCAGAACTGGATACTGAGAGTCCAACATCTTCACTTTCTCACACGCTCCGCGCTCCGTGCCCGCCACAGATTATTGCACGCAATCTCTAAATGGGGTGCCGGTGCATACTATCGCCATAGCTACGGAAAACTCTGATAGAAGTCGCTACGATGGCCGAACCTCACCAGTATCGCCACTTCATCCTCAATCGTGAAGCCCAGGCGATAGTTGCCTATCCTCACGTGGTAATCGTTTCCGCTCGACGAGGAGAGCTTCTTCACGCTGGATACTTCGGTGATGGCGTCGGCGGCTTCCATCTCATCGATTTTGCGATCGATTCTATTGAGCAGGGACTGATTACGGATTCCTTCGATGTCGCGGGTAAAACTACGCCTAACTTCTAACTTCATGCCGCTCCCGCAAGATGCTCTTAGCCTCTTCAATGTGGACGGGCTCGCTTCTCAATCCCTCTTCGATTGCTCGCACCAACGCGGCGTCCTCTTCTTCTTCGCTCGCCTCGCCATCCCAGAAGGCGTCAGCAATTATCGCCGTTTCCTCGTCCGTCAAGTCGTAGAGGTCATAGACTAGCCAGTCTATTTCCTCTTCCAAGTCAGATGTGTCCGCCTGCGGGTCAGCGGACTTGGCGGCGAGGATTTCATCAACCAGCGCGGTGAACGGGGTCTGCTCGGCGTTCGCAATTTGCGGGATGGGGATAGTTTCCACATAGGGGCGAAACCAACGTGTTACACCCATTCCCGATGTCAGCGCAGTATTCCTCATGAACCAAGTAGTCAATGTGGCATTGAGTATTGCACACAAGTATTTGATGGACTGCCCCGACATCATATAGACGGTATTCACTCCGAAAATTTCGCCAGCGTCATAAGAAAATCTCCCCTGCTCCGACAGGTCAATCCAGAATAACTTCTCTTTGGCGAATTCTCGATAAGCGCCTGAATTGTAGTAATCAGCTTGCAGTTGCCACCACTCATAAGGCACCTCTCCTGTTCTTTGATTAGCTCCTCCTCGCCTTTTTGAGAGCCGTTCCTTATGTGATAGCAAGTATTCGCGTATTGCTGGATAGTCATCTTCAACGGTTTCAGAGTGGCTGTAAATCAACCACAATCCAACCCATTCCGCCTGATAACGTTGAATGTCTCGACCCCGCAGAACGGGCTTAATGATTTCGGCAGATTTAGGATCGACAGCAATCAGGGCGTCCTTCGTCGCGGTGTCTATTATGAACGCTTTGTTGTAGCCTGTTACTACTCCGCGATTGATAGTCACATCCCATTCTTTGAGCGACGTTCCTTTTGTCAGCATCTTTTCCATAATGTCCTGTTCGGCATTGGACAGAATGCTCCAGGGTTCGTCGCCGTTGGGACGAGCTTGTCCCCACACTTCAGTTGAGGGCGGGAACTCGCCGCCAACTCTGTCCATGTCAACCGCTCTGACAACCTTTGAATAGTCGTCAGTCGTGCCCGTGCGCGTCAGCAGTATGCAGGAGTCGACGATAGCGGCTTCAAACACGTCCTTGCCCAACTCTATCAGTTGCAATGGTGTGTGCTTCTCTGACAAGTAGCGACGGGTACGCTTGCCGTATTCGGCTTTCAGCCAACTGTTGGATGTAATGTACGCCATAAACCCGGTGGATGGCTTCAGTATCTGGCATCCGCGCTCATAGAAGAGTTGATAAATGTCGCCGCTGCGAACGAATGTTGAATAGCCCGCATTCTTGTACAGATTCGCCAGTCTGCCCCCATCTCTTTGCAATTGGACATACGGCGGATTGGCGACCACGATGTCGAAGCCGCCATCTCCCATCACTTCTGCGAACTCCACGCGCCAGTCGATTACGTCGTCTCCAGCGGCGTCTCCGAGCATCCCCCTGATCTGCCGGCGGGCATCCTCTATCTCAGCTTTCAGGCTGTCCTTTTCCGCCTGCTCGGTAGTCCGCATGTGCTCGTCTTTGAGTCGGCCCAAGTCGAACTGCCGAATGAAATCACCGAACAAGTCTCCATACCTCCGAGGGTTTGGGTCGGGCGCGAGCAGACTGTCGCCACAAGCTATCTTGAAGTCGAGGTTGGGTAGCGGCTCTGGATTATCGCCTTCGTACTCGATGACCAGTGAAAGCCATAGGCGCAACAGAGCGATATTTACCGCGAACTTGTCAATATCCACGCCGTAGAGGTTGCGCCGGATGATTTCTAACTTCAAGTCGTAGATCGATTTGGCATCCGCACCCGCGTTGAACAGCGTAGTCTGCAAGTCTACAAGCTCCTGCATCATACCCAGCAAGTATGCGCCCGAACCACACGCAGGATCAACCACAGTCACACTCTCCAGTGCAGCGGCCATCTTGCGCGCGTCGGAAATTGATATGCCACTCGTGTCCTGGGCGTCCACGAACCCGCTGATGGCATCATCAGATAGACCTGTTGCCGCGCTCGTCAAGAAACCCTTGAGTGCCTCGCGGCACATGAACGACACGACAGGGCGCGGCGTATAGTAAGCGCCGGATTCGTTCCGCTCGTTCACCAGTTCCTCGAACACCTTGCCGAGCATTTCGGGGTCGACTGCCACTTCAGTATCATAGGGCGTGGACTCCGTGACGGTGAAGTTGAAGCGATCGAACAGGTCCCGAAGTATGGGTAATATCGCGGCATCCGGCACATATATGTCGGAGCGCACGTCCACGTCGGTTTCTTCGAACAGTCCGCCATTGAGGAATGGCACGCTGCCGATGGGCCGACGCGCATCCAGGTATTCTGTGAGGTTTTCGGATTCCGGGTTGTTAAGTCCAGCAAAAAATAGTAGTCGCAGCCTGTCCCAATAAAAATTGGAGTCAGCCGTTCTGTTGCTTTCATAGTCACGCCAGAGCGCGTTTAGGTATTCGGTATCGCCACCGAATTTGAGCCAGCCCTTGCGTGATATGAAATAGACGAACATCAGGCGGTTGAAGAGCGTCTGAGTGAACAGGTTAAGTTTGTGCTCGTCAGCGAATCCTGTGATGCCGACCTTAGCATCCTCGAAGATGCGTCGATACTCGCGGAAGAAGTCGGCAGTAACGGGTTCGACGCTAAACGCCCTTACTATTGCCTCGTGGACGGTCTTTCCGTTACGCCCATAGTCGTCCCACATATTGGCGAGCTGCTGCACGATGGTGCGATGGTGCTCTCCACGGCGCGCGATCATGCGCTGCAAACGCGGACGCGCTTTTGATAAGTCAGGTCGGATAATGTGAAACTGGTCGCCGGAACGGTTTACGAACAATAGCAACAGCTCATCGGACAATGTGTCGCTCAAAGAGCGGACGGCAGAGTTCACAGCAGCAGCGGTAATTCTATCCGTATCGGCGTTGGTCAATGCGACATAGACCGCGCTCGTTCCGTCTCTGCTCGCAATTAGGCGAGCGTCAGAAGGCAGGTTGTCGTCGCGGCTGTTGTGCAGTGCAACGAGGCCGTCGGTGTACTGCCAGTCCAGAGTTTCTACAAACAGAGCGCGAACGTTTCCGGTACGTCTTTCCACATCACCTTCGTCAAGGATGTCGTCAAGTCTGTCGCCGACCTCAAAAGCGTCTCTCACATTCGCAATTGGCATTCTGCAACCTCACCCATATTTCGTATTTGTCAATTCTATCATTTTCCCTTGCTTTATCTCTGCACTACGCAGTATAGACACCGCAGTGGCCGGTCTTTCGACTTCGACAGCCCGCAAAGTCAGCAGCAGCACCGTCGCAGAACGTCGGCCAGATTTGCAGCCTGAATCCGATATGCAACACTTCGCCCGATAGATGCTTGCAAACTGGGCGGAGGTTGGCCGAGTTAAGGGGGTGGTCCAGGTATGGACCGGTGTGCGTAATGCAAGGAAAGTGCGTCTTTCCTTGCGAATACGGGACAACGCGTACGTGTCAATTTGCAAATAGGCGCATCCCATATCATCCACTGTGGCATGTGCCTGGCGCTACACTCTCGATCAAGGTCTGCCCGTATTCCCCCAAACTTGCTAATTGGGAAATAGCCGCGTGTTGTTCTGAATGAAACTCGTAAGGTAATCGCGCAATGACGGTGTCCATTCTCCCTTCCGTAAGTCTTGCCACGATACCCCCAGCAAGGCGTCCGCCCTCTCAGAGTTCCATTGATAGAGCCCGCCTTGCTTCAAGAGAACACCATCGGATACGAGCTGGCGAAGTAGTTCCATTCCTAGGTCACCTTTCAGAACCCGTTGGTGCTCGATTTTTCTTGAGGTCCTAGCTAGCGTGCCCTTGCCACGTGAACGGAATGCTGTAGCAATGCGCTTGAACCTCATATATGCCATGTGCAAGGATTCATCATCATCAACGGAATCACGTCGGCGTTCCGTACTGTATTCTGTCCACGGAAAGATGTCAGCGCCGTGCCAAGATACAAAAAAGTGATCAGGGTCATATACAGTGGGGCGGTTCATTGCGGGGGGATATTCGCAAAAATTAGCTTCAAGAATAATGCTGCTATCGTCTTCATCTTCAGACGTTCGCCTACTTCTGCCACCCACTTTCAAAGCCTCAGACCGAATGCTTAGATGTTTGCAATTTACATAAACTCCAGAGCCAATCTCAAATTCGCGAGAGGTACTCGTACCAAACTCTATCGAGCATGGCAATGTTATGTTGCAGTCTCTGATCCATCTTGTAAACGACACCCGTGAAGACTGGGTGATATTCATAACAAATGGGATAGTGTACGGGTCGGCCAGTAATTCTCCTTCTGAATCAAAAGTAAGGAACTCAAACTCTCCTTCAACCAAGTCCTCAAATCCTGTGTCCTCTAAGTCTGAGGGGTCGGGACCATCTATCGTTAGCCGAAGGTAACGCCTGTTGGTTTCCGAACTGAGTAGCGAATCGTATAGAATGCCAAGATGTTCCGGCACTATCCGTTGGAAATCCGCTGGCTCTGGCGATTCCGAGCTCAGATAGAATTCGGCAAGCAACCTTGTTCTGGCCTGTAAGTTTTCGGGCGCCATCAGTACATCGGCTGTACGCAGCCTTAAGTCCTCGTCGAAGTCGCCTCTCAGTGCTCTTGCAAATAGATAAGAGCGAAAGACTGAATTGGCGAACCTATCAACACCCTGCACAAATGGATGTGTGGGGAGTGACTCCATTACGATTTCTTCATATTCGTCCCTAAAGTCATTAGGCAGCATGTCCGGAGTATAGGGGACCGAGGCGTTCAATACCCTTCCCAACAGCCTCTTGCATTGTTCCGAAGAAGTGTACAAGGATTCCCATCCTGCCCACCGTAGTTGGTTGGCTCGTTCGGCAAATCTGGATTCGACAATAGGTAGTAATTTCTCCTTTTGCTCTCGCTCCAGAATCCTGTCTATGACGGTCCATAGTAGATTGAGCGATTCATTCTGCAATCCCGAGTCGCTCGCCTCTAGGTCGTTTTTCAACGTCTGAAAATTTGTTTCATTGTCAAGCAACTCTACTATTACATCCAGCACAGGAGGATAGTGGAGAAACTCTCGATTGCCACTTTCCGCTGAAAGGCCCGCAGAAAAAGCAAGTTGCTCGAATATCAATTCTCAACATTCCTCAAACACAGGCGTGCGCTTTTCAGATTCAATACGTTTATTTATGTACTCGTCCGCTTGCTTCCTATCGAACGATTCAATCGCCAGTAAGTGTGAACTGTTGCTTTCTGTGTTAAGTGTTATCCATGCATCCTCGGCGACCTGCGTTCTTCCCAGCAGAACGAAACATACACCTTTGGCATTTTCTGCAAGCCTCCTTATGTTCTCCAGAAAACTTAGGAATGCATCCTCCGTAACTTTGACACGGCCTTCATCAAGGGCATCGATTACGACAAACTGTAATCCCTCTGACAAGTATTCAGAAAACTGGTCTGCGAGGTCTCCCCCAAACGCATTTAGGAGAGCGCCGGAAAATGAAGAACTTCCAACTGGCGCAGTGGCGGCTAAATCATAGAGGATCGCTCCCTTTTCTAGCGCCAAAGATTTACTCAAAGTGCTTTTTCCGACGGCTCCAGGAGCTGAAATTATTAGAATCTGGGACCGGTCGGGTTCAACACCTCTTTCAACAACCGGCAAATTAGGTGGGATGAAAGCTTTGCCTAGATAGTCGTCGTCACTTTCCTTGACGTATCTTAACTCCACTGGAGAGCTAGGCGTGATTTCTCTAAGGCAAAAGAGACCGTCACAGTCCGGCAATTCCTTCAATAGCTCGTGGTACGAGTAATTCTCCATAGAACTCCCCCAATTCGACATTTACGGGAGGTAAGTTTATAGGCTGGAGACTGGCGCGTAAAGGGAGTCTGATGAATCACGATATGAAGTGGAGCCCACAGTTAGGACAACGAAGGGGCCAAGTTAAGAGAGACTCCCGCTGTAAAGTCCGCCCCTCCCGCCACTCCACAGATTGGACTATCTGCGGAGCATTTACAACATACAAGTGGCCTTTCCGACGCAAACACCTGAGACGGAGTCCGATAGCCCAGCGACTGGTGTGGCCGCTCCCGATTGTAAAAGGCCAGATATGCGTCGATTCCTCTCCTCGCTTCACTGCCATTGCGATAAGCTTTCAGATATACCTCCTCGTACTTCACGCTCCGCCACAGACGCTCCACAAAGATGTTGTCCAGGTATCTGCCCTTGCCATCCATGCTGACCCTGATCCCCTGCTCCACCAGCAACCCACTGAAGGCTTCCCTGGTCGGTGTTGAAGATCTCCGGCTTTCCCCTGCCCAAGGCCTCCCTGAGGGCATCGACGCAGAAGTCCGCCTCCAGAGTATTGGACAGCCTCCAAGACAGCACGTAACGGCTGTGCCAGTCCATAATGGCCACCAGATACAGGAAGCCCCGGGACATGGGCAGGTAGGTGATGTCCGCTGCCCAGACCTGATTGACCCTGTCGACTGTCACTCCTTTCAGCAGGTAAGGGTATATCCTGTGTCCCGGCGCAGGCTTGCTGGTGTTGGGCTTGCGGTAGATCGCTTCCAGACCCATCGCCCGCATCAGCCTCTGCACCCGCTTGCGGTTGACCCGATGTCCCTGTGTTCTGAGCCGAGCCGTCATCCTGCGAGGACCGTAGTAGGGCGTCTTCAGATACTGCCGGTCCATCCCGGCCATCAACTGACGGTCCGCAGGCCTGGTCGGCATCGATCGGTAGTACACCGCGGAACGGCTGAGCTGCAACAGACGGCACTGTTTCACCATCGAAAGCCCAGGGTGTGCTCGATCCACCATAGCCAGGTGCCCGCTCCGACTCATAGCCCTGACTTCCCCGACAAAAAATCCCGCTCCACCTTGAGTTGCTCAATCTGCTGGTACAGATGCGCGGTCAGCGCTTTCTGCTCCCTATCCGCCTTTGTGCTGCCCCCTGCCGAAGACCTCGGGCGCTCCCTCGATCAGGGCCGTCTTCCAGGCGTGAATCTGCGTGGGATGAACTTCATACCGGCTGGACAACTGGGCAATGGTCTCTTCTCCCCCGAGGGCGGCCAGTGCAACCTTGGCCTTGAACCCCGGGCTGTGCTTCTTCCTGCTCTGCTTCATTGTCCTGCTCCTCTTCTTCCTTCATTCTCGGAGCGGGATTCTCTCTTAGCCACCTGTCCGATTTATTGGGTCCACCTCACTCACCCGATGCGAAAGCGTAGCAATTCTGCGGTGTTTGAATAAGCTAATGTTATGTGATGGAGTTGCCTCTTTCGCCCCGCCGCCGTTAGGTTAAGAGTGATACGAAGAATGCTATCGCAAAAACGACTAATCCGTTTCGGATACAGCTGGAACTCACATCAGACAGGTTAATTTTCTGCCTAGTGTATTCCTCATTCAAGTCAATGGCTTTAAGAAGGCTTCGCTTTTGCCCTTCTTCATCTTCGGTCTGTTCTTCTAGAGAAATCAGAGCAACCGCAGAAGTACGAAAAGCATTAATTGCGAGGATAATTCCGGTGAGCAAGTACCCAAACGACACAGAAACCATAAATAATATGAACATATGAACAAGCAACATCTTGGATGCGAGTATGAAAGGAGTACCCAAGAACATTGCGGCACTCACAAAAGTGAAGACTTGGAACTGAACCTTCGCCTTGTCTTCAACAGACGCTCTGCGCCAAGAGATTTCTTTGTTCAGATATTCGTTTAAGGACGCTATCGTTAGAGACATACGGATGTCAGTCGCATAGGCTTCAATGAGGTCACATTCCCTGAGACGCTCGATTTTAGCATCAACGACTCTATGAGCCTTAGTTAGCGTCAACAACTCACAAGAGATTATGCCCCATAGAAATGAAACTACGTTGCTCGCTCTCTGGATAGCACCTCTGCTAAAGCCTTGGCTATCGGCAGTTCCGCGTTCATCAGCCATCCCCACTCTCCTGTCGGGTTTATCTCAAGGAAGAAATATGTGCCCTGCTGGAGAGCTAAGTCTATGGCACCAAACTCCAGTCCCAACGCCTTCACGAGTTTAAGACATCGCTCCGTAGTTTCGGACGGTAAAGTAAATGAACGAACGTCGGCATCCGTTTTCTTGAGCCGCCAGTCTCCTTGGATTGGCTCTCCTTTGTTAGTAATTGACGCTGCGAATACTCGTTGCCCGACAACTGTAACGCGAATGTCGATTTTATCCTTCAAAGGTTGCTGGGCGATCACTGGAGTGGAAAACAGCTCAGATTTCGTCACAGAGGATGGGTCTATTATGGATGTATAACCGAATGTCTCCATCCCTTCACGCCATGCTAGAACGGTGTCTAACCCCTTCACTGCAACGGCATTACTGCCGTTTGCAGCTTGCAATACACCTTTCTCATCATTGGTCACAGCCGTGTCAGGGATGGTAAAGCCTAGCCTGCGTGCGGCTTGAAGTTGAATAGCTTTGTGTTCTGCCTTGTAAATCGCAACAGGCGAATTAATCCAAAGACATGAGTCGAAGACCATGAAACTACGCATGAACATGGAACCATGCGCCCTTCGCAATTGCTCCTGGAGGGAGTGCTTGTCAGTCTTAGGTTCTCTAGGGTATACCGCCAACCTATAGTACACTGACTTAAGGATGTTTGGACTTAGTTTGACAGTAAAATCTGCCGCCCGAAGTATTACTTCGGGCGGATCGGGCGTCATTATGATGGCAAAATGGTCCAAATCCTCGTGATTTAGCCGAAAATACGACGTTCCCAGGCGACGGAGTTCAGCAATCACGTAATCGCAGGAGAGGTCAAACCTACTGGTTAGTATTAGGACTTGGGGGGTGATGATACGACTCATCTCATTCGGCCTTCTGGTCTTCTCCAGTTTCCGGATCCCCTTTTTTTGTCATCATCCTGGGTAAGTTTGGTGAATCGGACAGGAACGTCCCAGTCATCAAGGAAATCCACCTGCCTTCAAGCAGATCGTACCTACTGTTAGGGGGTGTCAGGTCACCAGTGAATACCGGATAAGTCTTCGCTAGTTTCAAGAGTATGTGGTCATCTTGCGATATTCCGATTGGAGATTCCATCTGAAAATTCTCCTTTTCATCTCTTCTATTCGTCAGGATGAATTACACTACTAGGGGTGAGTCGCTTTAATGATTCAGCAATTGACTTGAAATAGCGATATTTCGCCAATCTCACTGCACGATCATAAACTATCGAGGAGCACCGTCCTTTAATTTTCACATACTCGCAGAGTCACATCACATTGGGAACATCTATCTTGGCGCATAGTACTTCTTCAGCGCCCCCTCAAACCACAGAAGTGCGGCTTCGCCGTCCAATCGGGTTATGTCGTTAAGAGTGCGACTGTGGCGCACGATATTGCGCAACGCAGCGAGTTGCTGGAATCGATCCCCAACTTCCTGCTTGTGTAAGAAAATCCCTTCAAATTCCGTCCACAGAATCTTGTTGGAAATGATAGATTGCAACTCTCTCATGTCCGCGAATTCCAACCTGCCACGCAGCGTCCGATGGTATTCGATATCAAAGTGCGGAGACTTTCCTGCGGTGCCATTGATTCTCTGATCAACACTCTTAATGACATTCCCAGGAAGTTTCTTCACGTCACCCCTTAGGCGTTCCTCAATCACGTTGCGTAGTTGAACTTCCACTGTCTCGATTCTATTGTCGAGGTCACTTATGTTAGTAGGCACGGTCAGTTGCTCGTTTATGAGGGATTCCTCTATGGCACTATGGAAAGTCTTTTGACGTTCGGAGAGAAAATCTTCATAATCCACATTCCTGAAGGGTTTTCTCCGAAGAATTTCTACTCCCTTGCGAGAAATCAGGTGGGATTCAAGTATGATTAGAATCTCTTCTTCGCCGGCATTCGCCATCAGTTCCGGCAGGTACTCATTGGGCAGACGATCTCTGATGATATGCTGATTCGTTTCTCTAGTTAGCGGTGAGCGATTGAGGATAGTATCTATCGGCGACAGCAAATTCCGTCCATCAGCCCAACTCTTGGGAACAATATGATGGTCGTCGATTTCATCGGGTTGAGGCAAATTGCCACTGAACCAATCTCTTGCCCCATTGAGAACCAAAAGGTTGAAAATACCGTTGTAAATCGAAGTACCAGCGGTCGTCGTCCTTCTAAGGTCAAGTTCCTTGAAATTGTCGCGAAACTCCCCTATTAAGTTCGGCTCAGAATCATCATCTAAAAACCATTCTGTGACATCCATAAAATCTCGAGCGCTTGTCGACTCGACTGCCCCTGAATAACGGTTCATGAATACGCTAGCCCAGTACCACAATCGGAACTTGCGCTGGGCATACAGTCGCTTTTCACTTGGCAAGTCGCCAGTAGCAGAATGAAGAGCAGCGAACGCTGGCAGAATGGCGACATATGGCAGGAACCGTGATGCTACGGCACCATACTCCTGGGGATGCCGAAGAAGATTTATTGAGTCTTCTATCGAAGTCACCGACTGATTCCACAAATGGCGAAAATCGTCAGTGCTCTCTACAAGTACCTCTGGTCTGATAACACCGTCTGGTCCACGTATTGGTCTGGGATTACCTGGGAGGAGATAGTACAAATATTTGGGGGAGCAGTAGGCCTGGCGCAAAATAGACATTACCTGAAGAACGTAAACGTTCATGCGTCTACTTTCGATAAATTCTAGACGGGGTGACGCTTCTTCCCAGAGCTCTCGTCTGAGTCTTAATCCCTTAGGGCGAAGCAGGGCATTGATGAGGTCAAAAATATCGAGACGAACACCCCTGCTGTTGATCTGAGTGAAGATATCGCACACCTTTTCAAGTCCAATATCCTGATGCATCTCAATGTATGCAACGCGATATTTCTGCATGATGCCCATCATATGTTCACCAAACAACTTTGCTTGAAGCGCATGCGTCGCGGCGTCTTCGGCTGCTGTACCTACATTTTCATCCTCTTTTCTACGCCAGTAGGCTTGATATTCCTGCATCCAATTCGGCAAATCATAAAAGTCTCCACCAATAATCGACAACGGAAACAAGTTTCTCTCGAACTGGCTTTCCCGATCCTTCAATAGATTTATGCCCCGACTAGTCCAGTCGTACACAAATGCATCGTCGTAGTTTTCCTCCATGAATTTGTCGACCTTGATGAAATATATGAACCGGTTACGTCGCTGTGGCGCAGGGCAATCAGGTGCAACAAATGCGTAGTACATAGCAGTCAAACGCTGCTGACCATCAAGAACTATATACCTCGGTTTGCCTTCCCCTTCGTACCCGTAGACGGGCTCACAAGCTAATGCGTCGAAACTCTCGTTTTTACCTTCCCATAAGAGAAGACTGCCGATATAGTAATCTCGGAAGATCGAACTCATTAGAGCACTCATGTCTGAGGGCTCCCATTCAAAGTCGCGTTGGAAGTCAGGGATAATGTACTCCCCTTGCTTCAAATTGCTCACGACATTCATCAGGGTTTCGTTGCCGGGCCTTTGGGCATCTTTCATTTAGACGTCATCCCTTCTTGGAAATATGTTTCAGTCCCTCTCCACTCTGACCTCCCTATGCAATAATACCGGACTTTATATTACAATCCTTTGCGCCCAAATTACAGGCTCAGCTACCTGAAACCAACACCTATGTTGGCGGGCTGATCATATCTATCGCTTGTAACTACGTTTCGTGTCAACCCCTTTTGCTGCCTGTTGCCTCATTGGATTCTGAGCCAACGCGGTTGCCATCGCTCATTACCGAGAGCGTATTCTGTCTGCTGTCGTCGATATCTTCGATGTTGTATGGAGCGCTCACGGGGATTCTGACGGCCTTGCCCGTCTTAGTACGCGGTAAGCACAGTTACATTGTATTGAGCTAATCCATGAATTTCGCACAGATGTAAGCTTACATAGGCGATGAGGAGAGCGGAGAAAGTGTTCGACAAAGTGAAGGTGACCGCTAGCGCCGATTGAAAGGTTAATGTATCACTCGGTAGTTGCTCGAGTTCGACGTGCCCAGCTATCGGACCAATGCGGCGCAGAACTGACAGTCGGAGTAGTTGTCGCACCGGCAAAAATCGTTGACGTGATACAACTGATCTGGCGACTTTGCCGTATAATCCCCCAGTAAAGTAGAGAGTAGCCACGGGAGAGAGGCCAAAAGGGTGTTTCGATGTTCGGTGAACTATTGCGACGTATCCCAAAGAGTTCCAAGGATAACTCTGTGAGCTTGGGAATCGAGGAATTGAGCAAGGGTGAATATAGCTCAGCTCTATGCTGCTTTGATAAAGCCATAACGCGTGATCCTTCCAATGCTGACGGTTATCGCTATCGGGGCGAGGCCTATAGCCTGATAGGTGATTACGATAGAGCAATTGAGAACTTGGACAAGTCCATATCCTTGGATTCTGGGCATGTCGAAGCGTACATAGCCAGAGGACATGTTTACACGGAAAGCATGGAGTTTGACAAGGCAGAGGTGGACTTCCAGAAGGCAATTGAGTTAGATGCTGATTTTGTCGCCAGCTATATCCAAAGCGCCTACAGCAGCGGAGTTGAGGTCGAAGACAGCCCGTCATTTTCTCCATACGACATCATACGGACTATTCGCCAGCATAAGATCGTGAACGGCGTTTCAGAGTCTATTGTTGCCAGAAGAACGCAGCAAGGCTTGCCTAAGGCGATGGAGAATTCGGACTTGGGACTGGCGGCATGGAGAGTGTCGTATGACTTGGCGGGAGTGAATGTAGATGGGCAGGAACATGTCGACTATGAGTATAGTCAGCGTGTCAAGGAAGGCGAATACGACGGCTGGGCAGGGATAGCCTACTTTAGAGACGTCTGGGCTATGGATACGCCAGATGAAGAGGTCATATCCGAAATGACCGACGTCCTATGCCGCCAGATCGGCAATTTCGCTTACGAAGACTTCGGAATAGGAATAACCTGCGGCTACCCCAACGATGACCTTTCCCTATTCGGCGTGTTCATTGCAATCGGGTACGGCTGTTCAGATGGCAGCGGATACGCTGTCGTCCACATTAACCGAGTTCGAGGGTCGTCGGAAGTTCCAGCCCTTGAAGTGGACTACTCGCTCCGCACCTTGGCCCGCACGTATATTGCTTTGGAAACTGCACCTGACGATTCTCAACGCCTCACAGATTTACAGGAGGCCGGATATGGAGAGCCCGGGGTTAGGATTCGATCGTTCTACAACGGCGCTTACAGTCCAGTCCCCGAAGACATAGACCAACTCACCTATGAGGAGATGGGAAACCTGGCGGCATCCGGTCTGCTTGCAGACCACCAAGAAGTGATGCTGCTTCCAGATTGGCAGGACATTGGAGTTGTCGTGAGATTAACACGACACTCAGAATCCGCCCCCCTATGTGTGTATGCAGAAATCATACTAGGACGACAGCTCGCCGAGTAGGCAGAGGGCGTCCGACGAAATATGGTCACCGCCGAATGAAATCAGCGTCTTAGTGACAAAGGACTTCGGCTCAATCTCTGGAACCCGCTGCGCAGCATTCGCCGATCTCGAAACTCCTTCAGGGGAATCCGCCTGCTCTCTGACAGATGACTTAAGCAGACCAAGGGAATCCTGCAGGGGTGGGATTAAGAAATCCCCATCGCCGCCATTATCCGTGGGGAAACTGTCGATGTTTCGACACCATCTCCGCATCTTCTGATTTACTCGGCGCCTAATCCGCGGCGTCGATTCCCGCCATAGGGGAGAACTTGCGGTGCTGCTGAGCCACGATCTCAGTGGACATGTTTACATAAATCATGGTGGATTCAATATCCTGATGTCCCATAATTCGTTTGAGTGAGAACGGGTCTCCCCCGTTCATTACGTACTGTAGCCCGAATGTATGTCGCAACATGTGGGGCCCTATCTTCGGCGGCTTAAAACCTGCTTTTTTCATGCAGCGTCTGACGATTAACTGCAACCCCGCCGCGGTGAGGCGTCCTCGGCTTCCGACCCAGATTCCTCTTTCATCTCCCTGCTGTTCTACAAGTCCAAGTACGCTTGGCAAAACGGGCACTATCCTGTCGCCAGTCTTGCCTGTAATTCTTACGTAATCCGGCCCTATGCCGTCCCTAGTCATGGACTCTAGTTCGCCGAGACGCATGCCCGTATCCAGCAACACAGCAAGAATCGCATAGTCTCGCTCATTATCTGCGGAGGCGAGCAAGCGCTGAACTTCGGGAGAAGTGAGCGTTCGCGGCAGTTTCCTCTTTACTTTCGGAGCTGGGGTCCGAGACATGATGTTTGGAGCTATCCCCTCTTCTTCGGCCCACGTCCAGAATGTTCGCAGCCTCCTCCACAGACTGAGGAGAGAAGCGTGCGACAACCCTGAATTGTCGATGAATAGTTGCTGCATATCACTCGGAGATTCGGGTAATTCAGGGTACTTACTCTCCATCTTTTCTAATGCCCATGTGTATGCCCTGATGGTCGGTGCCGACACCATTTGGGAGTGTCTTGAATCCAAGAACATGCCGACTGCCTGAGAAGTTCTCATCACTCGCATCCTTCCTAATTGATACTGACCTTCTGCAATTAGGAAAACGCTACTCCTGCTGAGGCAGCGAAAAAGAAGGTATTTTGGGGACTCTTACTCGCTGTTTCGTAAACAGCAGGTCGACGGTTCAAGTCCGTCCGTTGGCTCCACATCAACCTCCCCGTCCCTCACCTCACCGCCAAGGAGCATACCCATGCGCGTAATGGTACTCGTAAAGGCTACGGCAGACAGCGAGGCAGGCGTCATGCCCACCACCGAACTCATCGAAGCGATGGGCAGGTACAACCAGGAACTCTTCGATGCCGGCATCATGAAATCCGGCGACGGCCTCAAGCCCACATCCGAGGGCAAGCGCATCAGGTTCGACGGCGCCGACCGCACCGTAACCGATGGCCCCTTCTCCGCCACCAACGAGATCGTAGCAGGCTTCTGGATATGGGAAGTCATGGACATGGACGAAGCCGTCGAGTGGGCAAAGCGCGCGCCCAACCCCATGCCCGGCCCCAGCGACCTAGAAATCCGCCCCTTCTACGAATACGAAGACTTCGCCGACGCCATGACCGACGAGCAAGTCCAGCAGGAAGAGCAGATGCGCGAGGAGCTGGAGGGGAGGTAGGCGAACTGACCCTTGATCGATAGAAAAACAAGCTTGAATTCGGTTTCATTCTAAGTTTTGCGAGATTTGCGTTACAGTGTTATATTCTTAGGCATGGAGGATAGCTAGGCATGCCGGGCGAAGAATTCCTGAAGCCGCGTTTGCACGGAGCACGATTTGACGATGCTTCAATACCTCTGCAAGTCCTTGCTGACTTGGCGGCGCTGCGTGAAATGGTAATCGAAGTTGCGAAATGGAAGTACTTGCAAGCGAATACTGAACGCAAACGAGTCCCGCGCGGGTTTACGAACAGGATTGAGCTCAAACTTACAGGAGTTGAGGAAGGAAGTGCCGTTCCTGTCATAAACATTGTTCAAACTGAACCTTCTCTGAACGGCTTGGAATTACCCTATCAAGAGTATTTTGAAATGGCGAGAGACGACATTGTAGACGCGATCGCCTCTGCGTCCGAAGGTGGTGACTTATCGAGTGGCGCGAGGCTGCCTTCTAAATTCTTGAGCTACTTCAATAGAATCGGTCGCGGTTTGCGTGAGGGAGAGTACTTCGAATTTGGGGTCCCCAGTGGGAGTACTCCGGCGCACCTAACGCGAGAGTCCCGTAATTTGCTTCTACAGGCGGCGTCCGTAACCGAGATTGCTCAAGAAGTGAATCTACGGGGTACGGTGCCTGAAGCTGACCAGGATAAGATGACATTTGAGCTTCAGCAAGTGTATGGAAATAAAGTGGTCTGCCCGCTGCCGGATTTTCATCGTGAGGCCATCATAGATGCCTTTACAGGATATAAGGAGGACGCTCGTATTCTTGTGCAAGGAATCGGGCGATTTGACTTGCAGAATCGGCTATTGGGAGTGGATTCGATTGATAGCGTAAGTGTCCTTGAGCCGCTTGATGTACCAGCACGACTAGATGAACTACGTTCCATGAAAGATGGAGAATTTGACGGTTCAGGGAGTGCGCCAAGCCACGAGGGTCTGGATTGGTTCTCAGATGCCTTTGGCCATTACTATCCTGACGACCTGCCTCTTCCAAGCACATATCCTGCCCCAGAAGGCGGTCTTGAGATGGAATGGAAGGAAGGAAGTCAAACCGTCATCTTCGGCATTAATCTTGTGACTCACGAAGGTGATTGGTTCCAGTTTGACCGATCATCTGATTCTGAAATTTCTAGAGAGTTAGACTTAGATGCGAGCGAAGATTGGCAGTGGATGTCCAGTCAGATTCGCCGAATGACCGTTACCGCATGAACGACAACACACTATTGCATCGTGTAGTCAAGCCGAGTTGGTTAGTTCAAAATGATATAGTTTCCTCTCAGGCGTTTCGGCCCGAACCGAGGGACGAAAATCTGATGTCAGTCTTTGATGGAGACCAGATTAATGCGGAAAGGGCTTGGCAACACTACACCGGAGATCCTGATAAGCCACTACCGCCCGGGGTGCTTTCCGTGACGTTTGCCGAGTTCACTGACGAAGGACTGCCGGTGTGTCCAGATCCTGATACTTTTCCAGAGCATGTCTTGGTTGACTATAGAGGACTGGGTACGAATCAAATTAAGAGGAAGTCCGCAAATCTCAGAGATATTGCAGTGAGACGTGGCTGGCAGTACAGAGCGCCACGTCAAGGTTGAATTTTCGGACTGGTTTCCCTGTCCTCCCGCTCCCGCTCCCGCTCCCGCTCCGCCTCCGCCCCCTCCACAATAGCTCCCCGCAGCGTCTGCACGCTCCGACCCCTCACCTTGTGGCCGTAGCGCTTCTTCCTGCGATTCCGCTCCCGCCGCTCGCCTTTCGTCTCGCCCATTATTAATCTCCCCGCGAAAATATATTCCAGTGCAATCGTATTTGCTCTATATTATGCAGAGGTGACATACGAACACTGGAGAAATTCATCGTGCCAATCCCACACTTCAAGCCTACAATCGCACTCGCTCTGCTGCCCATCATCCTGCTTGCCCTTATCGCTTGCGGCGCCGAGGACACCGACACGCCCTACCGCATCGGAGTTATGGAGTCGCTGACCGGCCCCGGCGAGACCTACGGCGTCATGGCGAACCAGGTCAAGCAGATGGCGCTCGACGAGATCAACGCGGCTGGCGGCATCGACGGCCGGCCGCTGGAGTTCGTCGTCGAGGACTCGCAGTGCAGCGCGCAGGGCGCAATCGCCGCCTATCGCAAGCTGACCGATGTGGACGGCGTCAAGATCATCCTCGGCACCTCGTGCAGCGGCGCGATGCTGGGCGCTGCGCCGCTGGCGGAGGCGGATGGGACCATACTGTTCTCCGGGCTGGCGGCAAACCCTGATATCGCTACCGCCGGCGACTACATCTTCCGCACGCAAATGAGCGATGTATATACCGGCATAGACACCGGCAACACCCTATGGGCAGACGGCATCCGCAGGCTGGCGACCATCACGGAAGCGACCGACTACGCGGAGGGCGTGCGGCGCACATCCGTGGATCAGTTCCTCAAGCGCGGCGGCGAGGTGGTGGCGGAAGAACGATTCTCGTCCGATGTAACCGATTTCCGCACGCAGCTGGAGAAGATGTTCGCCGCAAGTCCCGACGCCGTACACATCGCGCCGCAGTCCGAGTTCTCCGCCGGCACGATCATCAAGCAGGCGCGCGAGATCGGCTATGAGGGCCCCATATACGCGGAGACCGTTACCGTCGGCGCGACCGCAATGGAGATCGCCGGAGACGCTGCGACCGGCCTCAAGGCGATCACCGCCGACCTCGACCCCGCGAACGGCAAGGGACAGGAGGTCGTCGCCAACTTCAGGGATCGCTACGGCTACATCGTGTTCCCCTGGCACATGGGCTCCGCCTACGACAACGTGTATATCGCCGCCGAATGCCTGAAGCAGACGCAGGACGACCAGGACGCAGACGGCTTCCGCGACTGCCTCTACGACATCACCTGGAGCGGCGCGATCGGCGACGACTACAGCTTCGACGAGCAGGGCGAGGTCGTGGGCCTGTCCCGCGTCGTCGTTGAGGTGCTGCCCGTATCGGAGCGCACCGCCGACAAGATATACAGGGTTCTCGGCCCCGCTCCAAAAGAGTAAAATAGTACGGGGCATCTCTTGGCTGTCCCCGACCGACGATGCATAAGCGGAAAATCCCAACAGGGAGACAAAGGAGTTAGAAATGGTGGACATAGGCGTAATTGCGGGCGTAACGCTTGCCGTGCTGCTCGTGCTAACAGTTCTGTTCACGATGAAGAAAGTGAACGAGAGTGACGGCCCCACAGACATCATCAGATAGGGGGAGAGTTCTCCGGGACACCGGCACCTCAAACACAGGCAGCGCGGAAGGACATCCATGCGAAATATACTGATAGTCGCCTTCGACGGCTTGCAGCCCGCGCAGGTAACGCCCGAGCTGATGCCGAACCTCTCCGGCTTCGTCGCCGAGGGCGTCGCCTTCGATCACCACCATCCGGTGTGCCCGTCCGTCACCCGCATCAACGCGGCGAGCATGGTGACGGGCCGCAATCCCGGCGCGCACGGCATAGCAGCCAACATGCTCGTGATGCGCGACTACGACCCGCATACCGCATTCTCCGCGCTGGAGCCGACGCTCGCCAAGGTCGCGCTCAGGACGAAGCTGCTCTTCGCGCCCACGCTGGCGGACATCCTATCCGAGCATGGCCTGGAGTATGTCGCCGTCGGCAGCGGAACCAGCGGCAACTCGTACCTGCACAATCCCAATGCCGCCAGAGTCGGCGGCGCGACGATTCACCCCGAGTTCTGCCTGCCGTACCCGCTGCACGACGAAATCGTTGGCAGGTTCGGCGAGTGGCCCCCCGAGGGCGAGACGAACGGCGACAAGCTGGTGCGCGCAGTAGATATTGCCACCGAGTACGTGCTGGCCGAGCGCAAGCCCATCGTCACATTCGTCTGGTTCTCCGAGCCGGACAAGTCCCAGCACGCGCACGGGGTCTGCACCGAGGTCAGCACCCGCGCCCTGCGCGAGGCGGACGAGCAGTTTGGCAGGCTGCTCTCATGGATCGACGATGACGACACCGACATTATCGTCATATCAGACCACGGCTACTCGACCATTTCCGAGGTCATAGACGTAGAGGGTCTGCTGCGGGCGAAAGGCTTCCCACCCGGAGATGAGCAGGGCGGCGTTACGGTCGCGCCAAACGGCGGCTCTGTGCTCTTCTACGCGCACGACAGGGACGCCGCGACTTTGGACAGGCTCGCAGCGTTACTGATGCAGCAGCGCTGGTGCGGCGCGCTAGTCGCCTCCGACTCCATAGGGCAGATCGAAGGCACGCTGCCCGCTTCCCTGGTCGGCATAGAGGGCTCCCGCGCTCCCGATCTCACGATGTCCTTCCGCTGGAACTCGCACGTCAGCCCATCAGGCTATGCAGGCTATGCGTTCTCCGCGGGCGGAGCGCCTGAACTTGGGCAGCACGGCTCCATGAGCCGCCACGAGATGCGAAACTCCCTGTTCGCCCGCGGAGCCAGCTTCAAGAGCGGCGTCCACATAGCAAGCCCGACGGGGAACATAGACCTCGCCCCCACCGTTCTGCACCTGCTCGGCATCGACGGCGGCGAGACGATGCACGGCCGGGTACTGCATGAGGCGCTCGCGGACGGCAGTTCCGTCGACTGGCAGACCCACGAGCACCGCGCGGAACGAAGCATCGGTGCCGGCACATACCACCAGCACATTACCGTCTCCCATGTGGGCGACACAGCCTATGTGGACGAGGGCAACGGTGAATACGATCCCGAAGGGCGGCACCACGCATACTGATTGACCGCCTTTGTGTCCGTTGGTAAACTCAGCCACGTCCCAACGAGTCAGAGCTTGTCGAGCGCAACTATGTCCACAGGCAACCTTTCTGATGCCGCCGCGCCGATCCTCGAGGTTCGCGATCTGGTGAAGGACTTCGGTGGCGTCCGCGCCGTTGATCATTGCTCTCTGGATGTTCTGCCCGGCACCATCACCGGCCTCATAGGCCCCAACGGCGCTGGCAAGACCACGCTCTTCAACCTCATCAGCGGCTTCCACAAGCCCACGAGCGGCACGATTGCCTTCCAGGGCCGTCGCATTGACGGCATGGAGGCACACGAGACCTTCCACACCGGGCTGGTCCGCACCTTCCAGATTCCGCGCGAGTTCAAGCAGATGACCGTGCTGGAGAATCTCATGCTCGTGCCCGCCGACCAGTCCGGCGAGCGCGTTTGGGCGTCCTGGTTCACTCCCTGGCGGATAGGTCCGCAGGAGCGCGCCATAGAGCGGCAGGCGCTCGAAACGCTGGAGTTCCTGAACCTGCACCACCTCAAGGACGAGTATGCCGCCAACCTCTCCGGCGGCCAGAAGAAGCTGCTCGAGCTTGGCAGAACGCTGATGGCAAAGCCCAAGATGATCCTGCTCGACGAGCCCAGCGCGGGTGTCAGCCCCGCCCTCACCGAGCTGCTGATGGAGGACATCCGCCGCACCCAGGAAGAGACCGGCGTTACAATCCTCATCATCGAGCATAATATGCATGTCGTCATGAGCCTATGCAACCCCGTAATCGTCATGAGCGAGGGCAGGAAGCTCATGGAAGGCACACCGGAAGAGGTGCAGGCGAACGAGGAAGTCCTCAGCGCATACCTCGGATTCACCGCCGAGGCGCCAGCATGAGCATCCTCACCGTTGACAATGTAGTCGCGGGCTACGGCGAGACGGAGATCCTGCACGGCGTCTCCATGCACGTCGAGCCGGGCGAGGCGGTTACATTATTCGGACCCAACGGCTGCGGCAAGTCCACCCTAATGAAGACGATCTTCGGCCTGCTGACACCGAAGCAGGGCAGTATAGTCTTCGAAGACAGCGACATCACCGGCATGCCCACCGACAGGCTCATACGGCTGGGCATGTCCTACGTCCCGCAGACCGGCAATGTCTTTCCCTCGCTCACCATCGAAGAGAACCTCGAGATGGGAGCCTTCGTCGACGATTCTGAAGCTGATTCCCAGATAGCCGAGATGTACCGCATCTTCCCGGACCTTGAGCGCGGCCGTCGGCAGCGTGCCGGCAGTCTGTCCGGCGGTCAGCGGCAGATGCTCGCATTCGCGCGCGCCCTGATGCTCCGCCCCAGGCTGTTGCTGCTCGACGAGCCGTCCGCCGGTTTGTCGCCGCTCATGGCGCAGCTCATCTTCGACAGGCTGCGCGACATCCGGTCTATCGGCATCGCCATCCTAATCATCGAGCACAACATCCGCACCGCGCTCGCGATGTCCGACAGGGGATACGTCCTGGCAGACGGCCAGAACCAGCTCGACGGCAGCGCGTCCGGCCTCCTAGACAACCCGGAAATCGGCCGCCTGTACCTGGGCGGGCAGCTATCGGATGTAGGGGAATAAGTCATACAAAAAAGGGCTGCTCCCCGATTGGAGAACAGCCCCGCATCGTTAGATTAGTTCAACGAATGAACTACAACGACCTCACGGTAGAATCATATCATAGGTGGTCAGTCATCATCTGCGATTAGTATGTTGAAAGAAGAAACGAGAGTCCCCTCTCCCTTTAGGGAGAGGGTTAGGGTGAGGGGGAACAAGGCCAAGCTGATGTCAATGCAGACGATGGCAATGCGCGCCCGTTCGGCAGCTCACAGCGAACTCGGCTGGAGTGTCGCCCTTGCTGCGCTGTGCTTCTTCCTGCTGCTCGCCGCTCCCGGCAAAGTCGTCAACGGCCTGTTGCTCGGCAGCATGATCGCGCTCGGCGCAATCGGCATCACCCTGATCTACAGCATCCTCCGCTTCGCACATGTCGCGCACGGCGACTACATGACGCTCGGCGCGTACATCACGCTCTTCCTGCTCACGGTCGCACTGCCCGCCCTCGGCATCGAAGGCCAGGGCTTCGGCCCATTCACATTCGGCTATCCGCTGCTGATCGCCCTGCCCATCACCGTTGTTATCTGCTGCGCCATCGCCATCGCGATTGATTTCACAGTCTATGAACGGTTGCGCGAGCGCGGCACTGGCCTCGTGATGCTGGCGATGGTCTCGCTGGGCATTGCCATCGCCGTGCGCGGCGTGATTCAGATGCTCTGGGGCACCGAGCCGCTGCAGCTTCCACGCCAGACGAGGCCCTTCTACCACCTCGACTTCGAGATCGCCCTGCCTGCGGGAGGCGCGCTGCCCTTCGACATCCGCGTTCCGCCCGACAACATCTTCCTCGGCCTGACCGCCATTGTGCTTGTCGGTGCCCTCTACCTGTTCCTGAACCGCACACGAATCGGCAAGGCGATGCGCGCTACCTCCGATAATATCGACCTGGCCCGCGTCACCGGTATCAACACCACGCGCATCATCCACTGGACATGGGCAATCGCCGCCGCCTACGCCGCCATCGCAGGCACGCTGATAGCCGTATCACAGGCGCAGATGCTCCCCAACTCCGGCTGGAACACGCTCATTCCGCTGTTCGCCGCCGTCACGCTTGGCGGCATTGGAAAGCCCTGGGGCGCGCTCGTTGGCGGCCTGCTGATCGGCGTTTCGATGGAGGTCTCCACCGAGTGGATATCCCCCGCGTACAAGCCCGCCGTCGCATTCACCATAATGCTCCTCGTGCTTCTGGTGCGACCGCGCGGGCTGTACGGCGACAGGGAGTCGTAGCATGGACATAATCTACTTCCTCGCAGGCTTCGGCATCCTCGCCGGCATATACGCCGTCTTCACCCTGGGCCTGAATGTCCACTGGGGCTACACAGGCCTGTTCAACATAGGCGTTGCGGGCTTCTTCGCGCTCGGCGCGTACACCTCCGCGCTGCTGACCACCGCGCCTCCGTCGCCCATGCTGTTCGAGGACTTCATCTTTGGCGGCAACCTCGCGAACCTGCTCACGCTGGGCGTTGACCTCTGGTTCTTTGTAGCGCTCCTGGGCGCCGCAGTGGTAAGCGGTATCGTCGCCCTGGTAGTCGGCGGCATCACCCTGCGCCTGCGCGACGACTACCTCGCAATATCCACGCTGGGTATCGCCGAGAGCGTCCGCCTGATGTTCCTCAACGAGAAGTGGCTAGCCAACGGCTCGCGCGGCCTGTACAACATCCCAAAGTATCTCGGCGACAGGGTTTCGCCGGACCAGTACGACTTGCTGTACTTTGCGGTAGTGTTAGTCGTTCTCGCCGCACTCTACTTCGCCATACAGCGCGCCATAGACTCGCCGTGGGGCCGCGTCCTGCGCGCCATCCGAGAGGACGAGGAGGCGACCGCCGCTGCGGGCAAGAATGTGTTCCGCTTCAAGCTGCAGGCATTCATTCTCGGCGCGGCGGTCATGGGCATCGGCGGCGCTCTCTACGCCCACGGCTTCCGATACCTCGACCCGTTCGTCTTCGACCCGCTGCTTGCGACATTCATCATCTGGGTGATGCTCATGGTAGGCGGTAGCGGCAACAACCTCGGCGCGTTGCTGGGCGCGTTCATCGTCTGGGGCATCTGGAGCGGCACGCAGTTCCTGTCCGGCTTCATAGACACGGGAGCGCAATTCATCCCGGAGGGCATAGTCCTGGACGGTGCTCGAATGGTGTCGAGTGTGGCAGGCAACCCCAACCTGCGCTTCTTCCTCATCGGCTTCCTGCTGGTGTTAGTCATACTGCTGCGCCCCAACGGGATATTGGGCGAGCGCCGTCGCGTCTCGGAGGGTTGACAGGCAGACTAACATACTGGCATTAGATACGCGGCACGTTTAAGACCCAGAGGGAGTGAATCACACAATGATCTACGATATGCGAATCTACGACCTGCAGCCCGGCTCGGTGCCGCAGTACATGAAAGCCGTCGAGGAGGTCGCCATCAAGATACGCGACGACTACGGCGTCAAGCTCGCCGGCTGGTACTACACCGACATCGGCCCCCTGAACCGCATCGTCCACATCTGGGCATACCGCGACTACACCCACTTCGAAGAGGCTCGCGAGCAGGTGCGCTCCGATCCCCGCTGGAACAACGAGTACATGCCCCGCGTTCGAGGTCTCGCCGTCAGGCAGCAGGACATGATCATGAAGGGCGCCGACTTCTTCCCCGGCCCGCAATAGTTATTCACTTCAATAGTTGCGAATTAAGGCTTGGCTATAATATATCTGAAGTTACAATAACTCCGTCTTGCCGGAGGTTACCCATGGCGACGACCAGGACGATAACCAACGCATTTGTCAACAGAGTGCTCCCGGACATCTTCTACGAAGATCCGGAGCCGGTCGAGGACGGCATGCAGCAAGCCCCGGTCATCATTGAGGTCGCTCACCTGCTGACCTCGCACTTCAAGGGGCGGGATGATGTGTTCGTGTCCGCGGGCGGCTTCATCTTTTACGACAGCACCAACGGCAACCGGCGGATTGCGCCGGACTGCTACATCTCGTTCGACGTCGACCCTAAAGCCGTACTTGAGAACCTGCCCAACTACTGGATATGGGTAATCGGCAAGCCCCCCGATTTCGTCATGGAGGTGGCGTCGCCCAGCACAGCGTCAAATGACCTGGGGCACAAGCGCGACCTGTACGCCCGGCTGGGCATTGCGGAGTACTGGCGACTTGACCCCACGGACGGCGAACTGTACGGGCAGCCTTTGACGGGCGAGCGGCTGATCGATGGCGAGTACCAGCCTTATGACCTCAGCACCGGCACGGATGGCTCCATTTCGGCATACAGTGAGGTGCTGGACCTGATATTCCACTGGGACCCGGAGTCAATGGAGAGATTCGATCTCCTAGACCCCGCAACGGGGAGCACGATAAACCTGGCGGAGATCGAACGCGAGGCG
>CAZWDM010000033.1:0-3112 GCA_964632415.1 uncultured Dehalococcoidia bacterium | reverse complement strand
GAACGCGAGGCGAGACTGGCCGCCGAAGCTCGCGAGCAAGCCCTACTCGCGGAGATCGAGCGCCTGCGCGGCCGGCAGTAACCTGGCGGCTGACGCCTGGCCGCTAACCGGGCAGATACTTCCGGTCCACCTTCGCCACATAGCTGAACGTCGGGTTGACGAACTGTGTGCAGCGCGCCTCCAGCACCTGCCCCAGGAACAGGTACGCCTCGCCGCGCGTGAAGCCGTAGTCGTGCTGCAGCCAGAGAATCATCTCCGACAGCGCCATTCGGAAGGCGTCCTCTGCGGGTCGCGCCATAGCCGTCGTCATAATGTGCGTCTCGTTCGTAATGCGTGGCCAGGTCATCCCCGCCGGCATTGGCACAAGCTCGCAGCGCAGCTTCGCGGTGCCGCCGGTCTCGATGCCGCCCGCGCCGCAGATCTCGCCGTCGCCCTGCCGCGCGTGCATATCCCCGACGTGCAGCAGCGCCCCGGGCACATTCACCGGCAGCCACACGGATGCTCCCGTGGTCACTTCCTGGATGTCGAAGTTGCCGCCCCATTCACCCGCCCATGCATTCGTCCGGCGGTCATACTTTGGCGCGACGCCCACAACGCCCAGCATCGGCGCTATCGGAATCTGCAGCGTGTCGCTCCACAGTATATGACCGTCGCGTATCTGCACGACCTTGTGGTGCCGTCCCACGCCGCTGTCCCCCATCCAGCCCGGCATCGCGCCCGTGCTGCCACGGTAGTTGGTAAAGCCAAATGGCTCGGTCTCGATCTCCCCGACATGCACCACCAGCGCCATGCCCGGCTCCGCGCCATTGACGTATATGCAGCCGCTCGACGGATTGCCCGCGCGCAGCACTTCCCGCAGCCGCTCGCCGTCCGGGTGGTCGTCCAGCCAGGGTCCGCGGTTCATCTGCGTTACGACCTCGAACTCCTCGCCGGGATCAACCCACATCGTGGGTGCATTGTCCGGTCCGGTCTCGAAATACAGGATGTCTTTCGTTGCGCGCTGCATGGCAATTACTCCTACGAGGCTAACAGGATGGAAACGATATGGACTGTCGGGGAGATAGGGCAGGGACTACGCGCTGACCTTCGTCGCGGTTTGGGATTCCACTTCAATCAGCATTGCGGTCGTCGCCGGTTCGGGAATTGGTTGACCAGTGATGTGCAACTCTTCGAGATAGTACGCCATACTCTCTTCGATGAGTGCGATTACCTCTTCCTTAGTCTCCGCCACAGCAACGCACCCCGGCAAGCCGGGATTTACGCGCCGTAGTTGGTCGGCCCCTTTTCAATCAACACGGTATATTTCATCGCAGTTCCCTCCTGCCTCAGGATACCGTGCCATGTGCCGTCAGGTACATCTTCCCCCGGCTTTCCTGCGATGGTAACCTTTCCTGGCTTCACGGGATGCTTTTATTGGCGATGACTCCCCCGAGTTCGGACATATCTCCACCCGTCGCGTGCCGCCAATCTTATCGCATTCCGCACCTTTGGAATACGCTGAATTTCCACCCACTTTCAGGTAACCATTTGCAGTTCGCTGCGTTCATGAGTATAACAGTAGCCAGAACCACCGGGCTGCCCCGCTAAAGCCCATGAATTGCGGGCAAACCGACATGCCGGAGTGCCAACTGGCGCACTTGCCTTTTCTATGGTTATTGGCTATAGTTTGCATACTCTTTTTGGATATTATCGTAATAGTCGGCGAGGTGTCCCTTTGCGGACTTCTACCACGCTGAAAACCTTCATTGAGGAGATAGAGCATGGCTACTAACGGCTCAAGAAGCGATGTAGTTCTGGATGTTAACGACCTCCGAACCTACTTCGTAACACGCTGGGGCGTGGTGAAGGCGGTGGATGGCGTAAGCTTCCAGCTTCGACGCGGTGAGACTCTCGGCATCGTGGGCGAATCCGGCTCCGGCAAGTCCGTCACGTCGCTCTCTATCATGCGTCTCGTGCCTTCCCCTCCGGGCCACATCGTTGGCGGGCAGGTACATCTCAGCGGCGAGGATATCCTCCAGGTCGATGAGAAGGAGATGGAGAGAATTCGCGGCGACCGCATCGCCATGGTGCTGCAGGACCCGATGACCGCCCTCAACCCGGTGTTCGACATCGACGACCAGGTGGGCGAGGCGCTCAAGATTCACCGAAACATGAAGGGCAACGCCCTGCGCGATCAGGTCATCGACATGCTCCGCAAGGTCCGCATCCCCGCGCCGGAAGTCCGCATCCGCGACTATCCGCACCAGCTTTCCGGCGGCATGCGCCAGCGTGTTGTCGGCGCTATCGGCATCTCCTGCGACCCCGAGGTCCTGATTGCCGACGAGCCTACCACGTCCCTCGACGTGACCATTCAGGCCCAGTACCTCCGACTGCTGAAAGACCTTCAGGCGGAGACGGGCGTTGGCATCATGTTCATCACGCACGACTTCGGCATCGTCGCCAAGATGTGCGACAGGGTGGCGGTTATGTACGCGGGCCGCATCGTCGAGCACGCGGACGTCCGCACTATCTTCAACAACCCCAAGCACGAGTACACGAAGGCGCTCATCAACTCAGTGCCCAAGCTTGAGGAGAAGACAGGACGCCTGGCACAGATCGAGGGCCAGCCGCCGTTGCTGTACAACCTGCCTCCGGGCGATGCCTTCGCGGAGCGCACCCCTCTTCCCACCATGGAGAAGGACTTCGAGATTCGTCCCGAGCTGGTGGAGATCGAGCCGGACCACTGGGTGCAGCTCTCGCACTCATCCGTAGAGGAATTCGACAAGTACAAGCACCTGGTTCCGTACGGCGCGGAATACTAGACCGGGCGCATTCCAACAAACTGAAAACAAAGGATTATTGACAAGGGTGGTGTTATAGATATGGTGACCAATGGCACTTCTTCAGACGGGGCTGCGAACCGCTACGGTGTGGAATCAGCCCCCGGCGTGGACAACAACGCCGACGCGATCATATCAGTGCGGCATCTCCGTAAGTGGTTCCCGGTAGGTAACTCCTTCCTCAGTCGCAACAAGAGCATCCTGAAGGCTGTGGACGATGTCAGCTTCGACATCGAGCGCGGCAAGACGATGGGCCTAGTGGGCGAGTCCGGTTGCGGCAAGACCACTACGCT
>CAZWDM010000032.1:0-33370 GCA_964632415.1 uncultured Dehalococcoidia bacterium | reverse complement strand
TGGGAGTGCAGGTCTATGAATCCGGGGCACACCACGTAGCCTGTGGCGTCGATCGTCCTGGCAGCTTCAATTTGGGATACGTCGCCCCTGTGGATGGAGACCGTGTCGCCTTCTATGCCCACAGCGGCGTAGTAGCCTGCGCTGCCCGTTCCGTCTATGACCTGGCCATTGGTAATGAGAATGTCGAGCATATCGTGTGCCTTTCAGAGCTAGTGTGCTGTCAGATGTGGATGATAACAGGGTTGTGAAGCGTTCGGGAGTTGCGTGGGTTCGTCTGCTACAATAGGCGCGCTCTGAGAGGCAGCAGGGATTCTCTTCGCAGTCGGTATTGCGGCGGTGGAAATGTGGAGACCAGAAAATGAAGATCACAGACGTAAAGATTGAGGTCGTAAGGCGCACGCTCCCTGATACGGGTCTGGACTCGGACCTGGGGCGTTTCCGCGGCGATGTCGAGCAGGGTGTGCTGCGGATTCTGACGGATGAGGGGATCGAGGGGAACTGCTTCGTCGGCGACTTCAGGGGCGGCGGACACGGGCAGTTCGGGCCGATTCTCAATGTGCTGAAGCCGGAGATTCTGGGGCAGGACGCATTCGGACGGGAGCGGCTATGGAACCGCCTGCCTATTCTGAGCGGGCGGCGCGGGCTGGGCATGAACGCGTGGGCGCCGCTTGATGTTGCGCTGTGGGACATTGCGGGGAAGGCTGCCGGTGTGCCGGTTTACAGGCTGCTGGGCGCGAGCCGTGACGAGACAGAGGTCTATGCGACTTACCCTCCTCGGCACGAATCGCCGGAGGGCTACTTCGATGAGGCGCGGCAGCTGATGGACGCCGGGTTCCGCGCTTACAAGATTCATCCGGGAGTGATGGGCACATCGGACGTGTTCGAGATGCTGGCAGGTGTAAGGGATATTGTGGGCGACGAAGTGGAGCTGATGCTCGACCCGAATAACGGCTACGACTTTCGGAAGGCTCTGGATGTTGGAAGCGCGGCGGACGACCTAGGGTTCTACTGGTTCGAGGACCCGATTCCTGCGCACGAGTACGACAACATTGCAGAACTCAGCAGGCGTCTCATAACACCGATATGCATGAGCGACAAACCGGAAAACCAGTTCCAGACCGGATACCATTACATTCGCATGAATGCGCTACGGCTTGTCCGTGGCACGGCGCGGAAGCTGGGCATTACCGGACTGAAGAAGCTATGCTCGATGGCGGAAGGATTCGGGATGAACTGCGAGATCGGGACGGCGGGCAACTCGCTGCTGAATATCGCGAACATTCACGTAATCTGCTCGGTGCAGAACTGCGCCTACTACGAATACTGGCTGCCCACTGAGGCGCACCAGTTCGGACTGGTCGAGGACATATCGCTGAACGAACGGGGAGTGCTGGAGGCGCCATCCGCACCCGGTCTGGGTGTAGATCTTGACTGGGAGTGGATTAAGGCGCACAAAGTGGCAACGCTCGAATAATTGTCGGCGTGACTAAGGCGTGCGGCCTTCTCCTCAAATAATCCCATAGCATATTGGACTGGTGAGAGCAGTTGAAATGCCTGTTTTCTCCAAGTGTCCATGTTACAATTTGCGCCATCTTTTGACCTGATTGAGACCTGTACCATTTGCAGCATGCGTCCAGGACGTGAGTGCAGAGTGCAGGGATGGGAATGAATACGATGCCCGGTGCGCTTGACGGAATCACTGTACTAGACCTTACGAGAGGCAGACCAGGCGCTCTCGCAGGAATGTTCCTGTGCGATAACGGCGCGCGCGTGATCCGACTCGAGCTTCCTGATGACGAGAACGACCGCACGCAGCCGATATACCTTGTCTGGGACCGGGGCAAGGAGAGCGTGGCGCTGGACATATCTGCAGACCGGGACTCCTTCAGGAAACTGGCGGGGAACGCCGATGTGCTTCTCGAGGACTTTGAGCCAGGCTCCCCGGACCAGGAGATAGTCGATTACGCTGAGTTGAGGCGATTCAATCCGCGCCTCGTGCATTGCTCGATTACCGCTTACGGCAAGCGCGGACCAATGCGCGACGAGCCGGGGGACGAGCACCTGGTGATGGCGCGCATGGGCATACTGGCGTCGCAGCCGGGCTTTCGACAGGGACCCGTTCATGTGGTGCATCCCGTGGTCAACCTGGGGACTGCCGTGCTTGCCGTGCAAGGTATCACGGCTTCCCTCTATGCGAGGGAGAAGACGGGTCACGGGCGCAAGGTGGACACTTCGGTAATGGCGGGTGCGATGATGTTTGCGCCCAAGGTGATCGGAGAGAGGCTGGAACAGCGACCGTTTCAGCTCACGACGGCGGGCGGCGGGCCATTCTACAGCGTATTCGAGTGTGCGGACGGCAACTGGATTCAGATCGGGTGCATTCACGGCGGGTTCGTGGATATTGCCGCGACGGTGATGGGCATCGCTGAACTGCTGGCCAATCCTCGCTACGGCGACGGCAGACGCCCAGAGAGCGAGGAAGCACGGGCCGAGCTGTTCGACATCGTCGCCAATGTGCTGAAGACGAAGCCGTGCGCCGAGTGGGAGCGCATCTTCGAGGACGCCGATGTGCCGTATGCGCGCGCCAGCACTACGCACGAGTCTATGGAAAATCCGCAGGTAGTCGCCAATGATATGTTGCTGGAACTGCGTGATCCCATAGTTGGTGATGTTACGCTGATGGGAAATCCGATCAAGTTGGCCGAAACACCTGGGGAGATCCGCGGTCCACGTCCGCTGAAGGGACAGCATACGGAGAGAGTGCTGGCGGAGATCGCCGACATAGAGCTGCCTGAGGCGGTTGAAGCAGCGACACGCGAGGACGCCCCACCGCTGGATGGTGTGCGGGTGATGGAGATGACTAATGTAATCGCGGGGCCCGCTGCCGGAAAGTGCCTGGGAGACCTCGGGGCGGACATCATCAAGTTCGAGCCGCCGTATGGGGACATTTCGCGCCCCGCGGGGATGCAGTACTTCCTTTATCTGAACTCAAACAAGCGCTCGGTGTCCGCAAACACGAAGACCCCAGAGGGTCAGGAGATAGCACAGAAGATTGCCGCTGAGGCTGACATCATGCTTGCGAATATGCGTCCGGGAGCTACGGACCGCATGGGACTCAGCGCGAAACAACTGGGGTCGCTCAATCCGGGTCTGATAGAAGCGCACACGACTGCATTCGGGTGGTCGGGGCCGTATGCGCACCGTCCCGGCGTGGATCCGCTGGCACAGGCCTGGATGGGATTGCAGTTCGCGCAGGGCGGCCGGGGCAATCCACCGGTGTTTCTTGCGCAACTGGCGCCGACGGACTTCTCGTCGGGGGGTATGGTTGCGCTGGGAGCGATCATGGCGCTCCTTGCGCGGGAACGCACCGGCATCGCGCAGAAGGTGGACTGCAATCTCCTGAACGCGGGAGCCGTACTGCGTGAGGATGACTTTCTGCGGTTTGACGGCAAGGTCTCGCCGCCAATCGCGGATGGCGGACAGTACGGATTGAGCGCACTGCACAGGCTCTTCGAAACAGAAGACGGCTGGTTTTATCTCATCGCAGAGAGGCAGGACGAGTGGGAGAGTCTTTGTGGCGCTATTGAGCGTGACGACCTGGCGAGCGATCCGCGATTTTCGACTGATTCTCTGCGAGCTGGCAATGATGACGCCCTCTGGGGCCTTCTTTCCGAGACTTTTGCCCGGGGTACTGCTGCAGACTGGATCAAGCGACTAAGGGCGGTGGATGTGAGATGTGTGGAGGTTACCGAGCAGTACAATGTGAGATATTTCGAAGATGAGCAGGTGATTGCCTCCGGCATGGTCGCCGAGCACGAGCACGCGACTTACGGAAAGATGCACTATTGCGCGAACTGCATTGAGTTCGGCGAGACGCGCGCAATTCACGGCAGGCAGACCCCGCTTCTTGGTGAGCATAACCGTGAAAAGCTCGCATCACTGGGATACACGCCGTCCGAGCTAGACGAGCTGTACGATAAGGGTGTGCTGACCACCGAAGTGCCCCCTGAAGCGTAGTTCCTGCGCTACCATGAGCAATCCGTCCGACTCCACCTCAATTGCGTGCGGCGAGTGTGGGAATTCGAATCCGGCAAGCTACAGATTCTGCGAGAATTGCGGGCGGCAACTGGAAAGCGAAACCCCGCCTGTTGCAGTGGTGCCTGAATTTCCCGGACCTGCTTCAATCACCGTTCACGAGCCGCTGCATGCCAGGATTCGACTGCGTTTCGTGCTGCTGGTATCCGGCGTGGTCCTTGTTGTTCTTGCAATCTTTGCTGCCGCATTCGCCGGTGTTCAATGGGGGATCGCTCCACTGGTCGTTGGGGGGATTTCGCTTGTCGTTGCGTTGGGCAGGATGTCGAGCGAATCGCTTTCGTTGTTTCGCTCCGACGTGCGGACGCTGCTGATAGGACCATCTCCTGCCACCGCCGTCGGCGCCGCTGCGATCAGTCCGGGGGAACAGGGTGCGGAGAGGGACCGCATTTCGGTGTCCGTCGACCGCACGGAACCCAATGTAGATCTTGGCTTCCGAGGTGCCGAAGCAGTCAACGAGACACAACCCACAGTTGCAACCGGCGAACAAGTGCCTTTCGCAGTCCGGTCGGAGAAGCAGATCGGCACTATAGTGTTTGCCGCGGGGCTGCTTGCGGCGGCATTTAGCCTGTATATGTTCCCCAAGGGTCCACCGAACACCGTTGCCTGGTGGAGTTTCGGGTTGTCGATTGTGCTGATGCTGGGTGCGATGCCCGCGTTCGAGGGTGGATGGACTGCCCTTGCCGCCAGATTCAGGAGCGGCTATCGGATATCTTTCGAGCCGAGGGCGGCTATTCCATGGTTCGTTCTGGGTGGAATCCTGCTATTCGGGCTGCTGATCAGGCTGTACAACCTCGACAGCTTCCCGCCGGGCCTCTGGTTCGACGAGGCTGACAACCTGGACAAGGCAAGGCAGATTGCCGAAGATCCGGGCTATCTACCTGTGTTCGTGCCATTCACGGAGTTGCCCAGCCTGTTTCTGCTTCCCATAGCGGTGGTGGTGAAGTTCGCAGGGATAGCGATTACAACGGGAAGACTGGTTGCCGTGGCGTTCGGACTTGCGGGGATTGTGGCTATATTCCTGATGGTGCGGCAGATGTCCGGGATGGCAATGGGACTCATTGCGGCCTTTCTCACCGCCGTGATGCGCTGGGACTTAATCTGGAGCCGCACCGGTATGCACGGGATAACAGCTCCATTCTTTGCAGCGCTCACCGCGTGGCTTACATATCGGGCCGTGCAAAAGGGTGGTCGGACGGACTTCGCGGTCGCCGGTGCCGCTCTTGGGTTGGGGATGTGGTATTACGCAGCGTATCGCCTCTTTCCCCTGGTGATTGGTCTTGTGCTGATACATGCGCTGATCGCGGCAAAGAACCGGCGCAGGCTACTTCTGCAGAATATCGGAATAATGGCGTTCTTCGCAGTGATGGTGACTCTGCCATTGTTCCAGTTTGCCGCATCGCATCCCGACGAGTTCTTCAGGCGCACATCCGTCACATCGGTATTCGCACAGGCGCCAGAGGGTGAAACTGTACAAGTGATTCAGGAGAGCCTGACTCGGCACCTGGCGATGTTTCACCTGGAGGGCGACCCCAATGGCAGGCACAACATACCTGGCGCACCAATGCTGGATATGATCTCCGGGTTGCTGATGCTGGTTGGGCTTGCGGTTGCGGTTGCCAGATGGCGAAATGCTGCATATTTCGTGCTGCCCGTGTGGATGCTGGTGATGCTGATGCCGGGCGTCCTCACGATACCCTGGGAAGCACCGCAATCGCTCAGGACGATTACGGTCATTCCGGCTGTCATCGCTCTGGTCACGCTTGGCATCGCAGCGGTCTGGAAGGTCGGCAGCAGGGTGAATCTGCCCGCCGTGCGGGTGGGGACAGCGGCCGTTATCGCATTGCTGCTGGCGGGCATTGCCTATTCCAATATAAGCGCATACTTCGGCGAACAGGCGAACGATCCTGCAGTCTATGCGGCTTACTCAACTGACGACACTCTAATAGCCCGAGACATGTCCGAGCAGGCGGCCAGGGGATACAGTCCTATGGTCTCGCGCCAGTTCAGACACAGCCTTGTGGCGAGCCTGTTCGGGCATCGCTACCCTCGGCAGACAATTGCTGCGCCATCGAACATTCCTCTGGACCCGGGTATGGTTTGGCGCGGCGCCGCGATATACCTGGAGCCGCGCGAGTCGGGTTTCTACGACACATTGAAAGCGTACTACCCGTCGGCTGAGTTTCGTGAGGTCAGACCGCCGATGGGAGGCGACGTCCTGTACTACTCGGCATACATCAGCCGGGAGGAACTCGAGACCGCCCAGGGGCTGATGTCGCGGAGAACAATGGCGGACGGGGACGTGGTCCAAGAGACGATCTTGAGCACCGAGAGATTCTGGAAAGTGGACGCAGAGGGCGCGGAGACACCCTTCGATGTGGAATGGAAGGGAACGCTGCACGTAACGCATCCCGGTGAATACACCTTCGAGCTGCGGAGTGGGTCATCGTCGGAAGTGTTGCTGGATGGCACGGTTATTCTTACTGACAGCGATCCGAATGTGGTGATCGAGCCGGCAGTGGGTCTGCATGCGATTGAGGTGCGATCGAGGGTCTTGGACTCGGACGGAGTGCTGCGACTGCTGTGGCGACAGCCTCCCGTTCCCGATGATAGCGAGGGGACATCCGCGAATGAGAAAGCGCAGGAGCGGCAGCTGGAGCCAATTTCGGCAGGGAACCTCTATCACGGCGATATCCGTTCGCTTGGCCTGTCCGGAAGATTCTTCGGTGGAATCGTAGATGAGGCAGATGTCGGTGGTCGGTCCCCCGACGCAATGCGGATTACGCCGGGAATTGGAGGCGCGTTCTGGTATAACCCGGTGGTTGAGGGCGAGCACCTTGCGGTATGGGACGGGTATCTGAGTGTGCCCGAGGAGGGCCTGCACAAGTTCAGACTCGGACATGTGCACGGGGAAATGAGAGTCGTCATAGACGGTGATACCCTGATCGATAGTCGCACGAGTGTAGAAACGGATGTGGAGTTGAGTGCAGGCAGACATCGGGTCAGGATGGAATATGTAACGAGTGCGGGTTCGCCATGGTTCGAGGTACTGTGGACACCGCCCGGCCAATCGGAGTCTCGCATTGCGCCGGAATATCTTGCGCCTGCCACCGAGTACATGTTTCGCGTGGTCGAATAAGAGATCTTGTCCTATAAATTGATCTCCGCGCATGAGCCATACCTGAACCCCTCTGCTGGTGGTTTCAGGAGGAATCCTACGAACACCGTGCAGGTGCTGTGTTATACTGCGCGCTGCTGTTATTCCAGTTTCTGGAGGGAATCGCGATGTTGGATGTAGTCATTACAGGCGGAAATGTAGTCGATGGAACGGGTGCGGCCGCGTATCGCGCTGACGTTGGTATCGACGGCGAGAAAATTACAGAGATTGGCGATCTGTCCCATGCGGAAGCGCGTCGAGTGATTAACGCATCCGGTCTGACGGTATCGCCGGGATTCATAGACACGCATGCCCATTCTGACGGGCCGTTGCTGATCGATCCGCAGCATGCCGACGGCTTGAGGCAGGGCATTACCACGGAGATCCTGGGACAGGACGGGCTGTCGTACGCGCCGCTCTCCCCGGAGAATTACAAGATGAACCGCCGCTACCTCGCGGGGATACTTGGAGAGCCGCCGGAAGACCTGGACATGAGCAGCGTCGCGGCGTTCCGCTCGCACTATCACAAGAAGATGGCGATCAACACCGCTTACTGTATCGCGCACGGCGCACTCAGGCTGGAGACGGTTGGCTTCTATGACAGGCCGTTGGTCGGTGATGCGCTGGAGAAGGCGAAGCAGATGATCCGCGAGGGCATGGAGCAGGGTGCGGTTGGCCTTGCGACCGGGATGTCGTACTTCCCGAATGCATGGAGCGATACCAACGAACTCGTGGAATTGTGCAAGGTTGTTGCAGAGTACGGCGGCGTGTATGTGACGCACCTGCGTGATGTGAATACGGAGCGCGGTTTTGGCGGAGGAGAAGTGCCGGAGGCTCTTGAAATCGGCAGGCGGTCTGGGGTGAAGGTTCACTTCTCGCACTATCGCACGCATCCGAACAGTGCGGGGCAGGTTGCCGAGCGCGTCGAGCTTATCGACAAGGCGAAGGCCGCGGGCGTGGACTGCACGCTCGAACTCTATCCGTACCCCACGGGCAGCAGCTATCCGATTCGATACTTGCCGAGTGAGGTGAATGACGGTGGGCCGGAGGCTCTGATGGAACGACTTCGCAACCCTGAAGAGCGACAGCGGATGCTCGAATACATGCAGGAACAGCCGAACGACCTATCCTCCGCCGTGTTCACCTACCTGCCGAAGAACAGCGATCTTGAGGGCATGAGCCTTCAGGACATCGCCGATGCACGCGGCGAGTCCATGGAAGAGTCGATGATGTGGCTCCTTGTGGATGAGGAACTGGCCGTCGGCTATCGAGGGGCGCCGCCGGACAGCGTCAGGGTATGGCAGCAGGTCAGCAAGGACTGCGTGGAGTTGCTTTCGAGGCCCGATTACATGGTGGGCAGTGACTCAATACATGTGGGCAGCATGCCGCATCCGCGCGCTTACGGATGCTTCCCGCGATTCCTGGGGCGGCTGCGACGCAGTTTCGGCATGCTCACGCTCGAAGAGATGGTGCAGCGCATGACGGACAATGCGGCGCAGCGGTTTGGTCTGACGGGACGAGGCCGTATCGAGCAAGGTTCCTTCGCTGACATCGTAATCTTCGATGCGGAGCGCATCAACGACAACGCCACCTACGACGACCCGTGCCAGTTCCCCACCGGCATCCCGTATGTGCTGGTGAACGGGCAGGTCGCGGTTGACAGTGAGCGATGCACGGGAGTGCTCGCCGGACAGGCGGTACCGTAATGGCGTTGATGTCGTAGGTTCTACGGCACTTGGATTCACTATCGATCGAGCAGATTATGGCAGTCGCCGCGATCATCTTCGCGGGGGCGCTCGTTTTCTGCACGGTCGGATTCGGCATCGGCGTTGCGTCCTTTCCATTGCTGCTGCTGCTGCTCGATCCGCAGACAGCCGTAGTCGTGGTCAACACCGTCTCGCTGTTTATGTTCTCGCTGGTGATCTGGCAGACTCGCCACTATCTTCCTGTGCGCCAGGTAATCCCGGTCGCCGCCGCGGGCTTGTTAGGCGTCCCTGTGGGCATCTTCGTCCTTCGAGATGCGGATGCTTCTATCCTGCGCATTGCAATTGCCGGACTGATAATCGCCCTGACGCTGCTCGCCGCCGTCAACAGGCGCTGGTCTCTGCCGAAATCAATGCCGTTGGGAATTGGTGCGGGATTTGTGGTGAGCGTAATGCTCAACGCATTTGGCGTGGGGGGCGCGCTGATGGTGCTGGCGTGGCTGTCGCATAGGATGTCGAGCCATGCATTGAGGGGCTCGCTGTCGCTGTATTTCCTTGTAGTCGAGGGTGCGGGAGTCATCGGGTACGGCATGGCGGGGCTGTTGACGGCGGAGCGAATTCAGTTGATTGGTGTGTCGGTGGTGCCGGTGATGCTGGGCTTTGGAGCGGCAATGTTGATCCTTCGTCGGATAAACGAAGTAATGTTCCGCAGGCTTGTCCTGGTTGCGATAGTTGCGACCAGTTTGATGGTGCTGGCTCGTGAGGTTGCGAGTCTGTTGTGAATACCGTCCAGCTGAGCGTTGCCGTCTTCATGATGTTCCTGGGCTGCACGGCGCTGAGTGCGACGGGCTTCGGGATCGGTATGGTTGCGATGCCCGGACTGCTGTTTGTGCTGGAGCCGCAGACAGCGGTGGTGGTCCTCAATACGGTGGCGATTGCGGTCGAGGCGTGGATAGTCGTACAGGCTCGTAAGGAGATTCCGTACCGGGAAGTCCTGCCGGTCGTTGTTGCCGGAGCGCTGGGCGTGCCATTTGCGGTGTACATCCTGAAGCTCGCCGATCCAGGCGCAATGCGTATTGGCATATCGCTGCTGATCATTTTGCTGGCTGCCACGGCCGCGTTCAATTTCCAGAAAGATTTTCGCTACTCAAAGGCCGTTGGCATACTGGCCGGATTCGCTGTGGGTGTGGTGCTGCCGGCATTCGGGGTGGGCGGTCCTCTGGTTACTCTGTATCTGCTGACGCGGAATTGGGGGAGGCAGTCGGTCAGGGCGGCGATGGCGTTCTTTCTGTTCACACTGGACGTATTCGGTATATCAGGATACGCTGTCGCGGGCCTTTACACGGAGGAGAGGCTTATTCTCATTGCTCTTATGGCGATTCCAATGCTGCTTGGATTGGGGTTGGGAGCGGTGATACTTCGAGTGATGAGCGAGCGCGTGTTCCGTTTCTCGGTGGTGACAGTAATAGTCCTGTCCAGCCTGCTGGTGCTGGTTAGGGAGGTGGCAAGCAGATGACGGAATTCATACCTGGATGGTTGGAGATCGCCGTGCCTTCCCTTGCCCTGTTTTTTGGATCTCTGGTGTTCGGCGCGACGGGATTCGGTATCGGGATGATTGCCACACCCCTGATGCTGCTGGTTTATGAGCCGCAGACAGCCATAGTGGTGACCGCAACCGTAGGGCTGGCCGTGGGAATTCGGATAGTCACGACGTCCTGGCAGGACATTCCCTTCAGGGGTGTGTTGCCGATCTCAATTGCTGCATTGTGTGGCGCACCGATCGCGGTGTTTATTTTGAAGAATGCGGAATCAAGCGTACTCAGTATCGGAATTGCGGCTCTGCTAATCCTCTTTGCCGCGGGGTCGTTCATTAAGGTGGAACGGGAGATTCCGTATGCTACTCCGGTTGGAATACTGACGGGGTTCATCGTGGGCGTGCTGCTGCCGACAACTGGCGTAGCGGGTTCTCTGGTGATGCTATTCCTGATGACCCGGAAATGGGAGCGACGGGAAGTTCGCGCAGCGATGGCGTTCTTTCTGGTTTCGCTAATGACCTTTTCGATTTTCCTATTCGCCCTGTGGGGGCTTTACACACCTGAGCGTCTCGCCGTGATTGGAGTCATCGCAGTGCCCGCGATATTGGGACTAATAGTGGGAGCAATGCTGGTCAATCGCATTAACGAAAAGGTGTTCAACCATTCAGTCATCGGAATCATCATCGTGTCGAGCGTGATTGTCATAGTCAAAGAACTGAGCAAGGTCCTGTGATGGAGCTGACTCTGGGCCTCACCGGCGTTGCCATTCTGGCGCTTGCGCTGTTCCTGGGGTGTACTGTGTACAGCGCAACCGGATTCGGCATTGCCATGACGGCGATGCCTATATCGCTGCTCGCTATCAGCGACCCCCAGACGGCCGTGGTCGTCGTGAACACGGGAGGCGTGAGCGCCGGAATATTGATTGCCATCCAGGCCAGGAAGGACATTCCATACAGGGATGCTGTGCCGATTGTTGTTGCGGGGGCTTTCGGAGTTCCATTTGGGGTGGCGATCCTGAAGCTTGCTGATCCCACCTTGATTCGCGTCGGCATAGTCGTACTGATTCTGGCGCTCGCAGCCCTGTCGCTAAAGGAGTTTGAGGGCGAGATACCTTTCGCGGGGTTGCTTGGGATTCTAGCGGGCTTCATTGTTGGAGCGACGCTCACAGCATTTGCCGTCGGCGGACCGTTGATCGTCCTATTCCTGCTGGCGAGAAACTTGGGACGGCGGTCGGTGCGAGGAGCGATGGCGCTTTACCTTCTTGTCATAGCCGGGATTGGGGTGATCGGCTATGCCGTCACCGATCTGTACAGCGTGGAGAGGCTGTCCCTGGTAGCGATCGTACTCGTACCGGCATTTCTCGGCTTCGGACTGGGCGCAATGCTGATCAGCCGTATGAATGAGAAGATCTTCCGCTATGTTGTGCTTGGCATAATCGGGCTATCGAGCCTGGCCGTTCTTGTGCCGGAAGTTCTGAGGCTAATGCGGGCAGGATAACAAGATGGGCCTTCCCGTGTTTCGATTGCAAGCGCCTGGTAGGCGTGTGGTAGCATACTCCCATCAAATCTGCGAGGAGAAATCATGAAGATAACATCGGTTGAAACTTATCCTGTGGATAGATACCTGTTCGTGAAGGTGCATACTGACGAGGGAATCACCGGTTACGGCGAGGCGGGCGCGTGGGGACACCTGGAGGCGACTGAAGCCGCTATCCGGCTGAAGTTCGCGCCGTATCTCGTTGGCAAGGACCCGCTGCTCATCGAGCATCACTGGCAGACGATGTACCGCACCGGGCATTTCCGCGGCGCGGCGATAATGGCAGGAATCAGCGCGATTGACATTGCGCTGTGGGACATTGCGGGCAAGCACTTCGGTGTGCCGGTGTACCAGCTGCTCGGCGGCAAGGTCCGGGACAAGGCGCGCGTCTATTATCATGTTTTCGGCTCAACGCGCGAGGAGCTTGTATCGGGTGTGAAGGCGGCGAAGGAGGCGGGATTCACGGCGGTCGGGCACCTGACGCCCTTCCTCGACGAGGACCGGTCGGTGCCGTACTACAAGTCTCACTCCGACAAGATGGCGGACGCGATAGATGCAGTGCGGATGTACCGTGAGGCGGCGGGCACCGAAGTCGACCTGTGCATCGAGATTCACCGCAGGCTGACACCCGCAGAGGCGGTGGTGCTGGCGCAGGGTATCGCTGAGTATCATCCAATGTTCTACGAAGACCCGATCCTGCCGGAGCACTACGATGCGATGGAACTTGTGGCGAACCAGATAACGGTGCCAATCGCAACCGGAGAGCGTTTCCAGACAATCCACGAGTTCGACATGCTGCTGAAGCGCGGCGCGGTGCAGTACATTCGACCGGACGTGTGCCTTGCGGGCGGGATCACGCACACCAAGAAGATCGCAGCGTTGGCTGAGGCGAGCTATGTGGGCGTAGTGCCGCACAACCCGCTGGGGCCGATAAGCACGGCTGCGTGCCTGCAGATCGCCGCGTGCGCGCCAAACTTCGCCATCCAGGAATACCCGACGGGTGAGCATGATTTCCCGAAGAATGTGATGGTAAAAGAGCCGATTGCAGTCGAGGACGGCTTCCTGATTATTCCGGATGCGCCGGGCATCGGCATCGAGATTGCCGACGACGCGCAGGAGAAGGCGCCGCCAAGGACATACGGTCAGATCAATGTGCGGCTGCACCGGGATGGCTCTGTGGTGGACCAGTAGATTCGACGAGACTATTGTGCGGGATCGCGATCCTTTGCGAGACAAACTGCGGAGGTTAGATGGAATCAGAGATCGAATTGCGGTACGTGGGCGAGGATGAATACCGTCCCTATCTCAATGTGATGGGGCGCGGATTCGGAGACTGGCCCCTGGATGAGAAGGCTTACAGAGCGATGGAGCCCTCTCTGCCCCTCGGCAAGGCGCTCGCGGCCTGCGACAGGAATGGCATCGTTGGCACTTTCGTCTCGTATCCGCTGGAGATGGTCGTTCCTGAGTGCAGGAACGTGCCCGTTTCAGCAATATCCGGGGTAGCCGTTCTGCCGACACATCGAAGGCGGGGCGTCCTGACCGGTATGATGGACTGCCAGCTGCGACGCGCATACGAAGCGGGCGAGGTGATGGCGATACTGGAGGCGTCCGAGAGCGTCATTTATGGAAGGTTCGGATTCGGCGTCGCCTCGCACTCCGAGATGTGGGGCATCGACAGGCACCGAACTGCGATGTCGATTTCCGCTCAAGTTGCCGGAAGTGTGCGTTTCATTGATAGGGACGAAGTCCTTGACCTTCTCCCTCCAGTAGTAAGCAAGACTTACGGGAGAAGGCCTGGATTTGTTGAGGTTTGCCGGGAGCACTGGGGTGAACTGCTCGGCGACCTGGAATTCAACAGGCACGGCGCCGGTCCTCTGAATTTCGCAGTGTATGAAGAAGATGGCCTCATAGATGGGTATATCATCTACCGACTACGAGAGAGGACGGTCGTAGTGGTGGACTGCATCGCAGCAACCGAGCCGGCATACACCGCGCTGTGGCAGTTCGCGTTCGGCATAGATCTGAGGGTTCGGATTGAAGCCATGAATCGTCCTGTCGATGATCCGCTGCCGTGGATGCTCGCGGACCGGCGGCGGCTGGAGCGGCGTCGCACCGACAGCATGTGGCTTCGGATTCTGGATGTGCAAAAGGCGCTCGAAGCGCGCGAGTATGCCGTGAACGGTCGCATCGTGTTCGATGTAAGGGACGAGTTCTGCCACTGGAATGCTGGCCGATATGAGCTGGAAGTGCATGACGGCGCAGCTCAATGCAGGCGCACCAACGACGCCCCGGACATCACACTGACGGTTGATGCGCTCGGGTCGATTTACCTGGGAGATACGCGGCTAAGTACGTTGGTGCGCGGGATGCGTGCCGAAGCGAATTCAACGCAGGCAATCAAGACCGCGGACCTGATGTTTCGTTCGCGCCAGAAGCCGTTCTGGCCCCATCCCCTATAGAGGTTTCCCTAACGACGGTGGATTCCCCTAATGCGTTCGAATTGAAGCCGGTGTAACTGAATTGTGGGCTCTTGCGGAGTCGAGCTATGAATGAAATAGACTTGCGTTTTATCGGAGAGATTGAGCGTCCGGCCTTTCTCAGGACGATGGCAGTCGGCTTCGGTTCCACAATGACCGACGACGATGTCAAAGTCAGCGCGCGTCCCCTGAGGATAGCGAGGTCGCTTGCGGCACTCGATGGCGACGAAATTGTGGGTACGGCTGTCGTGTACCCGATGCAGATGAACATTCCCGAGGGCAGAAGCGCGCCGACCGCGGTGGTGGCCGGTGTGACGGTGCTGCCAACTCACCGAAGGCGCGGCATCTTAAATCGGATGATGGATACGCACCTGCGGGAGGCGTATGAAAACGGGGAAATATTCGCGATGCTTGGAGCATCGGAAAGCATCATTTACGGGCGATACGGATTTGGCATTGCATCGATAATAGAGAGATGGAGCATCGACAGGCGGCACACTGATCTCGCATACGCGCCGGAGTCGCCGGGCCGCCTTCGCTTTATCGACAAGGAGGATGCGGCGGAGTTGCTTCCTTCGGTAGCCGTGCGGGTGTGCGCCGACAGGCCCGCATTCGTGGCGTTGCATCCTGACCACTGGTCTGAGTTTCTTGCCGACTTCGAATACGAGCGACGGGGCGGCAGCGCGTTCCACTTCGTAGTGTACGAAGAAGATGGACGGGTAGATGGTTATGTGATTTACAGGCTGCAAGGGCAGAACGTGAGAGTTATCGACCTGATGGCTGGTAGCGATGCAGCGCACGCGGCACTCTGGCGCTTCTGCTTCGGCATAGACCTGAGAACCACCATTGAGTGCGATGACCGTCCGGTAGATGATCCGCTGCCCTGGATGCTGGCTGACCCCCGCAGGTTGCAGCGCGCGCCTCGTGACGGAATGTGGCTGCGAGTTCTGGATGTGAGGCGGGCGTTGGAAGCGCGCACTTATGCCCGGGAAGGGCGCATAGTCTTTGAGGTGCGTGACGATTTCTGCCCCTGGAATGATGGGCGATATGAGCTGGAGGGAGGTGCAGAGGGCGCCCGCTGCGAGCCAACTTCCGCTGAACCGGACATCACACTTTCAGCTGCGGACCTTGGAGCGACGTATCTGGACGGGGTGGCGTTCAGCACGCTTGAACATGCCTCACGGGTGGAATCGGCTTCGCCTGAAGCGGTGCAACTCGCGGACGCCATGTTCAGGACGCGGCGCAAGCCCTGGTGGGCGCATCAACTCTAGCAACCGTAAACCGACAAGGAGACCGCATCATAATGAACACTACCATTTCGAGCATCGTGGGCAACGGTGAGCAGGGATACACCGGGGACGGTGGGCCGGCGACAGCCGCCACGATGGATAATCCATTTCACGTGGAGTTTGACCCGTCGTACCGCTGGCTGTACATCGCCGATTGTTTCAACTATGCGATCCGCAGGCTGGACATGCAGTCAGGCGAGGTGACGACTTTCGCGGGCACGGGGGAAGCGGGACACACGGGCGATGGTGGACCCGCGACCGAAGCGAAGATCGACGAGATTTACGCGATACAGGTTGATGGCAACGGGGACTTGTACATTCTGCAGCGATTCAATCCGTCCATTCGCAAGATAGATGCTGTGACCGGAGTCATAACAACGGTGGCTGGTGATGCCACTGCTGGCTTTAGCGGCGATGGCGGGCCGGCGACCCTCGCGCAGATGCGTGAGCCGAACGACTGCATCCTGGATGGCAGCGGCGGACTTCTGATCGCTGACGTGCAGGACCAGCGCATACGGCGATTGGAAGTTGCCAGCGGCGTGATGAGCACGTTCGCAGGGACAGGCGAGAAGGAGCACACCGGAGACGGTGGCCCGGCGAACGAAGCGGGCATATTCGGCGCCAGGGCGATCTGCGTGGACGGCAGGGGCAATACATACGTGTGCGAGCGCGAGGGCAATACGCTGCGGCGCATTGATGCTGAGGGCATCATAACGACCGTTGCAGGGACAGGCGCGAAAGGCTACTCGGGAGACGGCGGGCCTGCAATAGATTGTGAATTCAACGGGCCGAAGGCGATTCGCTGCGATGCCGACGGGAATGTGCTGATCGTGGATACGGAGAACCACGCGATCCGAAAGTATCACGCCGACAGCGGCACCATCTCGACAGTTGCAGGCGGGCATGAAGGGCCGGACGGTGATGGTGGGCCTGCCGTTGGGGCCGGGCTGGCGCGTCCGCACGGCGTAGTCGTGGATGGCGATGGTGCGATGTATATCGCGGACAGCGAGAACCATCGGATTCGGGTCGTGCGCTAACTCAAACCAGGATTTACGGGATGGGAGAGACTACTTCGCCCCGGTCCCAGACCTCCCCATCAAGAGGGTCGGGGAACTCCCCACCCTAACCCTCCCCCATAGGGGGAGGGGACAATGGAGAGGGGTCAGGCGATGATTGCTCTCTCGAGTTCGGCTTCGTCAAATTCCAGGCCGAAGCCGGGGCGGTCTGGGAGCTTGATGACCCCGTTCTCGGGGATGATCGGATCTACGAAGAGAGCGGCGATGCTTTCGGTGGGGCCTGTGAACTCTTCGGAGAATTCGTGAGGGCGCACGGCGTTTGTCACGGTGCTGTACGCGTGCAGGCTTGCGACCGAGTTGACGCCGACGCTGGGGCTGTGCGGCATAATGACCTTGTTGTCGGAGACGGCCATCTCGTAAACCCTTACCATCTCGGACAGGCCGCCGACATTCAGGATGTCGGGCTGCAGAATGTCCGGGTTGGACAGGTCGATCAGGTCGCGGAATCTCCACGCGGATGTCTCCTGCTCGCCAGTGGATATGGCGCAGTCGAGTGCGTCCACGACCTGTCGCAAGCCGCGCAGGTCGTACTGCGGCAGCGGCTCCTCGAAGTGGGCTACGCCGATTTCTTCGAGTTTTCTGCCTTGCTGGATTGCAGTGGGCACTGAGTAGCCGTTGTTGGCATCAAAGCCGACAGGGATGTCGTCCGGCAGCCACTGCTTGACAGCCTTGAATATCTCGAAGTCGTTCCGGGGATTACCGTCCTGGCGGTAGTCGCGCCAGTCCATCCGAACCTTGAACGCGCGGAAGCCCTTCTCGTAGCCCTCCTGCACTTCTTCGAGCATCTCGCCTGGGGACTTGCGCCATCCATTGCCGCGGCTCCAATAAAGGGGAATCTCCGTGCGGTGTGCCCCGCCGAGCATCGCATACACCGGAAGACCGGCCGCCTTGCCCATGATGTCCCAGCAGCAGATGTCGATAGCACCTGCGATCTGCGGGGGAATGCGAGTCGCCTGCTGGCCGGTTCCAAGTGCAAGCTTCTCCCATATCTGGCGAGGTTGCAGAGGATTCTCGCCTACGAGCAGCGGCTTGATCATGCTCTCGTTGTATGCTCGGAACACGTCGAGTCCGCGCGAACCTTCGGCGATGCCGGTGATGCCTTCGTCCGTAAAGACGCGCACGATCAGGCGACCGCCCTGGCCAACGAATGAGTGCTCGTCGGGGGTGAGGAAACTTCGAAGCTGATTGATCTGGATGTCGGTGATTTTCATCTTGCACCTCGACTGAAGGGGTTTTCTGTGCTTTGGTTTGACGGTTAGTCAGTCTATCGCATCCCGATTGTCGTGTATATCTTGCTAGACCCTGCCAAGCTCCTTTAGGGTGCTGAGTGCGCCCTCGACGACCCAGGGACCGTCACCGCCGGTGGTCAGGAACAGGCCGCCCTGATCGGCTCGGCGCAGCGCCTCGGACGCGCTTGGCGTGTAGATGCCGGGTATCTTGCCCGCCCGCTTTGTTGCCTCGAACACCTGCATGATGAGGTCGTCATGCGCCTTCCATCCAGCAGGGTCTGACAGATCAACGCCCATCGAGTACATGAGGTCGCCGGGACCGATCCAGCAGGCGTCGATCCCCTCTACGGACATTATTGCCTCAGCGTTCTCAGCAGCCCTGACGGATTCGATCTGCACGGCGAGAAAGATCTCGTCGTTCGCCCACTCCATATAGTCCCCGCCCAGAAAACCGGTGCCGAATGCGCCGGCCGAGCGTCCGCCAACCGGCAGATAGCGTGTTGCCTCGACGGCTGCCTCCGCTTCTTCCACCGAGTTAACCATTGGCACTACGATGCCCATAGCGCCACGGTCCAGGAGCCTCCCAATTGCGCCGAACTCGTTGCGGCGAACGCGCGCCATTGGCATTGCAGAGCCGAGCCCGATGCTGCGGAAGGCGCCCATCGATGTGGTGTCGTCCCAGGCACCGTGCTGGTTGTCCACCAAAATAAAGTCGAAGCCGAGCGGCGACAGTAGTTCTGCCGATAGGTACGAGCCGAGATTGACCTCTGCGCCGAATGCGGGCTCGCCCCCGAGCATCTTCCGCTTTGCCGTGTTGATTGCCATGTTGTTTCTCCTGACGATCTGCTGGCGATGTCTATTTCGTGAGTCCCAGATGCTGCCGTAGCATAGGGACAACTGCGTCCGGATTTTCAATGTGCGGCATATGGCCTGCGCCCCCGATGACTTCAAGGCGGGCGTTCGGCATTGCATCGGCGATGCGCTCTCCTGCGCTTACCGGAATGATGCGGTCGTTCTCGCCCCATACTACGAGCGTAGGAGCCTGCACCCGGGGCATCAGGTGTATCAGGCTGGGGTCGTGCATGTAGGGTTTCCAGCAGAGGCGCGTGGTCATTTCGCGTCCCCGCAGCCTCACGAATGGGTCTTCAGGCTCGATTGCGGCTGTGAGGAGGTCTGAGTCGCCAATTGCGAGGGCTGTTGCCTCCTCCTCGCCCAGCAGGAATATGTCCGCGATCTGCCCCTCACTCGGACGCACCCCTGCGGTCCCGATGAGGGTCAGGCTGTGCAGTACCTGGGGGCACATTACCGCCATTTCCGCCGCGATCCAGCCGCCCATAAATCCGCCAACGAGGTGTACCTTCTCGATTTCGAGGTCCTGCAGCATCCACAGGTAGAAGCGCGCGAGATCGGCAATTGACTCCAGCCATTCCGGGCGTTCGGATGCGCCGAAGCCGGGATGGGTTGGAGCGTACACGCAGGAGGATCGGGAGAGCGCGTCCAGGTACGGCGGAAAGCCGAGATTGCCTTCGACGCTATGCAATGAGAGGACCGGGCTGCCGGTGCCTGCCTTTAGCAGATGGATAGTGGCGCCGGAAACTTCAAGATTACTTTCTGTAACTGTGCTGTCTGACATGCTTTCCTCATCAGGTGGAGACTTGGAATCACTTCCGCACAACGAGTGGATTTACGGGTCGACTTCGAACGGTCCGGGAAGTGCCAGCTCTTTGCCCAGTTCCCTGACAGCGGGCAACACTTCGTCCTTCATCAGTCGCAAGCAGCGCATCGTGTCCTCGTGGCTGATGCTCCCGTCGTTCGTCCAGACGGCAAGGATGCCGGGGCGCACCACTGATAGCACTTCGCGCAACTTCCTGACAACGGTGTCGGGGCTGCCCACTACAATGCGGTTTAGCTGCACCACACGGTCGTATCCGGCTGAGTCCACGCCGCCTACGAGCCTGTCAGGGCGCAGGTTGATGTTTGCGAGCCTTCTCCGGCCCTCAATGGAGCTATATCCGGGAGGGTTCATGTACTCAGGCGGCATGGGCACGCGGCCCACGCCTGCATTGCCAGACAGGAATCCCTTGCCGACTTCGTATGCCTTCTCGTCGGTGTCCTGCACATGAACGCGGAAGAGGTAACCGAAGTTCTGGGGACCCGGTTCGTAGCCGACTTCGTTCGCGGCATCGGCGTATATGCGCTTGGCATCGCCGACGACATCGGGGTCGGCTTCAAGGAAGACATAGGGATAATGACGCTGCGCGGCCCAGATCATGGTCTCCGGGCTTGCGCTGCCAGGCACCCAGACGGGCGGGTGAGGCTGCTGCAGCGGGCGTACGAAGGGATTGACCACCCTAAACTCGTAGTGCTTGCCTTCCCAGCGGAAGGGGCCGGGCGTCGTCCAGGTCTTAAGGATTAGGTCGTGCGCTTCCTGGAAGCGGTCGCGGTTATAGACCGGGTTGGTATTGGTCGCCCAGGACTCGACGCCGGTGCCCCGTACGAAGCCGGACACCAGCCTGCCCCTAGAAATGAGGTCGATCTCAGCAAGCTCTTCCGCCATCCTTATGGGATTTTCCTGTATGGGCAGGGGATTGCCGAGAAGGACAATCTTCGGCTTCTTAGTCACACGGGCGAGGATTGCGGCCTCGAGGTTCATCGCTGCGCCCATGCAGGTAGGCGTATTGTGGTGCTCATTCAGCATCAGGCCGTCGAATCCTACTTCCTCGCTGTACTCGTACTCGTCGAGATAGTAGTTGTACATGTCCGATGCTTTGTATGTGTCAAAATGCGAGTTCGGAAAGGTCAGCCTGACCGCACTGCGAAAGCTGTCGCGCACATCCTCTTCGGTGTAGTGGTAATACGCGCGCTCGGTGAATCGCATCAGGAACATATTCCAGCCTCCTTACGGGTGGCGCAGGTTCGAGTTTGCGGTGCATTTGCCGGGACAATCGGTGGTCGCGATCAATATGCACCGTAAGACTAGGGGTATGATGGCGATATGGCAAGGGGGTAATGCAACGTGCCGTCGAGAGGCGGCCTTCGGCACTGCGCATTCGTGGAGGAAAGGGGAGTGGTGACTCGCCTCGGACTCGAACCGAGAACCTACTGATTAAGAGTCAGTTGCTCTGCCAAATTGAGCTAGCGAGCCTTCCAAGAAACTGCGACAGGATGGAGTGGAACGGTCACGATGTCGCAAGGATAATTCTAGCCCCGCTTTGCAGAGGCCGTCAAGTTCAATTGACGGTGCGAGGGGCGTGTGCTATATTCATTCGTGAAAAGATGCACATTCTCGTGCGTTGGATGAAGTAGGCTTAGAGGTGCATTTAGCCTGGAGAAAATGCGCCTGGGCGAGGCGAATCAGCGCCAATGGTCCAGTCTCGAACTTCCGGCGACAAGCCAGACGTCTTATTTCGCGTGCTGGCAGTTGCCACCCTGGTTTCCGCGTTCGCGCAAGTAACGCTCGGCGGTATTGTGCGAGTGACCGGGTCAGGACTTGGATGTCCTGACTGGCCGCTTTGCCACGGGCAGCTAATACCACCCTTCAATTTCGCGACGCTTCTCGAGTACAGCCATCGGCTGTCTGCGTCGGTTCTGGGTGTGTTGGTGCTTGCGACCGCTTTAGTTGTGCTTATGCGCTACCGCAGTAACGCCTGGGGCAAAAGATCCATACTGATTGCTCTCGCTCTTGTGGTCGTCGCAGCCGCGTTGGGGGGAGCGACCGTACTAACCGAGTTGTCCTGGTGGCTCAGGCTGCTTCACCTTGGAATAGCGGAAGGCGCTGTCGCAGCGCTGGTTATCACTGTGGTTGTTAGCTGGCGAGTTGGAGCCGGGCGTTCGGGAAGAGTATCTGAGACAGGAATCAGCGGAAGATTGGTAGCCGCAGCGTTAATTGGAGTTTTCATCCTGATACTGTCAGGTTCGTACATTGTGGGAGTGGGATATGGTTCCTCCTGTGGAACGTGGCCCCTATGCAGGGGAAGCCTGTTCCCCGAAGGCAGAGCCTACATTGAGCATATGTCCCACAGGTATTTTGCAGCGATAGTCGGCCTGATTTTGCTGTCGGTCGCTTACGGCGCATGGCGACAGAGGTCCCGACTGCCGAGCGTCGGGTGGAGCGGCCTGCTTCTTTTCGTCGCATTCGCCGCGCAGATACTGGTGGGTGCCCTGACAGTCTGGCTGGGCTTTACGCCGGAGATTAAGGCGATACACCTTAGCATGGCTACTCTGGTCTGGATTGCGCTCGTGTTTGTCGCCGGACTGGCTTATGTCCCTCGGCACTCTGTTGTCGAGAATGCCGACACGGGTGACAGCGATATTGTGATCACTGAAGGTTTGGCGGAGGGGGTGTAGGTCTTGACTACTCAGACGACTTCGCAAGTTGCGCCTCCAACTCAGAGTCTGTTCAAGGCATATGTGGACCTGACGAAGCCGCGCATAATAGTGCTGCTGCTGTTCACGGCGCTTGGTGGAATGTTCCTTGCGGCGCAGGGTAAGCCCGATGTCGTAACCGTGCTCGTGGTGCTGATTGCCGGCGCGCTTGCATCGGCGGGCGCGAATGCCCTGAACCAGTGGTTCGACAGGGATATCGACCAGGCGATGAGCCGGACCAGCAAGAGGCCCGTAGTGGTGGGCGCTATACCGAACAGTCACGCCATCATATTTGGCCTCGCCACCAATGTAGTTGCCTTTGCCATGCTGAGTTCGATGGTCAACCTGATAAGCGCAGCTTTGACGCTCTGTGCCACCCTGTTCTACGTCCTCGTGTACACGATGGCATTGAAGCGCACATCGACACAGAACATCGTGATTGGCGGCGCGGCAGGGGCAATTCCGCCAGCAGTCGGATGGGTTGCCATTACGGGATCGCTCGACCTGCCTGCCATATACCTGTTCGCGATTGTGTTCTTCTGGACACCGCCTCACTTCTGGGCGCTGTCGCTACTGCTGAAGGATGACTACGCGAGCGCGAATGTTCCGATGCTGCCGGTGGTTGCGGGCGTGGATGTCACGAAGAAATCCATACTGCTTTACACGGTTCTCATGCTGGCGCTTACAACGATGTTCGCGCTGACAGGAGCAGTCGGAACAGTTTACCTGGCCAGTTCCGTCGTGCTAGGCGGTCTCTTCATCTATTTCGCGTTGCGGCTGATGCGCCGACCCGGGATAGAAGGAGCCAAGCCGCTGTACCTGTATTCATTGCTGTATTTAGCCGTACTCTTCCTGGCGATAATCGGGGACAGCCTTTTCAAGGTCGGATGGTATGGCTGGATATAATCTTTGTATTGGACAGAGAGCAGATAATCTTGACTGACATAGACCGCTCTGATAGATTTCTTACTCGGTGCGCTGAATGAGGTTCAGGCACATTTCAGGCTGGACAAATCGGGGAAGAGCCGCCGATGAGCCGGTTGTCTTAACAAGCCGGAATCGGCATTAGACGAGAGGGCACAAGTAACGATATGCGGAAAAGCGCAGTGAGCTTGAGAGGACTGCTGAGCACGGCACTGCTGGGCGCGTTAGCCTTCGTGCTGACGGGATGTAATGTCATTACGCCTCAGCATTCCCAGTCCACTTTTGACACTCTGGGACCGGTGGCTGAGAATCAGCTGTTCATTTTCTGGGTCATTTTCTGGGCGGGGTTGGTGGTCTTCATTGCGGTCGAAGGCGCGCTGATCTATATGGTGTTCAAGTTCAAGCGCCGAGACGACCGGGACCCAACACAGACGCACGGAAATACGCGACTTGAAATCGCCTGGACCATAGCCCCTGTCATAGTGCTGATTGTTGCCGCGGTGCCGACAATTCAAGGGATATTCTATGCCGACGCCGGCAGGTTCGTCGAAGGGAATAACAGCGGCCGATACCTGGAGGTCGATGTGATTGGCCACCAGTGGTGGTTCGAGTTCCGCTACCCCCATCCGAGCAACGCCGGAGAGCAGATTGCCGTCGCCAACGAGATGTATGTTCCCGTCGGTGAGCCCGTTGTGTTCTTGCTGGACTCATCGGATGTCATCCACAGTTTCTGGGTGCCGAAGCTTGCCGGAAAAGTGGACATGATCCCCAACAACGACAATAAGATGTGGTTCGAGGCGTATGTTCCCGGGGAGTACTTCGGGCAGTGCGCAGAGTTCTGCGGCGTGTCCCACGCGAATATGCGATTCAAGGTAATCGCGGTGCCAAGAGAAGAGTTCGATGCGTGGCTGCTGCACCAGGCGAATCCGGCACCTGAGCCTACGGACGCACTTGCAGCACAGGGCAAGAAGCTCTTCAGAGATGCTGGGTGCTCAGGCTGCCACGCGGACAGCAGCAGTATCATCAAGCTGCGTGAAGACGGCGGAAGGATTCCGGGTAGGGAAGGGCCGATCCTCACTCACGTTGCGTCTCGCCTGAACCACCTCGGCATCTACCGTAACTCGGACGTCGAATTTGAGGACGAGTTCGGGACGCGTCAACTTTATGTGAGCACTCTTGAGGGCGAAGGCCGCGGTATCCCCATGCAGATACCGCTGAACGGGCAGGACCGTAAGCCGTTCGTTAACGAGGCTATGCTGCAGAATAATCTCAAGGTCTGGATCACGGATCCGGAATCGCTGAAGCCGGGCAACATAATGTCCAGAGACGGCGAACCATACATAGACCCTGCAAACGAACTGACCGAGCAGGAGATCGATGCGCTGGTGGCGTATCTGCTGACGCTGAAGTAGTGGCAGCGATTACAATGATAGAGGATGGGCGGCTTGCTTGCCGCACCAACTGACTTAACGACAGGGGAGGCAAGGGATGACGACACTAGCATTCCCGATACCCAGGCCAACTCACCCTACAGGGATATGGAACTGGATAACAACGATTGACCATAAGAAGATTGGCATTCTTTATGGTGTAACTGCCTTCATTCTGTTCCTGACCGGCGGCATCGAGGCGTTCCTCATGCGGATTCAGCTCGCCGGGCCGGGGCAAGAGATAGTCAGTGCCGAGGTATTCAACCAGCTTTTCACAATGCACGGCACCACGATGATCTTCCTGGCGATCATGCCGCTGAGCGCCGCGTTCTTCAACTTCGTGATTCCGCTACAGATTGGCGCAAGGGACGTCGCTTTCCCTCGGCTGAACGCATTCAGTTTCTGGACGTTCCTCGCCGGCGCGATCATCCTCAAGATCAGCTGGTTCACCGGCGGGGCCACAAATGCCGGATGGTTCGGCTACGCGCCACTGACGAGCGTGCAACAGAATCCTGGAACCGGCATCGACTTCTGGATCGTTAGCCTGCAGGTGCTTGGGATAGCGTCTCTGGCTGCGTCCTTTAATTTCATGGTCACCATTATCAACATGAGAGCGCCCGGGATGTCCTTCATGCGGCTTCCGCTGTTCACATGGATGACATTCATCACGAATATCCTGATCGTCCTGGCGTTCCCGGTCATCACCGTGGCGCTGATTGAGCTGTTCTTCGACCGCAGTTTCGGAATGAACTTCTTCAATGTCGCTAAGGGTGGAGATCCTGTCCTGTGGCAGCATCTATTCTGGGTGTTTGGACATCCGGAAGTGTACATCCTGATTCTGCCGGCAATGGGCATTGTGTCTGAGATCTTGCCGACATTCTCCAAAAAGCCCTTGTTCGGCTATCCGGCTATTGTGCTTGCGGGGGCAATCATCGCGTTCATGGGCTGGATGGTCTGGAGCCACCACATGTTTACAGTGGGACTTGGCCCCATCCCCGTTACGGTGTTCACCATTACAACGATGGCGATTGCCGTGCCCACAGGGATAAAGGTGTTCAACTGGATGGGCACCATGTGGGGCGGGTCCATGGACTTCAGAACTCCTATGTTATATGCCGTAGGATTCGTCGCCATGTTCACCATCGGCGGCATCAGTGGTGTGATGCACTCAATGGCGTCTTCGGACGCGCAGCAGCAGGACACCTACTTCATTGTTGCGCATATTCATTACGTCCTGTTCGGAGGCGCGATCTTTGCCATCTTCGCCGGCATCTACTACTGGTTCCCGAAGATTACCGGACGAATGTACAACGAGGCTCTGGGGAAGCTGAATTTCTGGATTACGTTTGTGGGCTTCAACATTGCCTTCTTCCCGCAGCACTTCCTCGGGCTCGACGGGATGCCCCGCCGCATCTACACATACGACGCGGCGATGGGATGGAACTTCTGGAATGGCGTGTCCACGTTCGGCGTCATCATAATGGCGATTGGCATCCTGATTTTCATTCACAATATCGTCAGAAGCTGGCGGAAGGGTGAATTGGCGGGAGGCGATCCCTGGGACGGCAGGACTCTGGAATGGTCCATACCTTCACCGCCGCCGGAGTACAACTTCGTTGAGATCCCGACCGTGTATGACAGAGACGACTGGTGGGCCCGGAAACGCCGTGAAGTTAGGCGAGCGGTTCCCGTTGCGGGCGGCTCCGGCGAGGATGAGGAGCACCACGATATTCACCTGCCACAGCCCTCTTACTGGCCGCTTGTGGTGTCCATCGGGATATTCATCGGAGGCTTTGGGCTGGTATATCCCGTGGCATTCTATTCGATTGCCATAATTGGCGTATTCATTGGGATGATTGGCGTATATGCGTGGTCATTCGAACCCGTAAACGACCCTGAAGAAGGCGAGCAGGTGGCTCACTAACCCGGAGGCTGAAGTAAGTGGCACAAGCAACCGCACACCACGGCGATCACGAGCCGACGACAACCGGCCTGAATCACAGGAAAATGCTCATGTGGGCGTTCCTGGGATCGGACTGCATGTTCTTCGGGACGCTGATCGCAACCTATCTGGTGTACAAGAACCGCAGCATTGCGGGGCCTCTGCCGTCGGATGTATTCGACATTCCCGTAACGACCGTCAGCACTTTCGTCCTGCTGATGAGCAGCATGAGCATGGTGCTGGCGTATGCCGCGCTGACACGGAACAGCATGAAGGCGTTTCGTATATGGCTGGCGTCGACCTGCATCTTGGGAGCGACCTTCATCGCGTTTCAGGTTTACGAGTTCTACACTTTCGTAAACTATGAGCACAAAGTCTATTGCGCCGAGGTAGTGGATATCAGCGAGCTGACTCCCGTCAAGCAGGCGCTTGCAAGTAAGTGCGGCACTGAAGCTGAGCACGACGGCGTAGTCAAAGAGGTCGTGGGCCTGACGCCGAAGACGAACTTGTTCGGTTCGACCTTCTATACGCTGACCGGCTTCCACGGGGCGCACGTTACACTGGGCATTGTGTGGCTGCTATCGTTATTCTTCCTTTCTTTCAAGAAAGGGATGGTTACTCCGGAGAGAAATCTGGACCTCGACTTAGCTGCCCTCTACTGGCACTTCGTCGATGTCGTGTGGATCGTCATCTTCACCGTAATTTACCTATTCGGAGTATTCCCCGGATTCTAGCTGTCTGAATAGCACAGTTTTGACCACCTAGAGGAAACGCGAATGAGCCAAGAACAGCATGTCATAGAAGAACATTCCGAGGATGTACATACCGGGCATCCCACGCCTCTTACGTACTTTAAGGTAGCAATAACTCTATCGGTGCTTACGGCGCTCGAGTTCGGCCTCTTTTATCTGGAATGGTTGAGCTACGCCATCATACCTATAATGGGTTTCCTGTCCGCCGCAAAGTTCCTGCTCGTGGCGATGTTCTATATGCACCTGAGATACGACAAGGTTGGGGTTTCCATATTCGGCAGGGATGTTCCGATATTCTCCCTGATGTTTGTTGCAGGGCTGATTGTAGCTGCGGGGGTGGTGTTCGCGCTTATGGCTTTGTTCGCCTTCTTCACGGGGGGCGGGTAGACGCTTCGACTCAATGAGGACTGCCTCCTGCGAGCGAATGTAAATTCAGCCACAGGGATACTCTGGGAAGCTCTTGCGGACATATTAGGAGCATAGATTGAACGAGATTGCGGGTTCGCTCTGGCTCCAATGGGAAGCCCACTGGGATGCGATGGCCGGTCTGGCGCTGCTCCTGGGCGCTTACCTCTACGGCGTAGGACCCCTACGAGAGCGATATGGCCTTGCCGAATACGCCGAGCCCCGACAGATAGCAACCTTCTGCGCCGGCGTTGTGGTCATCTTCTTTGCACTCGCATCGCCTCTGCACATACTCAGTGAACGCTTCCTGTTCAGCATGCATATGTCGCAGCACGTACTGCTTACGCTGGTCGCGCCTCCTCTGCTCATTCTGGGCACCCCTGACTGGTTGATCAGGCCCCTGCTGCGTCCTAACTGGTCATTCCGCATTGCGCGAGTGCTGACTCACCCGGTAACCGCGTTCGCTGCTTTCAATGTGGTGTTCTCCATCTGGCACATTCCCGCTCTCTATAATTCTTCCCTTCACAGCGAATTGGTGCATGCCGTCGAGCACATCATGATGGTCAGCACAGCGGTCCTTATGTGGTGGCCGCTCACCAGCAATTTGCCGGAATTGCCGCGCCTGGACTACCCGTTTCAGATGGGCTACTTATTCATCCTGTCCATCGCCCAGATAATCGTATTTGCTATAATTACATTCGCCGAGGAGCCTATCTACGAATTCTATGTGCAGGCTCCAAGAATCTGGAGCCTGTCGCCTCTGCTGGACCAGCAGCTGGGCGGCATAATAATGAAGGTCGGCAGCGGCATTTATTTCGTCGCGCTGATGATAATAATTTTCTTCAAGTGGTTTAACCAGGAAGAGGCCATTCGGAAGATGGATTCCGAGGAACATTACGGCAAGAAAGATGATGATGGTTGGGCCGACGGCCCTGCCTTGGAGGACAGTTACAGATGATGCAGCGTTTTCTATTGGCAATAGGAGTCCCGCTCCTCTCGATGGCGGTAATCGCCGCGTATGCAGGGGCGCTTGGTGTGACTTTCATCCGTGTCCACCATGCGATGCACAATCCCTGGGGAGTCGTTATCCTGGGCATGGCGTTGGTGATCGGGGTGCCTGTCGTGGCTTTTCTGGCGCAGAATGCGGTTGAGAAAGAGAACTAGCGCAGCATGTCCCTGGCGGTGTTGTCGGAACGCGCATTTGGCAGTGAATCTGGTATGGAGCTGTCCACCAGTTACAGATCTGCCGGTGTACTCTGAAAGCTGAAAATTCTGACTTCCCCGCAGGCGACAAGAGCGCCATCCAATACCTGACATGTGCCGCCGTCTGAATCCCCTGGTGCTTTCAGCCCTCCTCTTCGTGCCTCTGTTCCTGATGCTGTCAAGTTTTTCGTGTTCATTCGCTCTAGGTCGCGATGAATTCAGAGGAACCGTCTTCAGCGATGAGAGGGGGGCGCAAGACTTCGTGCTCACCGATCAGTTTGGGAGTACGAAGTCGCTTCGTCAGGACTTCGCTGGCAAGGTTGTTGTTCTGACGTTCCTGTACACGGACTGCCCGGATGTCTGCCCAATCGTTGCGAACCACCTCAGAGACATTGCCACACTGCTGGAGGACGACTCGTCGCAGGTTGCCATCGTGATTGTAAGCGTCGATCCTGAAGGCGATACCGTGGAAAGCGTGAGTGCCTACTCCGAACGCTGGGAGATGACGGAGCGCTGGTCTTACCTGGTTGGTGGAGAGTCCGAGCTGGAAGAGGTATGGCAGGCGTACTATATTGACCCCTATGTCCACGGTCCCGGCCGAGGCGGGGCCAATGGGAGCGCTGCAACTTTGCCGTCGTCATCTGGCGGTGGGGTCGATGCACTGGTAGAGCAGACCGGAAGGGTCATTCACTCAGCGCCGATTTACATTATCGATGCAGATGGCCTGATGCGCTCGGCATTTACGTTGCCACTGGAATCCGAGGACGTGGCGCACGACGTCGAACTGGTGAGGGGTTAGGAAGAGTACGCTGCCCCAGGGTGATGACCTGGAGGGGCGAGCTATGCCGGCTCCAGTTGCGCCTTTGCCTGTTCAGCAATCTTGGCGAAGGCTTCCGGGTCGCGGATTGCAAGGTCGGCAAGCATCTTGCGGTTGATGTCAACACCGGCGAGTTTCAGGCCGTGGATCAGGCGGCTGTATGTGGTGCCGTTCGCCCTGGCAGCGGCGTTAATGCGGATGTTCCAGAGCTTGCGCATGTCGCCCTTCTTCTCCTTGCGATGGGCGTAGGAGTAGGCGAGAGCGTGTATCAGCGACTCATGGGCGCGTCGGTACAATGTGTGCCGGACGCCCTGGTGCCCCTTGGTCGCCTTGAGTAGTTTCTTGTGTCGGCGGCGCTTGTTTGTGCCGCGCTTTATCCTGGTCACTTGCGTCTGGCTCCTTTGAACATACGAACCAGGCGACTAAAGTAGTTCGCCTGGTTCGTCAATTATATCGTGTTGCGGCGGCGGAATGCCACTAATTCGCAGGGTGTCGGCGGTTATGCGACGCCGTAAGGGAGCAACTTCTTAATCCGTGGCGTGTCCGCGGGGCTGACGTCAATCTTGCCAGTGTACTGGCGCTTGACCTTGTTGGACTTCTTCCTTCGTAGATGGCTGCGGTGACCCTTCATGCGGACCAGCTTACCGGTTGACGTAACGCGAAATCGCGCTTTCGCGCCCTTATGTGTCTTAAGTTTGGGCAACTTCCTTCTCCTGATTCGATTCCGCGGAGTTTTCCTTGGTCTGATTCGGTACGAGCGTCATTGCCAAGAATCGCCCTTCGAATGCGGGCGGGCGCTCGAGAAGCGCCTCATCCACCAAGTCATTCGCCACTGTGCGGAGCAACTGCATCCCGAGCTCGGGGTGTGCGATCTCACGTCCTCGGAACATTACGGAGACCTTGACCTTAGCTCCACTGTTAAGCAGCCGCTTCACGAGCCGGGTCTTGGCGTCAAGGTCGTGTTGTCCAATGCGAGTCTTAATGCGGACTTCACGCTGTTCCTGCATGGCTTTGGCTTTGCGTGCCTTGCGCGCCTCGCGTTCCTTCCGCGTGTTGTCGTATTTGAACTTACCATAGTCCATGATGCGGCATACTGGAGGCCTCGCAGTAGGTGCAACCTCTACGAGGTCTAGCCCACGATCATCCGCAATCTCTATTGCTTCGCGGGTCTGCATAACCCCCAATTGCTCGCCACGCTCGTCGACGAGCCGGACTTCTGGTACTCGGATGCGATGATTGACTCGGTATTCTCTTGGTGGGATTCTGCTCACCTCTTTGAATAAAAAATAGCCTGATTAGGCAACATATGCACAGAATATAGCATACGGCTGATTGCTAGGCAATAGTCGTCGAGTTAACGAATTTGGCTCAGTCCATTGGCGCCTTGAAGAATGTCATACGCACGGACTCACTCTCTGGAAGCAATTTCCTTTTGCAGGCGCTCGATGGTATCTGCCACCGGCATCGCCCCAAGGTTCTCACCGGAGCGCAGACGGACCGCTGCGGCATCAGCCGCTGCCTCACGGTCCCCGACAACAAGCATGTAAGGAATCTTCTGCAGTTGCGCTTCTCTAATCTTGGCGTTCATTCGCTCGTTGCGCCCGTCGGTGTACGCGCGGATGCCTGCTGCATTCAATTGCGCCAGTACAGAGTCCGCGTATTCGATATGGCGGTCGGCAATAGGTATTACCACTGCCTGAACGGGCGCTAACCACACGGGGAATGCCCCCCCGTAGTGCTCGATCAGCACGCCGATGAAGCGCTCCAGGGAACCTAGCAAGGCTCGGTGGACCATGAATGGCTGGTGTTCCTGGCCGTCTTCACCGATGTAAGTGAGGCCGAAGCGCTCCGGCAGATTGAAGTCGAACTGCACCGTCGTACACTGCCAGAGGCGGCCGATTGCATCACGAATATGCACGTCGATCTTTGGGCCGTAGAACGCGCCGCCGCCCTCATCTACTTCGTAGGGAATGTTGCGCTGCTCCAAAGTCTGACGCAGAGATTCCGTTGCGAGCTCCCAGCGGTCGGAGTCGCCGACTGCTTTCTCCGGTCTCGTGGACAGCATCACCTCGTAGTCCTTGAAGCCCATAGCTTCCAGCAGGTGGAAATCCAGGTCCAGTACACCGTTGATCTCGTCCACGACCTGGTCCTGACGGCAGAAGATGTGCGCGTCATCCTGTGTGAGGCCGCGCACTCGCATCAGTCCGTGCAGGACGCCTCCCCGTTCATAGCGATAAACGGAACCGAGCTCGCCGACACGCATCGGCAGGTCGCGGTAGCTACGCATTGCCGTTCGATAGTACATGATATGGAATGGGCAGTTCATCGGCTTCAGGTAATAGTCCTGGCCGTCCATTTGCATCGCGGCGTACATGTTCTCCTGGTAAAAGTCGAGATGCCCGCTTGTCTCCCACAGCGTCGAACGCCCGATATGCGGCGTGTACACGAGGTCATATCCGGCGCTGTAGTGTTCCTGCTTCCAGAAGTCCTCGATGATGCCGCGCAGGCGAGAGCCCTTAGGGTGCCAGATAATCAGTCCGGGGCCCGTCTCATCGTGAACCGAGAATAGGTCGAGCTCCCTGCCTAGCAGGCGGTGGTCACGACGGCGCGCCTCTTCAAGTCGGTGCAGGTGGTCGTCGAGCGCATCCCGCGACTCGAAGGCCGTGCCGTATATGCGCTGCAACATGGGGCGCCTCTCGTCACCTCGCCAGTACGCTCCGGCGACGCTCAGCAGCTTGAATGCTGGGATCATGCCCGTTGACTCGACATGCGGGCCGGCACAAAGGTCCTCGAATGCGCCGTGCTTGTATGTGGAGATTGGCTCGTCCTCCGGGATACCCTCAATGATTTCGAGCTTCAAAGGTTCGTCGGCGTTTAGCTCAAGAGCCTCGTTCCTCGGATATTCGCTGTACTCGAAGGCAAGATCGCTTGCAATGACATCCCTCATTCGATTCTCGATCTGTTCGAGGTCCTCATCGCGGAAGGGTTCGGGTGCCAGAAAGTCGTAGTAAAAGCCGTCTTCGGTTGGCGGTCCGATCGCGAGCCTGACGTCCGGGTACATCTGCGTAACCACATCCGCCATCACATGCGCCGTCGAGTGCCGGATGCGTTCACGCAGGTTTGCCAGTTCTGAGTCCTGTTTCTGTGCCATAGTCTATATCCTCCAATTTTCCGCGAAGGCAAGCGGAGCGGCGCCGAGTTGGGCTCCACTGCAAGTCAGCGGAATTGAGTCATGGTTAGTCTGGGTCCAATGTCAATTGACAAAGAGAAGCCTCCCGCGTTGTTCTTACGACAACGGGAGGCTGCGTAGTCAAGTGGTGGGCTGGGTGCGAGCGAATTACGCGGTTCCCAAGATAATCCTCGATTTCTGGCAATGATGAGATATTTCGATTTATTTTACCGACCGCCGCGACCGTTGGTCAAGGAAAGCCCGATACC
>CAZWDM010000031.1:22178-33424 GCA_964632415.1 uncultured Dehalococcoidia bacterium | reverse complement strand
GAAAGGCATCGTCCCTGCCAAATGGCAGCAGGCACAGCAATGTTGCCAGCTGTTCCTCCCGTCTCGGCACCGCGACTTCGGCTAGCATCCGGTACACCGCCGAGGTTTCCTCGTTCCAGCCATCCACATCAGTGCTCTGTCTTTCGTCCGCAACCATGTCATCCACCAATCCTGAGCCGCACCGACAGAACCGGCGGAATGTCCTTGTACATCAGCCATCCGAACCTGTCATCTCCGGGCACGTCCACGGGAAACACCGGCTCCTCAATCGCGTCAACCACGAATCCGGCCTTGAAGAACACACCTAACAGCGCGCTCAGCGGCCTGTGAAAATAGTTCTGCGGCACCGGTTGACCTGCCATCGCGAGCCCCTTGTGAGTATGCGGCTCGATATACCGCGATACTCGCACTGACAACCGTTCTTCCTGATGCCCGTCCGTCTCCACGCGCTCCATTATCTGCGTAAAGCCCTCCGTCGAATTGAAGCACGGGTGCATCAGGGAGAAGACAAAGCGCCCATCAGGTTTCAGCAGCCGTCCGACAGCCCTCGCCACCGGCTCGATGCTCGCAATGTCCATCAGCGCCATCGTGCATACGACGGCGTCGAACTGCCTTTTTCCGAGCGCGGTCATCGCTGCCTCATCAGTCGCGTCCGTCACTACATATCGAATACGGCCAGCATGCTCGGAATCAGGCGAAGTGCGGCGGCGCGCGTTATCGATCATGCGCGGAGCGGCATCCACAGCTACGACGGAACAGCCCAGCGAAGCCATCTTCCGCGCGAACTGTCCGTTGCCGCATCCGATGTCCAGAACGTGCTCGCCTTCCCGTAGTGAAAGCAGCCCCAACTGTGTTGGTTCTATCAGGATATTGTGAAACGCATTGCCCTCGCCCATCCGCTCATCCCAGAAGTCGGCGTTCCGGTCCCAGATCTCGACCGTTTCCCCTTCCAGCGATTGAAAATCTACCATTGAAACCTCCGGCACGAATTATACTGCAACACTTGCCGAACAGGCTTGTTGACATATCATGTCGTGTCTATCTACAATGAACACAAGTTCTGTGTAATTCACATGCCATTGTATAGTCTGGGATATAGATGCAAGTTTCGACTCTTGCCCAAATTGAGTGCAATGACTACCGCGATTTCCTGAAGTCACTGGACAGGAATTCGGTTGACTTGGTTTTGACTGACCCGCCCTACGCGGTCAGCAGAAAGACTGGCTTCTCCAGCGTCAAGAACGGAGTGCAGCGGTTCGCGGTCTCGATGGACTTCGGCGAGTGGGACCACCAGCAGATTGATCTGTCTGCATTTGCGCGGGAGACATACCGCGTGCTGCGACGCGGAGGCACCGCAATAATCTGGTACGACCTCTGGAAGATCAGCACTCTCTATGACGCCCTCGCAGAAGCGGGCTTCAAAATGCTCCGACTCATCGTCTGGAACAAGACCAACCCGGTCCCCCTGAATAGCAAGTGCATCTACCTGTCGAATAGTCGGGAAATGGCAGTTGTCGGCGTGAAGGGCGGAAGTCCCACATTCAACAGCGCCTACGACAGTGGCAACTACTCGCATCCCATACCCCGGCATGGTGGTAAGCGCATCCATCCGACGCAGAAACCGCTCGACCTGTTCCGCGAACTCGTCCGAAAGCACAGCAATCCCGGCGACCTCGTGATAGACCCCTTTCTCGGCAGCGGTACGACTGCGGTGGCAGCGCTCGAGGAGGGCAGGGCATTCGCAGGCTGCGACATCGACGAATCCTACATTCGGGCAGCCAGCACCCGTATGCACCAACTTGCCTGACATGATAGATTGGTAACTACTCTATCTATTCGCATATCCTGTTGGCTTGAACAATGACGCAACGCATCGTCTCAGGCGCACCCCACGAATTCGACCACTCGCTGGACACGAGCTTGCGGCCGCGTCGCATTGTGGACTATATCGGGCAAGAGGCCGTCAAGAACCTGCTCGCCATTGGCATCCAGGCGGCGCGGCAGCGCAGCGAACCTCTTGATCATGTGCTGCTCTATGGCCCACCGGGCCTTGGTAAGACGACACTTGCCAACATCATGGCCTTCGAGATGGGCGTCAACATCAAGACAACATCAGGCCCAGCAATCGAGCGGCCGGGCGATATGGTAGCCACGCTCACGCAGATGCAGGAAGGCGATATCCTGTTCGTCGACGAGATCCATCGCCTCAGTCGCGTCGTAGAAGAGGTGCTGTATCCGGCCATGGAGGACTACTTCGTCTCCTGGGTCATCGACAAGGGACTCAAGGCGCGGAGCATGAACCTGTCCATCAAGCCCTTCACCCTCATCGGCGCAACCACGCGCTACGGGATGCTCAGCCCACCCCTGCGCGACCGCTTTGGCAACATCCATCGCCTGGATTTCTACGACGAAGAGGCGATGGCGACGATCGTCGAGCGCTCCGCCCGCATCCTCGAGATCGAAGCCGATCCGGAGGGCGTGACTGAGGTTGCCCGCCGCGCGAGGGGCACACCGCGAATAGCCAACCGGCTCCTTCGCCGCGTTCGCGACTATGCTCAGGTTGTCGGCGACGGCGTCATAACTGCCGACATAGCCTTAAAGGCACTGGAGCAGCTTGAAGTCGATGAGCGTGGGCTCGACGGTACCGACAAACGCATGATGCTCTCAATCATAAAGAACTTCGGCGGCGGCCCGGTCGGGCTGGACACTATCGCAGCATCCATCAGCGAAGACTCCGACACCATCGAGGATGTGTACGAGCCGTACCTCCTGCAGCTTGGCTTCCTCGACAGGACCCCAAGAGGCCGGGTAGCCACGCGCCGCGCCTATCAGCATTTTGGAGAGTCATACTCCCGGGATGATCCCAGCTCAGCGCAGGGGTCTCTGTTCCAGCAGGCGGACAATCCCGTAGACTGACAGCGAGGGTAGGGAAGGGAACTGGAATGCAATGAGCAGGTCCCGATTCTCCGTCGCCGCTGCCACCCTTGCTCATATCTTCGCCTGGGCAGCCACTGTATTCTTCCTGTTCGGTCCCGTTTACAGGAGCAATACTGGAAGCACCGCAACCCTCGTCGAGGTCAACGGCTTGTCAGCTGCCCTGCTTCTCGTCGTTCCGGTAGCCCTCACCGCCGTTACCCTAATGGTATCGCTTCCCGGGGCGCCTCATCCTCGCATCATGCTAACCCTCCGCTGGACAACATTCGCCTTCATGCTCCTTTTCAGCCTCGCAGGTGCCGCCTCGATTGGCATGTTCTACATCCCCGCCACCATTGCCGTATTCGTCGCCGCAAGCGTTCAGCCGGCATGACGCCGGCTACCGGCGCACTCCAGGCGGAGATGCTGCCGTGTATGACATAAAGAAAACGCGGCACGATTCAGATGTCCATTTCCGCCTGCATTCCACCCAACTCGTCCTCACTCGTGACAACGCCGTTCCTCATGATATGAAACAGTCGAGCATGTTTTTCCTCCAGAGCTGCCCCAATCAGCAGTCTCCGGTGACACTTCGCCGGATCACCCTCCGAGCACATTATCACCGCAACCAAGTCTCCGGAGACATTAAGAAGATCAGCCAGTCCACTCTGGAAATTCCAACTTCTCCGCATCTTCTGGTAGTCGGGCTTGCCTTCCGCATCATAGAACTTGGGATTGTCCGGTCTTCCGCCGAGGGTATCTCCCATGAACCGGTATTGAATCCCAACTGTCTCAAGCAGTGTCGGAAAGGTGCGCTCATTCGAGAACGGGGCAAAGCGGCTGACGGGCCTCGACCGCACATCTACCAGCAACTCGATTCCGTTATCCGTCAGCAGTTCTTTGAAATTCTCCCAACTGTGGTTGCTATGACCAATTGTGTAGATGTTCATACAATCCTCAGGTCCAGCGGACGATATGCTGTGACCTTATGCAGCTCGCAGGTGTTAAGAGCGGGAAAGATAAGGGCGGTCCGAAGACCGCCCCTATGATTTGATTTCTAACTCATCGGTGTCCCGGAACCTGTCAGTCCCCCTGCGTCCCTGCCGCTTCCTCCTCCATCTCTTCTTCCATTGATGCATAGTTCATCATATACAGGTGCGCATAGAGCCCGTCCTGCGCCATCAGCGAGTCGTGCGTGCCAACTTCAACTATCTCGCCCTGGTTCAGGACGACGATCTTGTCGGCGCCGCGTATCGTTGACAGCCTGTGCGCTATCACAATCGCCGTGCGGTCCTTGAGCAGCCTTTGCAGCGCCTGCTGTATCAGCATTTCCGTGTAGCTGTCGATGTTCGCTGTCGCCTCATCGAGAATCAGGATGCGCGGGTCAGCCACGATAGCGCGCGCGAAACTCAGAAGCTGTCGCTGTCCGAGGCTCAGGTTTACTCCCCGCTCCGCGAGGAACGTGTCGTAACCGTCGTCCATCTGCATTATGATCTCGTGTACTCCCACCGCCTTTGACGCCTCTATCATCTGCTCATCGCTGGCGCCAGGATGGTTGTACTTGATGTTGTCGCGGACCGTCCCTGAGAAGAGGAACGGCTCCTGCAGCACCATGCTCATTTGCCCCGCAAGTGAACTTCGCTTAACGTCGCGGATATCGTACCCGTCCACGAGGATCGCACCCTTCTCACGAGGCACATCGTAGAACCTCGAAATCAGTGACACAAGCGTCGTCTTGCCGGCGCCCGTAGGGCCCACGACCGCGACGGTCTCACCGGGATCGATGTGGAGCGACAGGTGCTTCAGCACGTCAGGCACTTCGGCCGCGCCGCCATCCCTGCCGTTCCTGCCGTTTTGCGTCTCGCCTTCCCTGTCCAGCCCCTCGATCTCAGCGCTTGCCGCATAGCTGAAGCTCAGGTCCTTGAGCACCACATCGCCTCTGAGCCTGGGCAGATTACCCGCGTTCGGGTTGTCCACCAGGTCGGGCTCCACGTCGAGCAGTTCGAATATTCGCGCACCCGAAGCCATAGAGCGCTGCAGCTGGGTGTATTGCATCGTCAGGTTGCGAATCGGGTCGAAGAAACGCTGGATGTACATAATGAACGCAACCAGCACGCCGATCTCCAACTCGTTGCCCTGAACCATGCCGGCTCCGAAGTATATCGCCAGCACTATCGCCAGTGCCGTCAGGAAGTCCACAACCGGCAGCAGGCTCGATGACAGCTTGCCCGCCCACAGGTTTGCGTTCAGGTGTTCCCTGTTCTTCTCGTCGAAATCTTCCAGGTTGCGAGACTGTCGATTGAGCGACTGAACTACGCGCACGCCGGTGAGGTTTTCGTTCAGCGAGCCGTTCACGATCGAGATTGCCGTTCGCACTCGCAGGAATGCCTTCACCGCGAACGGCTGCCATATAGCCATGGACAGCGCCAGCAGCGGCAGCACGGCCATCGTAATCAGGCCGAGCTTCAGGTTCAGCAGCAGCAGCATTATGATAATGCCCGACAGGCTCAGCAGGTCGGCGGCGGTCATAATGATCACCGTCATCAGCTCCTGCAACTGCCAGACGTCGCCCTGTACACGCGACATTATGCGTCCCACTTCCGTCCTGTCGTAATATGACAGCGAAAGCTTCTGCAGGTGCGCGAACATCGCCCTCCGCAGGTCGTACAGCATACCGAGTCCGACCCGTGCCATGAACAACTGCTGCAGGTAGTTCGCAGCAAGTCCGGCAAGCGCGACGCCGACGAATATGCCGCCGACAACCAGCAGTCCCCTGAAGTCGCCCTTCTCTATGTAGCCGTCGATTCCGAGCTGCAGAAGTTTCGGGATAGCCACCTGCGACCCGACATAGACCAGCATCGCGAGGAACGCCAGTAAGGCGAATGCCCTGTACGGGCGCACATACGGCATGAGCCGCAGCACCACCCGCTTGTCATAGACGCGGCCAAACGTTTCGCCGTCGACCTCTCTTACGCTGCTTCTGCCGCTGAATGCGCTTCCTCCTCCCATCATCATAGTGTCACGGCCTCCTTCGCGCTCGTAGGCTGCCCGTTGTCCCGGAAATCATCGCCCACATCAATGTCCCGCATCACATCCTCCTGCGGACGCAGCTGCAGTTCGTATATCTCCCGGTATTTGCCGCCCATCGCGAGCAGCTCCTGGTGCGTACCTCGCTCGACGATCTCACCCTTGTCCATCACCAATATCTCGTCGGCCCGGTGAACCGTGCTCAGTCTGTGCGCGATTATGAGGGTCGTTCGCCCCTTCATCACCTCTTCCATTGCCTGCCGAATCAGGTCCTCCGTGTTGGCGTCCACGCTTGAGGTCGAGTCGTCCAGCACTAGGATCGGCGGGTCGAGCAGCACCGCACGGGCGATGGACATACGCTGTCTCTGTCCGCCGGAAAGGTTTACCCCTCGCTCTCCAACCTCGGTGTCGTAGCCGCCTTCTAGTGAGGATATGAAGTCGTGCATCTGCGCGATCTTCGCCGCTTTCATAATATCCTCGACAGGCGCGTCTTCCCGCCCGTATGCAATGTTCTCGCGCAGGCCCGTCCCGAAGAGGAACACGTCCTGCTGAACTATGCCGATATTGTGCCGCAGCGACTTCAGTGTCGCATCGCGTATGTCGATGCCGTCAATCGTAATGCGCCCCGATCCCACGTCGTAGAAGCGAGGCAGCAGGTTTGCAATCGAGCTCTTGCCGCTTCCCGGTGGTCCGAGTAGTGCAACGACCTTGCCGGGCTCGGCTTCGAAGTTGATGCCGTTCAGCACCGGCTTGCCCTCTTCATAGCTGAAGCCGACGTCTTCGAAGCGCACGCGCCCCTTCACGCGACCCAGCTCGCTCGCGTTCTCCTTCTCCACCACCTCCGACTCGGTGTCCAGGATCTCGAACAGACGCTGGCCCGCCGAAGCCGCCCTTGCATAAGAGTTCACGAGGAAGCCCGACATGCGAACCGGCATTGCGAGTATCTGCATGTAGAATACGAACGATGCCAGCTGGCCTATCGTGAGATCACTGCTGATGACCCGCCAACCGCCGAACAGGATGATTATCGCAAGCCCCATTTGGAACGAAAACAGCGTGAATGCATTGTTCGCCGCCCGGAGTTTCTCCGCGGAGATGAACGCATCCGACACATCCTGGCTCTTGTCATTGTATTTCTGGTTCTCGAAGTCCTCGGATGCGAATGCCTTGACCACTCTCTGACCGGTCAGGTTTTCCTGCAGGATGGTGTTCAGCTCCGCCATCATGTCCTGTATCTTCAGCCACGCCTCCCTGAGTCGCAGCCGCACGATGCCGGAAATCAGCAGCACAACCGGAACGAAACCCACGCTCGCCAAGCCCAGCTGCCAGTCTATTCTGATCAGAATTATCGACACGACTACGAACAGGGCCATGAAGTAGGGGGTCCGCACGATTCCCATGTTCACGAACATGCGGATGTTCTCCACGTCCGTAATCGCGCGCGACATCACATGACCGGTATGGTTCCTGTCGTGAAACCCAAAGCTCAAGTGCTGCACATGGTCGTACAACTTGTTTCGCAAGTCGTATGAGACGTACTGGGACACTGCCTCCCCAAAGTAGTTCTGAAAGTACGAGAGCGCCCCCCGGACTATGCTAAGTCCAATTATCACTCCGACTATCATCAGCAGGCTCTGGAGGAGAATGTCTCCTCCTTCGAGCATCACTTTGATCTGGTCTATTGCCTGTCCGAACAGGTGTGGTAGGAATAGGTATGCGGTTGTGGCTCCTATCATCGCAACGTACGCGGCAGTCATTTCCCGCTTGCGAGTGAACGCCATCTTTATAATTCGCCAGATTTCCTGCATATGCGCTCCAGTCCCTCCTCTGGTTCATCGCACGCTCGGGTTGCCCTGCAAAACCGCCTCAACCGCCCTATCTTTAACCCTTCAACTAGGCATTGTACCACTATCTGAATGAGTTATGGTAACTAATTTGGCTCACTTTGTTCCATGGCAGGGCAGATCGACAACCGTTTGGACGAAAAATGGCCCCTACCGAAACTTCGGTAAGGGCTCCCGGATCAGATTCGTTCCCCAATCTCGGCAATGGGATTCTCAACTCAAAGCCCTCCATACATCGCTCCGTAATCCCGCTTGAAAATCTGCTTATGCATCCCGGAGCAGAAGAACACGACAACCGCGGGCAGGTACACTGCGGTGTTCATGACCGCGTGAAAGATCACGCCGTCAAAGTGCGCTCCAAAGAGTCCGGGCGTTCCCTGCAGTCCTGTGTTGAGGAACTGCACCAACCTCGCGGAGTGCTCCACCATGTGGTATCCCTGCACAATGACCGTGCCAATCAGCATCGCGCCGAGCATCTTCTCGTGCCGGCACACGCGCCTGCCGAAGCTCAGCCAGCCCAGCGTCACGTATATAAGCGCGCCCAGGTACAGCAGGTTGAAAGTGAAGTGGATCTGCTCAAGGTCGAGCGATCCTATCAGCCCGTGCGCGTACGAATAGTCCAGCACGAACTTCTGAAATACCTGCGCCACATGCTCGACCATGTGCAGCGTCTGTATCACGACAGTCGCAACGAACATGTAAACGAACTGCTTGAACGGGCTCGCCCTCAACTCCTCGATCGGCGACATTTCTTCTTCCCTCAATTAGATTCCACAAGACTAATTTACACCATGCTGTCAAGGAGTACTTGCTTTGATGAGGGAGGGTTAATTTGGGGTGGATACGCCTTCCATCTCCAAAAATCCCCACTCGCGCAATTCTCCGACACCAGGAATAAATGTGCACAAATTGAAAGGCATGATAGAATACCCGCAAATTGGTAAAGTAAGCCTTATGTCGGCATCAATAATCATATAGTATCATTAGAGGTGGCAGAATGAGACTGAGAGTCGGTGTTGTAGCGACTACGCTTATTGGGGCATTTATCTTCGCAATCCTTGCAGGCATCCTGCCAATGGACAATCTCTCATTTGAGAACTCAAGGAGTGTCGAAGCGAGCAGTCATAAACTGCAACCCTTCAGTGATATCGAGCGCGCGGCGCCTCAGACCGAGGTTAACCAGCTTGAAGCCACTAAGGACTACATCGATGAAGCCATCAGAAGATATCGCGAAGACCCCGCAGCAGCTAGTGCCTACTATCGGACTCCGGAGAGCTTCGTAAATGACCCGCCGGGTCTGTATTTGCTCCTGCTTGAAGGCAACAATATTCTAGTCAACGGTGCCTTCCCGGCTGCCGAAGGAAGCGGCATTTCCTGGAGAGACGACCCTCTGGGCAATATGTATGGAGCGAGACTTGCCGCGGCGGACGAAGATGGCGTCGTGGTGGAATATCTCATCCCCGTGCGGAGTCAGGGCTATGAATTCCGTAAGAAGACGGCGTGGGCAATCCGCGCCAGCGTTCCTGACATAAATAACCCTGGTAGCGAGGTCAGCCTCGTATTCTCTGCGGGTTGGCTGGACCTGGAGACGGAAGTCGAATCCGCGTTTACCGAAGCCCAGAGAGCCGTAGGGGAAGTCATTGAAGCCAGGGCGCGAGTGCAGGCAGAAAATGCGACGCCCACCCTCGCCCACTATAAGAACCCTGACAGCATCGACGGCGAGTTTTACGTCTGGCTGGCATACCCAACGGGTCGAATTGTCGCCGACGCCACCATGCCGGAATTGGAAGGCACGAACATAACTGATGCCTACCCCGTAGTGGGCCAGGACATATTGGATGTCCAGTCATTTGAGCCTCGCTGGATTAGCCACATGTGGCCGAATCCAGTAACGGGTCAGGTAGAGTTAAAGCATAGCTATGTGTCCAGATTCTTCGGCTTCTACATTGTCTCCGGATACTACGGTGAAGCAACGCCCGTCTTCGATCCAAGGACTGCGGCACAGGCGTACGTCCGAGAGGCGATCGCAGCGTATCGTGAAGACCCTGCCTCTGCCAGGGCATACTACCAGTCGGAAGCCAGCGTAGATCGCGAAAACGCCCTGTATCTCTTCGTAATCTCTGATAACGTGGTAATTCTCAATGGCGGCTTCGCCGGTTCAGTTGGCGACGACATAACCGGCCGCATCGGCATAGACGCCGTTGGCAAGGAATATGGTAAGGAAATCGCGGCAGTCGACGAGCGTGGCAGGTTTGTGGACTACCTCCTCCCTGACCCGCTGGACGACTTCACGCTGTATAGAAAGCACACCTGGGCAATCAGGGCAGACGTTCCCGACATCGATAACCCGGGCACCGAAGTTAGCCTCGTATTCGCCGCCGGTTCGTGGGACAAGACCGAAGATGTCGAGTCGATGCTCGAACCGCACGAGAGCGTAGTTGCCTTCATCTACAAAGCAGGCGCGCGCCTGCTTGCATACGGCGGCGACCAGGCGGCCTTCGGACGGCTCGTGCAGTACTACAACACACCGGCGAGCATAGAAGGGGAGCTTTATATCTTCCTGGCGGCAAACGGCATCATCGTCGCGGATGCCACCATGCCCAACCTTCTCAGGACGAATATTGCAGACTTGCAGGCAAGCGACGACCCTGATCTTGGCCAGAAGATAGCCGCCCTGCAGGAAGGCGACGTGCAGTGGATCGGCCACATATGGCCGAATCCAGAGACCGGGCAAAGAGAGCAGAAGTACACCTACGTGACGAAATTCCGCGGCCTCATATTCGGCTCCGGCTATTATGGCGGAACACCGCCTCCCGGACTGGCCGATCCCTGCTTCACGGCTATTGATGGTTCAGGCACTTACACCGGATCGTGGGACGATTCCTGCCTCTCCGTTGTCAGGCCTCAGGACTCCGAAGGTGGAGGACGAGAGGGAAGCGATTATTTTGCCCGCTTCTACACATTCACCCTGGATGATTCTACGAGCGTAATCATCAGCCTTACCTCCGACGCCGTCCCCGACACCTTCCTGTACCTGATGGAAGGCTCGGCCAAGGTTGGAGCAGTAGTTGCAAGCGATGACGATATCTCGTCTGACAACCGCAACTCACAGATACCATCCATGCAATTGGATGCAGGCACATACACCATCGAGGCAACCACCTATAGTGAGGAAGTAGCCGGCGAATTCACGCTTGTAGTGGAGATTGAGGATGTGGTCGCGCCTCCGCCGCCGGTTGATGTGACATACATCGAAATCAGCAGTGGCGCAAACCATGTGTGCGCGATAGCCCATGACGGCTCCATAATGTGCTGGGGCGACGATAGCCACGGGCAGGTCTCTGACCGGCCCACCAGCGGGCGCTTTACGCAGATCAGCAGCGGCGATAACCACACCTGCGCGCTGCGCGACGACGGCGCGGTCATCTGCTGGGGCAGCATAGACGTTCCATAGTCATAGAT
>CAZWDM010000031.1:0-22078 GCA_964632415.1 uncultured Dehalococcoidia bacterium | reverse complement strand
TAGGGAAACATTGACACATGGCAATAACTGCTTGATATAATTATCGCCGCATGTATAAAGTCTATTAATGCTACTTTATGGAGGTATGGAAGAAATATGAGACGAAGAATAGGAATCCTGACCGTGGTGATGCTCGGTATATTTGCGCTCGCGGCAATCGCAGGCAATATGCCTTCAGGTATCCCCGCACTATCCGAACTGGCAAGGGTGGAGGCAAGTAATCACGAATCGCAGCCTACGTCCTATCGGCTGACGCCTGACCAGCAGGCAACTATCTCAGACGCCATAGCTGCGCACGGTGCGGACAGATGGCACGAAGCCGGATTCACCGGGCAGGGCATCAAGATTGGTGTTATCGACCGTGGCTTCGCGGGTATCCAGGATCATATGGGAACCGAGCTTCCCGATGTGATTCACGCGCGCTGCTATGTGTTTGTGCAAGACGCCACCGTTACTGACAACTTTAGTGAGGACATCGCCGACTGCGAGAGAGAGGAACTCGGAGTCGAATCCGTCGGAGCGGCCGTTCTCGAAGCTGTGTACGACATTGCGCCCGATGCTGAATACTACGTCGCCGCAGTCTCCAGGGATGACTTCTATCACTTCGACCTCATTCGAATAGTTCAGTGGTTCCATGGTGAAGGCGTGGACTTTATCCTGTTCACTCACGACGGCGGATGGTCCGGTCCCGGCAACGGAACCTCGACATACCCCACAAGCGAGCTCAGGACGCTGGACAATGCGGTGAATCTTGGCATGACCTGGATCAGCCCCACCAGCGATCGCGCACAAGCCACATGGTCTGGGTTCTTCACTGACATGGATGGGGATGGTCTTCACGAATTCACATACGACGATGACGGGAACGCCATCGAATGTAATGGCGTCACTCTGACGGAACCCAGCAACATATACCAGGCGCAGATCCGGTGGAACGATCCCTGGGGTGCGTCGAGCCATGACCTTGAAGTTGCTCTCGTTAACAGGGATACCGGCAATATAGTTGCTACGAGCAGAAAGGCCGAGTTTGGCAGGGACGACCCGAATGAGCTGGTCGAATTCACTGCGCCTGACCCGGCGGCCTCCTACTGCATAGAGATCAGTTTGGCGGTCCCATCTACCGAGCCTATAATTGTGGGTCTCCAGTCGTACCACGGCCACGCGCTGGACCATCCGTCTATCTACGGCAGCGTCACCAGCCCTGCCGAAAGCGTCAACCCGGGAATGCTCGCCGTCGGCGCCGCTGCCTGGGACAACACCACGGAGATTCGTCCCTTCAGCGGTCGCGGCCCGATGGTCAACCGTCACACGAAGCCTGATATTGTCGGCGGTGACGGTGCTCACTCCGCGGTTCTCGACATGGACTGGGCAAGCACCGCGCAGGCTGCGGCGCACGTCGCGGGGCTTTCCGCGCTCGTCAAGCAGCGGTACCCGGACTACACGCCGGAAATGATTGCCAATTATCTTCGCGAAAACGCTGAATCGCGTCCCGCTGAAGCATACGATCCCAACCAGTCCGCTGAAAACAACAACACCTGGGGACACGGCTTCGCTATGCTCCCCAACGATGTGGAGGGCGTGACGCCTCCAATCGTAGATGTTGATCCACTCGAAGCGACCAAGGGTTATGTGGAAGAAGCCATCGAAATGTATAAGGATGACCCTGATGCCGCAAAGGAATACTATCGAAGCAGGGAAAGCTTCAACGAGGAACTAGGCTTGTATCTCCTCTTGCTGGACGGCGACACCATTGTCGTCAATGGCGCATTCCCCATTTCTGAGGGATCCGGCATCTCCTGGCGCGCCGACCCTACGGGACACCAATATGGCGAGAAACTCGCCGAAGCGGACGAAGTCGGCGTAGAAGTGACCTATCTTATACCCATCTCCGGGGAAAACTACACTTTCCGCGAAAAGAACGCCTGGGCAAAGCGCGCTGACGGACTGGTATTCTCCGCAGGTTGGATAGATAGAGAAAAAGATGTCGAAGGCCCCCTGACCGAAGAGGAGAAAGCCGTCGGAGCGGTCATTAAAGCCAGAGCGCGCATACAGACAATTGGTTTACAACCATCGCTGGCCTATTACAGGACAGAAGCCAGTATTGACGGCGAATTCTATGTCTGGTGGGTATTTCCCGGCGGCAACATCGCCGCCGATGCCACAATGCCTCAGTTGCACGGTACTCAGTTAAGCGACCTGCAATCGAGCGACGACCCCGAACTCGGAAAGAAGATAGCGGCGGTGCAAAGTGGGGAAACCCTCTGGATAAGTCACATGTGGCAAAACCCCAAGACCGGTCAGGATGAATTGAAGCACACCTATGTGAGCAGATTCCTCAGTTTCTACATCGTCTCCGGGTACTACGACGATATGCTGCCGCCTGTCGTCACTGACGAGTGCTTCATGGAAATTGGCGGCTCTGGAACCTACGACGGCATGTGGGACGACTCCTGCCTCTCCGTCGTCAGGCCTCAGGACTCCGATGGCGGAGGACGAGCGGGAAGCGATTATTATGCCCGCTTCTTCACTTTCGTATTGCGAGATGCCGCGGACGTGACGATAGACCTAACCTCCGACAAGGACACATACATGTACCTCCTGGAGGGTGCCGGCAATGACGGAGCGATAGTTGCAAGCAATGACGATATTTCTGGCAGTGATCGCAACTCGCGCATCGAGGACCATCAACTGAGTGCCGGGACATACACCATCGAGGCAACTACATACGACGCGGAGGAAAGCGGCGACTTCACGCTTGGCGTGGATATAGACGAAGCGGTCGAGCCGCCCCCGCCCGTTACCGAGTACCTGGCGTTCAGCAACGGAGAAAACCACGTCTGCGCCATTGACATAGACGGCTCAATAATGTGCTGGGGCAACGACGACTACGGCCAGGTCTCAGAGCGGCCAATGACAGGCAGCTTCAGCAAGTACGCTCAGATAGGCAGCGGCGCAAACCACACCTGTGCACTGCGCGACGACCGTGCCCTGATCTGCTGGGGCAGCATCAACCTACCATAACTACTGATACGTCAGGCGCCGGTCAGTACCGGCGCCTGACACGAAAACATCATCAGGGGCAGGAATCCAGTATCCTGCCCCTTTCTTCTTCCAGTCCCGAGTGAGGTCGTGGCGTTCGCCGATTTCAGTCCGGTCGTTCGCACCCAATCCACGGACCTACTTCCTACCGCCGTCTCATGTTCTCTGTCACCGTGCGACCATCGACACACCGTTATTGGGTCAGCGCAAAAGAAAACGGGTGCAGAGTCAAAGCTCCGCACCCGCAACATTCTCAGTCGGGAGGTTGTATTAGTTGCCCGGCACCCGATTGGCAGTCACCCTATAGTATCCCATCACCGTCGGTGTCCCTTCGCCGTTCAGGGCAACAAGTACCACGCGATAGCCAAGATCCGACTGGTGCATCAGACGCCACACCCGCTTTCTTTGTGGCTCAGGCACTTGCTCGACCACCGCAGTCAATTGACCCTTTACGTACTTCTCATCGTGGCTTAGCCGCTGCCGGAGAGCTACTGCGCTCTTCGTATGCCTGCGATGTGCCGTTATGCCCGGCATCTCTATGAAGTGCGACGACACCACCACCCCGATATGATTCGCCGACCGGTTTAGGTGCCTCTGAAGCCTGAAGGCTACTATCTCTGCCTCATAGATTCGTCCCCTGACAATCAGCTCGCGCATCTCGCGTCCTCGTTCTCGCGCCAGCTTCGCTTGCACCTGCGCCTTGCTCTCGTCGGAGCGCGCCATTCGTTCTTCCACGCTCTCCTTGATGCTCTTCACCTGGTACAGTGGCTCCCCTGGAATGCTGTCCGAAGATGCAGCGGCTGTGCCACCTGCGGCGACTAATGTCAGAAAGACCACGGCAAACGCGGCTGCCACAGGAGTGGAAATTGGTCGCCACGAGAGTCTGGGCAGCTGCCACCGCGCCTTCCGACGATTCTGGCTGTCAGCCAGTGCAGCCTGCATTCGTGCCATTCCCCGCCTTTTGCCGGCGGCGCTTGGCGCGGTGCCACGCGATACCCTGATAGTCGCCTGCCCCATTCGCAGTAGAGGGGCAAGCTCTTCGGCATGTTCAGGATACCGTGCAAGGCATTCCGAGATCGTCTCACCTGCAGCAATTCGCTCCAGGCAATCATTGACTATGTTGTCAAAGTTGGATCTTCCCATCTCAACTCTCTGACATCCAGCTTAGGCGTGGTAATTGTGGAACGGTCTTCGCCGCCTCTACGCCTCCGAACACCACAGCGGCACCGCGGGCCGCTCCTCTGTTTCGGAACACAGTGCTCGCCTCAACTTCTTGAGCCCTGCATGCTGCAGCGCTTTCACGGCGTTATCCTTCTTCCCCATAGCCTTCGCGGTCTCCGCGACCGACAGCCCTGCTGCGAATCTCAGCGTGATTGCCTCCCGCTGCAGGTCGGTCAGGTCCTCCATCGCCTTCCGCACATCTCCCATAGTGAGCTCCAGGTCCATCCGCGCGTCGGCATCAATGACACCCTCTTCCATGATCGGGGGCGCATTCTCCAGCGACACCATCCGGCGTCTGCCCTTCTTGCGATAGAAGTCCACCACCAGGTTGTGCGCAATGCGGAACAGCCATGAACTGAACGGGTATCCTTGCCACTTAAAGCGGTGAATGGACTCGATCATCCGCACGAATACCTCCGCCGTGATGTCCTCCGCCTCTGCCGTGTTGCCGGTGCGGAATGAGACATAACGAAATATCGAGTCATAGTAATGCTCGTACAGATCGGAGAACGCCGCAGCGCCCCCTTTCTGCGCCTGTTTTACCAACGCAGAAACGTCCACCTGATTCTGGATCTCCGCCTGCATATCCACCCTTCTCCACGCGCAGAATGCAATTCGCTAACCATTATAACGCGCACCATTGATTAAGGTTAGCGACGACATTCGCAATGCAATCTGTGATTAAGTATACCTAATAACAGAGGGCTAGTTATAATTATTAATGACGCCAATTGCAGCTCGGCTCTGTGTTAGAATTGCCAGATATTTCTGGAGTAACCATGGAAGCAGCAAAAGGCTCGCCCAATACCAGTGAGATGCCGTTTGCCCTTCGACCGATGCAGGAGCGTGACCTAGCGCAAGCTGCAGAGATCGAGCGGGACGCGTTTCCTACGCTCTTTCCGCCCACATCATTCCGCCGCGAACTGAAGAACCGCCTCGCCCGCTACCTGGTCGCCTGGCGTCACGAAGCTCCTCCCGAACTGGTCACAGAATATGCATCGGGTCAGCAGGGCACAAGCCGCCGATTCCTTCACCGCGCCGCTAGCTTCCTCCGAGGCCGGCCTGTCGCCTGGCAGCCTGGGCAGCAGTACATCGTCGGCTTCCTGGGCACCTGGTACATGCCTGACGATGCCCATATCGTATCCGTCGGGGTGCGCTCAGACTATCGCGGCTGCGGAATTGGTGAGCTGCTCCTCATCGGCGCGATCGAGCAGGCGCAGCAGCGCCGAATGCCCGCCGTTACTCTCGAAGTGCGCGTTTCCAACCATATTGCTCAGAACCTGTACAAGAAATACGGCTTCGAGAAGATGGGCGTTCGTAAGGGCTATTACTCGGACAACCGTGAGGACGCCCTTATAATGACCGCCTTCGGCATACGCACGCTGTCTTACCAGGAAGAATTCAGCCGCCTCACAGAGTCGCACCGCCAGCGATGGGGCAGCGCCGAGCGTGCCGTAATGTAATCGCCCCTGCAACCTTCCTTGCAAGTCCCGCATCCAAACATATATAGACGGCAGATTGAAGTCTGTTACCCGTATCGACATCCATCAGGTGTACCAATATGTCAACACTGGCAAAAATCGGAGTCTTCTTCGTCGCCATCCTTCTTGTCGTAAGTCTCCTCGCGCCCCTGCTCGCTCCTTTCTTCGAGGAGCAGGTGATTCCCCGCATCGGTGGTCGCGCGCCGGGAGAACAGGTAGCGATCAACGGTGATGAGGCCTGGAAGCCCGAAATAACCGAGCCCCGCTACGATATCATCACAGTGCTTGGCTATGACGCCATACCCGCTATCCTCACTCCTGAATTCTCCACCGTGGAAGAGGCGCAGGACTGGATGGTGCCGAGCGAGCAGGTCATTGGCGTATCCATCAATGGCGACCACCGTGCATACTCAATACCCTTTCTCAGCCGTCACGAGATCGTCAACGACACAGTCGGAGGCAAGCCCGTCGCCGTTACTTGGTGACCGCTCTGCTTTTCGGCCATAGTCTATGGCCGCGAGATCAACGGCACCGAGCATACCTTCGGCGTCTCCGGCAAGCTCATCATGAACGCACTCGTGATGTACGATCATCAGACCGATACCCTATGGAGCCAGTTCCTCAGCAAGGGCGTCGAAGGACCCCTCAAGGACACGGAACTCGAGGTCGTGCCCGCTACCCAGACCACCTGGGAGGCGTGGCGGGAACTGCACCCGGACACGAAGGTGCTGAACAAGAACACCAGCGTCACCACCGATTCGTATGTCAACTACTACGAAAGCGGCAGGGCAGGGATCCACGGCCAGTTCAATCCCGACGACCGCCTATACGTTAAGGAGCTGGTGCTGGGCGTCAACCTCGACGGCAGTCAGAAGGCATACCCGTTCAGCACACTAACCCGTGAGCAGGTCGTGAACGATAGCTTCGCCGGCAAGGATGTGCTGATCTTCTTCGACGAATCCACTGGTACCGCCCTCGCCTTCGACCGTAGTCCCGGCGGAGACCCCCTCACCTTCAGCATAGAGGGTGAAGCTGCAGGCACGCGCACCACTCTCGTCGACGAGGAGACCGGCAGCAGGTGGACCGCCTTCACCGGCGCTGCAATAGACGGAGAACTCAAGGGCAGCAGGCTGGAGCGCATACCGTCGCACCTGTCGTTCTGGTTCGCCTGGAGCGACTGGAATCCTCAGACCGAAATCTACGCCAACTAGCGGCAAATTTTCAGCCACTTCGTCCTTGATGGGGCAGGCCGGAGAGTGTGAGAAACACGCAACATCCTGCCCCAGCGATTGTCAGACTTACTCAGGCAGCCTCGTCGATTGCCACGCCACCATCTGCCACCCGTCACCGCCATTCACGTACACATCCGTGAACTCCAGCGAGAAAGTCAGGTCATTTCCGCCCGATCTGACCTCAACGTCCGCCTGGCCCCTCACTACTGCCGCGTCGCCGAATGCTCGCACCTGAACATCCCTCGCCGCCATTTTCCGGTAGTTGAGATTGCCGTTGCCGATGGACTCCATGATGCTCTGCTTGGTGTCGATAGCCGCGCTCGTGTGCACATAGGTCAGGTCGTCCGAGAGAATACGCCCCAGCGCATCCATGTCTCCCGAAACCATTGCGCCCATGCGCTCAGCGTCCAACGCCATGATCATCTCTCTCGTATCTGTTCCAACAGTCATGTCTCTCTCCTCTTGTGCATGTCAATGATGTTGATTCCGTCATCAGAGTATACGGCTCGCCGCAACAACCAGCACGATCGCCACGGCTGCCGCGATTACCCACCACGGCACACCGCCGTCCGAGCGTCTTTCCGCCCTGTGCATTTGCCGTCGTCTTCGTCTGCGATTCATAACTCAGGTGTCCCGAACTTCGACATTATAACTCAGGTTCGGGCAAGAATATGGAATCTCACGGCCTTGGGACTGCTGACCTGCATTGAGAGTTCGGTTACTCTCGTGTCGGCGGCCAAAAGGCGCATTCCGGCTATTGGAAAACTTGCCCGTCGTAGTTGTCGCAGCCTATACTGCGCTCAAATTCTGAAAATCAGGGGGTGGTGAAATGCCAAAGGCACTCGTAAATGGCATACAACTCTACTACGAATCGACTGGGAGCGGCTTCCCGATCATATTCGCGCATGAATTCGCTGGTGACTTTCGTTCATGGGAGCCGCAAGTGCGCTACTTCTCGCGCCGCTATCGTGTCGTTACATACAACGCCAGGGGATATCCGCCCTCCGATGTGCCTGGCAACGAGGAAGACTATTCGCAGGATATTGCGGTCGAAGACCTTCGCGGATTGATGGAGCATCTGGACATCGAGAGCGCGCATATTTGTGGACTGTCGATGGGTGGCACGCTTGCCCTGAACTTCGGGCTGGCACATCCACAGATGGCAAAGTCACTTGCGATAGCCGCCGCTGGCAGCGGCTCCACCGATGTGGATGCCTGGCGGGAGAGTGTGGCCGAGCGCGTTGAAGGCTTGCTGGATGGGGGCATGGCATCTATGGGCGATTATTCCCGCAGCGATGTACGCGTCCAGCTGCGTCGCAAGGACCCCAGGGGCTACCGGGAGTTCGCTGACCAGTTCCTTTCGCACTCAAGCCTGGGATCGGCACTGACCTTCAACGGAGTGCAGGGCAAGCGGCCACCGGTGTTCGCGCTGGAGGAGCAGATGCGGTCGATGAATGTCCCAGCGCTCATAATGCTTGGCGACGAGGACGAGCCTTGTATCGAGCCGAGCATCTTTATGAAGCGCTGCATCCCCACTTCGGGACTTGTGATGTTTCCGCAGGCCGGACACGCCATCAACCTGGAAGACCCTGATCTCTTCAACCGCAGTCTGCAGGACTTTCTGACCGCGGTCGAGACCGGAACGTGGGCGACGCGAGAAGCGTGAACACCTCCAGATAGCCGACAGGGTTAAGTGGGAATCGTCCTGGAGTCCCCGGCTAATTCAGTGTCGCCACGCTGAACACGACATGGAATGGTCTGCAATAGATGACCACGCTGCCGAAGCCTGAACCATCCTCGCCATCGGGCAGGAAGTAGTTCTGGTTGCCCATATTGCCCTTTAGCTTGCCCAGACCGATGTACCCTTCCACGTCGTCGCGGCCCTGTGGGTCAGGGTTGGGCACCAGCAGCACATGCAGTTCAGGGCCGTTCGTGACGCTGAAATCTTCCAGGCGCAGCAGGTTCCTGCCGTCCCCACTGCGGTAAATCGTCGCCGTGCCGCTGCCCTTGTGGAAGCTGTCGGCATCTCGGAAACTACCGGACTTGACCTTGACGACAGATGTGTCCATCTTTGTCGAATCGTCCGGCATTGCCATTTCGGAAGGCACTCGTTCGTCGTAGCGATTGAACTCGCTCGCCGCCTCGACCATTATTTCTTCGGCCTCTGCCATCGTCATTTCGGCGGGGACAATGGCATTCGCCGCCAGAGGGAACTCCTCGTTAACGGTCGTGTTGATGAACAGCGGAGATAGCAGGTACCAAGCCAGCCACAGTGCCGGAATACCTACGACGATGACGACTGCAATGATTATGCGCTTACGAGTGAACATCCACGCCTCCCCAACTTCCCTTCAATTGCCTTTCGGCTTCTCGATCAGACCTTTGAGTACTCTGGTGTCGCAGTTCTGGATCCGTCCGGCAGGGAGTCTATCGTGAAATCGCCGAAAAGTAGCGGCGCCTCAACCTGCAGGATCTCTAACACCATTATAGCAAGTCGGCGTATTTCCACATCGGCGAAGGCGCTCGCCCGCATTTCGATAAAGTGACGCCAGGCTCGCACATTCGCGGTGACGAAAATCTTAGTCTCTGTGGCGTTGGGCAACACCGCGCGAGCCGCCTGTCGAATTGCCTTTCGATGATCGGTTGCGTATTCGAACTGATCGCGTGGAATGGCAGTCTCCAGTGCCTCCACCAGCATGGCATAACCCTCAGACGCCCGCTCGATCGCGGTATTGAAGGCTGCTTCGGCATCCTCACCGGCTGCGTCAGCCAGTGCCGGAGGCGCAACGAACCTGCCGGCGCTCTCATCGACATAGCGCTGGCTGCGCTGGCTGTACGCGAATCCGGCGCGATGGCGTACCAGCTCATGAGTCAGCGAGCGGGAGACTCCAGTGAACACGAACCCATAGTTGATGTGCTCGAATACGCTCCCATCCTTGGAATGCAGCAGGTTGTTGATGAAGTCGGTGATGTCGCGCCTGCCCCTGCCGTAGCTCATGTAGCACAACCGCGCCGAGATCTCGGCTATCGCCGCAGATTCGTCATCTCCTGCACGTATGCTGTCTGGGATGCCGGGCACGCCCTCGTCGTCGAGGAACGCGGCGACCTGCTCCCAGTTAACTGAGGGTCTTGTAACCAGATAAACACTGGGCTCTGTGATTATGCCGCTCATCTCTCGTGTTCCTTCTGAATGGTGAACCTAAAGGGAATGCTAGTTGAACCCTGCAATCTGGTTAAAGCGTTTCAAGGTCAAGGTTTGACCGAGTACGCACAGAAAAAGAAAGGCCGGTAAGCATCATTGGTTGCTTACCGGCCTGAGTTTGGGCTGCGCTACTAGGCTACAGGATCAGGCTAAGCGGATTCTCCAGCGCCTGCTTCACATCGATGAGGAACTGTGCACCCTCCGCGCCGTCCACGACCCTGTGATCGGCGGAAATGGTAGCGTTCATCGTCTGCCGTATGACGATTTCGTCGTCGATGACAATGGGCTTCTTGGAAACGGTGCCGACGGCGAGAATGGCAGTCTGGGGAGGCTGAATGATAGCGACGAATGTGCTGACGTCGAACATGCCCAGATTGCTGATGCCAAATGTGCCGCCTGTGTACTCGTCGGGGCGGAGCGTGCCATTCTGTGCGCGGTCTGCGAGGTCCTTGCTTGCGAGGGCGAGGTCTTTCAGTGACATGGCCTCGCAGCCCATGATGGCAGGCATCAGAAGCCCTTCTTCGACTGCCATCGCGATTCCGATGTTTACGCTGTCGTTCGGGCGAATGATATCGCCGTCCAGGAAGGCGTTGAACTTGGAGTGCTTCTTAAGTGCATCGGCGCATGCCTTCACTATGAGGTCATTGACGGTGACACGGACTCCTTCGCTTTGTAGTGCCCCGTTGATCTGCTGGCGCAGGCTCATCGCCTCCGTCATATCAACCTCGGAAGTCACATAGAAGTGAGGCTTCTCCTGCTTGCTGCGCACAGTTACCCTGGCAATCTGCTGGCGCATGCGGGATAACGGCATGCCGTCCTCTGCCCCGACCGGAGCTTCTATCACAGGTTCCGCTTCGGGCTCTGCCTCTGCTTCGGCTTCCGGCTGCGCTTCTTCCACGACCTCAGCTTCAGGCTCTTCTTCGGCTGCGTCATCTGCAGGCAGTTCTGCTGCGGCCTCAGCCTCCTCGACTACTTCGACAGGTTCAGGCTCTTCAGCGACTTCGGGTTCCTGAACCTCGGGCTCCTCGTATGAAAGCACATCGTCCTTGACTATGCGGCCTCCGGGGCCAGTTCCAATCACCTTGCTGATATCGATGCAGCGCTCCTCAGCGATGCGACGCGCAATCGGGGACGCTCGCAGCGGTGTGGTGGGTGCTGCGGGCTGCTCGGGTTCCGGCTCGACTGAGGGTTCCGCAGTGATCGGCGCGCTGCTTGCGGCTGGCATGGGTATCGCGGCGCTCGGCGCGTCATCTGCCGGCTCGTCGGTTATTGGTTCCGCCTCCTCTTCGCTCGACTCGTCGGCAGTCACGAGATATTCGTCCTGCGCGCCGACGAGAGCGATCGGTTCGCCCACGGGTACGGTTGTTCCGGCAGGCACGATGATGCGGTGGAGGACGCCGTCGGCGTATGACTCGAACTCTACGACGGCTTTGTCGGTCTCTATCTCTGCTATGGGCTCACCGTTCGCCACGGCATCGCCTTCGCCCTTTAGCCATCGCAAGACGGTACCTTCCTGCATGTCGTAGCCCATTTGCGGCATAGTCAATTCAGTTGCCAATCCAAAACCCCCTGTTGCAAATCACTCACATAATCAAAATTAAAGCGGGCGCGGCCCAATGGTGCAAGGTAATTCTATGCCGTGCTTGAGTCTATGGACATGGATTGGCGGTGCCGCACGGCAAGCGGGCATTGACTCATTAACTCACGTATCGAATAGGCACACGTCGAAAGGATGCCGATTGCCGGTATGGACCAGTGCCTGCTTGCCCTGATGTTAAATGCCGTAGTTTGCCTTTAGTGTCTCGACAACTCTCTCGGCCGTCGGGATTGTCGCAGCCTCAAGCGTACCGTTGTATGGCGCTGGAACGTCGATCCCTCCTACACGCGCAACTGGCCCGTCCAGGTCGTCAAATGCCTCTTCCTGTATAGTGCTCGCAATCTCGCCGCCGAAGCCACCGGTCTTCCAGGTCTCTTCGACAACCACAATCCTGTTCGTCTTGCGAACCGACTGCAGAACGGTCTCCTTGTCCCAGGGCCGCAGGGTGCGGAGATCTACAACCTCAGCCTGCCTTCCCTTCTCTTCCAGCATCTCCGCCGCCTGCAATGCGACGTGAGTCATCCGAGAGTATGCGACGATCGTTACATCGTCGCCCTCCCGCTTAATGTCCGCCTCACCAAAGGGGATCTCGTACCAGTCGTCTGGCACATCCCCCCGCGTGCCGTAGAGCAGCGAATGCTCGGCGAATATAATCGGGTTGCCATCTTTCATCGCGGTGCGAAACAGGCCCAGCGCATCGTAAGGCGTGGCCGGCACCGCCACCTTCAGTCCCGGAACGGAGGCGTACCAGTTTTCGAAACTCTGGGAGTGAGTGGCGGCAAGCTGGCCACCTCCTCCGGTCACCGTTCGAATTACGAGGGGGACCGTGAACTGCCCGTCCGACATGTATCGAAGCTTCGCTGCGTGGTTCACAATCTGATCAATGGCGACGAGGCTGAAATTAATCGTCATCAGCTCGACGATGGGCCTCAACCCCGCCAGTGCGGACCCGACGCCTGCTCCAACCACAACGGACTCCGATATGGGGGTGTCCATAATCCGGTCGGGGCCATACTCGTCGAGGAAACCGCGAGTTACCGCATAGGCGCCGCCGTATGCCCCGATATCCTCGCCCATAATAAAGACACGCTCGTCTTCCAGCGCCTCGCGCAGCGCCTTCGCAACGGCCTCCCTGAGAATCATCTCAGTCATGTACTGCTCCAGCCTATGCGTACACGTTCGTGTACATTGCGTCCAATTCGGGTGCCGGACTGTCTTCTGCGAACTGAACCGCCTCGCTCACATCTTCATCCACCTTGGTGGCGATGGCGGCGAGTTCGCCCTCATCCGAGACCTCGAATTGAATCATGAAGTTCTTTAGACTCTCTATTGGGTCCTTAATGCCCAGTTCCGCCGCCTCGTCGCGTTCCCGGTACATCGTCGGGTCTGCCATCGAATGGCCCCGATATCGGTAGCACATCGCCTCTATAAAGCGTGGCCCACCATCTTTTCTGATGGACTTCACGGCTTCAGAAACGCATTCGTTAACGCTCACCACGTCCATGCCGTCAGTCTGAACGCCGTTAATGTCATAGGCGCTCGCTGCTTCATAGATGTGCCTGCCGCCTGCGCGCGAACGGTCCACATGAGTACCCATACCGTAGAGGTTGTTCTCCAGCAGGAACAGAATCGGCAGTTTCCAGACCGAAGCCAGGTTCAGGGTCTCGTGAAACTCTCCCTGGTTCACGGCGCCGTCCCCGAAGAAGCACACCGTAATTCGGTCTTCTTTCCTGTACTTGCTCGCAAGCGCAAGTCCCGCCGCTATGGGCATCTGGCCTCCGACAATCGCGTGACCGCCCATGAAGTTTTTCTCCGCATCGAAGAGGTGCATAGACCCGCCTTTGCCCCCACTACTACCCGTCGCCTTGCCGCAAAGCTCTGCCATCGCGATCTTGGGGTCCATGCCTTTTGCGATTGCGTGCCCGTGGTCGCGGTAGTGGCCGATGACATAATCGTCGGGACGAAGCGCAGCCATAGTACCAACGGCAATGGCTTCTTCTCCGATATAGAGGTGCAGGAAGCCGCGGATTTTGCCTTGCATGTAGAGGCGACCGCAGGCTTCCTCGAATCGTCTAATCAGCAACATTTGCCTGTAGAACTCGGCCAGTTGCTGTTTATTCAATGTCGATTCCACTTTGGCACTTCACCTCTTCATTTCTTGGCGTAGCGGTCGATCCTATATGTGAATAGCTTCGCCCTCGATTGCCAGCGCCGCTTCCTTGATGGTTTCGGAGATGGTTGGGTGCGGATGCACCAGCCAGCCTAGTTCGGTGGTCGTGCCTTCCAGAAGGCGAGAGAGACCTACTTCACCAAGCAACTCCGTTGCTTCGGGGCCTATCATGTGAGCGCCAAGCAACTCGCCAACTTCGTCATCCACGACCAGCTTCACCATCCCACCGGACTCTCCCATTGCCAGCGCCTTGCCGCTCGCCGCCATTGGGAACCTTCCGATCTTGAAGGAATATCCGGCTTCGGCCGCCTGCCGCTCTGTAAGACCGAAACTCGCAATCTGCGGCCTGCAATACGTCGCGCGGGGCATGTACGTATAGTCGAGCGGCATTGGGTTCATGCCCGCGATCGCTTCGGCTGCCGTGACTGCCTGCGCGGATGCGACGTGAGCCAAAGGGAGTTTCCCTGTGACATCACCGATTGCATATACGCCTGGCACATTGGTGCGCATGTGATCGTCCACCGGAATGAATCCGCGCTCTGTGTTGACGCCCGCGGTCTCAAGCCCGATGCCTTCCGAGTTGCCTTGCACTCCGATAGCTACGAGTACCTTGTCGCATTCGATTTCGCTTTCTGCTCCGTCCGCATCGGCAACCGTGACAATGGCAACGCCCTCTTCAACCGTTATACCCCGGACCGTTGCGCCCGTCCTGTACCCGATGCCACGCCGCCGGAAAGCCCGCTCGAGGGTTTGGCTGACTTCCTCGTCCTCAAGTGGGACGAGGCTGGGAAGCATCTCAACTATAGTAACCTCAGAGCCGTAGGAATGGTAGATGTCAGCGAACTCGACGCCGATTGCCCCGCCGCCCACTATCACGACGCGATCGGGGACCTCGCGGAGGACGATCGCTTCGCGAGATGTGAGTATCGTCTCGCCATCCACAGGAATCCCGGGAATCTGGCGTGCCCGGGCGCCCGTTGCCACGATGATGTTGTCAGCGCTTATCGCGCGCTCGGCGCCATCAATGGTGATACTGCCGGCGCCGCGAAGAGTGCCGTATCCGCTGATGTGCTCGACGCCATTCTTTCTGAAGAGAGAGCCTATGCCCCCGGTCAAGCGTCCGACCACCTGACGGCTGCGATCGATCGCCTTGCCGTAGTCGTGGCTGATGTCCCCAACGGTGATGCCGTACTCGCCCGCGTTCTGCACGAGTTCCAGCACTTCTGCATTGCGTAAGAGGGCCTTGCTTGGAATGCAGCCCCAGTTGAGGCAGACTCCACCCAAGTTGTCATCCTCGATCACCGCCGTGCTCATGCCAAGCTGTGCGGCGCGAATTGCGGCAACATAGCCACCTGGCCCCGCGCCAATCACTACCACGTCATAGTCTGCCAATCACGCACCTCAGGTTGGAGCTCTAACTCGCGGGCCGCTGTCGATTCCGGCACTGAGAGACTCCTGATTTAATCAAGAGCCTATTCTACACTATCGGCATTGTTCGGATAAAGCCGTTGATGACTGCATAGTTTGATCTGAATCTAAGCGCCGTGTGAGCCACGTGCAGAGGGATGCCCCGGCGGATTGACGCCCAGAGCGTCGGATGTACGAAGCAGCAGGGATACGCTGCTGCTAATCTTGACACCAATTGTCGCCGTCATTAACATGGATTGACGCGCCGAGGTAGCTCAGTAGGTAGAGCACAGCACTGAAAATGCTGGTGTCGTCAGTTCGATTCTGACCCTCGGCACCACTTAGTGCGCGGAAGTAGCTCAGTTGGTAGAGCACATCCTTGCCAAGGATGAGGTCGCGGGTTCGAGCCCCGTCTTCCGCTCCAACCCTTCCCCACTCAGGTCCGCCCTCGGAAGAAGCGCACGATCGCTCTCCATTTGCCTGAGATCAGATCTTCCCGCCGGAGATTGACAGTCCCCAGGAATCCCTCAGACCGAAACTTCGGAAGCCTCGGCGAATGCGTACATCCCCCGATTCATTTCCCTCAGATGCGCCGTGTCGTTGATGCTGACCGGGATCCACCCTGCCTGGTTGAACCGAAAACGCGACACTGATGTATTCTCCAGCGACATCTTCCATACGTAGTGTTCGTCGAAGCCCAGTATGTAGCGCATCAGGCACTTTGTGGCTATGCCGTGTCCCACGACCGCGATCCGCAAAGGCTGCTCACTTGTGATTACTTCGCGGTTGTAGAGAATCTCGTCCTCAATCCAGTTCGAGACACGGCGTTGAACCATGCTGAACGACTCACCTTCGGGAGGCACGAACTGAGAGGCTTTAGTGCGCATATAGGAAAGCAGCTCGGGCGTCAGCACATCCGTGGCGCGCAGGCCCGTCCATCCGGCTGAACGCTGCTCGACGATTTCGTCAATGAGCGGGAATTCTCTGTCCGTCTCTCCCATTGCATCCAGCATCGTTTCAGTAGTCTGGATCGTTCTGAGTAGGCTTGAGCTGTAAACGCGATCGAAACTGATGCCGTCCTGCTTGAACCTTCTGCCGAGAAGTGTCGCCTGCTTAAATCCCTTGGGCGTGAGCGAGCAATCTATGTTGCCTTGAAGGAATTCCGGGGCGGCGTTGGACTCGGACTGGCCATGCCGTATCAGATAAAATTCGCACTCGAAATTCTGGTGGATCATGCTTTCTCCTCCACTTGACTGGCGCCGCGAATCAGCGGAATCCGCCACGCCTGACTGGTGCATTGGCATTGTGAGAAACTTTTCAAACATGCAGCGATAAGGTATCATGTGGCGGGCGATCCAAACTGCAACAGACGATTAAGCCGAGTTAACGGTGTGTTAAGGCCTTCCATATCCTGGTCGGCAATTGCTGGCTCGGAAACCACTCCAAGCAGTTTGACCCGGTTCAAGTCAGAAAGTAATCCAGATAACACGGAGGTGAACAGAATGGGAGACCGCTTAGAAGGCAAGACAGCGGTTGTAACGGGAGCCGGACGAGGAATTGGCAGAGCCACGGCGCTGCTTCTTGCGGAAGAGGGAGCTTCTGTCGTGGTGAACGACCTCGGCTGCGATGTTGACGGCAGCGGCTCGTCACAGGATCCCGCTGACGGCACTGTTGAGGCGATCAAGGCGGCAGGCGGGAATGCCGTTGCCAGCTACGACAATGTTGCAACTATGGAAGGCGGCGAAGCGGTTATCCGCTCCGCGGTGGACAATTTCGGCCAGGTAGATGTGCTCGTTAACAGCGTGGGCGTGCTGCAAGACCGCATGATATTCCGAATGAGTCCCGACGAGTGGGACCGCGTTATTCGGTACAACGTGAAGGGTACCTTTGCCCCGACGAAATTTGCGGCAATTCTGTTCCGACAACAGAGAAGCGGGCGCGTGGTCAACTTCACATCGGATGCCGGGCTCGGCGACATCGGCCGCTCGAACTATGCCGCCGCATCTGAAGCGATAATCGGATTGACGCGAACGGTCGGCAGAGACCTTGGCAGATATGGCGTTACCTGCAATGCTATCTCGCCATTGGTCGAAACGCGCCTGTTCCCCGGCTCGGTTGACGAATACCGTGTCGTTCAGGGTCCGTCTCCTTCTTCCGCCGAGCGCGCGGGCATTGGTCAGTCTCCGGCAGTGTCAGACTGGGAAGGCGAGGGCAGCGAAGATGACCCGGCGAATGTAGCGCCTCTGGCTGTATATCTCGCCACCTACGCCGCACCGAATGTTAACTGCAATGTCTTCGGTGTGAGGGGCGGCAGCATCTACCTGTATTCCAATCCTGAGATTGCCAACGCTATCCATAAGTGGGGCACTTTCACGATGGATGAGATGGATGAGCTGTTCCCCAAGATTTTCGGCAAGGGCCTATAGGCCACCGCTCTGCCACACGAACACTGCATTAACAGAAAGGAAATCAGCATGGGAAATAGACTTGAAGGGCGAGTGGCGATTGTTACGGGCGCCGGCCGAGGAATTGGCAGGAGCGTAGCGATGCTGCTGGCTGACGAAGGCGCTTCCGTCGTGGTCAATGACCTGGGCAGCGGAGTTGACGGCGTGGGAGGTTCGGATGCCCCCGCGGCGCAGGTTGTGTCGGAAATCGAGGCACGCGGCGGTAAGGCAGTCGCCAACTTTGACTCGGTAGCAGACTACGAGTCCGCGGGCCGGATCATCCAGACCGCTATTGACAACTTTGGGCGCTTGGATGTCGTCAATCACGTGGCGGGCATTCTCCGGGACCGGATGGTGTTCAACATGACGGAAGAAGAGTGGGACGGCGTGCTACAGGTCCATCTCTACGGGGCATTCAATATGGTCAGGCATGCGGTGCCTCACATGATTGACCAGGGATACGGTAGGATCGTTCTGTTCTCGTCCGGCTCCGGTATGGGCGCTTCGGGACAGGCGAACTATGCGGCGGCAAAGGAGGGCATGGTTGGATTCGCCCGGTCACTGTCGCGTGAACTAAACGAGCATGGAATCCTGGTCAATGCGGTTTACCCGGGAGGCGCCACCCGCATGACCGAGACTATTCCCGAAAGCACGCAGCAACTCAGGCAGACCCAGCGGCAGGCAGCGGCTGCGGCGGTGGGCGCGACGCAGACGACGCAAGGCGCGCCGATTATGGGTCCTCCCGAGGCGCGTGCCCCGGAAAACAATGCCCCCAAGGCTGTGTATCTGTCATCGGAGAACTGCCAACTAACTGGCCAGGTCATCGGGACTAGCGGCTGGCCCGCAACCCTGTACTCGCCTCGTCACGTCATTCGAAGCGTACATAAGAACAGTCGTTGGACGCTTGACGAGCTTGACGAGCTGCTTCCGATTTCTCTCGGGAATGGGTTGGTCAACCCGGTTCCTCCGCAAGCGCCGCGCCAATAGAAACACACAATTGTGGCAACAAAAACGGGAGCAGCGATCAGTCGTTGCTCCCGTTCTGCTTATCGATGGATGGGTGTGGGCCCGTCGCAGAAATATAACGGTGGACACTCTCCTATGCTAGAATCGTGAATGATGAACTGGCTGGATGTAGTATTGATTGGACTTGTAACTGTTGGTGCGTTACGCGGGTTTCGCATTGGCCTGCTAGGCGCGGCCGTCAACGCATTCGCATTGCTCTTGGGGTGGCTGCTCGCGAGCCAGGTCGCCCATGCCCTTGGGCTGGTCGGCGCGCTTGTGGAGTGGAGCAGCGCCAGCATAATTGTCGCTGTGTATGTGATAGTAATCGCGGTGACGGTTTCGGTCGTGCAGTTCGCGTGGGGCATAATCCGTAGATCACTTGGTATAGTGACTCTCGGAGCTTCGTCGTTGGTAGACCGGCTTGGCGGTGTCCTGCTCGGGATAGCGCTGGGCGCAGTAGTGGCGGCGGCGCTCGTACTGGCGCTTGCCAGGCTGACCTACGAAATGCCACTTGAAAGCTCGAGAGTAACCAGCGCCAGCGGGGACGTGCGACAGGGCCTGGAAGATGCCCTGTCCGAGTCGGCACTGGTGAGGATGTTCATCGAGTGGACTGATGGACTGCCGCTGAACTCATTTGGCTTCATTTCACCCGGCTTTGCCGAATCACTGGAATTGGTAGGGAGAAGAATCTAAGGACGGACGGCTTAAGACCACGAATTCGGAGTAGGGCTGAATATGTCGATAAACAAGCCTGTTCTGGTACTGAACCAGAATTACCAACCTCTGAATGTGTGCAACGCACGGCGGGCAATAGTACTGCTAGGGCGAGGCAAGGCAGAGACCCTGATCGACGCGGAAGAGCATATCGCCACCGTATCACAGCGCGTGCCAATCCCGTCGGTCATTCGCCTGGTTTACATGGTCAAGCGGCCGGTTGTGCGCCGGCGCATGTCTCGCCGGGCAGTCTTCTACCGCGACGGATTCCGTTGTCAGTACTGCGGCATGGAATCGAAGAACCTCACTCTGGACCACATCATTCCCCGTTCGCGCAAGGGGCCACATGTGTGGGAGAACGTGGTGAGCGCTTGCATTCCGTGCAACCATCGGAAGGCCGGGTTCACTCCTCGTGAAGCGAACATGAGGTTGCTGACGAAGCCTATGGCACCGCGACCTAATCCGTACTACATCTTTCACCACCGTCACATCCTGGACGAGTGGCGGCAGTTCATGCCGTGGCTGGAGTAGCGGAAAAAGTCGCTCAGCTGTACACGACGGGGTTGTAGCAGGCGATGCGGTGGTTTGGCTCGAACTCGACCAACGGAGGCACGGGCATTGTGCGGCATTGCGTGGTTGCCTTGATGCAGCGCTCGAGGAATGGGCATCTGTCGGGGGCGTCGATCATCTTGGGTGGCGCGCCCCGAATCGGGCTTAAAGATTGCTGGCCGGTGTCCAGGCGGGGGATGGCTTGAAACAGGCCAGCGGTGTAGGGGTGCAACGGCTTCGCGAACAGCGACCTCGTATCCGTGTATTCCATGATGGAGCCGCCGTACATTACGGCGACGGTCTGCGTCATCTGGGCTATGACGCCAAGGTCGTGGGTGATGAGCATGATCGCGGAACCGTTTTCCTCGCGGAGCTGGCTGAGTCGGTGGAGAATTTCGGCCTGCAGGGTCACGTCCAGGTTTGAGGTGGGCTCGTCGGCGATCAGCACCTTCGGCTTGAGTGCGACGCCGATTGCCATGAGAACGCGCTGCGCCATGCCGCCGCTGAGCTGGAAGGGGTAGCGGCTGAGCATGTTTTTCGCGTCGGGGATGCCCATCTGCCCGAGGAGGTCGATTGCGAGATTGCGGGCGCGTCTTCGGCTCATGTCGGTGTGCTCCAGGACGATCTCTTCGACCTGCTTGCCGATGGGGATGACGGGGTTTAGGGCGGCGCCCGCGTCCTGGAAGATGAGAGAGATTTCCTTGCCGCGTATGTGGCGGATCTCGTCGGAGGTCATGTTCAGGAGTTCGCGGCCATCGTAGGTAATACTGCCCTTTACGATTTTGCCCGGGAAGGGTACGAGCTGTAGCACCGAAAGAGCCGTGACGGTCTTGCCGGAGCCGCTTTCGCCGACGACGCCGAGAATGGAGTCCTCTTCAAGTGAGAGGGAAACGCCGTTGACGGCTTTGTTGACACCTTCCTTCATTATGAAATAGGTGTGCAGGTCATTTATTTCAAGGAGTGGGACTGGCATGGCAAGTAGTCCGGCGGATGAGGATTGGCTTATGCGAGGACGGGGGCGGCGCTGCGCAAGGAGAACGGGCTGAACCTGCCTGCCTTCAGTTCGGCGATGAAGTCGTCGATGTCCCGCACGGGCTGGTGGAAGCGGGTGGCGTAGGTGCCGACCTGCTCGATGCTGTGGGCGTCGCTGGCGCCGGTTGCGCTGAGGCCGAATCGTTCGGCGAGGTCGCCGGCGAAGTGGTTTTCCTCGTCGGTGCCGCGCCCGTTGAATATCTCGACGGCGTCTATGAAGCCAAAGACCTTGTTTCGGGATGCCCTGTCGAGCATTTCCCGGTAAGCCTCTTCGCTGGTGTGAGCCTGCTTGCGGTAGAAGCGGCGGTATGGGTGCGCTACGACCATTGCGCCGCCTGCGTCGTCCACGAGTTCCCTGACATAGGATGCGTTGTGCATGCCGAAGATGTACTCCTGCAGGCCGTAAACGAGCATGTGGCCTTCCTCGGTGGTGACTTCGCAGCCGGGCAGCACGAGGTAGTCGTGCTTGCGGGAGAGGGCGTGGATGTCCTTCGGGTCCCAGAAGCGATCGTGGTCGGTGATGCAGACGCCATCGAGACCGATGCGCTTTGCCTTGGCAATCAGTTCCTCCGGGGTGAGGATGCTATCGTCGGAGGTGGGGTAGGTGTGCGTATGAATGTCTATCAGCATAAGAACGGCGGCCGGGGATCAGGGCAGAAATATCTGCCCTAGTCTGACACTGGCATTGATTAAAGTCAAGAAAAGGAGCGCGGTGCCGGTGTTGCCCTAACCTGATGGTACCTGGTGAATGGAGCGCTGCTGCCCGGTCGGTGGAAACGGCTCAGGGGCTGCGGATGGTGGGGTGCCGGAGGGTGCGGGCGAGTGGGTTGGGCAGGAGGGGGACGCCTTCGGCGGCGGCGGCTTCGGTCATGAAGGCGAGCGTGTCGCGGTATGCCTTTCTAGCTGCCTCCGAGGGGGGCACCATTGAGATTTCACCTTCGCGAAATTCGCCGGATTCCAGCAGCTCCTGGTAGTCGAAGATTGC
>CAZWDM010000030.1:0-34012 GCA_964632415.1 uncultured Dehalococcoidia bacterium | reverse complement strand
GCGCCTACGCCGACGATTGTCCGTATCGTGTGTTCAGATGGCCTCGTCGAGTAGTAGGTTGTAGTGTGAACAAAAACAGAGGTCCAGCAGGAAAAGATGAAGGTACAACCGCGACGCTCGGATCGGAAGTCCATGCTGGACGAACTGGACGCGCTCGCCGCAATGTCTGACGCCGATATAGACACGTCAGACATACCCGAGACGACAGAGTTCCTGAATCCCCGACGTGGAGTGTTCTCTGCCTCTCCCAACAGAAAACTCTGTCCAGACAATGGAAGTTCGGACATTACTCTTGAGAGGAAGTCCTGACGAATATCGTCTGCTGCACCAAACTGAATTCGTCTCAGGTCCGCCGGCATCTGTTACGAAACCCGCCATCCGCGGTAGCCCAATGATAGACCGATTTCGTAATTGTCGCTAGGCCCACGTCTCTTCCGCGCCCAGCTCCGCGACGCGCTCATCGGCGCAGATGTAGCAGATCGTGACACCCATATGCTCGAACTGCTGACGCGGCGTGCCTGACTTGCCGCAGCGTTCGCACTCGGTCTCAGGACCTGCGCCTGCCTCGATGTCCTCAAGCACCCGCCAGCCCGGAAAGTCCTCGGACACTTCTGGTCCAAGTATCTGCCGGATCTCCTCTTCGAGGGCGGGGCTTAACCCGGATGCGTCGGCAGGCAGTTCGTGGGAACTCAACCCTCTGGCGCGCGCCACGTTGCGGGCAGCCTTCAGAAATATCAGTGGGTCGCTCTCTTCGAGCGCAGCCCTCAGATACTCGATGATGGTCTCGTCGTCCACGAGGAACTCTGCACCGTCCCAGAGTGAGTAGCTTGCTCCGCTCATAACGATACCTCCAACTGGTCTTCAGCGAGTAGTGTAACATTCTGAAATGGACCGGAAATGAACGGCGTGATGCAGAGCCCGCGAGCAGGTCTAACTGGCGGCAACACGCTGAAATGAACTCGAAATGAAAGCGGATACTCCAGAAGCTACATACGATGCCGGTCTTCCGTAGAGCCGCATGCTCACTGAAGAGCGGCAGATGAAGGAACATCTCGCCCAGAGAAACTTCGGCATGAGCCTTGAGGAATTCACCGCGGCTTGGCAGGCTGGGGAGGTCGACGGGGACCGCGAGCGCCACGGCAGGGTTATCGCGCTGGCGATGATGCTTCTGGCGTATTGGACCGAGTGACTATCGGCGGCAGTCCTCCTGTTCGCGCCGGCTTCGTGTGGGCCGGCGTGGATAACACCGAGACTCCGCGCATCTCGTCGCCGTCAACATGGTATCCTAGTGTGATCAGCCAGGCCCAGTAAGGGGAACGCCATGCTCACCAATCTCTCAACGACAATAGAAGAGGAACTCCCGCAAGGTCGTATGCTCACAGAAGAAGAGGACCGTGAGATGAAAGAGAATCTCGCCCGTCACTACTTCAATATGAGCCTTGACGAATTCACAGAGGCTTGGAAGGCCGGCAAGTTCGACGATGACAAAGCCAGACATGGGGATGTCGTCTTTCTGGCATCAATGTTGCCGGAGTATTGGGAAGAGTGACGAACGGCAGGAGTCCCGCTGGGGCTGTCAACGCATACAAAAGTATGGTTCAGCGGTTGGTGTCTTGCGTGACGGATGCAGTTGTTGATGTCGCCGGCGGATATTATCCTTCTCCCGTTCCGCATCGGCTTACGATGAACAACGGCTTTCCTGTTGCCCTCGACGGGCCGTCGCGCTTCAGTTTCAGGCTGCACCAGCTTTACCGGATTGTTGAGCCTGATCGCCCAGGCACTCCCTGGAGAGTTGACACGGTTGAATACTACTATTCAATCCACGACTCCGAGGAAAGAGAAGTCCTGCTGTATCACTGGCATCCTTACGGAAGAAGCGCTGTACGCACTCCCCATCTGCATCTGGAGCAAGGAGCGCAGATTGGTCGTCGTGAGATTCTGGAAGCACACCTTCCGACTGGAGACGTTTCTCTCAATGCAGTTCTTCGGGTGCTCATAGAGGAAATGGGCGTGAATCCGCGACGTTCGGACTGGGAGTCTATCCTGGACTGATTGCGCCAGCTTCCCGCCGATCCGCGCGAAAACCGGCGATTTCAGCTCGATTCTGGAAAAGCCGTCCTCGTTAAATCGCCATAGAGCCGCTATTTTCGAGGCGGATGACTCATTCCACTATGCTCTGGAATAGTAGCCTTTGTAGCGGGTGACGGCGCAACAGAGAGGTTTCGGAGAGCAACTTACCCTTGATTCCTGCCCTTGCCAGCTCCATCAAGTATGTCAGCCCAGGATTAGCTGTGGAGTAGGTGCATGAAAGGTCAGAAAAGAATTGGATGTCGTTCTTCAGCAGGTGACGGGCGTAGCTGTGGCGCAGCGGTTGATTCGAGATCATTCGTCCAGGGGCAATAGCCCCGTCCTTCTGGGCACTGGCCGTCGCTTCTCTCACCCAGCTATGAACGGCGGCGGCATAATGTACCACGAGGGCGGATAGACAAGCCGACTGCGGCGGTCTAAAACCATACCGTCTGCCACCATCCTGTAGAGTCTCCCGAGACTCTGAGGAAGGTGATCATGGATGTATATCGTGGACATGTATTTGCGCGTGCGCAGGGCGTGCCTGGTGGAGGGGATGAGCATCAGGGAAGCGTCCCGGGTGTTCGGGATGCATCGAGGCACCGTGCGGAAGATGCTGAAGCATCCGGTGCCTCCCGGATACCGCAGGAAGCGCCCACCGCGTCGCCCCAAGCTGGAGCCATACACGAGTGTCATAGACGGCATCCTCAAAGACGACCTGAGCGCGCCGAAGAAGCAGCGCCACACGGCCAAGCGCATCTTCGACCGGCTGAGGGCCGAGCACGGTTTCGACGGCAGCTACACCATAGTCAAGGACTACGTCCGGGAACGCCGGCGTGTGGCGCGCGAGATGTTCGTGCCGCTGGAGCATCCCCCTGGCCACGCGCAGTGTGACTTCGGGCAGGCGTGGGCGTTCATAGGCGGTGAGAAGCGCAGGGTCCACTACTTCGTGATGTCGCTTCCGTACAGCGACGGCGTCTTCGTTAAGGCGTATCCCGCCGAGACGACAGAGGCGTTCTGCGACGGTCACGTGTCGGCGTTCCGCTACCTGGGCGGAGTGCAGGAGAGCATCCTGTACGACAACACGAAGCTCGCTGTGGCGAGGATACTGGGAGGAGGACGCCGCAAGCGCACGAGGGCGTTCACGGAGTTGCAGTCGCACTACCTGTTCGCAGACAGGTTCGGCAGAGTCGGCAAGGGCAACGACAAGGGCATCGTCGAGGGCATGGTGGGATACGGCAGGAGGAACTTCCTTGTACCGGTCCCGAGGGTGAAGAGCTTCGATGAGCTCAACGCGCACCTTGAGCGTGAGTGCCTGGAGCGTCTGGACGCGAGGCTCAGGGGTCATACCGAGACGATAGGCGAGCGGATGGAGCGTGACCTCGGGGCGCTGTTCGCCCTGCCCGCTGCTCCCTACGACGCGAGCGACAAGCACGCCACTCGCGTGAGCTCGCAGTCGCTCGTGCGCTACCGCAACAACGACTACTCGGTGCCCGTTGCATTCGGACACAGGGACGTGCTGGTGAGAGGCTATGTCGATGAAGTCGTCATCAGCTGCGGTACGGACGTGATCGCCCGTCACCGCCGGTCGTACGAGCACGGCGACTTCGTCTTCGATCCCATCCACTATCTGCCGCTGCTGGAGCGGAAGACCGGCGCACTGGACCAAGCTGCCCCGCTCGTCGGATGGGATCTGCCGGAGGAGTACGGCAGGCTGCGGCGACTGCAGGAGGATCGGATGGGCAGGCAGGGCAAGCGTGAGTTCGTGCGTGTGCTGAGGCTGCTTGAGACCTTCCCCGATGATGAGGTGCTTGCCGCCGTGCGCGATGCCGTCAGCCGGGGAGCGACCGGTTACGACGCGGTGAAGCACCTGCTGCTGTGCAGGGTCGAGGGACGACCGCCAAGGCTCGATCTAGACCTGCATCCGCACCTGCCGAGCGTGAGCGTCAGCACGACGTCCGCACAAGACTACATGAAGCTGCTGGGAGAGAAGGCATCGTGAGTGACAGACCGACACTGCTGCTGGAACATCACCTGAAGGAGTTGAAGCTGCCGACCTTCCTGAGAGAGTACGGCAAGCTGGCAGCGCAGTGCGCCACGGAGGGCGTGGACCATCCGGACTACCTGCTGAGGCTGGCGGAACTTGAGCTGATAGATCGCCGACACCGCCTGGTGGCGCGCAGGATCAAGGCTGCCCGCTTCCCCGCGGTAAAGAGCATCGACACCTTCGACTTCACTGCTATACCGTCGGTGAACAGGCAACTCGTTACCCAGCTCGCCCGCTGCGAGTACATCGAGCGTCGCGAGAACGTCATCGCCATAGGCAACAGTGGCACCGGCAAGACGCACATCGCGCTGGCTCTGGGACTCGCCGCCTGCCAGAAGGGACTGACGGTGGGCTTCGTCACAGCCTCTGCCCTGGTGAACGAGCTTATGGAAGCAAGGGACGAGATGAGGCTGCTGAACCTGCAGAAGAGGCTCGCCCGACTGAAGCTGCTGATCATCGATGAGCTGGGCTTCGTGCCTCTGTCGCCCACCGGGGCGGAACTGCTCTTCGAGGTCTTCAGCCAGCCCTACGAGCGTGGATCGATCCTCGTGACAACGAACCTGCCCTTCGACGAGTGGACCGAGATGTTCGGGTCCGAGAGGCTGACAGGCGCTCTGCTGGACAGGCTCACTCACCACGTCCACATCATCGAGATGAACGGCGACAGTTACCGCCTCAGGCAGAGCAGCAGGGTCACCGCGACACCCTCCTGAAGTCGAGCTACGACCCCAAGCCGATCCCCGTTGAAGAGGACATATTCCCTTCTCAGTTAGCGTGGACAAAATCGCTCAACATTGGCGCCAGGTGGTACAATTTCTCGCCGCCGCAGTGGTCCATCATTGCGCCGCCATTGACACCAGCGGTCCGCCGTCGAGCGCGAAGCGTTCACGATCTTGTCTTCGGTGTCGATGTTGCCAAACTGCAACGCGCTCGTGAGCACTGAGTGCAATTCCGGACGACGCGCTCCTCTCACCTCCTCACAAACCGACACGTGTGTAAGTCAAATACAACATACAAGGTTCCTGGTGCGGCAGACCGACCGGACATTGAGATGCAAGCTTTTGCCTACTTCTCTTGCATCGTCAGTTAGTCAAATGTAAAAGAGTCGTTTTCTGCATTGGCGGCAATCATCATGACTAAATTAGCAATATCGGTTGCTTCACTGATTACGCGCTGGCGGTCGTAATTCGGACCGTATATTAGGGCACCCTCTAACTCAGGCAACTCATCTTTTAAGCGTTCTATGAGAAAAAAGGGATTCTCAACCAACAATCCGCCTTCAGGTTCATTCTCTCTCAGTTTTAGTTCCATCTGTTCTGCAAACCATTGAACCTCTTGCCTCAATATGACCTCACTCATAATCTATCCCTAAATCCTTTCCTTTTCCGCGATTCTAAATAATGCCGATAATTAGGCATTTATTCTCCTCACGCCGGAATTGTCCAAGGCCTCTTCGATCACATTTGGAAGTTCTCCCAAAGTCCTGAACTTGTATGTCCGATCATTGCTAATGCCGTGAGACTTATTTGCATTAACCCTCACTATCCCGGAAGAATGGCATTGCTTTGGCAGAATGTTATCCTTGACGCTTGCGATATTGTTAGTCCAAAAATATAAAGTGACGGCAATCATCTTTTCCCCACGTCGTGCTTCCACACCTGCGTCGTGTTTGCTCATTGTTCCCTCCACTTTTCCTACCAGCTCAAGCCAAACCGCTCAAAAACTTCGTCCGGATGCCGTTGCCAATTTATGGACATCTGAATAAGCGAGCCGTATCGATCGTTTTCAAACTACATCGTCTTCGTTTAGCGACACATATTTTGCCAGTGTCTTCCCCTGGTTAACTTCGACTGTGCTAGGTTCAGTCCATACACCTGACAATCGAACAACCTCACCGACCTTTCCTCGGTACTCATTGAGTTCGTCGGCGTACTTGATGCCGAAAAGGATGAGATGCACCGTTTTCTCTTTTTTCAATACGCCCTTCTCAGCTGCACTACTCAGCAGGCGGGCCAGTTCCTCACTAGTCATAATCGTCCTTATTTTCCATCACTACCTTGGTCATCCTCGTTTAATTTTCACAAATAATCTTGCGCGGCTTCTAAGGTAATCGTCTCCATTCCTGAAGCGCCCCAATCCCGTATTGCAACTGTCGCATATGAGTGCCCGCGGCCGGCCGATGTTGTGGTCATGGCCAACCACAATTTTTACATTTACATGGGCGATGCTGTACCTCTGGCATAAGGGACACCGCCATAGGTCCCCCGGATTTGGACTGTGCCTATCTAGGAACCGCTGCTTCTCCGTTGGGTTCATTACCTCACCGCTGTCCTCATCGAAACAGACTCTGCATCGAGGGCGGTGTACTTTCGTTCCATTTGCCTGAGCAGTCAGAGGCGCTGGTAGCCAATCAGTTGCTGTTTCCGTCCCAGCGTCATCGGTGCTGACCTCTATAATCCTATCGGCGGCCATTCCATACCTACCTGTCCTCCATGTTGGACTCCCCCAATTCTTCGGATTTACCCAGCATCAATCCTCGTCGACGAAGTCACAAGCCTTCATCGCGCAGTCTCGTTCTTGGATCATATCGACCAACTCATTTTTAAGGGACGCTGCCTCCCGCATAGCAAGGTCCAGCTTGTGAACAATGTCTTGGGCATTCTGCGTGTTGGGTGTTGCTGCTTCTAGTTGGCTGATATGCTCTTGCATATGGGCAGTAGTCACAGCCATTTGGGGCAGCAATGACTTCATTCGAATGCGGGACCGTTCAAGAATATCTTCAAGTCAAACCATTCTCTTGGCCGCTTTGCCTGTCTGCTCGATGTAGTTCCTCTCTCTGTTACGGGAGACCGCAACACCAAGGGGTAAGGTCACTAGGGATGTAGCAAGTCCAATCGGCCCTAGGACGATGCGGCCTGCAGTCATTCCTCCTAGCCCTAGGGTAACTGCCCGACCAATCCATGCAGCGGTTGCTGCGCTGGCGGCCGCGCCGGATAGGGTGCCTATGGCAGTCCCAGTGGCGGCGGTACCGTAGATCCCTACAAGGGTCCAGATGGCTGCGGGAGTGCCCATGCCGACTCCGAAGGCTGGTATGGCTCCGACGAGACTACGAGAGTAATCGGGGTTATTCTCCACGCTCTCAACTTCTTCCTGGGGCCTGTACCATCCGTAAACGACGTTGTCTTCGATGGTTGATGCCAGGGATGCCAGGGCGCCAGTGGACAGCAGGGCTTCCTGAGCTTGGACGAAGTAGGCGTCCAAGGCTTCTAAGCTGGACTGAACCTGTTTTTGGATCTCGTTGTAGGAAATCAAGCGTCCTTCGTGTTGTTTCCGGCGGTCTTCGTACTTGGCTTCTGCCTCCTTGTGTTTCGTGGTTACCGACAGACCGAAGCTCATGACGGCGCCCAAGTTTCTAATTAGACCCATTTGCTTGCTCCCTAGGGCTTCAGATTTCTGCCTCATCGCCTACAGGAGACACCGCCCTGTCTCTCCGTGTAGGTAACAAGTCCGCAGATGTAAATGGAGTTGGCTGTCCTAACGCCAACAAGGCTATCTGAAAGATATAGAACAACAGCGGCCTCACCTCTGTCAACATGCGCCCATCAATAGAATTCGGCTGCCGCCGTCTACGTACGGCGCTCAGGAAGATTGGCATGCGTTCCTGTAACCGAGCTATTTTCGCGGACTTGGGAGACGAGAGAGTTCCAAACTCTTTCAGTTCGTCGTCGGTGCGGCCGCATCTGAGTCCCTTTGGGGCCTGCCAACCCTTTGCGCGAGCATTTCCGACAGGTGAGGTTCCATATCTACGCTGCGGACTTGCACCCTCGTCAATGCCGGCGTTTACGCAACTATTGACGTAAACGATTACGCGGACATCGAGCGTATACATCCGTCGTCTGAGCGTAAACAGCTGGTCAACAGCTAGTGTTACACCGGCATTACCGAGTCGGGTGTGACGTAAACAGCTAGCGTAAACACCAGTTTCGGCGCAATTCTAAGTGCTGTATAATTGCACTTATACACGCTACTCCCCAGAGTGCCGAAGCTCCCCTGAACTGCCTGATTCCCCGTCATCTCTGCGATCTCTCGCACATAACTGACGCGCTGCGCGCTGCTTACCCCCGCGCCTTGTACTTATCCTGTACGTTATACTACTTATATTAGTATAACGAATCCGCGATTCTCGCGTTACCCCGTGAGCGACGGTTCGAAACAGAGGGACACCGTGAACCTGGCAGTCATCTCCCTGCCACGATCTCTGGCATGCGCGAGCGGAATTGCATTACACTCTCACCCAACCGGCTATCCGTCCAGACGAACCCAATGCCAGCCTGCTGAGGCGCTAACCTGTCGCCGATGATAACAGCCGTCGCCATATTCGGCATATCCTATATTCTGATTGCTATGGGGCGCATCCCTCATGTGCTCATCGCCGTGCTTGGCGCTATGGCTATGGTCTTTCTCGGCGTGATGACGGAGCGCGAGGCGCTGTCGCATGTCAATCTGGAGGTCGTGCTGCTGCTTGCGGGGATGATGTCCCTCGCGAACGTGTTCGCCAGGACCGGAGCGTTCGACTGGGCGGCAATAAAGGCGGCGCAGCTTGTTCGCGGAGACGGCTTCATGACGATGTGCCTGCTGTGCGTCATCACCGCCGTAGGCTCTGCGTTCCTGGACAATGTGACGGTGGTGGTTCTCGCAGTTCCCATCACACTCTCCATCTGCCGAATGCTGGACGTATCGCCGATTCCCTTCCTGCTGGCGCAGGTATTCGCATCAAACATCGGCGGCGTGTCAACAATCGTCGCCGACCCGCCGAACATCATTATCGCGGCGGAGGCCGACATCGGATTCGTAGATTTCATGCTCAACGCAGCGCCGGTGGCCATCATCGGCCTGGTCATGCTCGTCGGTATGCTCTATCTGTGGTTCCGCAAAGGCGCCGCAACGACCGAGGAAAACCGCGCGACCGTCATGCAGCTAGATGCGGCTGCGGCGATAACAGACCCCGGGCTCCTCAAGAAGTGCATCGCAGTCTTCGCCTTCACAATCGCAGGCTTTCTGACTCACGAGATTCTGCATGTAGGACCCGCCATCGTAGCGGTCGTTGCCGCCGCAACTCTCGTGCTCATATCCCGCATGGACCCGGAAGATGTGCTGAAGCAGGTCGAATGGACCACCCTGGCTTTCTTCACCGGCCTGTTCATCCTCGTGGGCGGGTTGGAGGAGACCGGGGTGACCGTGCTGGTCAGGGAGTGGCTGGTTGACGTGTCGGGAGGCAGCGAGAGGAATCTTGCATTCCTGCTCGTCTGGTTCGGCGGCGTAACGTCGGCAATCGTGGACAACGTGCCCTTCACCGCCACGATGGTCGAAATCGTGGGCGGCGTATCGGAGGACAGCGAGGGCATCTCGCCACTGTGGTGGGCGCTCGCGCTCGGCGCCGACCTCGGCGGCAACGCCACAATCGTCGGCGCGTCCGCCAACGTCATCGTCGTCAACCTCGCGCGCGCCAGGGGTTACCCCATCAGTTTCATGCACTTCCTGAGATACGGCGCGGTCATCAGCGCGCTGACCCTGCTGGTCTCCACCGCGTACCTGTGGCTGCGCTACTTCTAGGAACGGGCAGCGGCAGGCAGAGTTCATGCACGCTGCTCTATGACGGTTCGCGCGGTGCGATATGCGAATCCGTATCGTCAGGACTTGCCGCTTCGAGTTCATCGCGGCGACTTTGAACTCCTCAGGTCAAGCTCAGATTGCAAGTCCGATAGAACTTCCTCGATGAATGCTGAGTATCTGGGAACTTCCGAGCAGGGTTGATATGCAGTCTCACTCACATTTCCGCTGGGATGTGATTCAGTCACAAACGCTCGCAGAGAGCCAGGCTATCAGCGCAGGAGTATATCGCAGCGCGCAGGTAGATCACGCGCGCTCCCATCAGACATTGACGACTCAGGGGGCATGTGCCGCACCATAGGAGGCATCAGGCGCCGTCAACTCGTAGCGTCGACGCACATACGGACACGCCGGCACTCCTACTGACTGAACGCATGCCGTGTTGCATCCGGCCAGCATCCTGAGGAGACACAGCACACACTCTGCGAAATGTGCTGCGACCCGTCCGATGAGATGAACCACCGGCTGTCGATAGAAGGGGCGCTTGCGCTGGGACCGGCAGGCTTGCTTGGGGCGTTCACTCCGGACAACCTGCGCCGCTGTGCCGAGGTTGCCACAGACTCAAGACCAGGCGAGGCCGATAGTTGACGAAGTTCCCGGGGTGTGCTCAAACGACTAGTACAGCGCACGACGTATGCTCAGGCAAAACCGTGGAGGGCGCAGTCGTTTCTGCTGCCGTGCAGCCTGAAGCCGGCTCCGCGGCGCCGGGAAGCCAATGGCGGACCGACTTATTCGAATGAGGCAAGGGGATGCAGCACCATGTCCGTGTCACTATATGTTGACATGGCGCACAAGTGTTCGCTAGGATTGTCCGACATAACCATAAGGAAAAGACATCGACGGAGGCGATATGAGGATAGCCTGCGTGCTCATCACACATCTGAGAGCCAAGGCGGAACTGCGAAGACACGCACACCTGAGAGACAGCCCAATTGCCGTAGTGGACGGGACAGACGGGAAGCCCCTGGTAGTTGACAGCTCCGCAGGGGCCTCCGCAAGGGCGGGAATGACACTGGAACAGGCCATGTCCTACCACAACGGCCTCATTATACTCGATGCGGACGAGCCGTACTACCGGCGCGTATTCGAGGATGTGATCGAGGCGCTGCTTCAGGTCGGCGACCGCGTGGAACCTGCCGAACTCGGCACGGCCTACGCGCGCTTAGACGGGCTGAAGTTTCTGTACGAATGCGAAGGGAATGCCGCATCTGCGCTAATCGACGCCGTTCCCGGCTGGCTCTGTGCACGTGTTGGCGTGGGCGGCTCGAAGTTCACCTCGTACATAGCAGCTCGCACTGCCAGACCACTGCGAATTTCCGTCTGCCCCGTGGACGAAGCCGCGTTCCTCGCGCCCCAGTCCGTCGAGCTTCTGCCGCTGCCCGATGAGCTGAAGAGGTCGCTGCACGGCTTCGGTGTGCATACGATGGGGCAGGTGGCGTCTCTCTCCCGCGATATGATGAGCGACCGCTTCGGACACGAGGGCGTTCTTGCCTGGGACTTCTGTAGAGGCATAGACGCGCGCGCCGTGGTTCCGATCAGACCGGCAACTTCCGTTGTGGAGCACGCATCTCTGCCGTTCGCATCGACCTCCATCGAGCTGCTGCTGGCGACTGCGGACATCCTGTTGCAGCGGGCATACTCCAGACCGCAGCTTCGGCGCAGGCTCGTTGGCTCAGTCGACCTTGCCTCCACATCCCTGCACGTTACGCCCTGGGCGCGAACCGTTCGCTTCAAGGAGGCTGCGGGGAGTTGGCAGCGCGCCTCCGAACTTGTAAGGGCGGATGTCGAGGCTCACCCGCCACAGACTCCGATAGATGACCTCACGCTCACTTTGAACGACCTCACCGGAGAGTCGGGAAGGCAGTTCGGGCTATTGGAAGACGCGAAGGACAGAAGGCGCGACAGGCTGGTCGAGGTGGATGCAAGACTTCGGACACGAATGAAAGGACTGCAACCGCTACACAGGGTAGTGGAGGTTGCGCCCTGGCATCCGGTGCCGGAGATGCGCGCTCTGAAAGTTCCCCTGGACCCGCATTTCAGCGATGCCTTTTCGCCTCTCCACTCGCCGCTTCCGGTAGAGGTACAGGAAGGGCAGGACCATCGTCCTCTGGCAGTGCGGCTCAGGAGAAGCTGGCAGGAAATACGCGGCATAGACGACCGCTGGGAGTTCGACCTGTGGTGGCTACCGCAGCCTATCACACGAAGCTACTTCCGTGTAGTCGATGACATAGGCCAACGCATGGTCCTGTTCAGGGACGAGCGCGAGGGCTGCTGGTACAGGCAGCCGCTATCGGCAGATTAGAGGCGGCGCTGTCATGTCTTCGGCATACGCAGAACTTCACTGCAAGAGCTTCTACTCGTTCGGACAGGGAGCGTCTCACGTCCACGAGCTGCTCGCACAGGCCGTCGAGTACGGCTATCCTGCGCTCGCCCTGACGGACACCAACCTGTGCGGCGCGCTGGAGTTCGCCCGCCTCGCCAACAGCCTGGGGATAAAGCCCATCACCGGATGCGAGCTCACGCTGACCGACGGCAGTCGGCTGACGCTTCTCGCCAGGACACGACAGGGCTATGCCAACATATCGCGGCTGCTCACTCTGGCGAACGCGCACGACCGCCGCGACCCACTCCTCGACCCTGCGTATCTGTCCGCGCACGCCGAGGGAACAGTGCTGCTCACTGGCGGACGCGACAGTTTTCTGTCCGACCTAGTGTTACGCAACCAGCAGTTGGAGGCGCGGAAACAGTTGCGCGAGTATATGAACTGGTTCGGTGTGGACTCAGTGTACGTCGAGCTCCAACAGAATTTTCTGTGTGGGGATACCACACGGAACAGGCGGCTGATGAATCTCGCCCGCGACTGCGGCGCACCCGTGGTCGCAACCGGCGACGCGCTCTATCACACGCCGGAGCGTTACAGGCTTCAGCATGCGCTCGTCGCCGCGAAGCACAACACCACCATAGACCGCGCGCTACGGCATATCAGGCCCAACCATAGATTGCACCTGAAGTCTCCGGAGCGGATGCAGATGCTGTTCCGCCACTGTCCGGAGGCGCTCGACAACACCCTGCGAATCGCGGATAGCTGCAACTTCAATCTCGACACCGACCTGGGGTACAGCCTGCCGGACGCCGACGTTCCCGATGGCTACACTTCCCAGACCTACCTTGAGAGACTCTGCTACGAGGCGGTGCAGCGGCGCTACGGCGAAGTCACCGACAAGATTCAGGCGAGACTGGACAAAGAATTCAGGCTCATAGAGATTCACGGCATGGCGGGCTTCCTGCTGCTGTACAGGGAGATTGCGCTGATAGCGCGCGAGATCATGCTGGAGCGGGGGCTGGTGAGTCCCGAAGCGCCGCTTGAGGCCAGACCACCGGGCAGGGGTCGCGGCTCGTCCGTCGCGCTGCTAGTGGGCTACCTCATCGGCATCAGCCACATCGACCCGCTCGCGTGGGACCTCAGCCTCGAGCGCTTCATCTCCGAGGATGTGGGAACGCTGCCCGACATAGACCTCGACTTCCCACGGGGTATCAGGGATGCGCTGATAGAGCGAGTTCACCGGCGTTTCGAACCGGAGCATGCAGTGCTGGCGGGCGCCATCGGCACATACAGGCTGAAGGGTGTCATACAGGACTTGGGCAAGGCGCTCGGACTGCCGCGCGAGCAGCTCAGGCTGCTGTCCAGGCAGGGACTCTCCGGCGACGCCAGGACGATGGGCGAAGAGATGCGCCAGATGCCCGACTTTAAGGACAAGATGGACACGCCCGGCTGGAGAACGCTCGCGGAGCTTGCGCCGCAGCTCATAGGCGCACCACGCTCGCTGGGTCAGCATGTGGGCGGAATGGTGCTGAGCAGCTCGCCCATTCCGGAGACAGTTCCGGTGAGAGCAGGTGCGATGGACGGACGCTACATCATGGACTGGAACAAGGACAGCGTGCAGGACGCAGGATTCGCCAAGATAGATATTCTGTCCCTCCCGGTGCTCGACCAGATAGAGGAGGCGCTTGATCTCATCGAGGAGCGCACTGGTGAGCGTCCCGACATGAGCAGGATAAGCCCCAAGGACGCCGCCGTGTATGACATGATAAACGAAGGTAGAAGCAAGGGCGTGTTCCTGCTCCAGTCTCCGGCGCAGCTCAAGATAGCGCAGCGCCTGCGCTCTCGCAACCTGCGCGACCTTGCATACCAGGTGGCGCTCATACGACCCGGTGTGGGCATGCAGGGCAGCGCGGTATCGCAGTTCATCGACCGCTACCGGCACGGCGTCGAGTGGGACTACGACCACCACCTGGAGGAGCGCGCCCTGGAACGCGGATGCGGCATCATAGTGTGGCAGGAGCAGGTGGTGCAGCTTCTGATGGACGTGGGCGGCATGAGCGCGGCGCAGGCGGACGAGGTGCGCCGCGCCTTCGCAAGACCCAACAGCGAGCACCTGATAACGGCTCACTGGCAGCGCTTCCTTGAGGGCGCTCGGAAGAACGAAGTACCCGATGGAACAGCGAAGAAGATATTCGGCAAGGTGAACGGGCACTACATGTTCCCGGAGTCCCACTCGCATGCGTTCTGCATAACCGCGTACCAGGCGGCTTGGCTCAAGCGTTACCATCCGACCGAGTTCTTCACGGCGCTCATGAACAGCCAGCCGATGGGCTTCTATCCGATGGAGACCCTGAAGCAGGACGCCCGGCGATTCGGCGTGCCGTTCCTGAATCCGTGCGTCAATCGCTCCGAGGAGAAGTGTATCCCGAAAGGCGATTCTGTACTTTTAGGACTGAGATTCATCAGGGACGTGGGAGAGGCGGGCGCCGATAGAATTCTCTGGGAAAGAGAACGCGGCGGCGGGTACACAGGCGCAGGCGATCTCGTCAGGCGCACCGGACTGAAGCCGCAGGCGGTGGAGTCGCTGGTGATGGCGGGCGCGTTCGACGCGATCACTCCCAACCGAAGGCAGGCGCTATGGGAGGCGGGACTGCATCCGCGTCCGAGCAGGAACGGACAGGCCGCGCTGCCCGCCTCTATGGATGCCAGCGTGCCGCGGCTCCCTGACTTCACTGACGCCGAGAAGATGGCCGCCGAGTACGCCGTTATGGGAATATACCCACGCGGACACCTTATGGAATTCGTGCGTCCCACACTGGAGTCCCAAGTGATGACCTGCGCGGAGGTCGAGCGGCTTGACGACGGCGCACCCGTGCTGGTGGCCGGCTGGCCCGTGGCGAGACAGCACCCCAAGGGCAGGGACGGCACAATATTCGTGACCATCGAGGACGAGACCGGCGACGCTCAGGTCATACTATGGCCCCACATATACGAGCGGTACAGGAGAGAGATGGGCAGCCAGGTGGTTCTGATTACCGGCGAAATCTCCCGCTGGGACGGCACTTCCAACACCATAGTGTCCGAGGTGCGTGCGCTGCGATCCGGCGTCAGGATGCCGGAGGCGCACAACTGGCGCTAAGTTTAGGGAAATATTTGCAACAGGATATTTTCAGGGCAGTGCGAGGGCGTTTTCACTCCCATTCCTTCGACAAGCTCCAACCTTCCCCCATCAAGGGGGAAGGAACTTCTGCAAATTTCTCACATTCGCCTGACCTGTTCATCGTCAAGGCCGGTCATGCTACCATGGACTACGAATGTGTCCTCCGACGAGTCGAACCGCTATCGGATGTTCTCCGGCTTAGACCTCTTCGCGCAATGATTTTCCTGCCACGCTTTTCCATCACAAACACCGTAACTGCCGCCATAACCGAAATCGAACGAGCGCGGGCTTTCTCGAAGCCGCGAGCCTGTCCGATGAGTGGGTCTCCTCTATGCAGTCGCGAGCGTTCCTGTTGGAAGCTCATCACACCACTCACATCGAGGGGACGAGGCTGACGGTGGACGATGCGGCCGCAATACTGGCGGGGCGTGCCGTGCTGGGCGCTGATCCTGAAGACACGCGAGAACTGCTTAACTACCGTGACGCTTTTGAGTACGTCAGCGAATACCTGAGCGACGGAGGTCCTGTCACGGAAAGTCTCATACTGGAGATACACAGACGGCTGGTTGGCGGAGTGCGCGGCGGCTCTGCCGCTCCGGGGGAGTACCGCCTCGTCCAGAACTATATCGTTAACTCCGCTACCGAGGAGACGATCTACACGCCGCCACCGCCTCAAGCCGTGCCCGAACTGATGCGTGAACTCGTCGGTTGGCTGAATCGACCGACCGATATACATCCTGTGATCGTCGGCGCCATCGCATAGTGTGATTCACGCTCTCTTGATGACCAATTTGCATTACCAGGATCGATCAATAGTTAACTTATTCAATTGATGTTAGCCGAAGTATCTTATGGTTCCCCAGACGTGTAGTCAATGACATTGGCTGCACAACGCTACGAATTAGAACAAACAACCCGACACCAGTCGTTGACGCCGCCTGAAGGACGCTCGTATCGTTGAATAATGACGCCCAAAATCACATCGGTCCTGCCGATCCGCCAGTACGGCAGGCTAAGAGCGCCCACGCTGCAGCCGGGGCTGCTGTCCCTCAGACTGGACTCTTACCGCGAGTTCCTCGAACACGGCGTCGCGCAGACTCTCGGCGAGATGGCCGAGATAAGCAGCGATACCGCTCGGCGCTACTCGCTCAAACTTGACGCCCCGCTGTTGGAACCTCCGGAGCGCAGCCCAGCGGAGTGCGTGGAGCGCGGGCTGACATACGACAGCTCTGTTACTGCCAGAGCGATGCTGACCGACCTCGACAACGGGGAGATAGCCGAGCAGCGCCTTCTGCTGTGCAGAATGCCCCTGATGGACCCGTCCGGCGGCTTCGTCATCAATGGCGTGCGACGCACCGTGATTCACCAGATAGTTCGCGCTCCCGGTGTCTGGTTCGGCCTAGACCTCGAGCGCCTGTCCGGACGACTTCTCGGCAGAGGGCGCATAAGCCCGGCGAGAGGTCCTTGGATCGGATTCGAGACCAACGAGCGAGACCAGCTGCGCGTCAGGCTGAACGGCGGCAACAGCCTGAGCGCGCTGGCGATTCTGCGGTTGTTCGGACTGGAGACCGACGAGGAGCTGCTGGATTCGTTCAGCGCGGTGGACACGGACCCGAGCAGGCAGTTCATAAGGAACACAGTGAAAGCGGGAGACTGCAACAGCCGCGACGATGCGCTCTTTCAGATATATGCCGAAGTCGCGCCAGGAGCTCCGCCCAACAGGGACAGCGCCGAGCGGCGCATCGAGCGTCTCTTCTTCAGCCCACAACACTACAACCTATCGGCCGTAGGACGCCATCTGCTGAACCGGCGCTTCGGCACCGACGATACTAGTCTCCTGCTCACACGAGACGACATGGTGCGAATCGTGGGACATGTCATCAGGGTATCCCAGGGACTTGAGCAGCCAGACGATATAGACCATCTGGCGAACAGGCGCGTCCGCACGGCTGCCGAGCTGGTGCGCATGGAGTTCGAGACGGGATTGTATGAGGTTGCCAGAGCCGCGCGTGAGCGGCTGGAGACGGGGAACAGACGCCCAAGACTACCCTCCGACCTGCTGAACACTACCCCCTTGATGAAGAGGCTGGGCGGCTTCTTCAACGGCTCGAAACTGTGCCAGGTTACGGACGAGACGAACCCGATAGCCGAACTGACGCACAAAAGGCGCGTTACATCGCTTGGTCCAGGCGGGCTGAACCGGCAGAACGCCGGCGTGGATCCGAGGGATGTTCATCACACGCACTACGGCAAGCTCTGTCCGATAGAGACGCCGGAGGGTCAGAACATCGGGCTGCTGTCCACGCTGACGACGGGAGCGGGGATAGACGAGCATGGGCTTCTTACCGCGCCCGTGCGCCGCGTAAAGAAGGCGGCTTCAAGCCACGATGAGGGACTGGTAGGGCGTGAACTGGCGGACGACTTAACGCTCGGCGAGCGAGTGTTGGCAAGAGCGGGTGATGTTGTGACCCGGTCCCTGCTGAATCGGCTGTCCAGCTTGCCGGCGCGGCGGGTTTCAGTCCGGCCTTATGTGTCGGACGACCCGGCCGACATAGTGTATCTGAACGCCCATGAGGAAGCTGTCGTGACTATCGCGCAGTGCAGCGCCAATCTGGACGAATCGGCACAGTTCATAGAAGCCCAGGTTGCCGCGAGACGCGGCGAAGAGTGGCTGTTGGCGGCGCCAGACGAGCTGGACTATAACGACCTGACGCCCCGGCAGATAGTGAGCGCTTCGACGGCGCTCATTCCCTTCCTGGAACACGACGACGCCAACCGCGCGCTTATGGGATGCAACATGCAGAGGCAGGCTGTTCCGCTGCTGCGTCCGCAGTCGGCTCTGGTCGCCACCGGAATGGAGATGGACGTCGCTCGCGACAGCGGACATCAGGTCAGGGCGCAGGCAGACGGCACTGTGATGTCGGTTTCGGCCGACAACATCGAGGTGTTGCCGGAGGATGGTGGTGGAATGCAACGCTTCGAGTTGCAGAATGCCGTGCGCTCAAACGCCTTCACATGGATGGGACAGCGCCCCATCGTCAACCGATTCCAGCGAGTGAACGCCGGGGAGCCTCTGGCGGACGGTCCTGCATCGAGAGAGGGCGAGCTTGCCCTTGGGCAGCGAGTGCTGGTCGCCTATATGAGCTGGGGCGGCTACAACTACGAGGACGCCATCATCGTCTCGGAGCACGTGGCGCGTGAAGGCAAGTTCCGGTCGCGCATCTTCAAGAAGTTCCGATTGGATGCTATGGACACACCGCTCGGTCCAGAGATCATCACTCAGAACGTTCCGGATGTCGCGGACTGGCGCAGGAACCTGCTGGATGAAGACGGCATTGCGCCTGTGGGCGCTTACGTCAGGGCGGGACAGATTCTAATCGGGAAGGCTACGCCGAAGCCGGTGCCGGCGGAGTACCAGGACAGGGAGCGCACGCCGGAGGAGAAACTGCTCTTCAAGGTGCTGGGAGAGACGTCGGACAACATTCGCTATCAGGACAACTCGCGTGTGCTGCCGAAAGGTCAGCAAGGACATGTGGTGAGTGTGAAGGTCGTTAGCAGAGGGGACGGCAGCGAAGCTGCGAGGGCACTGCCCGCAGGCTGCCACACGCGGGTCGAAGTTGAGGTCGCGGGGACGCGGGACCTGCAGCCCGGGGACAAGATGTCCGGCCGTCATGGGAATAAGGGGTGCGTCTCGATTGTGGTGCCGCAGGAGGACATGCCCTTCCTTCCGGACGGAACTCCTGTGGACGTGATCCTGTCTCCGCTAGGCGTGCCGTCGAGAATGAACCTGGGACAGCTTATGGAGGTTCACCTGGGTTGGGCGGCACACCGCCTTGGCTTCCGAGCGAGAACTCCGGTCTTTGACTCGGCGTCGTGGGGACAGATAGAGCAGTGTCTCGCGCAGGCATGGCTCGTGGAGCAGGCGGGAGGACTGCCTGCCGGGATACTGCCAGCAGACGATGCCTGCAGTGTTGATTGGGCGCGGGTGAGGAAGTGGGCGCAATCCCAGGGGTACGACTCCGATCTTCTATTCGGCGAGGGCGCGGAGGGCGGTACCGAGGCGGGGCGCGTCTGCATGGAATTGTGGATGAAGCAGCAGGGGCAGGACCCTTCGCGCTTCAACGGGTATGAAGAACTGCGTCGGGAAGCCCTGCGGCTTGAGCGTGAGGAGAATCTGGCGGCTCCGATAATGGGCAAGCAGGTTCTTCGCGACGGGAGGACAGGCGAGCCTTTCGACAGGCCTGTGACGGTGGGCTACAAGTACATGCTCAAGCTCATACACATGGTCGAGGACAAGATGCATGCGCGCTCGACCGGCACTTACTCGATGATCACGCAGCAGCCGCTAGGCGGCAAGTCGGCCGGCGGCGGACAGCGACTGGGAGAGATGGAGGTGTGGGGACTGGAGGCGTACAGCGCAGCGTATGTGCTGCTGGAGATGATGACGGTGAAGTCGGACGACGTCGCGGGACGGGAGGCGTTGACCAAGGCGATTATGTCTGATGGCGGCAACGGTCTGAGCAGGGGAACGGTTCTTAAGCCGGGGCTGCCCGACAGCTTCGGGCTGCTGCTGTCCGAACTCAGAAGCCTGGGGTTGAACCCGGAGTTGATCTGGAATCAATCGGAGAAACTGACGGCACCGCTTCCGCGACTGGAGGAGATGTATGGCGAAGTTGAAGCTGATACGGGTGACTAGCCGCTTTCTTGCAGTCATGCTCCTGACTGTGGCGATAGCGACGGCAATGGCGTGTGGCGGTGACGATGAGAGCGCGTCAACTGATGGGAATTCGGACAGCGAGCGCATCGCGGCGCTTGAAGCTCAGATGAAGACCTTCCAAGACTACATCGTGGCGCAGGCCCAGAGGGAGCGTGCCGGAGGCGGCTCGCTGGAGAACGGAGCTGCTGCTGGGCCTCAGTACACGCTTGCAATGAAAGACGCCAGCGAGAACGAGCTTGAGATTGTGCGTTGGATGGCTGACTGCACCGCGCGAACTTATCTGAACCCGAATCTGCCGGAAGAGGTGTTCAACAGGGAGATCGAGGAATCGGAGCGCAGGATGTGGGAGTCCCTGGAAGCGGGGCAGTACAGCAGCTTCGAGGCGTTTATCGGCATGGCTTTCAGCTTCTGCCAGGCCAGGATCGTGGAGGAGAACCGGCAATGATGTCGAGTTCCTGCGGTCGGCGTGTATGGGCTGCACCACTTCGCGCGACCCTGCTAGTCGCGCTGGTTCTGCTGGCTACACAGGCCTGCCAGGTTCCTAGCGTTTCGAATACCGGGGAGGATGTTCCCGGAGCCGAAGCGCCGGTGGTCGAGCAGGCGGACGGGACGAATGGAACGGACGGAGGAAGTGTAAAGGATGGCGAGGCCGTTGCAGCGCAATCAATGGAGGCGCATACGCGAACTCCCACGCCTGAACCTACACCCACGCCACGCCCGAAGGCGACGCCATACGGGATAATCTGGGCGACCAGAACCTACACGCCTACGGTAACCCCCACGCCGACCGATACACCGACTGTCACCCCCACGGCAACGGCGACCGCGACATTCACGCCGACCTCCACCAGCACGGCGACGGCTACCAGGACGCCTACACCAACCAGAACTCCGACAGCGACGGCTACCCAGACACCCACCTCGACTCCATTGCCAACGGCGACCGGCACTCCAACCGCGACGGGGACGGCTACTTCAACGCCCACGGCGACGGTGACACCTACTCCCACAGAGACACCTGTCCCCTGCACTCCCGCGCCGGGCGCTCAGCTCTCCGGTTGCGACTTTTCAGGGCACGACTTTCGCAGGATGGACCTGACTGGAGCGAATCTGTCGAATGCGGACCTCCGCAAGACGAACCTTGACGGGGCGATCCTTAAGGATGCTTCGCTGGCAGGCTCGTTGCTCGAAGGGGCAAGCCTGAGGAACGTTGACCTGAGCAGCGCCGACCTGTCCAGGATCGTCTCGTTCGACCGCACGACCATGCACAACACCACCTGGCCGGACGAGGCGCTGCTCAGCGACGTGAGCTTCAAGGGCACGGACCTGTCGCGCAGCACATTCGGCAAGGATACCCTGCTTGACGGCGCAACGTTCACCCTGGCGACACTCTACCGCGTGAATTTCAACGGCGCTTCCCTCCGTCGAGCGATATTCGAAGATGCCAACATGACCGACGCGGATCTGAGCGGGACGAACCTGACCGAGGCGAAGCTCGTGGAGGTGAATATGACGCGCGTGGTCTTCGATGAGGACACCGACTTCACGCTGGCAGACCTGCGTGAGACCGTCTATTCCGGCCTGACTCTGCGAAATATAGACTTCTCACAGGCGCGCCTGGTGAAGGCGGACTTCACGGGCACCGGTCTGGACAATGTGCTTTTCGACAACGCCGACCTGCAGCGCTCGATCTTCGAGAAGGCTCGTGTCGAAGACGGCAAGTTCAGAAACGCCGACCTGCGTGCCGTGGACTTCACAGACGCCAGGCTCGAAGACGCTTTGATGAACGGCGCCGAGTTGCGCAATGCTAGATTCGTCAGGACTGTCCTGACCGGAGCGGACTTCAGCAGGGCGACGGGCGCGCAGCACGCCGAATGGAATAATACGGTCTGCCCCGACGGCAGGAAGAGCGACAACTGCTATGCCGATGGAGCGTTGAGGCGTCTGCAGTGATGTGAGGGTGTAGGGCGAAAAAGGAGAGGCGATGAATGACGACAACGGCGTTTCGCGCAGGGAAAGATTCTGCATGGTGGTAACCGCCGTCCTGCCCTGGTACGGCGTGCTCACCGGCACATTCGTGCTCTTCATTTTCGTCCTGATTGCCGCGGCTCGGCTGGGAGGCCTCGTGTTCGGAGCGCTCTGGTTCGGAGTCGTACCCCTGGCCATACTGCTGCTCCTGGTCAACCCAACGGCGTTCATCATCATCCTCTGCGGCGGAGGACGACGATCAGGGGCGATTGTGACTGTCGCCCAGGTAGGCTCCGCCGTCACGCTTGTGTTCAGCATACTGTATTCGGGCATCTCGTCATTGCTCGCCCTGACCGCGTTCGGCGTTGTGCAACGGACGGAGTACGACCCTGTGTTCGGAGCTCTGAACGCTCTGAACGCGACGATTTTGGCATTCGGGTCCTGGTGCGTGGTAGTCGCTCTAAGGGCGCTTCGACGGCTGGGCTGACCAGCTAGCGCGCCCGGCTATAGTTGGCGCAGTGATGTGTACTATCGTGGTGAGTTGTGAAATGCAATTATTCGTATATGGCTTTCCAGAGTAATGACATCGTGTATTACGGTCATCATGGCCGCTCGCAGGGTGACATGAGGCTTGGGGAGTCAATCCAGGATGCGTAATAGTCGAGGCGCTGGAATCGCCGCGCTTCATCCCACTGGATATCTATGGGATCTGTAAGACTCCAATACAATCGGAGACAAACCAGAGAGATAAGGAGAACAGACTGATGTGTGCCGAGAACCTTTGCCATGACTTCAAGGAGTCCAACGTCTGCAAGGACGGTGAGTGGAGCCATGAGTTCGAGACGCCGGACGATTTTCTTGAGGACCCGTCGGTGATCTGCGACAATTGCGGACTCTTCATTCCGATGCTCGTGAAGAGTGACACAGGCTGCGTCGTCGGCATCCAGGTGCAGACCGAATCCAGCTAATATCAACCTCTTTTGAATCATCTTGCGATGACGCCGCCCCAACAGCAGTGACGGCTCCCGCCTGGGGCTCGCACGCGGCTATGAGCATCAAGCTGGTCCCGCCCGGGCCGGAGCCCGAACGGGATTGGCTCTCACCAGCCGATGCTGCGCTGCAAGCGCCGGTCCCAGCTGTCGCGATACGGCGGCCCAGTACGACCACACGTGCTTCACGCGCTTCCTCACGGGTACGCGGAAGGCGACGCAGCCGCCTGTGTCCAGCGGAGCTACCCGCCGACGCGGGACGCCCTCACGACTACTGAGCAAACGACGGGCGAGCACCAGAGTGGAAGGAGTGACCATAGACTGGCGCTCCAGCTCTCAGGATGCTCGTGGCAAGCCCAACCGCATATGCCACAACCCAAAGCTAAACGACGTGTCAACAGCATATGGACGTGGTACTAGCGCGCCTGGCGGAAGTTGGGCGCACTGATGCGGACGATTGTGGTCAGTGAGCGGTCACATATCCTCGTAGCGATGGGACCGGATTCCAGTGGTAACTGCACGGTGGTGGTTACGACGGTGGGCAGTCGGGCGTCGTGTCGATGCGTGATGAGGTCCTGGAGGGTTGCCCTTATCCAGTCCCTGTCCGCCTCGGCTCCCAGGTCGTCCAGGACCAGGATGGGCGCGTCGCTCGCGTCCGAAAACAGCCTGTCGAAGCTCAGGGAACTGTCCCGGGCGAACGAGCTGCCCAGTTGCCGTATCAGCTGCTGCGTCCTGACGAAGTACGGCCGGTGTCTCGCCGCGAGCAGACGTCCCGTGATAGCAACCGCAAGATGGGTCTTGCCGGTGCCGGTAGGCCCGTAAAGCAGAAGCCAGCCCTCGGGCCTTGAGGCGAATGTCTCTGCTGCCTGCACCGCGGCGGCAAGAGACGCCTGCTCTTCGTTGCCTGCTCCATTTCCCCATACGCTGAAACTCTCGAATGTCATCCTAGCCAGCATGGACGGATGTGGCAATCCGGACGCCTCGACTGAATCATGGTCGGGACTTGAGACAGCGGTGGACACGACGCGAGAGAATCCTGAATGCTCCAGACGCACGCGAATATGAGGGTCGAGTTCCGACAGGCTCGACGCCGTGGTGAACACGGTGGGCAATTCCGCGTTGAAGCGGTGGCTGATGAGCTGCTGGAGCTTCTCCTGCGCCCACGGCGTGGCGTGCTGTGTGCCGAGGGCATCGAGGATGAGAATCGGCGCCTCGGTCACTCGCTCATAGATGTCGGAGTAGGCTACATCGCTGGTTGGGGCGTAGCCTGACCGGAGCTGGTCGAGCAGGTCGGGCGCGGACATGAAGAGCACGAGTTGGCGACCTTCAATCAGGTAGTTGGCGATCGATGCGGCGAGGTGCGTCTTGCCGGAGCCGGGCGGTCCCGTGAATACCAGCCAGCCCTGCGGATTCTCGGCAAAGGCGGCAGCCGCGCGACATGCCTCCGCGAAGGGCAGAAGGTTGGCTTCGCCCCCGTACACCCTGTCGTCGCTGAGGGACGCGAAGGTGAAGCGGCTGAGATGTCCTAGGTTGCTGTAGAGTTGGAGTCGCTCTACAAGTTCGGCCTCGAATCGTTCCTTCTGGCACTTGCAGGGGACATATTCGGGCTGCTGATACGGGCGGCGGGATGTGTGTTCGACTGTCAGGAAGCCCTGCCCGTGGCACTCAGCGCAACTGTCTGGTTCAGTCTGTGCATCCGGGGGAGGCGTGGCTTGCTCTCCCGCCTGTGAGCGGGCTTCGCGCTGCGACCTGATGCGCTGGAGGATGGAAGATAAGGATTCGGCTGTCATAGCGATACCTGGTTCGGATGTAGGTCACCAGCAGCGCCGGATGAAGACAATATCGCCGTCTGAACAATCATTCGGCGGCGTGTCACGCCATAACTCAGCGAATCGTGCCTGTATGAGGTCTCGATGAATTCCCGTCGCGGATGGCTCTCCCAGCCGTACGCTCCGGCCGCCCGGGCCGTGCCCTCGAATGTGTTGTCGTTGCCTTTCATTATGAAGTCCTACCGGTTACATAGGTACTTAGTTAACCAATCATCTTGTTAACAGAGTGACTTGTTACTGCCTTTCTCAGGCAGCATGCCGACCGGTCGTCTCGTCGCGCCTGGAGGGCCGGATGTGCATGATCTGTGATGTATTCCGTCTCATAGCCGGACTCGCCCTAGCTCAGGCCGTTTTCACGATGAACCCGATCAACTTCGGGAATCACGAGGCGAAGCACGAATTCTCTGATGGACACCTTTTCCAGGGCGGCGGCCACTCTGATCCGATCAAGCAGCTCCTCAGAAACGGACACGCCGAGCTTGCGATACAGGTCTCCCTCGCTGTCGATCTTCCGTGTAGGACCCGTCTTCGCCGGTGAGCCGCTCGCCCTTCGACCGCGACTGCGTTCCCTTCTTCCGGGCCGTCTCATGTTTATTTCGTTCATCGTTTCCTTCCTTATGTAAGGGCCGCATCTGGTAGTTTGGGAGTAGAGTCGAAGACATGCTCGAAGACTGCGCGAAGCTCGGCTATGCCCTTCGGATCGACGGGCCGGTACTCGTCGATCAGAAGTCCGGCCGGCACCGCTCTCCTGATCGAAGTGCGCTCTCGAATCACAAGCTCCGAGTGCTCGACGTCCCGATACCTGCGCAACTCCTGCTGCGCCGCGCGCAAGTCCCTGCTTGCATGATGAGTGGACGCGCGGTTGATGACGGAGCAAACCCTCAGTCCATCGTTTACGTCCTGCGCCTCACAGGCCAGCTCATCCAGGAGGTCGATAGTCCAGACGTCCATGCCGTTGGGCTGCACCGGAACTATCACGGTATGCGCCTCTCGCATCACCGCCTCAATCGCCGCTCCGTCGCCTGAGCCAATGTCAACCACGACATCCTCGTATCGCCTCGCGAGGTCCCTGACGGCGCGTCGCAGGCCCGCATCGAACTGTCTGACCGTCGAAGGAGCGGGCAGCTGTCGTTCAATCCTGGAATCCACCCACATGCTGGCGCTCCCCTGGCGGTCGGCATCCACAAGCATCACGTCCCTGCCGGCGCACGCGCGCCAGCCCGAGAGATGGACGGCGAGCGATGTCTTGCCGCAACCACCCTTTTCCCCTGCAACAGCAACTATCATTCGCATTCACCTGTGCCTTGAAGATTGTTGACGAATTAACTAGGTAACTAGATTACTTAGAAAAGAGATGCCCTATTAACTGGATTGTCTGGCATTGAGTTACCTCAGATTGAAACTGTGGGTTGTATGGATGGATAGTGTGGTTCGGAGGTGGCTGCTCTGGAGGATTGGCCTAATATCTACTCAAGCGCCGGATTTGAAACTTCCACATTTCCGATAGGACAATCCGCACTCATATCTGCTGTTGGTGGGCGATGGTTCCGCTACTTTCGGCGCAGCCCCTCTGACACTTCGATTGAGCGCACACCTTCAAAGTGCGGGCGGCAAGAACTTCCCGTGCTGCCGCTCCACAAGCTCTATGGACATTTCGATGCGGACCATAGAGGATTCCAACCGCCTTTGCCCCATTATTCGCTGCCGCGAGAATACATCCACACCTCTCAGGATGTAATGCGTGCCGAATATGGACTGCCGAGTTTGCCGCCCTATGTTTGGTGACATAAGCGCCTTCCTTGTCACCGGTCTTCCGGATGCGGGCGCCCGCTCCACGGCAACGCTTGCGCGAGGCACAGGTCCGGCTCGGACCCCTACTCAAACCGCTCCAAACGACCGGGCAAGTCGCCGGGGACGGTGTGGATCTACTGCGGCGCCATGCTACACGGTGAAGGCGCCGGACGTTCCCGACACCTCCACCTTGCAGGTCTTTCCGCCGCAGGCGCTCGGCGCTACGGCGATACCGTTATTTGCAGATTGGTCTTCGCGCGGAAGCGGTCGGCAATGCCGCGCTCGCTGTCGTTGTCATGCACGACGTAGCTCAGCTGCCATACTCCCGCAGCCGTCGGCGTGCCGGAAATCGTGCGCGTGGCGGCGTTGAAGCTCAGCCCGTTGATGGTATGGTCCATAAAGTTCTTGCCGTGTCCGCGGTGCCACAGCAGGTACTCATACGGACCGCCGTCACCGCTGTTCTCGTCAGCCGCAGGCAGCGTCAGGCTGAACACCTCGCCCACCTTGGCGGCGTGGTTCTTGAACTGCGTAGTGTCAGACACCGTGGGCGCTTCCGCCACATCGTTCAGGCTCACCGTTACGGAGATGCTGTCCGTGCCGCCCTTGCCGTCGGAGGCAACCACCGACAGCGAGTACGACGACTTCGCTTCATAGTTATAGATTACGCCCGTCTTGGTGGCTATCTGCCCCGTCGAACTGCCTATCGTGAAGGACGCGGCGTCGGTGCCCGTCAGGGAGTAGGTGAGCGTGTCGCCGGTGTCCGGGTCGGTTGCAGTGAATGCCGAATCCACTTTGGTTCCCGCCGCGCTGTTCTCATCAATCGACAGCGTGGTGTCCACACCGTCGCCGAAGGCCGGCGCTTCGTTCACATTGTTCAGGCTCACCGTTACGGTGATGCTGTCCGACAGCTTGCCGTCGGAGGCAGTCACCGTGAGCGAGTAGCTGGACTTGCTCTCGTAGTTGTAGGTCACGCCGGTCTTCGTGCTTATCTGCCCGGTGGAGCCGCCTATCGCAAACGACGCCGCGTCGGTGCCGGACAGCGTGTAGGTCAGCGTAGCACCGGCGTCCGGGTCACTAGCCGTGACCGCCGCGCCCACATTGACGCTGCCGCCGCTGTTCTCGTCAACCTTCCGGGCGGTGGACGCTCCGGCGAATGCCGGCGCCTCGTTCACGTCGTTCAGGCTCACCGTTACCGGAGTGCTGTCCGACAGCTTGCCGTCGGAGACGTTAACCGCCAGCGAGTAGCTGGACTTGCCTTCGTAGTTGTAGGTTACGCCCGTCTTGGTGGTGATCTGCCCGGTGGAACTGCCTATCGTGAACGACGCGGCGTCCGTGCCCGTCAGGGAGTAGGTCAGCGTGTCGCCGGTGTCCGGGTCGGTTGCGGTGAATGCCGCGCCGACATTGGTTCCCGCCGCGCTGTTCTCGTCAACCGACAGCGCGGTTACGATGCCGGAGTCGAAGGACGGGGCGCGGTTGGCAGGCTCGGTCTTCTGCTGCCCGGTATCGCTGTCGCTCGCCGCAGCGACCACAATCTTCAGCTTGTCGCGCTCGCGGAAGGCGTCGGTCGCCGCATCGCGGTTGGTGTCGCCGTCATGCACCACGTAGCTCAGCTCCCAGGTTCCCGCAGCCGCCGGCTTGCCGGACAGCACGCGCGTCGTCGCGTTGAAGCTCAGCCCGTTGATCGTCTCAGTCGCGAAGTTCTTGCCCGCGCCCTTGTGCCACAGCAGGTAGCTATAGGTCCCGCCGTCGCCGCTGTACGTGTCCGCCGCGGGCAGCGTCAGGCTGAACGCCTTGCCCACGGTGGCGTTGTGCGTCTTGAACTGCGTCGTGTCCGATACCGTGGGCGCTTCCGCGACATCGTTCAGGCTCACCGTTACGGAGATGCTGTCCGTGCCGCCGTTGCCGTCGGACACGCCCACCGTGAGCGAGTACGACGACTTCGCCTCGTAGTTGTAGGTAACGCCCGCCTTGGTGGCTATCTGCCCGGTGGAACTGCCGATGTCGAACGATGCGGCATCCGTTCCCGTCAGGGAGAAGGTCAGCGTGTCGTCGGTGTCCGCGTCGGTGGCGGTGATCGACGAGCCGACATTGGTTGCCGCCGCGCTGTTCTCGTCCACCGACCGGCTGGCGCTGGTGCCTTCACTGAACGTTGGCGCCTGGTTGGCAGGCTCGTCGCCATCGTCTTCGCCACCCTCGCCCACTACGGCGGCGGCTTCGACCGTGATAGTGAACGTGGTGTCGGAGCTCTGCGGGTCATCGGAGTTGTCCGTAGCGGTCACCTTGACGCTCAACTCGCCCACATCGCCGGCTGCCGGCGTGCCGGAGAACTCGCGCGTGGATGCGGTGAAGCCGAGCCAGGCGGGCAGGGCAGAGTCGTCGGCGAGTCCGGCGGCGTAGGTCACTGCATCGCCCTGCAGGGGAACCGCCTCGGGGACAGTGTAGCTGAACGCCGCGCCGACGGTCGCCGTCTGGTCCTCCGCATCCGCCATGAACACGGGCGGGCTGATCATGCGGAAGGTGCGATCATCCTCATCAATCGGCTTGTGCGAGTCGATGCCATCGCAGAACTCGACGCCCTCCCAGGTGCCGCGCTGCCGGTACTCTTCGACGGCTTCGAGGTATGCTTCCATGTCGAACACGCAGACGGGCACGCGCACCGCGGTCCCGGCGAGCCCGGTGAAGGTGGCGTCGGTCGTGGTCACGCTGCTCAGGCCGACGGTCGAAGTGCCCAGCGCCTTGGATGTCACCGTAATCCCCTGGTACTGATTCCAGTTGCTGGGCGTGAAGGTCAGGCTGGACCCCGACAGGGTCGCCACCGTGGGGACGGTCGACGCCAGGTTGAGCGTCACGTTGGCAGTGGGCTGCGCGAGCAGCCGCATCTCGATTGGGCGCGTGATGTTGACGAAGACGTTTATCTGCTTCGGGCGCACCCTCAGCGGGGGATCGCGCTCCTCGACTTCCACGTCGACGCTGTCCAGCTCGGTGATGTTATGGTAGGTACTGTTCTTCACCTGCCCGATATAGTTGCGGATTTCGGCCTGCAGGTCCGGGTTGTGGTATATGCCGTCGCGCGCCGCTGAGACACAGACCTTGCGCGCGCCCTTCCAGTTCGCCCCGGTGAAGGCGAGCACGGTGGGACCGACGATAACGCTGCCGCCGGACACGCGCTCGCCGTCGATGTACACCTTAGGATAGATGTAGAAGATCCGTCCCGGCTCCGGCTGGCTGGTCAGCTCGACCGTGTAGCAATCGAGGCCGCCCGCCACGGATGCTCTCAAGCCCTCGGTGACCTCCAGGCCGGTGGTGTCTATTTCCACGCCGGCGGTGTCGTTGTCGGCGATGGTCAGCTTGACCGATTTCGGCAGCTTCAGATCGCCGTAGTCTTCGCCCTCGGTGCGCACCGACCAGCGTACATACAACTGCTGCGAGCTGAACCAGGCGATCTCGTCCTCCAAGGCGGTGACCGTGACCGACTGCGGCGTGCTCCAGTTGCTCGGCGTGAACCTCAGCCAGCCATCGCCCGAGGTCGGCTCGGCCGTGAAGCGCAGCCCGTGCGACGAGGAGGGATTGATGCGCACGTCGTGGGTCGGCTTCTTCTTCAGCCGGATCGTGACCGTGTCCGAGTCGCCCTCGGCGAGCGCCATCGTCTCCTTCGAGAGCGTGTAGCCCGGCTTGTCGGTCAGCACAATGGGATCGGCCTGCGACCGGGCAAGGATGTCGGCTACGACGGTTGAACCCTCCGACTGTTCCGTGGTGATCGCGCTGACCCGCACGACGTACGTCGTGCCCGTGGTCAGGCCGGAGATCGTGTGCGTGCGCGCGGTAGCGGCTAATTGTTGTTCCCGAGTTTGCGACCAGTTCTGCGCGCTCGTCCTCCATTCCACGACATAGTTATCTGGCGTGGCGCCCGTGTAGGCGCCCCAATCGACCTTCAGCGAGGTCGCCGAGGCGACGCTGACCTCGACGTTGGGCACTGGAGGGAAGGGCACGGCGGTGAATTCGACCGTGTGGAGCGAGGTGCCGCTACCGTTGAACGCAACAAGCTCGATCGTGTATCGGGTGCCCTTGGTCAGCGCGACCTGTTGGGAGACGCCGCTCTTGGGCAGCGTGAAGGTCCGCGAGGCGGTGACGGCCACGAAACTGGACCGCGAGGTATCGCCCCAGCTGCCGGCCCAACCCGCGGTGGCCTCCATGCCCGACTTCCACCTGATCCCGTAATAGGCGATACCGCTGACCGAGGGCGGCGGCTCCCAGTCGAGGGTCAGGGCGTTGCCGGCCGCATTGGTGCTGACCCTGATCCTGGTCGTCACGTCGATCTCGGACCGTGCGACGAGAACAGGTTGATTGTTGTTATCCGAGCCTAAAGCGTCCACCCGAAGCGTGAACTCGGCGTTGGCGCTCAGGCCGCTGAAGGTCACGGTTGCAGGATCGCTCATTGTAGGATCCGTCACACCGCCCGCAGCGTTCTGGTACGTCGAATCTGCGGCGCCGCGTACTTTCCATCGCGCGCTGTAGCTGCTGGCGTCCGTCACAGCGGGCCACTCGACCCTGATCGAGGTGGCGCTGATTGGGGACCAGACGATGCCCGGCACCAGGGGCGCCGCCAGCGTGGTCCCGGTCGCGTCGTCTGACCAGGCTCCCAGGGCGGCAGGGCGGTCGGCCATGGTCCCGCGCACCCGGACCGTGTACTGGGTGTCGCTCGACAGATTGGGAATGGTGTAGGAGTTGGTGGTCGGCGTGGCCTGGCGGTCCGTCGAGTACTCCTGCCCGCTCGTCTTCCACTGGACGATGTAGCTGATGTCCGGGTCGTTGGATTTCTTGGTCAGGGCGGTCCAGCTCAGCTCCAGCGCTTTGTCTGCCCCCGTCGCCGTGAGGCTGGCGACCTTGTCCAGCGTCGTCTGGGCCGTGGCCTTGGCTTCGGCAGTGCGGCCGCCGCCCAGGTGGGCAAGTAATCGAAATGTGTAGCTGGTGCCTGGTCTCAGAGTGGCGAACGTCTGACTCGGCCCGCAAATGGTACCTATGTTATCGGCGTCCCCCGCACTCGATATAAGCCAAGTTTCGCAGACAGAAGTACCCGGCGGCTTGACGGTTCGGACGACGATGGTTCGGCCCTGGACCTCCATTCTGGCGGCGATGGTGGAGGGCGTGCCGACTCCATCCGCCCAGGGGCCGTTGGTGTTCGGGCTGGTCGCGCGGACGCGGACGGTGTACTCCGTGCCGGCGGTCAGGCCGGTGATGCTCGTGGACGTGGTCGTGGCGGTCTTGGCGTTCGCCGTGGGGTACGAGGCCGCGCTGGTCTCCTTCCAGGCGATCTCGTAGCCGGTCGCCCGGCTCACGGCGTTCCAACTGATGTCCAGCCGGGTGTCGGCGGCCGTGGTCCCGTTGACGGCCAGCCCGGTGATCGCCGGCAGCGCCTTGGTCGTGACGTCGATGTAGGAGCGGGCGACGACACTACCTGCGTGCAACGCCTGTACCTGAATCGTGTAGTCCGTGTTGGCGGTCAGGCTGGTGGCGGTGACCGAAGCAGGAGTACTCACTGTAGGCAACATAAGGCCCCCAAGAAGGCTGTATGTCGAATCGGCGGCGGCGCGCACTTTCGAGAACGCCGCGTAAGTGGTGGCGCCCGTCACTGAGGGCCACTCGACCTTGATCGAGGTGGCGCTGAGTCGTTCCCATGTGATGCCGGGGATCTCGGCGATGACCCTGGGCGTGCGGGTTACCTCGCTCTCGGCGAGCGCCGGTCCCGAGGCGGGTTGCGCCTGGACCCGCACGGTGTAGGCGGTGCCGGTCGTCAAGCCGCTGATGGTGACGGTGCGGCCGTTGCGGTTGGTGAACTTGTATCGCGCGCTGGTGTAGCTCTCGCCGCCCGACTTCCAATGCACGTCGTATCTGTTCGCGTTCGTGACCTCGGTCCAGCTGACCACCAGGGCGTCGCCGGCGTTGTTGGTATCGACGACCAGGCCGGGGATCGCGGGCGGAGGGACCGCCTCGCCGTTGACGCTGATTCTCATCGATCGCCCGCCGGCTGCGGTGGCGGACCAGACGGTGCTCGATATCTGCGTGAGGTATGCGTTGTCGATGTTCCATCCGCTCGCCGCCCCGTCGTCCTCGCCGTCCGCGGTGAGTCTCGCCGGAGTCAGACACGCGCCGCTGGCGCAGTAGACGACCAGGAAGTACCTGGTGCTGGCGGTCAGCGTCGTGTTCGCCGGGGCGGTGAAAGTCTGCAACCCGGTCGAGGCGGCGGTGAGCGTCGGACTGGTCAGGTCGGCCACCTTCGCCGAGGGGTTGGTCCCGCTCGCGGACCACAGTTCCACGGTCGGCGTACTCGTGTCGGGGTGGGTGGTAATGACCAGCCCGATGCTGCTCAGGGTGTAGCCCCGGGTGTTGGGGCCCGTGAAGAATCCCTGCGCCCGCTTGGTGGTGTCGGCGCTGAAGGGGCCGTCAGTGTCTGTCACGCCGGTGTTGGAGATCAGCACGTTCGCGGTCTGCGCCTCCGCCGGCGCGGCGCCGTTCGCGAACAGCCCCAGCGCCACAGTCAGGGCAGCGACGACGAGTGCGAGGAACGCGCGGCGGCGGAAGCGGGTTTTAGAACGATTGTTTGAGGGGGGGGGGTATTTGTAAGGAGCGATTTACGTGCCACAATGTGAATCCTTGTCGATGTCTCTATGTCGAAGTCTCTATTGGTTAAGTTTCGCGCGCCTGCGCAGCAGCAACTCCCGTCCGCTGACGGGGCGATTGCCATCGGCGTTAGATTATCCTAGCCGATGTCCTGATTGTCAAATAAAGCTAACTGTGCAGTCCCATATACTCTGTTAATTATAACACTATGATAACGCTCACTCAGTCACGGAGTGATAACACGCTCGTCGTACCGTATAGCAGCCACAAGGTCGTGGGCGCGCCGCCGGTAACGCACGCGCCTCTTCGTCCATTCAATATGGAAACTCACACGCCCCTCACCGGGCTGGCGAAGGGCGTGTGCGATTAGGTTTTCCGGCCGCAAACGGTAGGCGCTACGGCGATACCGTTATTTGCAGCTTCGTCTTCGCGCGGAAGCGGTCTTCCGCGCCACGGTCGCTGTCGTCGTCATGCACGACATAGCTCAGCTGCCACACTCCCGCCGCCGCCGGTGTTCCCGACAGCGTGCGCGTGGCGGCGTTGAAGCTCAGGCCGTTGATTGCCTGAGTCGCGAAGTTCTTGCCAGCGCCCCGATGCCACAGCAGGTACTCGCAAGGACCGCCGTCGCCGCTGTTCGCGTCCGCAGCCGGCAGCGTCAGGCTGAATGACTCACCCACCTTGGCGGCGTGGTTCTTGAACTGGGTAGTGTCAGAAACCGTGGGCGCTTCCGCAACATCGTTCAGACTGACTGTATGGGGTCGGCCGCCGCGATCATGGGCTCCGGGACGGACCTGGACCCCGCCGTGGTCACCGCAGTTCGGTGTAGATGGCGT
>CAZWDM010000029.1:10780-35290 GCA_964632415.1 uncultured Dehalococcoidia bacterium | reverse complement strand
CTCTCGCCCACCCCACAGATTGGACCATCTGAGGGGCAATTACAACATACAAGTGGGGTAATCGCGCGCCATGGCGTTGATTACGCCGACGGCGCTGTCTATGCCGTGCTCCAGTATTCTTGCTGCTTCGTTAACGGTGCTCTGGGGGACTGAAACGAGGCGGGCGAGTTCGGCAAGGTCGGCGACTGAGCCTTCGAGCCAGCCTGATTCGGGGAAGCGGTCATAAGGTGTGTCGTCCTCTTCTGATGGGGTAAGGACGCAGTATGAGAGGCGGGCGGTTGCCAGTTCTTTTTCGAGGTCGTAGGCGTCCCTGAGAGCGGCGGGATAACGGAGGGCAATCGCTGCCTCAATTTTGCGCCTGCCGCCTGTAACAGGCAGGTTCAGACGCGCTGCCGCCTCTTTCTCTGCGTCGTAGGCCGGCATGACCTCGGCTTCGATGACGACGGGTGCGCGGTCGGCGGCGGTGATGAGGATGTCGAGCTGCAGTCCGGCTTGTCCTGCGACGGTCTGCGTGTTTTCGGGGTGGATGCGGCAGCCGTGCATCATCTTCCTGAGAAGATTGGCAAGGGCGTCGTTGACGGATGGTTCGGTGTTTTGTGGCATGGTGGTGGTTCCTGACTGTTGTGGGTTGGTGGTGGGCTGGGGCTTTTCACCCCCATCCTAACCCCTGCCTTCGCAGGAATGACGGTGTGATTGGGGATTTGCTGTCATAGGATAACATTTGTTGATGTGGGGGTGGTGTTGGCGGAAATGGGGGTTGTGGGTGTGTTGTCTGTGGTTGGGGTGCTGGATATAATTGGGGGGTGCAGGGGTTGGCGGGGAAATTCGGAAGTGATGAAAGATGTTCTCGCGGTATCCGAGTATGAGCGTATTTCATTCACTTCACCCCCATCCTAACCTTCCCCCATCAAGGGGGAAGGGACATTTGGAAGAGTTCGCGCGGTGATTTCGATGGCGACGATGGCGCAGGCGAACCACTATAGGCATACCGGGGACGAGATACTGCCGCATACAGAGGCGCGGCAGTATGATGTGCGTGCGTTCCGGGATGTGAATTATGCGGCGTACCGGGCGGAGCTGCGGGAGTTGCGGCTGCAGCTGCTGATGATGCAGGAGTGGGTGATGCAGCAGGGGCTGCGGGTGGCGGTGGTGCTGGAGGGGCGCGATGCGGCGGGGAAGGGGTCGACGGCGTCGGGGATCACGCATTATCTGAATCCGAGGTCGGCGCAGGTGATAACGCAGGGTGTGCCGACGGCGAAGCAGATGCGAAACTGGCTGGGGACTTACTACCGGCTGATGCCGGAGGCGGGGAATATCACGATTTTCGACCGGTCGTGGTATTCGCGGGCGATTGTGCAGCCGGCGCTGGGATTCTGCTCGATGCGGCAGTACAGCTATTTCATGACGCATGTGAATGACTGGGAGCGGCGGCTGCTGGATGAGGGGGTGCATCTGCTGAAGATTTACCTGTCGGTGTCGAAGGAGGCGCAGGATCTGCGGTTTCGGATACGGCAGGACAGCGACTTGCAGTACTGGAAGTATTCGCCGACGGACCGGAGGGTTGCGGAGCGGTGGCAGATGCTGACATACTTCAAGGAGCGCATGTTTGCGGTGACTTCGACGGATTACGCGCCGTGGGTGATTATCGATTCGGATAACAAGCACCAGGCGCGGCTGAATGCGATACATTACATCCTGAACAGCTCCGAGTACGAGGGTAAGGACTTGAATCTGAAGGCGATAGAGGCGGGTGCGGAGCGGAGTGACAGGCGTCGGAATGTGGTGGTTGACGGGGTGCTGTTCAGGGATATGACGCCGGAGCAGGTGGCGGTGCTCGAGCGGATAATGATACATGTCTAAGAACGAACTGCCACAGATGGCGGCGGCCGGGGGGCTTGTGCTGTGCGAGGGGCATGCATTGCTGATACGCAAGCATGGGCAGTGGGATATTCCGAAGGGGAAGCGGAAGAAGAGGGAGAAGGTGAAGCGGTGCGCGCTGCGGGAGGTGGCGGAGGAGACGGGGCTGGACAGGGAGCTGCTGTCGGTGAGGGGGAAGCTGTGCAGGTCGGGGTATGTTACTTATTATGCGAGCCAGCCGGTGTATAAGACGGTGGACTGGTTCGTGATGGAGTACGCGGGGTCGATCGAGGACAGGCTGACGCCGGATATTTCGGAGAACATCGACCTGTGCGCGTGGGTGCCGCTGGAGGAGCTGCCGGAGCGGATGGGTGAGGCGCGGAGGTACTTGCGTGGTGATGTGAGGAGGGCGATCGGGGAGGTGGTGCTGGGGGCGGTGGTGTGACTTCCGACTACGCTGTAATATGACCTCATAGATGATTCGTGAGGAAGATATTATATGGCAACTGCGGAACAGCCGATTACCAGAAGCGAGTTGCGGGAAGAACTGCGTCACTACGCGACGAAGGAAGACCTGGCCGCTATGGAGACTCGAATGGTCAAATGGATGGTCGGGATGATGATGGGGGGGATGGCGGTTTCGGCTGCGATTGCTTCACTGATCACGAATTTGCTGGGATGACACGACATTGCTTTTGATGCACGCTTCACCCCCATCCTAACCTTCCCCCATCAAGGGGGAAGGGACTAAATTCCTCACCCCAACAAGTGTAAGCAATATACTTTTTCTTGCCCCCACCCTAACCCTCCCCCTGAGGGGGAGGGGATTTTTACTCGTTGGAGCGGATGCTGGCTAGCATTTGCTGCCATGCCTGGCGGGCTTCTTCCACGGAGCCTTCTTCTTCGATGGTGGTGATGTCGCCGGGGTCTTGGTCGAGGACGACTGCCTTGAAGACGCGGCGCATGATCTTGCCGCTGCGGGTCTTGGGGAGGAGGTCGACGAAGTTGATCTCGCTGATGACGGCTATGGGGCCGAGCTCCCGGCGGACTGCCTGCAGGAGCTCTGCCTTGAGGTCGTCGGAGGGGGAGTAGTCGTTGCGGAGGACGACGAATGCGGATATGACTTCGCCGCGGAGTTCGTCGGGGCGGCCTGTAACGCCAGCTTCGGCGACGGCGGGGTGGGTGAGGAATGCGGACTCGACCTCGATGGTGCCGAGGCGGTGTGCTGCGATCTTGATGATCTCGTCGGCGCGGCCGGCGAACCAGATGTAGCCGTCCTCGTCCATGTGCGCGGAGTCTCCGGTGAAGTACACCTGCTGGCCAGGGACGCGGCCCCAGTAGTCCTCGCCGTAGCGGTCGGGCTCGCCCCAGAGGGTGGGTGTGAGGCTGGGGAAGGGTCGCTTGATGACGAGGATGCCCTTCTCGTTGGTTTCGCAGGGTTCGCCTTCGGGGGTCATGACGGCTGCCTCGATGCCGGGCATGGGCATGCCGCTGGAGCCGGGCTTGATGGGGAGCATGGCGAGGCCGTAGGGGTTGCCGACGAGGGGGCCGCCGGTCTCGGTCTGCCAGTAGTGGTCTATGACGGGGATGCGGTCTTCGAGTGCTTCGTTCTGCAGCCATTCCCAGGCGGGCGGGTTGAGGACCTCGCCGGCGCAGAATACGCGCTCAAGGGAGGGGAGGTCGGACTTGGGCTTGCCTTCGTCGCCGTAGCGCATGAGAAGGCGGACGGCGGTGGGGGAGGTGAACATGCCGGTTACGCCTAACTCGTCGGTAATCTGCCAGATGAGGTCGGGGTCAGGGTGGTTGATCGCGCCCTCGAAGGCGATGGTGGTTGCACCGGCAAGCAGCGGGGCATAGACGATGTACGAGTGGCCGACTACCCAGCCGATGTCGGAGGTGGACCACCAGACGTCGGTGTCGCGGAGTCCGAAGCACCACTTGCCCATGCTGTGGATGCCGACCTGGTAGCCGCCGTGGGCGTGGACTACGAGCTTGGGCTTTGCGGTGGTGCCGGAGGTGGCGAGGATGTACGCGGGCTCGTTGGATTCCATCTCGACATGGCTGCCGTCGTGGCCCGCGCCCCGTGCCAGGAAGTCGTTCCAGTCGATGTCGCGGTCGGGCGTCATGGGGGTGTCGGGGTTGCGCCTGAGCACGACGAGATGCTCAACGGAGTCGCCGCCGATTTCGAGGGAGGCGTCAACTATGTGCTTGAGAGGGATGTCGCGTCCGGCGCGGTATGTGATGTCGGTGGCGAAGACGAGGCGGGAGCCGCTTGCTTCGATGCGGTCGCCGAGCGCGCCCGCGCCGAACCCGGCGAAGACGACGCTGTGGATTGCGCCGATGCGGACGGTGGCGAGCATGAGCATGATCGCCTCTGCGCTGATGGGCATGTAGATGGTGATGCGGTCGCCTTTTTCGATGCCCATGGCGCGGAGGGAGGCGGCAATGCGTTCGACTTCGTGCTTGAGCTGGGAGTAGGTGAAGACCTGGCGCTCGCCGCGCTCGTTGGCGTAAACGAGGGCTGCGTGACCGCCCCAGCCGCGGTTGACGTGGTGGTCGATGCAGTTGTACGCGAGGTTGGTCTTAGCGCCGCTGAACCAGCGGAACTCGGGCGGCTGCCAGTCGAAGACGTCGTCCCACTTGCGGAACCAGGGGAGGCCTTCGGCGGCGCGCTCCCAGAAGGCTACGGGGTCGTCGGCAGCTTCTCGGCGCCAGCGGCTTGCGATGGGGTTGACTGTTTGCATGGTTTGACCTGCCTTACTTCAAACTTCAGTCCGAGTTGCATGAGGTTATGGAAGCGGAAGATTTAATTGGCAATTATATCCATAACTACACAAACCGCTTGAATGCCATTGATGGAAAGGCTAAGAAGGCGGCATTTCATCGGGACGATGTTCATGGCGAAGAACCAGTTTTGTAAACGCTTCGTGCATTTCAGCAAGATGCGATTCAAAAACTGTAGGAGCGTCTAAGTCGCTCACATCCAACTGATACTCTTCCAGAATCTGACGCAAGAGGAAGTGAAGGTCAGGATGACCAGTCTTCACCAAGCCCCGCGCAATAGCGTCCAAATAGACAACTACCAGTTGGAGGTATCCTTCGTTCGGACAAAATTCGCAATGGTCGTTCATGCGTGTCCCTCGTCTTCAATCACGGCGTAGGGAATGCATGGTATCACAGCAAAAATCGTCGGCACAAAAATCTAGCCTCATTAGCGTGAGGAGATAGAACGCAAGGAGGTCAATCATAGCAGGTGGACCTGGAAAATCAGACAGCGTAGGCATAACCCTGATAGACGCCGTAAAGACATTCGGCACGTAAGAGAAGGCTGAGGAGTGGTTTATTCAGCAGCGATGGCCGAATGGTATAGCCTGCCCATTCTGTGGCAGTCTGGACATTGCCGAGCGCAAGAACCGCAAGCCGCAGCCTCGCGGCGGCGAGGTACGTAGAAGAATAAACTGGTGGCAGACGCGAGTTTCATTCAGGAGATGAAGCAGGCTGCCCAGCACAGGATGATTGGGGCATTTTAGCCGCGCCGCAAGTGGAGATTGGAATAGTTCCACTCAACTGTGAGCAATCATCAGAATGCAGTATCCTCCATCGTCGGACTCCTGTACTCTGTCAGGGTCGTATCCTGCTCTAATGTCAGTTAGCATTGCGCCTTTAGCTTGCCGCTCCCATTCGAGTGCTTTCTTTCTGAGTTCAGTTCGTGTTGGTGCGTATAGAGTTTCCATTGTTCCTGCCATATTTCGCCTCCTGATGTATGTCTCTCATTTAACCTAGCAACGACAAGATTGTCTGTCAAATGATTTGTGCAATTGGGAATATAACCCCCATTTAATGCATCCCCATCCTAACCTTCCCCCATCAAAGGGGAAGGGGCTTATTGCCGCGTTACGTCAACGGGAGCGCTATCTAGCCGTAGAGTTTGTCGTAGATGGCGTCAGAGTCTGAGTAGCCAGACAGGAATTGCCGGTTGGTCAAGTCTGCCCACTGCCGCTTTCCGACTTCCGCATCGAAGGCAATCGCTGCGCGAATGTCGTCCTCTTCGAGGTATGGATATTCTGCGATGATTTCGGCGGTTGTCATGCCGTCGGCGAGAAGGTCGAGAATGAAGGATACCCAAATTCGCGTTCCCTTTATGCAGGGTTTGCCAATGCATACGTTGGGGTCGATGGATATGCGTTTCAATAGTGGATCCATTGCGGTTTCCGCTAAATCAAGATGGTAAGTATTTTTTTGGACATTACCAATGGGGGCTGAGTTAGTTTCAGAATTGCACTTCATGTGAACTTCACCCCCATCCTAACCTTCCCCCGTCAAGGGGGAAGGGACTTATCGCCGCCTCGCATTTAGCTCTGGACATTTACCTACCCCTGTGAACCCATAGAGGGGGAAGGGACTGTATAGCTGTTGCCAAAGCGTTAAGGGAATTCTGGTCATAGAGTGGTAGTCGCTTCAACTTGACCAAAAGGCTTGAGGTCGCCGATGTGGAGGCCTTCGGCGGGGGTGAAGGCTTTGGCCTTTAAGGCTTCGATGAGGTCGGACTCGTTGCGGATGTCGCCGTCGAAGATGGTTGCGCACTTGCCGATGCCGTGCGTGGAGTGGGCGTCGCTGCCGCCAGTTCCCGTGAAGCCGAGATGCCGCGCTACGTCGAGGGTGAAGTGGTTCTCCTGGTCGGTGTTGCTGCCGTTGGCGACTTCCACGTCGTCCACGAGCTCGAACAGGGGGTGCTTGGAGGCGGCTATCGAGGTTGTGGGGCGGTTGCCGTTGAAGTTCTGGAACAGCAGGTTGACATTGTACGGCGGACGGTTGAAGAAGTTGCGGAACGGGTGCGCCGCAATCATGACGCCGCCGACACGGTCAACGACTCTGCGAAGGCCGGCGGCGGTGTGCATGCCGTCAACATAGTGGCTCATGCCGAATGTGAGGATGTGGCCCATTTCGGTGTTGACTTCGATCGCCCTGATGACCGTGAGCCCGGAGCCGTCGAATACTTCCTCGACCTCTCGCTCTTCCCAGCCGCCCGAGTGCTCGGTCAGGCAGATTCCGTCGAGTCCTATGCGCTGCGCTTCCTCGATGAGCTGCTCCGGCAAAAGACTGCTGTCGCTGCTGCCACGGACGGTGTGTAGGTGAAGGTCGAATACTGCCAATGTTTGCCTCTAGTTTTCAGTTGCCAGAAAGTCAGTGGTCAGATGGATTCTAGCCCTGACGGTGGGTTGGGGTCAATTCAGTCTAATCATACTGATGAAATGTGCAAGCGGTGGTCTGGACGGCAGCGGGCAAGCTGATTCACCCCCTATTTTAGCCTTCCCCCATCAAGGGCTGACAGGGGTAGGTATTGAAATAATTGTACCTGCATTTGCGATTTCACCCCCATCCCAGCCTTCCCCCATCGAGGGGGAAGGAGTTTTGGCCCCCTCCCTAACCCTCCCCCAGAGGGGGAGGGGACTTTACCTATCCCTGTGAACCCATCAAGGGGGAAGGGACTTTGCCCTCAGGTTAACAGGATGGACAGGATGAAATGGATGGTTCAGGTTCAGACGGCGAAGTAGGGGAGGAACCAGCCGAAGATGGCGATGAAGGTGATGGCCAATATCAGGACGCCGATGAGCATGGGGCGGAGAAGGATTGCTATTGGCGCTGCCATCATGACGGCCATTCCGAGGACGGCGAGGGTGTACACCATGTTGGGGCTGCCGATGCCGCCGCCGGGCGCCTGTTCGAGGCTGATGCGGTAGAGCAGGGCTAGTGCGCCGCCGATGACTGCCCAGGTGGGGTAGGAGACGGCGACGATGCCCATTGCCAGTGTCATGGGCGGGTATTTTTCCATGAGCGGCGCCATCTGCTCGCGGCGGTTCTTTAGCACGAGGAATAGGCTGAACATGGAGACTGTGATGAACACGGAAGCCATGAGCATTCCGAGGACTGCACCGTCCATGAATCTTTCGATTAGCATTTCTTGTCCCGACGACACTACCGATTGTCTATATCACTTTCAGGTGCCCCATGATGCGACAAGCTTACCTTTCCGGGAAATGCTTGCGGACTCGTCCTTCGACAGGCTTAGGACGAACGGGTTTTGCTGTTTCGCCAATGAGCGATGTGAGGTAGGCGGCACTGAAAGACTTCAAGGCTGGACAGCCTGCACGAGGTGTGCGTTTAGGCCGTGCTTGTGGCGGAGGAGGAGCTGGATGGCGGTGCCGACCTCGCGGCGGGGCATTAGGGCGTAGAACGAGGGGCCGCTGCCGGAGATGTGGATTTCGCGCGCGCCGAGTTCCTGGAATGTGTTCCAGCACTCTTCGAGTCCAGGGTAGCCGTCGAAGGCGACATCGTCGAATACGTTGAAGAGGAACTGCGCGGGGACGTCGTGCTCGTTGCGGATGCGGGCTTCGAGCTTGCGCGTGAGGAAGCCCCTGGTGTAGTTCATGGGGGTGAGCTTGCCGTAGAGGGCTGCCGTCTTGCTTGGGGTGTCGCCGGTGTGGGCGACATCCGGGGTGACGACGACCATCCACTGGACATCGGCGGGCGGGAGGTGTCGGATGCGCTCGCCCCTGCCGAGCGCGATGGCGGTGCCGCCGCGAAGCAGGAATGGGACGTCGGAGCCGAGACCCGCGGCGAGGGTTTCCAACCGCGAAGTGTCTATGCCAAGTTGCCAGAGGTCGTTGAGGCCGCGCAGGGTTGCGGCGGCGTCGCTGCTGCCGCCGCCGAGACCGGCGGATACGGGGATTGCCTTGTCGATGTGGATGTGGACGCCGCCTGAATGGCCGGATTCGGCTTGCAGCAGCTGTGCCGCCCTGAATGCGAGATTGTCCGTGGATTCCAGGGAGGGGTCGGAGCAGGTCAGAGTGATGTCGTCGGAGGGCGTGAGGGTGACGGTGTCGTGGAGGTCGATGGTCTGCATGATGGTGGCGACTTCGTGGTAACCGTCGTCGCGGCGGCCGAGGACTTCCAGGGTGAGGTTAATCTTGGCGTGGGCTTTGCGGGTCAGCATCCGTTTCAGGATAGCGCAGGCGCCATGCGGCGTAAAGGCTGCCCCAGTCTTCGATGCTCAGTGTTTGGGGGCGTCGCCTGGGGTCTATGCCTGCATGGGCGAGGATGGATTCGGCGTCGTGGCGAGAGAGCGAGAGGCCCTGCTGGAGGCAGTTGTGGACCTGCTTGCGGGGGGCGGAGAAGCCGGCGCGGACGAGGGTGAAGAAGGCGTCGATGGAGTCGAGGGGGAGCGCAGGCTCGGGGTAGACGTCTATTCGGACGATGGCGGAAGTGACTTTTGGCGCCGGGCGGAATGCACGAGAGGGGACGCCGGCGATGATGCGGGGGCTGCCGTAGAGCTGGGTGGCGACGGAGAGCAGGGACATGTCGCCGGGGGCGGCGGTCATGTTGCGGGCGACTTCGCGCTGGACCATGACGACCATGAGGGTGGGCTTGTGGGTGGCTTCGAGGAAGCGGCGGATGATCGGCTGGGCGGCGTAGTAGGGGAGGTTGGCGATGAGCTTGTAGGGGGTGGTGGGTGCGAACAGGGAGGTTATGTCGATCTCGCGGGCGTCGGCGTGGATGATGCGGGTGTGGGGGTGGCCGGCGAACTCGGTGGCGAGGGTTGCGGCGAGGTGGTTGTCGAGCTCGATGGCGGTGAGGGAGGCGGCGCGGTCGGCGAGGGGACGGGTTAGGATGCCGCGGCCGGGGCCGATTTCGAGGACGGCGTCGTTGGGGGAGAGGTCGGCGGCGGCGAGTATGCGGGAGACGATGCGGCGGTCAACGAGGAAGTTCTGGCCGAGGGATTTTTTGGCGGGGGAGTGACGGGGTGCGGGATTACTTCTGGCTGCGGAAGTCATTTGTCATACGGCACGATTACCGTCCCCAGTTTATGTCGTCCATAGGCAGAAGCCTCTTTGTTATGGGATCGACTACCAGAAATAGTGATTCCAGCGCCAATGCACCCAGAAGAGGCTGTGTATCCTCATCGTTGAATACTACTTGCGTAGTTGATTCACTCCCGTTAATCCGAATGAGAACCTCACCTACATCCATTGGCTTGGAACTACCGTCGGCAAAGCGGAAGCCCTGACGTCGTATAGGTGAAACACCTATTTCGTGTAATACGGATGCGGGGGCGGAACTCAAAAACGCGCCCGTGTCCACAAGCGCATTCAGAGTTATACGGCGTTCAGGTTGCTCTCTGTTGCTTATGTCAATTCGCACATTGAAACAGCCCATTGGTGTATGTCCTTGACCGAGGATAAATTATTGAATAGGTCGTGCACCTCTATTCGATTCCCGTTCGAGAGCGTAACCGCAGTGGCGACTCAAGGCAGGCGACCCTGCGGCACCCGGAAGACACCGCTTACCGCTGCTTCCTTCCGGCCCTGACGGGGTTCACGGCTTTCCGCCGCGCAGGACCCATCTATCAACGCCGACCAACTGTGGCCAGAGGCTCCAAATGGCAAACCTCCAAGAGGAGTTCAGCCTCGCTAGAGCGGATTGCGAGTACAGGGCACCGCTATCTCCCCGCTTAGCACGACCATGAATTCATGGTAGGGGCATAGCGATGGGGTGTCAACGAAGTTGGCGGTCAGGGGTCAGCCATCAGCAGTTAGCGGACAGGGCTGACAGGGTGTGCAGGACGAGGTGAACAGGAGGATTATTCTCTCACCCCCATCCTAACCCATGCCTTCGCTATGGGCAGGCTCTTCCCCCCATAGAGGGTTCACAGGGGCAGGTGTTTGGCTTCGCGTTCGACTTGGCGCTCTTTCGCGGGGGCGACCGGCCGGTCGGCCCTACAGCGGTCGGCTGTCATTCCGTACGCAGATTTCATATTGTCATTCCGAATGGAGTGGGGGATCTGGCGTGCTTAACTGCGTGAGACTCTGACTTATGGCAGAGATTTTGGATTCTTCACTTGTATATTGAAATTGTCTTGAAAACGTGACAGTTTGTGATGTGGGGGTGCTGCGTTCAGGGATGCAGGATGGGGAGGGTTTTTTGCCCCCTTCCTAGCCTTCCCCCAGAGGGGGAAGGGACAAAAGGACTTACCTCAGCACGCGTAGGGAATACCGGAGTCGGGGAACGGGGCTAACAAGATGGGGAGGATGCTCTCACCCACATCTTAACCTTCCCCCATCAAGGGGAAGGGACGTTTGGGTTGCCTTCAAGAGGGAAAGGGTATTGCCTAGCGGCTGACTTTGAGGATGCTGAGGAAGGCTTCCTGGGGGATTTCGACGCTGCCGACGCGCTTCATGCGCTTTTTGCCCTCTGCCTGGCGCTGGAGGAGTTTGCGCTTGCGGGTTACGTCGCCGCCGTAGCACTTGGCGAGGACGTCTTTACGCAGCGCGCGGATGGTCTCGCGTGCGATTATCTTTCTGCCGATTGCCGCCTGAACGGGGACCTCGAAGAGCTGCCTGGGGATTAGCTCGCGCAGCTTTTTCGTGAGCTCGCGGCCCTGGTAGTAGGCGTTGTCGCGGTGGGTGATGATGGAGAGCGCGTCCACGGGCTCGCTGTTGACGAGGATGTCCACCTTGGCGAGCTTGCCGGCGCGGTAGCCTGACAGGGAGTAGTCCATCGAGGCGTAGCCCTGGGTGTTCGCCTTCAGGTTGTCATAGAAGTCGATGAGGACCTCGGCGAGGGGGACATCGAACTCCATCAGCACGCGGGGCGTGGTGTTCGCGCCTTCGCTCTGGAGGTACTCGAGGCGCTTGTATTCGCCGCGGCGATTGCGCACGAGGTCCATGACAGGGCCGATGAAGTTGGCGGGGGCGATGATGCTCACGTCTAGCCAAGGCTCCTGGATTTCGTCTATGCGGGACGAGTCGGGCAGGTGCGCGGGGCTGTCGATCTCAAGGATTTCGCCATCGGTCATGAGGACTTCGTAGGCGACGCTTGGTGATGTTGCGAGCAGGTTGAGGTCGTATTCGCGCTCGAGGCGTTCCTGCACGACGTCCATGTGGAGCAGGCCCAGGAAGCCGCAGCGAAAGCCTGATCCGAGCGCGACGGAGTTTTCGGGCTGGAAGCTGAGTGCGGCGTCGTTGAGCTGGAGCTTTTCGAGTGCCACTCGCATTTCCAGGTAGTCTTCGCCGTCGGCGGGGTACAGGCCCGCGAAGACCATGGGCTTCAAGGGCTGGTAGCCTTTCAGCGGCTCGGCAGCGGGCGAATTGGCGAGGGTTACGGTGTCGCCTACGGGTGCGTCGCCGACGCTCTTCAGGCCGGTGGCGATGTAACCCACTTCGCCGACGCCGAGGCGCGCGATGCTGGTGGGTTCGGGGGCGAAAACGCCGACGTCCAAGACCTCGCTCGTGCTGTTGGTGGACATTATCCTGACGCGGCTGCCGGAGGGGACCTCGCCGTCCATCACGCGTACATAGGCGATCGCGCCCTTGTATGGATCGTACTTGGAGTCGAAGATGAGGGCGCGGAGCGGATCGTCCGGGCTGCCTGAAGGGGGCGGGACCCTGTTGACGATGGCTTCGAGGATTTCGGGGATGCCGGTGCCGTCCTTGGCGGATACGAAGACAATTTCGTCGTCGAGGAAGCCGAATGCCTGCTGCACTTCCTGGGCGACGCGCTCGGGCTCGGCGACATCGAGGTCGATCTTGTTGATGACCGGGATGATCTCAAGGTCGTTGTCGAGGGCGAGATAGACGTTGGCGAGAGTCTGCGCCTGTATGCCCTGTGATGCGTCAACTACGAGGAGCGCGCCTTCGCATGCGGCGAGACTGCGCGATACTTCGTAGGAGAAGTCGACGTGGCCGGGGGTGTCAATCAGGTTGAGCTGGTAGTCTTGCCCGTCATCCGCATGGTATGCGAGGCGGACTGCCTGCGCCTTGATGGTGATTCCGCGCTCGCGCTCCAGGTCCATGCTGTCGAGGAGCTGGTCGACCATTTCGCGCTCATCGACGGCGCCGGTCTGCTGCATCAGGCGGTCGGCGAGCGTGGACTTGCCGTGGTCGATGTGTGCGATGATGCAGAAGTTGCGGATGTGCTGGGAGTTCATGGGATTATATTAGCATCCGCACAGAATAAGGTCTATCTATATGTGATACATGACATGTGATATATGACCAGGCGGTTTCACAGGTTCATCTTTTGCATGTGAAAAATATTGTGAATGCATCAAGAAGAGCGGCATGATGGGAAGGACGGGCACTTGTGAAATAATTCATTGACTTTTCTGAGACCCTTCAATACCATTAGAAATTGCCGAATATCACCATCAGGAAGTAAGAGATTTTTTGCGACATCATCTTGAGATGGACGATGTGAGCTATATCCGGGATTCGGCGTTGATGGTCGCGGGTATAAGTTGGAGGGAAACAGAATGAAGAGTAAGGCCTTTTGGCTTCTAGGACTGGTTGCGATAGCGGCGCTGGTTTTGGTGGCATGCGGTGGCGCCGACGAGACGCCGGCTGCACCCGCCCCCGCGGCTCCCGCTCCCGCAGCTCCGGCTCCGGCGGCCCCCGCCCCCGCGGCACCTGCTGCAACTGCGGCCCCATCGGGACAGGCGGCAGCGCCCGCGGCGACTGCTGCACCGGTGCAGCCCACCCCCGCTCCGGAAATTCCGACGGAACAGGTTGCAGTAACCATTACTGTGGCATTTGACAATGTTGGCACGCCCCAGTTCCGTAATGTGAAGGGAACATGGCCGGACGTGCTGTTCCACGGCTTCTTCGGCTTCCAGGAGCCGATGCTGGGCTGGGAACCGACCTATGACGACCAGGGCAACCCTATCCGCTCGACGGGCGAGGCTTGTCACGCGCCGTTCGTTGCCACCGGCTGGGAGTGGGAACTCCCCGGCAAGGACGGCAGCACGGTGAAAATGGACGGCAAGGCGCTGGAGAACTTCGACGATGCTGACCTGTCCGACCCGGACAACCAGGGCATCATCAGGGTGTTCATCCAGGAAGGCATTGACTTCTATCGCGCAGAGCCGGACGGACTGGTGAAGATTGGCCCGCTGACGGCTGAGGATGTCGCGTGGTCGTTCAACGACGCCGGTTCGGAGAATACTAACTCCGCACACTCGAACTCGTCGCAGGCGTATGAGTATTACAAGCCCTGGCGTGCAGAGAGCGACTATGTAGCGGTTGCGGAAAACCGCGCCTTCCGTTCGGACGGCCTGCAGGACGCTTCGTCGATCTGCCAGGACGCGATCTGGATGCAGTCCAAGGTTTACAACGATGAGCTGGAAGCTGCGGGCAATGCGGATGGCACATTCGGATTCCCCCACGGCTCGGGCCCGTTCGTAGTGGAAGAGTGGCTGCCCGCCGAGCGGATCAACGCGGTAGCCCGTGTTGACCACTGGCGTCAGTCTGCTCCGTTCCAGAGGCTGATCTTTGTCCAGGCGAATGAGGCGCAGCAGCGTTCCGCAATGCTCCAGACGGGCGCGGCGGACATTGCAATGGCTTCGATTCAGGACGTGGGACGCCTCGAGAACGAGGGCTTCAAGTTCCACGAAGGTCTTGACGCTATTAACGGCAATTTCTACTATTTCGCCGGTAACAACTGGGCGTTCAAGTACCCGCCGAACTCCACGCTTGGTGACGAAGATCTGTCGGGCAAGCCGGTCTTGCGAAAGGGATTCATCCCTACCGACAAGTACCCGTGGATTGGCGACCCCCGCCTGGAGTGCGTGGGCATCGACCGCAGTGATCCTGCAATCCAGGACACGCCCGGCGCGGGCTGCGAGGTTGCCAACTTCAGCGGTATGTACGAGTTTGACGGTTTCGATTCCCGGTTTGAAGAGGGCGCTGTAGGCTTCGACTACACCGACACCGACAGGTTCTCCTACGAGACTCCCAGCATGATAAGCGCGAAGAAGTTCCGCCAGGCGCTTGCCTTCGCGATCGACCGCGAGCTTATCGCGGCGTCGGTTACGGGTGGATATGGCGGAGCAGTGTACGGCGGGGCATTCCCCGGCGTGGTGCTGCACCAGACGCACCCTGAGTACAAAGACCGCTGGAGCTACGCATTCGACCCGGACAAGGCAAAGGAACTTCTTGCAGAGTCCGGAGTTGCACCCGGCTTCGAGTTCGAGTTCTTCTGCTCACAGGGCAATGGCACTTCTCTTGAGGTCTGCGAGGCAGTAGTCGGGCAGTGGAAAGAGAATCTTGACCTTGAGCCGTACATCGACAGCACGCAATATTCATCCCGGCGACCGACTATGCTGGGCCGTGAACTGCATGTGCCGTGGATGACGCGCTGGGGTCCTACCAGCAAGGACGGCAGGCTTGGCGAGGGCGGTGGCACGATGCCAGGAGGCGGTCTGTGGCCGTTGCCGGCAGGCGGTTGGAATCCTTCCATCGAGGATAATCGCTGGTGGCAGGACAGGGAAAACACGCGCGTGCAGAAGAAGGGTTCGCCTGAGAACCTTGCCAGCCGCGAAGCGATTTTTGACTGGGCATACGACATGACGCTGTCAACCGGCACGGTGGAAGTCCCCGTACTCATCGGGTTCAACCCGGACACGGTTGAGAGCTGGAACCTTGCTCCGTACGAGCTTCCCAACTCGTTCGAGACTATAGTACCGGCAGGCAATTAAGAGTCCTGTCATTATTGAGTCTACGACTCACTGAAGAATAGACGCGGCGTCCCGCTTAATGTAAGGTTAGGCGGGACGCCGCAAGGCAATATAACATCACCATAGCCGCGGCATCATCTCGCGGCCCCCCCCGGAGTGCGAACGCAATGAAGGTCTTCATACTGAGACGACTGCTCTTTCTGGTGTTTGCGATATTCGCTGCCACTCTGGTCGTGTTCGCGCTCTCTCGACTCCAAGGCGACCCTCGCAATGTGATGCTCAATGTTGGCTATGTGTCACCGGAGCAATGGGACGCGTGGGGCAAGCAGTTCCACCTCGACAAGCCGGTGATAGTGCAGTATGCGATCTGGATAGGCAAGGGCTTCTTCCAGGGAGACTTCGGCGACTCTCTGAAGACGGGCAAGCCGGTTATGCAGATGGTCGCGGGGTTCGCGCCCGCCAGCTTGCAGCTAGGGCTGTCCGCAGTGCTATTCGTGCTGCTTACCGGCATACCCTTAGGCATTCTGTCGGCGGTCAAGCGGGGCACAATCTGGGATGTTTTCGGCAGGACGTTCGCCGTGTTCGGACAGGCGCTGCCCCCCTTCTGGCTGGGCATAATGCTGATACTGATATTCTCAGTGACGCTTGACTGGCTTCCATCGGGGACACGCGGGCACGACGCCACCAACTTCTTCGAGCGTCTCAAGTATTTCCCCATGCCGGCGATAACATTGGGGTGGCTGGCGTCAGCCGGATTGATGCGCCTGGTGCGGTCGTCCATGCTGGAGGTGCTTGACTCCGAGTTCGTGAAACTTGCGCGCGCAAAGGGCGTTAGCACGAACAAGGTCATCTGGAAGCATGCGTTCAGAAACGCGCTGATACCTCCTCTGACATTTGCAGGCCTGATACTGGTTGGATTCATCGGGGGCACGGTCGTTACCGAGACGGTGTTCGCATGGCCCGGGCTTGGTCAGATGACTTACACATCCATCATCAATAACGACTTTCCCCTGATGACAGGGGCGGTCCTTGTATTCACGCTGCTCTATGTGTTTGCGATTTTCGTGATTGATATTCTGTACGCATTCATAGACCCGCGAATACGCTATTCATAAGGACCTGACCGAGGACCTGCATTGACAACTCCAGTACGACAGATGAACATCGCTGACCTTGAGGCCAGCAATCGAGAGTCAACACTTGCCCGAACCTTCTATGTGTTCAGACGTTGGCCCCTCATTCCCATATTCATTTTGAGTATTCTTGGTCTGTGCGCCGTTTTTGCGCCGCAGATTGCGCCCTACGAACCTGAACAGGACCAGCTGCGTGCGGTACTCGGATCGCCGGCATGGTATCCGGCATGCGAAGAGGGGCAGCTTACGAACAAGTTTGAGACTTGCAATACCAACGGCATTCCATTGGGGCGGGACGGTGATGTTTATTACTTCATCATAGGGGCGGACCAGCTCGGACGCGACCTATTGAGCAGGATAATCTTCGGGGCGCGACTGTCGCTTAGCCTCGCTGCCATTGCCATCGCCATCGGGACGCTGTTCGGCACCACAGTCGGACTGGTCGCGGGATACTACGGCGGTCTTCTCGACGAGAGCATCATGCGAGTGGTGGATGTGTTCAACGCAATCCCGTATATTTTGCTGGCGATTGCGCTGGTGTTCGTGCTCGGACAGAGCTTCCTCGTAGTCGCGTTCGTGCTCGCGCTAGGCTCATGGGCTGGCATAGCGCGGCTGGTGCGCGGGCAGACACTACAAGTGCGAAACTTCGACTTCATTGCACTCGCGCATATCGCAGGGGCGTCGACCTTCCGCATAATGACGAAGCATCTGCTGCCTGCGGTTGCCAACACGGTTGTCGTGGCGACGACGCTCCAGGTCGGCAGCACCATCCTTGCCGAGAGCATTCTTTCTTTCCTTGGCGCGGGTGTGCCGCCTCCCACTCCGTCGTGGGGCGCTGACATATCCAACGGCAGGGAGTATCTGGGTTCCGCATGGTGGGTGGCATTCTTCCCCGGAATGGCGATATTCCTGACTGTGCTTTCCTTCAACTTCATTGGCGACTGGCTGCGCGACCGCTGGGATCCGCGGCTGCGCCAGATATAGTCCCCAGTCCCGGCCTTTCGCACGCGCGATGAGACTGCTGGAAGAGATATACAGTATCCGATACCCGCTGTTGTGGGTGCTATTCATCGGTGGCGCCGTCTTGCTTGTTCTTGTTGGTTCCGGGGTGCGCGTTCCGGGCATCGAGAGGCAGATTGCGGTTTCCAAGGAGACGCGCGACGCTGCCGCTACCGCAAACGCCCCGACGCTTTCGCGAGCGGATGCCATTGAGCGCATACGTGAGTACCTGCGGGCTGATTGCAGTAATGGTCCGGCGTACCTGGAGGGGAATCCACAGTTCACCGCAGTGTTCATGAGTTCGCCCGTTACCGACGACCATCATGAACGTGGGAAGATGGAGTGGACGGTCATTCACACGCCGACAAATGACTTCTGGAGGCTGTACGAGGGCACCGGGGAGATTGTGACCGTCATTGGGGATTGCTAGCGGTCAGATACCGGCCGTCAGCCATCAGACCGCGGTGAGCCGTCCATGGTTGACGACCGTTCTGCGATGCCTTCGGAGTCGAGAGAATTTGCCGGCACGAATTCTCCCGGCAAAGCGGATGTGAGCTTGCGGACGGGGTAGTTGATCTCGATGCCTTCAGCTAGGAATCGGGCGTGAAGGCCCATGATGATCTCGTGCTGTATGGCGAAGGTGGCGACGCGGTCGATGCCCTGGAAGATGATGCGGAAGTTGATGTTGGAGTCCGCAAACTCGAAGAAGCGCACGATCGGCTCGAATTCCCCGTTTGCGTCATCCGACTCTTCGATAACATCGCTCGCCACTTCAAGGCAGATGCGCTCGACATTCTTCAGGTCTGAGTCGTAGCTCACGCCGCACTCGACGATGCCGGTGACGGCGGGCGTTGGCGTGGTGTAGTTGGTGAGGATGCTCTCGGTGATGAGGTTGTTGGGCACGACTATCAGGTTATTGAACCTGCTGCGAAGGACGGTGCTGCGCCAGCCGATGTTGGTTACGAAGCCCGCTCTATCCGCGTCAATTTCCACATAGTCGCCCTCGCTGATGTGCCCTTCGGCGACGACGTAGGTGCCGGCGATGAAGCTGGCAATTGTCGGGCTTACTGCAAGGGCTACTGCAAGGCCGCCGATGCCGAGACCTGCGAGCATGGGTGTGATCGGGATGCCGAGGATGTCTAGGACGACGAGGGCGCCGAGCGAGAAGACTAAGATCGACGAGATGCGGATTAGGATGGGCCAGATGGCTGTATTGAGTGCGGTGCGGGTGTCGTGGGGGACGCGGGCGCTGTACCAGCGCATTACCGACCTGATGAGGCGAGATATGGCGTAGCAGACCAGCGCGGCGACGGCGACGAGCCACGCGATGTTGCCCAGCCTGTCCAGATTCGAGACGAAGCCCAGGTATTCGGAGGACGCCTGTGAAAGCGAGGTCAGGGACAGCCGCGTGCCGTACAGGATGATTACCAGGAATACCGGCACACGGAGGGCGCCGATGAGGCGAATTTCGATTGACCTGAGCGGGCTGTCGTGGTGCCTGCCGAGAAGTCTCAGGATTTGCCCTAGTATGAAGTAGGCGACGAATGCCACGGCACCGGAGACGGCAATGACTCCGAGCGCGTAGAGGAGGGCAAATGCGGCGTTATCTGCGAATGATTCGGGGAGCATGGGAATTCACCTTGCGCAATATCCAGTAAGAGACTTGTTGAAGCGCTTTACGGGCGTTGGCGACAGAGTGTTACTTGCCTCCATCTTGGCATTCCCCCATTTTGGCATTCTCGCATCAAGGGTTCACAGATGTAGGTAATTGGCTTTGTGTTCGATTTGGCGCTCTTTTGCAGGGGCGACCAGCCGGTCGCCCCTACATCGGCATCCTGTCATTCACTACCCAGATTTTATGCTGGCATTCCGCTGCGCTGCGTTTAGTATTACAGGATGAGCGGGGGGTTTCACTGATTTCCCCGTTCACCTACCCCTGTCAGTGGGAAGGATTTATGGCCCCCCTCCCTAACCCTCCCCCCATAGGGGGAGGGGACCTTATATGCGCCTGTCAGACGCCGTTGCTAGCTAGAGCGCCATTGCGTAGCCGATGGTGTTTTTGGCGGAGGCTGCGCCGGCGATGACGCCCTTGTCGGCGTGCCAGCGGATGCCCATGACTTTGCCGTTTGCCCAGTCGCCGGTCAGCTCGATGTCATGTCCGCGACGGCGCAGTTCTTCTAGCACGTCGGCGTGAATGCGCGGCTCCGCTACAACACGGGTTGGGAACGCCGCGCGCGGGTAGAATGACGAAGGGAAGTGAGTGGAGTGGACGGTGGGGGCGTCGAGCGCCTCCTGCAGGTTCATGCCGAAGTCGATGTGGTTGAGGAAGAATTGCAGGGTCCACTGCTCCTGGGAGTCGCCGCCGGGTGTGCCGAACGCCATGAATGGCTGGCCGTTCTGCGTGACCATGGTTGGGGTCAGGGTGGCGCGCGGGCGCTTGCGAGGCTGGAGCGCGTTGGGGCGGTCGGAGTTCAGGTAAAACATCTGGCCGCGTGTGCCGAGCGGGAAGCCGAGGCCCTTGATGACGGGGGATGTGCCGATCCAGCCGCCGCTCGGAGTGGCTGCGACCATGTTGCCCTCGGCGTCCATCGCGTCGAGGTGGGTGGTGTCGCCGATGTGGGCGTGCCCGAGGCCGAGGTCGCGCACTTCGCGGGCGGCTACGCCGAGGGCGGCGCGGTTGTCGTCCGCTACGCTGATGGCGGTGTAGTCGGGCGCGCCGCCGCCGAGGTCGCCTGGGCGGAGTTCGTGGGATGCGAGTGCGCCGATCTGACCGGCCCGCCTTTTGGCGTAGTCTTCCGACATCAGCATGTCCAGCGGCACCTCATCGAATGCGGGGTCGCCGTAGTATGCCTCGCGGTCGGCAAAGGCGAGCTTGGCAGACTCGATCCATGTGTGCAGGTAGTCGGCGGAGTTGTGGCCGAGGCCGTTGACGTCCATTGTCTTGAGGATTGCGAGCTGCTGCAGGAAGAGGGGGCCTTGAGTCCAGGAGGAGCACTTGTGGACGTCGAGGCCGTTGTATTCGAGGGTGACGGGCTGCTCGACCGTGGCGTTCCACTCGGCGAGGTCTTCGTACTCAAGCAAGCCCTTGTGCGCGACTCCGCTGGCGTCCTCGACGGGGTTGTCGTGGATGAAGCGGATGATCTTCTCCGCGACGCCGCCCTTGTAGTATTCGTCGCAGGCGGCTTCGATGCCGGCGATGCGGCCCTTGCCCTTTGCCTGTTCTTCAGCGTTGCAGAGGGAGCGCAGCATTGCGCCGAAGTCGGGGTTGCGGACAAGCTCGCCTGTCTGTGGGGCGCTGCCGTTGCGGAAGTATATTTCGCCTGTGGTGGGGTAAAGCTCGGTGTACTTGGTCTTGTCGGCGGCGAGGCGCTGGTGGAGGCCGTCGTAAACCGGGAAGCCGTTTTCAGCGAGGTCTATCGTGGGCTGCACGACTTCTGCGAAGCTCATGGTGCCCCAGCGGGCGAGTGCGGTCGTCCAGGTGCCGACTACGGCGGGGACGCACGCGGGCAGGTAGCCGTCGCCGGGAATGAGGTCTATGCCGTTCTGTCGGCACCACTCGATGGTGAATGCCTTCGCTGACCAGCCCATGCCGGACACGGCGTAGGTGCGCTGCTCTTTCGCGATATAAACCAGGGTGGGGACTTCGCCGCCGATGCCGCAGGACTGCGGCTCGAGGAGCGTCTCGCAGATGCCCATTGCGGCTGCGGCGTCGATGGCGTTGCCGCCGCGCATCAGCATCTGCAAGCCGACCGAGGAGACCAGGTAGTGGCCTGAGGTTACGACTCCACGGGCGCTCATGACGACGGGTCGGGTGGTGAATGCTGGCATTGTGTCCTCCTATAGGCTCCGGGGTTGACAGGATATGCGGGATGCAGGGGATGGTATCAGAAAATGTGGGGGAAGGTGGTTAGTGAGTACATTCTAGGGGGTGGGCGTAGTTCATTTCACCCCCATCCTAACCTTCCCCCATCAAGGGGGAAGGGACTTTTGGCCTCGCCCTAACCTTCTCCGAGGGGGAAAGGGGAGCCCGTCTGATCTTGTCAACTGGGGAAGGGAGTTAAGAATTGTGTGCTTCGATGAAGTATTTGGCGGCGTAGAAGTCCAGCGGCTCGCCTGATTCCAGCAAGTCCTGGAGTGCGAGCAGGTATGGAAGATGCGACTTGACGGTGAAGCCGGGTACGTGCCAGGGGACTGCCTTGAGGTAGTAAACGATTGCGCCGACGTCGGTGAAGGACAGGGTGCCTTCCCACTCCTGCAGGTTCACGATGGTCATGCCTGCCGCCTCCAGCAGGGGGATGTACTGCGACGGCCTGGCTTCCGGCCACTGGGGCTTTGCATCGAAGGCGGCGATCAGGTCCCAAGCCCACATGCCGTGAACTTGCTGAGTCAGGAATGTGCCGACACTTGTGAGGACGCGGGCGATCTCGGTTGAATTGAAGGCTGCGTGGCGGTTCAGGACAAGGTCGAATGCGGCGTTCGCGAAGGGCATCGGGGCGATGTTGGAAATGGAGGTGCTGATTACACTGGCGCCAAGTGGCGAGAGGCGCCGGGTGGCGAGTTCGAAGTTGGGGGGATATTCTTCGGTGGCGAGCACCTTCGGGGGCCAGTGTTCGTGAAGGCTCAGGAGCTTTTCGCCGCCGCCGGTGTCGAGGTCGATCACGGACGAGGATTGTCGCATTAGCTCGGCTGCGCGGTCGAGGTAGGACCAGGGTACTTGCCCTTCCGACATTCGGCCATCGAGGTAGGAGAAGTCCCAGCCGATGAAGGGCTGGCGCTCTTCGTGGAGCCAGGATGCTATGAGGTTGGGATGGTTCATCGGCGGCAACGGGGTTTCGTGGGCGGACAAGATGGGGAGGATGGTATCAGATGGGTTTGGGAGGTGTCAGCACCACGAAGGAAGGGGTCTCAAGGCCGCGCCAGAAGCACATTGGGCGGACACCGGCGACACTTGCCATATACAGGGTCATTACGGTGCCGTGCGTTACGATGATTGCGGAATCGGCGGTGGTGGCTTCTATCGCACGGTTGATGGCTGCGGTGAACCTTTGCAGCGCCTGCTGCGCCGTCTCCTCGCCCAGCACGAGTGTGTCAGGATTGTCAAAGAATCGCTCAACTGCCTGTTCAAACTCATCGTGCGTGGGGAAGAAGGGGACGCTGTTCCTGTGGTGTTCTTCGAGTCCGTCAATCTCCTGCGAGGGGGCGTTCAGGGTGCCTGCGAATATCTGGGCGGTCTCGATCGCCTTCGGTTCTTTGCTGCACCAGATTGAGGCGGGGGTGAAGCCGCGAAGTTCGTCGGCTAGCAGCCTTGCCTTATCGCGTCCGTGTTCGCTTAGCCACCAGGTTGACGCGGGCTTGCCGGGCTGAATTGCGGGCTCGGAGTGGCGGACGAGTATCAGGCTGTTCAAAGCACTACCATTGCAGGGATTGGCACATCAGGAGTCGGGTGCGGCGGTGGCGCGGGAGAGGGGGAGGACGGCGAATATGATGGCTGCGAGGGCGAAGAGGGCGGCGATGTAGAGCATGGTCGCGGAGTAGCCCATCGTGTCGTAGATTGCGCCTGCCGCCAGCGCGGAAGCGGAGGACATGAGAAACGCCACGCAGGTTACGACGCCCAGACCGGTTGTTGCGACGTCCCTGCCCACGACGTCGAAGACCGTTGCCGTGAGGATGGGCTGGTCGGGATAGAGAAACAGCCCGAGCATGCCGATGGCGACGGTGAGGGCGATGCCCTGATCGAATGGCACCAGCGCGAGGGTGGCAAGGCACGACCAGAGGAGACCGGGCACCATGATCTGCTTGCGTCCGAAGCGGTCGGATAGGAGACCTGCGAAGGGTCTGGCCAGAGTGCCGACGACGATGAGGAGGGCGATGTGAAAGCCGCGCCATCCGGTGCTGAGGTCGAGTTCGTTGCCGAGGTAGAGGGTTAGGACGGTGACCAGGGATACGAGTGCCATTGCCCGCAAGCCGCGCACCACGGTGAGTCCCCACAGAGCGTAGTTGGTGAGGAGTCGCCGGGTCATTTGCGCGCGCGTTGCTATGGATGGCGGTGGGTCGTCGGGGGTTTCCTGGTCGGAGACGTCCCGGCCGATGTTGCGGAGCGCCCAGAGCGCAAGAAATCCCAGGAAGAGAGGCGGAACTGCGTAGATGCTCAAGAGGTCGCGCCAGCTGAGGAATGCCAGCAGCGCGCCGGTGGCGAGGGGACCCGCAACATCGCCGATGCCACCACCGGCGCCGTGGATGCCGAGCGCAGTGCCTCGCAGCGCGGGGAAGTGGTGGGACAGCGAGGCTGAGGCTGCGAGATGCCATAGGGAGTGACAGGCGGCGACTACGGCGACACCAACGAGCAGCAGCACGTAGAAGGGCGACAGGCCTATCGTGAGCGATCCCAGACCGGCAATCCCGAGGCAGAGGGCGAGGAGCAGTCCCCAGAAGCGCTTCAGAATGTCGACGATGACGCCGCCGGGCAGGGCGATCAGGCCTGCAGCGAAGTCACGAGCGGACATGATGCCTGCCGCGCCGACGCTGCTGAGGCCGAGGGCGGCCTGAATCTCGGGGAGAGCGACTGCGAGGCTCTGCAGAATCCAGTGTAAGGTGGCGTGCCCGGTGGCGAGGAGAACAGGCTGTCCGCCGAGGCTCTTGCTGTCGGGGTCCTTCGATGCCATCGCTGTCGATCCGATCCGGGCCAGGTTGATGTGATTGCGAAGAGGGAAGTTTGCGAAGGTCAGATTGTGGTGGGCCCGCAGGGATTCGAACCCTGGACACTCGGATTAAAAGTCCGATGCTCTGCCAGGCTGAGCTACAGGCCCACAATTAGAAAGGGGTGCGCAGCGTTAATTCTAAGTGGGGTTGGATAGTGATTCAAGGTTAAACGCTAATCTGCCGCTATGCTTGCTTCGGCGGGGGTGCTGAAGGTGTGTTCGGTGGGGAAGATGCGGATCTGGTGGGGGGGCCAGTAGCGGACCCATGCCCTGCCGACTATGAACTCGAGGGGCACGGTTCCCCAGTCGCGGGAGT
>CAZWDM010000029.1:1491-10680 GCA_964632415.1 uncultured Dehalococcoidia bacterium | reverse complement strand
ACCCATGCCCTGCCGACTATGAACTCGAGGGGCACGGTTCCCCAGTCGCGGGAGTCGTTGCTGTGCCTGCGGTTGTCTCCCATCACGAAGTAGGAGTTTTGGGGGACTTTGAGCGCCTCCATCTCGTCGTAGTCGTCGAGCTCGGCATAACTCTCGTCGAGCCTCTTGCCGTTTACGAAGGTGTGTCCGTCGCGGATTGCCACGGTATCGCCGGGCACGCCGATTACGCGCTTGACGAAGTCGCGTGCCGGGTCGTCGGGGAAGTTGAAGATGACGACTTCGCCGTGCTGGGGAGGGTGGAACGGGAATATGAGGCTGTCTTCCGTGAATTCGCCGCCCTTGACCGCGCCCTCAGCGCCGCCACCGACATTGAAGTGACGGTACACGATCTTGTTGACGAGGAGATACTGGCCCTGCGAAAGCGTCGGGCGCATGCTGGCGCCTTCGACCTGGTATGTCTGCACTGCGAACTGAATGCCGACGAACAGCAGCAGTGAAAGAATGATCGTCTCGATGATCTCTCGGATTACGGCGCGCATCACACTCCGCGACCGGAATTTCGGTCAATGGATAGATATGGGGAAAGGCGATGTCTCATTTATTATAGCGCAAGTGGGTGCGGGCAAATATAATTCCAGAGGCGCGGTCGGCGCGGTAACTGTGGACGGGCAGTGGGAGCGGGGCCGGCTGCGGAGTGGGGCGTGGCTGTAATTCGGGGATTCCGGTGCGGGCCTTTGGAACGAACTGAATGAACATAGGCGACCTGGAGCTAATCAGGCGGAGCAAAGAGGGCGATCTGGATGCGTTCAACGAGATTGTTGCGCGCTACCAGAGGCAGGTCTTCAATACCGCTGCGCGCATCATGGGCAGCACGTCGTATGCCGACGACGCCACACAGGAGACCTTCATCTCCGCTTACCGTGCGATAGGCGGTTTTCGGGGGGTGAACCTCGCGCCGTGGCTGCTGAGAATCGCGAAGAACCAGTGCTACGATATGATCCGGGCGATGCGCCGCCGTCCCGCGGACTCGCTGGAAGAGAACCTGACTAACCCCGCCATTACCCGTGTGCAGAGCGGCGAAAGCCCTGAGCAGGAAGCACTGCGCGGGGAGCTCGCGGCTGAGATTCAGCGTGCCATACTCTCGCTGCCTTCGGACCAGCGGCTGGTCGTAACGCTCATAGATGTGCAGGGCTTCAGCTACGGGGAGGCGGCAGAGGTGGCGGAGGTGTCGATCGGGACCGTGAAGTCCCGGCTGAGCCGGGGCAGGGCGCGCGTCCGAGACCACTTGCGCGATCTGGGGGAACTTTTGTCTGCGGAATTTCGTCAAACATGATGACGGAGAAACTATGACCACGTTCTGGCAGAACAGGCGACATGCCAAGGTCCGGGCGCTGCTATCGTCTTACATAGACGGAGAAGTGAGCGCTTCCGAGGCTCGCCGTGTTGAGGGGCACCTGTCGGGCTGCGACGAGTGTACTGCGGAGCTCGAATCGCTGCGGGCGACGACGATGCTGCTGGGACGGATGCCGCTTCTGGAAACTCCTCGGTCATATGCGCTGACGGCGGCGGATGTGGAAGAGGCAACGGCACGGCGCGGCTTCCCTTCGCTTGCTTCGTTCACCGGTGGGCTGGCGACGGCGGGGGCGGCTGCGCTGGTGGTCGTGCTGGTGGTGGGTGTTGTGTTCCTGGCGCGGCTGGGATTCTCGGGATCGTCGGCAGAATTTGCCGCTGCGCCCGCACCTGCTGCACCCGCTGCGCCGATGGCTGCTGCGCCCGCGCCCGCTCAGCCTGCCGCCGCCGCTGCGCCGATGGCTGCCGCGCCTGCACCTGCCGCACCCGCGGCTCCCGCACCTGAGCGCGCCAGGCAGGTTGTGGTTCAGGCTGCAAAGGTTGCCCCGCCCGCCGCGCCCACCGCCGCACCCGTACCGGCTGCTGCTGCACCTGCGGCTCCTGCCGCTGCGCCGCAAGCGTTTGCAACTGCTGCTCCGGTCGCGATGGCGCAGGAGGCTCCGGCTGAGGAAGATTCAACTGAAGTGCCTGCCGCACCCGCCGCATCTGCTGCCGCGCCACAGCCTACCGCCGCGCCTGCTGCCCCTGCTGCCCCTGCTGCTGCTGTGCCGCAGCCCGCGGCACCCGCGGCGGCAATGCCTCTTTCCTCACCCGCGCCTGAATTGGAGCCTTCGGCGCGGGATGTTCAGGAGAGCGAGAGGATTGTAGAGAAGCAGGTGGAATCGCAGGAAGGGGCTGAAGCGGATGTGGAGGCTGCGGCTACGGTTGAGGCCGAGGTTCGGGCTGAGGCTACGGCGACTGCAGAGGCACACTTTACGGCACGGTCAACGTACGAGGCGCAGGTTGCGGAGTCGCAGGCGGATGCTACCGCTGCTTCACAGGAGCAGGTGGAGTACGGGACGGCTCTTGCGCAGTGGGAGAAGGACGAGGCATCGAGGGCGCTGGAACTGGCAGAACAGCGTCGTGCAACGGAGGCAACCTACGAGGCGAAACTCGGGGATGTCTATGCTACTTCAACGGCAGACGCAGAGGATCGGGCAATGCGGGCGACGGCACAGGCAGAATCGGCCGAGATTCAAAGTGCCAGGGAATCTGCACAGGGCGCGACCACTCCGATATGGGTGATTGTGGTTGTGGGCGCTTCAGCAGTAGTTGCGGTCGTGGCAATTGCTGCAAGCCTGGTGCGGCGGCGAAGGGAGGCGTCGGGCTGAATTTTATGGGTGAGTGCGGGATGACGGGAACATTTCGTCGGTTGCAGGCGTTATACATCATGAAGGGGCTATTGGATGCCCACATTCGAAGAAACGAGGAAGGAATAGGAGGAAGCCAATGAGGAAGACTGCGGCAATATTAGTAGCGGTGGCGGCTGTAATCGCCACATTCGGGTTGGTGTCGCTGGACAGGGGCGAGGTGGAGGCTGCGCCGGAAGTGGGGACGAACACCGTCGAAAAGGCTGTGCCCGCCGCTTATGGCAGCGACGGGACTGGCATCTGGGTGTCGGGCGAGGGTACGCTTTCGCTGCCGCCGGACCTGGCAAGGCTGGACTTCGGCGTGGAGGTCAGCGCGCCGACGGTGTCTGAGGCGAACGAGCAGGCGGCGACCGCGATGGACGCGGTCATCGCAGTGCTGAAGGAGCGGGGTGTCAAGGACGAGGATATTCAGACGAGCCGATTCAGCGTGTATCCGCGCTACAACTATGTGGAGGAGGAGAAGGACGGCATTCGCAGCAGCAAGGAAGTGCTGACGGGCTATCGCGTCAATAACAGGGCCACGGTGAAACTGCGGGACCTGGACGAGATTGGCGAGGTGATCGACGAGGTTGTCGAGGCGGGCGGCGATGTGGTGCGGATAAGCAATATCAGCTTCACGCTGGAGGATCCGAAGCCGAGGATGGCGGAACTGCGCGAGATGGCGGTTGCAGATGCCAAGGTGAAGGCTGAGCATCTTGCGGAGCTGTCGGAGGTTAGCGTGGGACGGCTGATCTATATCAGCGAGGGGGCTGCGTCTCCGTCGGTGAGTGGCTTTGCCCGGGAGAGCCTGGACTTTGCGTTTGCACGGTCGGCTGCCGCATCGGTCGCGCCGAGCGTGAGCGGGGGAGAGGTGACGCTGTCGCTGAGGGTGCAGGCGGGATTCGCGATCTATTAGCGGTCAGGTGTCAGCGATCAGCCGTCAGCAATATGCAGACAGCTGATAGCCGTCGGTGACCAGGCATTTGAAGAGCGGGCGTTCCTATGCGTGGAGCGCCCGCTTTCTCATTGTGTCGGTCTGCCAATGCGCTCATGTGGAGGCAATGCGCCTGTTTATCCGCTTCTTAAATTGCTAGAATAGACGCCCATATCATGAATATAGCGTGCGGACGGGGTGCCGCAACTGCGGGAGTGCGGAATGACGGTTCTTAGCGACCATACAATCAAGGCGCTGCTGGCGGAGGGCAGGATTGTCGTCGATCCGCTAGGAGAGGGGTGCATCCAGCCGGCGAGCGTGGATGTGCATCTCGACAAGCACATCCTGGTGTTTCGCAACTCGCGGCGTCCGTACATAGACGTGCGCGAGGACCTGAGCGACCTGACCGAGATGGAGGAGATCGGCGAGCAGCCGTTCATGCTGCATCCGGGGGAGTTCGTGCTGGGGAGCACGCTGGAGAGCATCGAGATTCCCGATGACCTGGTGGCGCGGCTGGAGGGCAAGAGTTCTCTGGGACGCGTCGGCCTGCTCATTCACTCGACGGCGGGGTATGTCGATCCGGGATGGAAGGGAAACCTCACTCTGGAGTTGAGCAATGTGGCGAACCTGCCGATCACGCTCCACCACGGTATGAAGATCGGGCAGCTCTCGTTCCTGCAGCTGTCAACGCCGGCGGATGTGCCCTACGGGTCGCCGGAACTGGGCAGCAAGTACCAGGGGCAGACGGTGCCGACTGCCAGCCGCGCGTACAGGGATTTCAGGAATGACAGAATATAGAGGATGGTCACCCCCATCCTAACCTTCCCCCATCAAGCGGGAAGGGACAATCGGGTGCAGGAATAACAGCCTCATGCAGCACATGCAGCGCGCTCTGGAGCTTGGATGGGGAGCGTTGGGGACGACGAGCCCGAATCCTGCCGTGGGCTGCGTCATCGTGCGGGACGGCGAGGTTATTGCCGAAGGCTGGACGCACCCGCCGGGGCAGGCGCACGCGGAGGCTGCGGCACTCGCACTTGCAGGCGACTCGGCGAGGGGCGCGACGCTGTACACCACACTTGAGCCGTGCAACCACTATGGCCGGACGCCGCCATGCTCGGAAGCGATCATCGAGGCGGGCGTCGCGGAGGTGCGTATTGCGGTGGCTGATCCGAATCCGAATGTTGCCGGTGGTGGCGTTGCGCGGCTGAATGAGGCGGGTATTCGGACGCATGTCGGGGAGTGTGGGGACGAGGCGGGCCGGCTGATAGAGGCGTTCGTCAAGCACAGCATGACCGGTCTGCCGTTCGTGACGGCAAAGTACGCTATGAGCCTGGACGGGAAGATTGCGGCGCGGTCGGGCGATTCCAAGTGGATCAGCGGCGGGGAGTCGAGGGAGTTCGCGCACCTGCTGAGGGCGCGGTCGGACGCCATCATGGTCGGGATCAACACGGTGCTTGCGGACGACCCGCAACTGACGGCGCGCGATGCGGAGGGCATAGCGAACGAGCGTCAGCCGCTGCGCCTGGTGCTGGACAGCCATGGCAGGATGCCGCAGGACGCGCAGATGCTGTGCGCGCCGGGCGAGACGGTGGTTGCGGTCGCGGATGATTGCGAGGAAGCGCCGCTGGAAGGTGCGGAGACGGTCAGGATGCCCTCAGGGGATGGTGGCGTCGATCTGAAGGCACTGCTGTGCCTGCTGGGGGCGCGCGACATAACGAGCGTGCTGGTTGAGGGCGGAGGCGCTACTATTGGCGCGCTGTTCGACCTGGAAGCCGTCGATAAGGTTGTGGCTTTCGTTGCACCAGTTATAATAGGCGGCGACGATGCGATATCCCCGGTGGGCGGCATCGGAATTGCGAGGATGGAGGAGGCGCTGCGGCTGCGAGATGTGGAGATACGGCGATTTGGCAAGGATGTGGCCGTAATCGGGTACACGAAGTGACAAGGTTTAATGGATACGGGGAGATTGAACGATGTTCACAGGGATAGTCGAAGAGGTCGGCTCCGTCAAGAGCATGGCAGAGGGCAGGCTGGTGATCGGCGCGTCCGAGGTGCTGAGTGATGTGAAGGTGGGGGACAGCATATCGGTCAACGGTGCGTGCCTCACGGTAACGACCCATGACGAGTCCACATTCAGCGTGGATGTGGTGCCGGAGACGCTGCGGCGGACTAACCTGGGAGAGCTGGAATCGGGTTCGCCCGTGAATCTCGAACGGTCCATGCCGGCATACGGTCGCTTCGGGGGGCACATGGTGCAGGGGCACGTGGACGGTACCGCCAACATACGCTCCATCGAGGGTGACGGCGACGCGCTGATGGTTACCTTCGACGCGCCGGTATCACTAATGCGGTATGTGGTGGAAAAAGGCTTCATCGCTGTGGACGGGGCGAGCCTCACCATTGTAAACTGTGATAACTTTTCATTCAGCGTGACGGTAATTCCGCACACACTTGAGAATACGGTATTCAAGGACAGAGTGGTCGGCGACAGCGTGAATCTTGAAGTCGATATTATGGCGAAGTACATAGAGCGCCTGGCGATGGCAGGGCGCGCGCCGGTGGACACGGCCGACGAACTCTAGTGAATAATACCCCCGTCCCTTCGACAGGCTCAGGGCAGGCCCTGACCTTCCCCCCAAAAAAGGGAAGGGACAAATGGGTTAGGAGGGTGAAATGCCTCTCTCCAGCATTGATGAAGCGATAAGGGACATACGAGCGGGCAAGATAATCATCATCGTGGACGACGAGGACCGCGAGAATGAAGGCGACCTCGCTATGGCCGCGGAGCTGATTACGCCCGAAGCCGTCAACTTCATGGCGACGGAGGGGCGCGGCCTGATCTGCGTACCGATGATGTCGCAGCGGCTCGACCAGCTCCGAATCCCGATGATGGTGTACGAGAACACGGCACGCCTGAGCACGGCGTTCACGGTCTCGGTGGATGTGCTGGACGGGGCGACGACTGGAATATCGGCGCACGACCGTTCCGCGACAATCGAGGCGCTGCTGGATCCGAGCACAAGGCCTGAAGACCTGGCGCGGCCGGGGCATATCTTCCCGCTGCGGTACATGGAAGGCGGCGTTCTGAAGCGTGCGGGGCAGACTGAGGCGGTGGTGGACCTGGCGAGGTTGGCGGGGCTGCAGCCTGCGGGCGTGATCTGCGAGATCATGGCGGATGACGGTTCCATGGCGCGCATGCCACAGCTTGAGACGTTTGCCGGCAAGCACGACCTGAAGATCGTGAGCGTGGCGGATATCATCGCGTACAGGCGTGAGCATGAGCGGCTCATCGAGCGAGTGGCGGAGGCGCGGGTACCCACGAAGTTTGGCGAATTCGCGGCGGTGTCATACAGGAGCCTGGTGGACAGGGACGAGCATGTGGCGCTGGTGAAGGGAGATGTCAGACCGGACCAGGCGACGCTTGTGCGCGTGCATAGCGAATGCCTGACGGGCGATGTGTTCTCCAGCCTGCGGTGCGACTGCGGCGACCAGATGAACCTTGCGCTGCAGAAGATCGGAGAGGAAGAGTCCGGCGTGTTCCTGTACATGCGGCAGGAGGGACGCGGCATCGGTATACACAACAAGCTTAAGGCGTATGCGCTGCAGGACGAGGGACTGGACACCGTTGATGCCAATATCAAGCTGGGATTCGATCCCGACCCGCGGCAGTACGGTGTGGGCGCGCAGATACTCGTTGACCTGGGTGTGAGGAAGATGCGCTTTCTCACGAACAACCCGAAGAAGCGGGTTGGAATCGAGAGCTTTGGGCTGGAGCTTGTGGAGCAAGTCCCACTGATCGCGCCGGTGAACGAGGAGAACCGCCGTTACCTGGAGACGAAGGTCACCCGGATGGGGCACATGCTCGATATTGATTTTGCGGCAGGTGACGATCAATGAGCCAGGAACTTCAGGGCGGGGCGAACGGCGAGGGGCTTCGCGTAGCCGTCGTGGTGGCGACTTTCAACGACTTCATAACTTCGAAACTGCTCGATGGTGCGAGCGCCGCACTTTCGAGGCATGGCGTGCGCGACGATGATGTAACCGTCGTTTCGGTGCCTGGTTCGTTCGAACTGCCGCTGGTGGCGAAGAAGCTTGCGGAGTCCGGGCGTCACGACGCGGTGATATGCCTGGGGGCGGTGATACGGGGCGAGACGGACCACTACGAGCATGTAGCGGGTGAGGCTGCGAAGGGCATCGCGAATGCGGGGTTCAATAGCGGAGTGCCCGTGATATTCGGTGTGCTGACTACGGATACGCTGGAACAGGCGATCAACCGCGCGGGCGGCAAGCAGGGCAACAACGGCTACGGCGCGGGGCTTGCTGCGATAGAGATGGCGAACCTGATGCGGGCGCTGGATACGCAGTAGGCCTGGCGAGATTCGCAGCCTGTCGTGCGGCGGGCAATTCCAGGAAGGTAAATGGGGACAGCAAAAGGCTGTCCCCATTCTGTTTTCTCCTGGTCGAGTTACAGCGGAGTCATTACTCGGATATAGCCGATCATCCGCGGCTTGCGGCGCGGCTCTCGAACTCGAGGTGGCCGACGTGGTGGAATTCCCCTTCCATGCAGGCTGCCACAGAGCGTTCCAGCTGTATCGTTGCGTGGCCGATGCCGTGGCTGTGGACGATGCGCTTTACTTCCTCAAGGGAAGTCTGATTGTCCTCGTGGTATGAGGGATCCATCAGGATGTGCGCGGAGAATGCCTCATTGCCCTGGTTGATTGTCCAGACATGGACGTCGTGGATTAGGGTTACGCCCTCGACCTCCTCGATCTCGTAGCACAGTTCGAAGACATCTATGTGTTCGGGCGTCCCTTCGAGCAGCACGTTGGTCACCCGGACAATCAAGTGCCGGGTGTTCCACAAGATTAGCAGCGCGATGATGACGCTCAGAATCGGGTCAACGATGAAGATTCTGCTTCCCATTGAATCTTCAAGCGTGAGGATAAGTATCGCAGAGATTACGACGGCAACCGAACCCATCAGGTCGGCTATGACGTGCTGCAGTGCGCCTTCGACGTTCAGGCTGTGCTCAGATGAGCCATGGAGTATCCACGCGGCGACCAGGTTGATAATCAAGCCGCCTGTGCCGACAACCAGCACCCACATTCCTTCGACGTGGGGTACTTCCACGAACGCGCGGTGGTAAGCCTCGAAGATAATCCAGGCGGCGATTATCCATAGGGAGAAAGCGTTGGCGAGTGCCGCGAGGATCTCGGTGCGGTGGTAGCCGAAAGTGCGCTCGACCGACGCGGGCCTGTCCGCGATCCACATGGCTATCAGCGCCATAACGATGGCGGCGGCGTCGGTGAGCATGTGACCGGCATCGGCGAGGAGCGCAAGGCTTCCGGACGCAAGGCCGCCGATAACTTCAGCGACCATATAGGTCGTTATCAGCGCAAGCGCAATTGTCAGGCTGCGTCGGCTGGAATCTCGGAAGTCGTGGCTGTGATCGCCGTGGTCGTGTCCGGCGTGGTCGTCGTGTCCGTGGTCATCGTGATCGCCGTGGTCGTGTCCGGC